>NZ_BFFP01000017.1 GCF_003864415.1 Ligilactobacillus salitolerans
TCAGTCAATTCAAGCAAAAGCTTAAGTTGTTGAACCGCCGTATACGGTTCCGTACGTACGGTGGTGTGGGAGGTCGATAGTGTGAACTATCTCCTACCCGATTTATTTTAGAGTTTTTATGTATCAGTAAAAGTCAAACGGTAAAAACCCGCATGACTCAAAGCAGACTAATCTTGCACTGTAAAGACGGACATTAATTTGAAGTAGATCGTTTCGTACCACTTGATCCCACGTTCTTCGCAGGATTTTTTCTTTGTGTGGAACTTTTCTGTCACCCCATTAAAGAGCTTACGGTAAAGCTTGGTATGAGTGACCCACCGATGGAAACGCGGTGAAGCCTTTGAGAGGCTGAAGAAACCTGCGATAAAAAACGGCAATTGTGGTAAAACTGGAATTGCTAGACCGACTAAGGCCAGCAAAAAGGCGATAGTTGTGACTAAGATCCAGAAAAGCTTCATTAAACTGTTGGCCATAGTACGCCTCCTTCAATGGTAAATTTATACTGATTCAAGCAGAACGTAAAATCAATGAAAGCTAGCTGTGACATGCTAGAAAGCGCTTCTCATTTCTACTTGATTGACCATAATTATAGCACGAGCAAGGGGGGAGATGAAATAAAGAAAGTACTAAGAATTGTTAAATTATCGTTAAGCTGTCTTTGCTAGAAAAAAAGTTGGTGTTGTGAGTACGGTGGACTTTTTGACGGCAAAATGATTATCAAATTTTTTGCTGAGACTTAAAAAATATGAAAACAAATCGTTTGTATAAGTATTAAGGTAGGTCAATAAAAAAAGCAAAACTATTTTAAGTTTTGAAAAAGGTAATTATTTAACTCATTTTAAATGTGAATAAAGACGTGAAAAAAGCTTGATATGGGTGAATGACTGGATACTAATGGTTGTTTTTGGTATTAGAAAAAAATATATTTTTTTGAAATATTTTTTCGGATCGCCGCAATAAACTGGGCTGTGGTAAAAATTTAATTTGAAAAAATAAAGATAATTTTCTTGCACTCATTTGTAAATGTCGTACAATATATATTGTAGTTAAGCTAAAGTTGTTGAGGAAAGTACCTTCTGCTTGGCAGCTTTTAGTGCATACCGCAGGGGAAAATATATATTGGGGGAAGAATCATGAGTTCATTACAGAAAAAAATGACTGATTTGACGCAGGTTTTGCAATTGACGAGTCAGCAGTATAAGGACGAAGAATCTGCTAAACTTGGAGCAATTGACGTCTATTATCTTGAAGCTATCTATCAGCTTAAGCAGCCGACGATCGGCAAGATCTCACATTTGCTGGGCCAGTCGACACCAAACACCAACTATCATATTAAAAAACTGATCTCTTTAGGCCTGATCGAAAAGAAGATCGACGCCTCTGATCACCGGGTCACCCACTTGTCGACCACGGAGAAGTACCTTAACAGTATTAAAACTAATGATGAATTTTGGGAAACCTTGCAGCAGCGTTTGGAAAATGACATCGAACCGCGTGACTATGCAATTTTTAAACGTGTGTTAGGCCAGACCGTTGATATTATTCATGAACAACTTTAATTAAACTAACAAGTAAAAACGACTGCTGCGGTGGTCGTTTTTGTTTTACGGTCTCAAACTTGAAGGTTCCAAGCTGCTGCAAACTGGATTAATGTCAGGGCGACTTTGCTCCAGACTGCGCCAATCTGGATTAATGTCAGGGCGACTTTGCTCCAGACTGCATCAGTTTGGATTAATGTCAGGGCGACTTTGCTCCAAACTGTTTCAAACTGGATTAATGTCAGCCCGACTTTGCTCCAGACTGCATCAGTTTGGATTAATGTCAGTCCGACTTTGCTCCAGACTGCAACAATCTGGATTAATGTCAGCCCAACTTTGAGCCAAACGCTTGATCAATTAGAAAATACGTTAACCCAGTCACTACCTAGGTTAGTTTTCAACTTTTACTTACCGTTTTGGCAGAGCAGACCCAAATTAGCTCAAGTTCATTTCAGAAATATGCTATAATTATCTACAATTATGGTGTTCCATCCACGGGGCAGCTACATAATTATTTTTGGAGGAAAGTCAAGTGGCAAGGAAAAATCAGACTTATCGCAGAGTACTCTATGCGTTGTTTACCGCAATTATAATCATTCAAAATTTTGTTCCGTTTTTGGGCTATATTCCAGTGGGACCGTTGAACCTGACGATCATTCATGTGACGGTGATCATTGCTGCTTTGACCTTGGGACCAGGCGGCGGTGCGGTCGTCGGTGGGATCTGGGGTGTGATCACCTTTGTTCGTGCCTTCGTCTGGCCAACAAGTCCTTTGGCGGCAATCGTCTTCGTTAATCCGCTGGTTTCGGTCTTGCCGCGGATCTTGATCGGTGTGGTAGCGGGATACGTCTTTAAATGGCTGGCGGATAAATTTCGGCAACGCTATTTAGCCATGGGGATCGCCGCCGTGCTGGGTTCATTGACGAATACGATCTTGGTGTTAGGGCAGATCTATTTCTTTTACAACGGACATTCTCAGGCTCTCTACCAAGTTGACGTCCATGCACTGTTGCCGTACTTGTTGGGCGTTGTCGGTGCTAACGGAGTCCCAGAGGCGATTTTTGCCGGCTTGGCAGCTCCATTGATCGCTAAACCACTACTGAATCGCGGATATAAAGGATGAGCTGATTGGCGCAAAAAAAATCATACAGTCAAAAAAAGAAGCCGAGAAAAAAGACTAGCGTACGGCGTTATCCGCGTCACAGAAGAGGTCAGGGACCTAAACTAGCCGATATCGTGCTGCTGGTGTTGGTGGTGACACTGATCGCTTTTCAGTCGATTCGGTGGTTTGAAAAGAAAAATACCCAACCGGCAACTGAACAGACGACCCAAACGCAATCAAAGCAGGCATTTATTCGCCAGCTTGTTCCTAGTGCACAAAAACAACAGCGGGAACGGCATTTATTTACCAGTATTACCCTGGCGCAGGCCTGCCTCGAATCAAACTTTGGTCAAAGCGAGCTCTCTCAAAAGTACCATAATCTTTTTGGAATCAAGAGTTCCGATCCCAATAGCCCGCTGCTAACGACCAAGGAATATGTGAATGGTCAATGGATCACTGTTAAAGCACGGTTCATGTCTTACGCTAATTATGATGAGTCGATCCGCGCGCACACGATGCTGTTTGTGAACGGGACTGGTTGGGATGCCGGTCATTATCAAGCCGTGCTCAATGCCGCAAATTATCGCGAGGCAGCTCAAGCACTGCAAGACAAAGGGTATGCGACTGACCCGGATTATGCGCAGAAACTGATCGACTTGATCGAGGAGTACAAGTTAAACCAGTATGATTTAGACTAACTAGGTTCAAAGGTAACATCAAAATTTAAGGAGGAAGTACGAGTGAAATTATTGGAAGCACGGATCAGAGAAGATGGACTAGTATTGCCAGGGAATGTTTTGAAGGTCAATTCGTTTTTGAACCACCAAATCGACCCTGAATTGATGAATACGATCGGTCAGGAGTTCGCTCATTTATTCCGAGATGACAACATTACGCGCATCTTGACCGTTGAGTCTTCTGGGATCGCACCCGCCATTATGACTGGCCTGGCTTTGCACGTTCCCGTGTTGTTCGCACGAAAAACGAAGAGTTCAACAATGAACAACTCGCTGTATACGGCTGATGTTTATTCCTATACTAAGAAAGTGACCAACAAGATCTCTGTTGATCAAAAATTCTTGCTCGCAGACGATAATGTCTTGATCATCGACGATTTCTTGGCAAATGGTCAGGCGGTTTCCGGCCTGTTAGAGATCTGTCGCCAAGCACAGGCCAACGTGGCCGGTGTTGGGATCGTGGTCGAAAAAGCCTTCCAGACTGGCGGCCAGCTCTTACGCGACCAAGGAGTGCGGTTGGAATCACTCGCTCAGATCGCTTCCTTTGCTGATGATCAGGTCCATTTTGTCGGTGAAGTAGTCGAATAGAGTTCTAACTTAAGCCGCTTCTTAGCAAGCGGTTTTTTTGAACTCTAAAAAATCATATTTTTTGCTAAAGATGAACAGAAATCAGCCTCAAATAAAATAATTATGTTATGCTTTTAACATAAGAAATGATAACAATAGTTAGGAAAGTAGTGAATCGAAGTGGCAGAAGAAGTCATGTTTCCCGGCAGTACAATAGGCATTATTGGCAGCAGTCCAAATGGGATCGAACTTGCACGTAAGGCTAAACAAATGGGATTTAAAACTGCGGCATACGGTCCAAACGCAGAAAGCCCAGTATTAAGAGAAGTTGACCTTCCGATCGTAGGGAGGGGCAACGACCAGCTGCAACTGCAAGAATTCGCTGAACGCTGTGATCTGGTCATTTATGAGTCTGAACAAGTCAGTTCTGATTCGATCAAATATATCGAACGTTTTACTAAGGTCCCACAGGGCAGCGAAACTTTAGAGCTCATGCAGGATCGCTTGTTGGAACGGGCTTTTTTCGAACAACTGAACGTCAATATTGCACCTTATGCAACGATTGTCAGCCTGGATGACATCTACCAAGCGATTTCATCTATCGGTTTTCCATGTATTTTAAAGCCGATCCAAAAAGGCTTTATCCGTGACGGACAAATGATTTTGCGCAAACAATCTGATGTGGCTAGATGTGCAGAATTAGTCGATCAAGGAACTTTTGTCTTAGAATCCTGGGTCCCGTTTGACCGTGAAGTTTCAGTTTTTATGGTGCGTCAAGCGGATGGGACATTGACTTTCATGGCGCCGATCGAAGTTTTCTATCAGGGCCAAAAATTAGTTCAAGTTGTTGGCCCGGCCGACCTGCCAACTTCGATCACTGCTGAACTCAAGAAGATCTCCACTGAGATCGGCAATAATTTGAATTATGTCGGTGTTTTAGAAGTTGCCTTTTTCATTACCGCGACACAAACGATCTATGTTAAACGGATCGTGCCGGCGATGCATGAAGCCGGACATATTTTCGCTGATATTTGCAACGTGTCGTTAGAAGAAGAAATGCTGCGATCGGCGGCAGGAATGCCATTGACGACACCTCGAGTCGTCCAAGAGGCTGCTTTAGGCTTCCTGAAACCAGAAGACAGTGCGGACATTAAGACGCAGTGGGTCTTAAAGGATAACTGGGCTTATCATCTTTTCCGTTTTCCAGCTTCAATGATGCCTCAATCCAAAGCAGGATACGTTGTTGCGGCTGCTGAAAATGCTTATCGGGCTAAGGAACAGTTAGATTCGACCGGGATCTGGGATGAGGCGGAAACTGAAGAAAAATAATGCAGTTAAAGACTGGAGCTTTCCAGCCTTTTTTTGTGGAATTAATTGACCGCAAAATTTCCGATAAATTCCCGGAATGATAGCCTTGCCACAAGCACACTCAGCCGGTCTCTGTGATATAATTGAACAGACTGAAGATTTAGAGAGGATTGAATAATTTGGGCCAAAAAAACCTACTAGACAAGATGAATGATAAACAGGCTGAAGCGGTTCGGTGTACCGAAGGACCGCTTTTGATCATGGCTGGAGCCGGCAGCGGAAAGACACGTGTTTTAACGCACCGCGTGGCTTATTTGATCCAAGAAAAAGGGATCTTGCCTTGGCATGTACTGGCAATTACTTTCACCAATAAGGCCGCCAAAGAAATGCGTGAACGAGTCGACCAACTGTTAGGTGAAGATGCCTCTGACATTTGGGTCTCGACTTTCCATGCCCTGTGTGTGCGGATCTTGCGGCGCGACGGAGAGAAATTAGGGTTCAACCGTGCCTTTACGATCGCAAGTCCAAGTGAACAACGGACCTTGATGAAACATATTCTGGCCGACATGAACGTTGACTCCAAAAAATTTGATCCGCGGATGATACTCAGCAATATTTCCAATGCTAAAAATGAACTTCTGACCGCGACTGAACTGAAAGCCCGTGCTCAAAGCCCGGTCGAGCAGATCACAGCCGATGCCTACGAACGGTATCAGTCTGAACTCGCCAAGGATTCAGCGATGGATTTTGATGATTTGATCATGCAAACGATCGTCTTGTTCAAGCAGAACAAAGAAACGCTTGAATACTACCAGCGTAAATTCCAGTATATCCACGTGGATGAATACCAGGACACCAACGAAGCACAGTACCAGCTAGTTAACCTGTTAGCTGCCGGGACGCGTAATCTCTGTGTTGTCGGGGATGCTGACCAGAGTATCTATGGCTGGCGCGGCGCGAACATGGAAAATATTATGAACTTCGAGAAGGACTATCCAGATGCGACCGTTGTCAAATTAGAGCAGAATTACCGCTCGACGAAAACGATCCTTGATGCCGCCAACTCGGTCATTAAAAATAACGTTAATCGTAAAGTTAAAAATTTATGGACGGAAAACAAGTCCGGCGGACTGATCCATTATTATCGCGGGGTCAACGCTAATGACGAAGCATTTTACGTCGTTAAAAATATCCAGCAGCAGCTCCGAGAACAGGGACGCAACTACCGCGATATTGCGATCTTGTACCGGACTAACGCCCAGTCCCGTGTTATGGAAGAAACATTCGTCAAAACCAACATTCCCTATAAGATCGTGGGTGCACACCGTTTCTACGACCGCAAGGAAATTCTGGATATTCTGGCTTACTTGAGATTGGTGACTAACCCGCAAGATTCAATGAGTTTTAATCGGATCGTGAACGAGCCTAAGCGCGGGATCGGCAACACTAGCCTGGAGAAGTTGTCTAGTTTCGCTGCGATGCACGACTTAAGCCTGCTAGAGGCAGCAGAAAATGTTGTGATGACTAATATTACGGGCAAGGCCAGCAAGCAGTTAGAACAATTTGCGCATTTGATCCGTAACTTGCATGAGATGCAAAAAACGGCGACGGTGACTGAATTAACGGATGCGATCTTAGAACAGACCGGCTACCGCAAGCTGCTCAAGCAGACTAATTCGCTGGAAAATGAGAGCCGGCTGGAAAACTTGGATGAATTTCTGACGGTGACCCAGCAATTTGATTCAACTTGGCAAGAAGATGAAGACCACGAAGATCCTTTCGTTGATTTCTTGGCAGATTTGGCTTTAGTTTCGGACCAAGACAGTGTCGATGAAGAACAAAACGAGGTCACTATGATGACCTTGCACGCAGCCAAAGGTTTGGAATTTCCAGTCATCTTCTTGATCGGGATGGAAGAGGGGATCTTCCCGCTTTCCCGTGCCATGATGGACGAAGATGAATTAGAGGAAGAGCGGCGTTTGGCCTATGTTGGGATCACGCGCGCTCAACAAGAACTTTTTATCACTAATGCCTTTTCCCGCATGCTTTATGGCAGAAAGCAAAATAACCCGGCTTCCCGCTTTATCGGGGAGATCGATGATCAATTACTAGTGCATGAAAATGACGAAAACCAGCAGACAGTTTCACCATTTGCGCGCCAACGGGTCGCACAGGCTAAACAGGTCAACCCTTACAAGAGATCTCAGATGAAACCAAGTACGGTCAGCCAGCCGGTCACGACTGGAGCGGAGAAGAAAGCCTGGAATGTTGGCGATAAGGTCTTTCATAAGGCTTGGGGAGAAGGGACAGTCGTCAAAGTGACTGGCGCTGGCGATGATGTTGAATTAGATATCGCCTTTGCAGCGCAAGGCATTAAACGATTACTGGCTGCCTTTGCTCCAATTAGCAAACGCTAGGTCCAGTCAATAAATTTTGGTAAAAATTTCCGGCGGATCATGGCGGACAGCCAAATGAGTACTAAAATAACAAAGTTAACACTATTTGAGGAGGAAAAACGATGGCACAAGATCAGGCCAGTGTCGACCAAGAAGCTGAAAAATTACGGCAGCAATTGAATCAGTGGGGGCGTGAATACTATGTTCTCGATCAGCCGACAGTTGAAGATGCCGTCTATGATCAGACCTACCGCAAACTCCAAAAGCTGGAACAAAAGCACCCGGAACTGATCACGGCTGATTCTCCGACCCAACGCGTCGGCGGTCAGATCCTGACTGGTTTTACAAAGGTCAACCATGACAACCCGATGCTGTCACTAGGAGATGTCTTCTCTAAAGACGAGCTGCGAGCATTTATCGAACGTTTAGACCGGAATGTTGAACAGACCGTGGCATTTAACTGTGAACTTAAGATCGATGGTCTGGCAATTTCTTTAACCTATGAAAATGGGGTCTTTGTCAAAGGATCGACCCGTGGAAACGGGACGGTCGGCGAAGATATCACGCAAAACTTGAAAACGATCAAGGCGATCCCTTTGCGCCTCACAGAACCTGTTTCTGTGGAGGTTCGCGGTGAGTGTTACATGCCCAAGGAATCCTTCGTCAATTTGAATAAATACCGTGAAGAGCAGGGACTGCCGGTTTTTGCCAATCCGCGCAACGCTGCCGCCGGTTCCTTGCGTCAGTTGGATTCAAAGGTCACAGCAGCCCGAAACTTAAGCACCTTCATTTATTATCTGATGGAGCCTGAGAAATTCGACGTCACAACTCAGAGCGCTGCTTTAGAAAAGATGCGGCAGTGGGGCTTTAAGACTAATACCGATTCCCGTCTGGCAACCAACATGGAACAAGTTGACCAGTACATTGACGATTATCAAGCTAAACGGACCGAATTAGCCTATGAGATCGATGGGATCGTACTTAAAGCTGACCCATTTTCTGTTCAAGCTGACCTAGGCAATACGGTCAAGGTCCCCCGGTGGGCGATCGCCTATAAGTTTCCGCCGGATGAACAGGAGACTGTCGTGCGCGACATCGAATGGACCGTGGGCCGGACTGGGGTCGTGACCCCGACTGCTGTGATGGATCCTGTTGTTTTGGCAGGTTCAACGGTCAGCCGGGCCTCGCTGCACAATCCGGATTACCTGCAGGAAAAAGGGATTCGAATTTTGGATACGGTCAAATTGCATAAAGCAGGCGACATTATTCCGGAGATCTCGGAAGTTGTCTTAAGTAAGCGGCCAGCTGATTCGAAAGAATACGTGATCCCGACCAAATGTCCAGAGTGCCAGGCGGAATTAGTTCATTTAGATGATGAAGTAGCCTTACGCTGCATCAATCCGAAGTGCCCATCGCTCTTAAAAGAAAGTGTGATCCACTTTGCTTCACGGAATGCGATGGACATCCGCGGTTTAGGTAAGCGTCTGATCCAGCAAATGTTTGAACATGACTTGATCACTGATGTCGCCGATCTTTATTCTTTGACTACTAAAGACTTATATCAGCTCGATAAGGTCAAAGAAAAATCAGCCGCTAATCTGTTAGAAGCAATTGAAAACAGCCGCCATAATTCTGTGGAACACTTACTGTTTGGCTTAGGTATCCGGCATGTTGGTGCCAAAGCAGCCCGGATCTTGGCGCAGCATTTTGGCAGTCTGGAAAAGCTGCGGCAAGCGGACGCTGAACAAATCGAGGAGATCGACTCGATGGGCGCGGTGATCGCAGAAAGCATCGTTAAATATTTTGCTACACCAGAGGTTGGCGAATTATTAGCGGAATTAAAGCGCAAGCAGGTCAATATGGATTACCTGGGCAAAACGCAAAGTCAAGTTCAGGCACAGGCAAAAGACAGTGAATTTAACGGACAAACGGTCGTGTTGACTGGAACTCTGGATACCCTGAAGCGAGCAGATGCTAAAAAATGGCTGCAAGAGCATGGTGCCAAGGTGACCGGCAGTGTCTCCAAGAAGACAGCGGTGCTGATCGCTGGCCATGATGCCGGCAGCAAATTAACGAAAGCCCAAGAGCTCGGGACGACGATCCTGAATGAAGAAGAGTTTATTAAGAAGATGGAGGCAGAGCAATGAAAAAAAAGACAGCACTTCTGTTCAGCTTATTGATGTCTGTTCTGCTGATCAGTGCTTGTTCCAAAAATACGAATTCCAACTCAAACAACACGGCGAAAACTAGTGGGACGACCACCAATAAAGGCTACCAAACTACTGGGAAGACTACTGATTCTGATTATCAGGGTGTGATCCAGGATGGAAAATATAAAACTAATGCCGCTCGTGGAGTTGGGATCAGTCAGAACGCAGATAACTTATTAAACCTGAAGAGTTTTGAATCAGGGATGACGGCTTTGTCTAAAGACCAGTTTTCTCCGAATAAGTATGTCTTCCAAGAAGGACAGATCTTGTCTAAATCTACGATCGAAAATTGGCTGGGCCGGGTTTCCAGTTCTAATCCGACGGGTTTGAACCCGAAAGATAACGGCCAAAAAGATGCAGCGAAGAGAAACCCGATCTATGTTCAACAGATCGAAGAACAAGATTATATGAATGAAAATAACGGGAAGCTAAGTTTAGGCGGGATCACGATCGGGATCGGCATGAACCGTAAGGACTACTACCAAAAAGAAGAGTATGGTTCAACTTATACCAGTGATATTTCTCAAGCCGAAATGATCAAACAAGGACGGATCGCTGCCGCCAAGGTCTTAGACCGAGTTCGTAAGCAAAACGGAGTCTCAGCGAATACGCCGATCATGATCGCAATGTTCCAGCAGGCCGAAAATGACAGCCTGGTTGGCGGTTCATTTTACGCTTATACCGTTTCGAAGAACGGCAATGAGATCTCTAACTGGAATAATACGAATTTGTCGAGTTATACTTTCCCAGCTACAGCGACAAAATCCGTCCCAAATGATAACGATGAAACTTCATTTGAAGGCTTCCAAAACAAGATCAAGAATTTCTTCCCTAACTTGGCGGGTGTGACTGCACAGGGCCAGTACAAGAACAAGACTTTACAGGGATTGAAGGTCAACATTACGACCCAATTTTATAGTGAGACCGAGATCACTAGTTTCACGCAGTATGTAGCTCAAGCAGCGAAGAACTACCTGCCGTCTGGGATCCCGATCGACATCACTGTGAAAGGGGCTGACGGAACGGTCCAGTCCTTCCTTTCACGGCAAAGCGGGAACGGCAATTTCTATACCCACGTCTTTAGCAGCTACTAATTTGTTGGACGTTTGGCTGGATCAAGCACGCTGCCAGATGGATTTGGTCTGACCAATGATTTAGGTGCGTGAGGAAAGCAGAACGATCCGTCTGTCAAGACATGAAGTTTTGAGCTGGCTGCTAACGATATTAGCAAAAATTGTGCAAAAATATGCTAGAATAACAAGTGTTATTTAAATTGGTGTAAGAAATGAAAATTAAATGTGGCAAGCATAAAAGATAGAAAGAGGGATGTAGCATGGCAATCACAGCCGAAGAAGTGAAACACGTGGCTAAATTAGCTAAGTTGGAATTCACTGATGATGAGTTGCAGATGTTTGCTGGTCAGATGGACGACATTATCAAGATGGTCCAGCAGCTGGGGGAAGTTGATACGACTGACGTGCCGGTCACAAGTACTGTAGCTGAAGCCCGCAATGTCTTACGTGATGACGTCGCTGAAAAAGGCACAGACCGGGAGACACTGATGAAAAATGTACCGCAAAGCGACCGCGGTTTCGTCAAAGTTCCTGCAATTATCGATGAAAGCGAGGCACAATAAGCGATGGATTACTTCAAAAATGACCTGTCATCGATCCATGCAGGTTTACTTAATAAAGATTTTAGTTCTAAAGAGCTGACCGAGGAAACTTTCAAGCTGATCAAAGCCCGGGATAAAAAAGTAGCCGCTTTTTTGACTTTGGACGAAGAAAATGCTTTAGCGGCGGCGCAAAAAGCTGACCAAAAAGGGATCAGTGCTGAGAATACTTTGGCGGGGATCCCAGTTGGGATCAAAGACAATATTGTGACTAAGGGCTTGAAGACAACGGCTGCCAGCAAGATCTTAGGCAACTTTGAACCGATTTACAACGCGACTGTCGTTGACAAGTTAGCAGCTGCCGGCATGATCAATGTCGGTAAGTTGAACCTGGACGAATTTGCAATGGGCGGCTCAACGGAAAACTCCGCCTTCCAAAAGACGAAAAATGCCTGGGATCAGACTAAAGTGCCAGGCGGTTCATCCGGCGGTTCAGCAGCTGCGGTTGCTTCCGGACAGTTATTGGCTGCATTAGGAACAGATACTGGCGGTTCGATCCGTCAGCCAGCAGCTTTTAACGGCATCGTTGGTGTTAAACCAACTTACGGCCGCGTTTCTCGCTATGGTGTGATTGCTTTTGGTTCGAGTTTGGATCAAGTTGGTCCTTTGACGAGAACTGTTAAAGATAATGCCTTGGTCTTAAATGCGATCTCAGGCCATGATAAACACGACTTCACCTCGTCTGAGCGTGAAGTTCCTGATTTCACGGCGAAACTTGACGGCGATATTAAGGGGATGCGGATCGGGGTCCCGAAGGAATTCATGGACGAAGGTGTTGCCTCAGATGTTCGTGAAGCTATCCAGCAAGCCATCGCAACCTTTGAAAAATTAGGTGCCACTGTAGACGAAGTTTCCTTGCCTTACAGTAAATATGGCGTGCCAGTCTACTATATTATTGCTTCTTCTGAAGCTTCTTCCAACTTGCAGCGTTACGACGGGATCCGTTACGGTTTTAGGGCTGATGATGTGAAGAACTTGGAAGACGTTTATGTCCGTTCTCGTTCTGAAGGTTTTGGCGACGAAGTTAAACGCCGGATCATGCTGGGAACTTTCTCCTTGTCAGCCGGAACCTATGATGCCTACTTCAAAAAAGCTGCCCAAGTTCGGACGCTCATTTGCCGCGACTTTGACAATGTCTTTTCCGACTATGATTTGATCTTAGCGCCGACAACGACTTCGACTGCCTTTGGGATCGGTGAAGAGATCAACGACCCGATCCAAATGTACATGAACGATATTTTGACTATCCCTGTCAACTTGGCTGGTTTACCAGGAATGTCATTACCGGCCGGCTTTTCAAAAGGCCTACCGATCGGGATGCAGCTGATTGCACCGCAATTTGCAGAAGAAACGATGTATCGTGCCGGCTATGCCTTTGAACAAGCAACCGACTTCCACAAAGAAGTTCCAACGATCGGAGGGGAAAATTAATGAATTTTGAGACAACAATTGGACTTGAAGTCCACGTTGAAATGAAAACTAAGTCCAAAGCCTTTTCTCCGGCTCCGGTCCAATACGGTCAGGAACCAAATACGAATACCAACGTGATCGACTGGGGCTACCCGGGTGTTTTGCCGGAAGTCAACAAGGGCGCATTGGAATACGGGATGCGGGCTGCATTGGCTTTGAATTGTCAGATCAGACAAGACATTCACTTTGACCGGAAAAACTATTTTTACCCGGATAATCCCAAGGCCTATCAGATCACGCAGGCACAGACACCGATCGGTCATGACGGCTGGTTAGAGATCGAACTAGAAGATGGGACCGTCAAGAAGATCGGGATCGAAGAAATGCATGTTGAAGAAGATGCCGGGAAAAATACCCATGATCCGGACGGCTATTCTTACGTCGATTTGAACCGCCAGGGAACTCCTTTGATCGAAATTGTTTCTAAGCCAGACATTGCTTCTGCTGATGAAGCCTATGCTTACTTAAAGAAACTCCGTCAGGTCATTCAGTTTACCGGAGTCTCTGATGTGAAGATGGAAGAAGGCTCGATGCGTGCCGACGTCAACATTTCAGTCCGCCCGATCGGTTCTGACCAATATGGGACCAAAACTGAAATGAAGAACTTGAACTCATTTGAACACGTGCGTTCTGGTTTGAAATATGAAGAGCAGCGTCAGGAAAATGTCATCAGGGCTGGGGGCAATATCCAGCAGGAGACGCGTCGTTTCGACGTGAATACTGGTGAAACTGTCTTAATGCGTGTCAAGGAAGGCAAGAGTGATTATCGTTACTTCCCAGAGCCTGATTTGCCGCCGATCCATATCTCAGACGACTGGATCAAGAAAGTCAAAGAGTCGATCCCTGAAATGCCGGAAGAACGGCGCAAACGTTATGTTAATGACTGGGGCGTGACTGAATATGATGCCGATGTTTTGACACAAACGATGGAAATGTCAGACTTCTTTGAAGCGACAGTTGCCCAGGGTGCAGATCCTAAGTTGGCCGCTAACTGGCTGATGGGCGATGTGAGTGCCTATATGAATGATAAGAAGTTGGAACTGGCTGAGATCGCACTGACGCCGGAGCATTTGGCTGGGATGATCGCATTGATCAAGGACGAAACGATCTCAAGCAAGATCGCCAAAAAGGTCTTCAAGCAGATCGTAGCCAATGATACGGATCCTAAAGCTTGGGTCGAAGAAAAAGGCATGGTCCAATTATCAGACCCAGCCGTTTTGCAGCCGATCATTGATGAAGTCTTGGACAACAATGCTAAATCGATCGAAGACTTCAAGAACGGCAAGGATCGTGCTGTGGGCTTCTTAGTCGGCAACATTATGAAACAAACGCGCGGTAAGGCTAACCCGAAAGTTGTTAACCAGCTTTTGATGGCTAGTTTGAAAGAAAGATAAGTGGAAGTCTAGCAGGCTTCTTTGAGGAAAGATGAAACTATGAGAAAACGTTGTCGGATAATTTATAATCCAACCTCTGGCAGGGAAGCAATGAAGCATGATTTGATCAGCATTTTAGATATTATGGAAAATGCAGGCTATGAAACCAGTGCTTTTGCGACTACTGCAGAAGAAAAGTCTGCCCAAAATGAGGCAGAACGCGCTGCCAAGGCTGGTTTTGAATTGATCATCGCTGCAGGCGGCGATGGTACGATCAATGAAGTTGTGAATGGCATTGCGCCACTAAAGAAGCGTCCTAAGCTGGGAATTATTCCGGCCGGGACTACTAATGACTATGCCCGTGCCTTAAAGATCCCGCGTGAAGATCCAGTTGCGGCTGCCAAGGTGATCGCTAAAGGCGAGACAGTCAAAATGGATATCGGCCAGGCCAATCAAAAGTACTTTGTCAATATTGCGGCTGGCGGGCTCTTGTCTGAATTGACTTACTCCGTGCCGTCAGTTATCAAATCCCAGTTCGGTTATCTAGCTTACCTGGCCAAAGGAGCTGAACTTTTACCGCGGATCAAGCCGGTTCACATGCATATTGAATATGATGGCGGGATCTTCGAAGGCCAAGCATCGATGTTCTTCGTGGCTTTGACCAATTCGGTGGGCGGTTTTGAACAGATCGTGCCTGATGCCTCGCTGGATGATGGCAAATTCACTTTGATCATTGTCAAAACTTCAAACCTGGTGGAGATCTTGCACCTGATCCAGAAAGTCTTTAATGGCGGCAAGCACGTCGATGACCCGCGGATCTTGTATGTCAAGACATCAAAAATCACTGCCAAGACACTGGAAGACAAGATGATGATCAACATTGACGGTGAGTATGGCGGCGACGCCCCAATGACTTTTGTCGATCATAAGCAGCACATTGAAATTTGTGCCAATCTTGATCAGATCCCGGATTCAGCGATCACGGCTGAAAATGCTTTGGTCAATGATGTTCGTGACCGTTTCGTGCATGAAATGGAACAGTTGCCGGAAGAGCCTGAGGATGATTCCGCAAAAGAGCAGGAACAAAAAACTAAAGAGCAGTCGAAGTAATAAGGGGTGGTCGTAACACAAGTCTGTTACGACCATTTTTTGGCAGTTTTAGTTTGATGTGGAGGTACATCAGCCAAAGTAACCTCTAGATGAGCAGGATGTGGAGGTACATCAGTCAAAGTAACCTCCAGATGAAGAGGATGTGGAGATACATCGATCAAAGTAACCTCCAGATGAGCAAGATGTGGAGGTACATCGGCCAAAGTAACCTCCAGATGAGCAAGATGTGGAGGTACATCGACCAGAGTAACCTCCAGACGAGCAAGATGTGGAGGTACATCGGTCAAAGTAACCTCCAGACGAGCAAGATGTGGAGGTACATCGGTCAAAGTAACCTCCAGAAGAAGTTAGATGTTGAAGCATATCAATAAAATGAACTTCACCAAGAAAGAATAAGGAGCAAGCAATGAAAAATAAGGCACCAGTCAGTAAAAATGAAGAATTAACAGCCACGATCGAGGATCTGACTTACCAAGGGATGGGTGTTGCCAAGGTGGACGGCTATCCCTTGTTTGTCGCTGGGGCTCTGCCCGGTGAGCAGGTCAAGCTGCACGTCTTAAAGGCCGACAAAAAGTACGGTTTTGCGAAAGCAATTGATTATCTGACCACGAGTCCCGATCGGGTCGCACCCGGCAAAAAAGAGCTTGTGCAGACTGGGATCGCACCCTTGCAGCATTGGACCTATGCCGCACAGCTCAAATATAAGCGTAAATTAGTCACGGATCTATTGCAGAAATCTCATTTGTCAAACTTGGAGGTTGCCCCAACCGTTGGTATGGAAAACCCCAGTGGATACCGTAACAAGGCTCAAGTTCCTGCCAGAGACTTTAAAGGCCAACTGACCACCGGCTTTTTCAGGCGCGGCAGCCATAACTTCGTGCCCTTAGAAGATTACTTTATCCAAGATCCGCGGATCGATGAAGTGATCCTGGTTGTCCGGGACATCTTGCGGGAGTTCAAGGTCCCAGCCTATAATGAGGAAAAACACACGGGCGTGATCCGGAATGTCATGGTCCGTCGCGGGCATTACAGCGGTGAAGTGATGGTCGTTTTAGTTACTAAGACCAAGAAGTTGATGGGAGCAGCTGAGATCTCTGCACAGATCCAGGAAAAATGCTCCGATGTTGTCAGCGTGATCCAAAACATCAATTCCGAGAAGACGAATGTGATTCTGGGCAAAACTTCTAAGGTGTTACGTGGGCGCAATTATATCCAAGATCAGCTGAACGGCTTGACCTTTAACATTTCCGCTCAGTCATTTTATCAGGTCAATCCAGTGCAAACTGAGAAGCTCTATGCTCGCGCAGTTGAACTGGCTGATTTGACCGGGACAGAAACCGTGGTTGATGCCTATTGCGGGATCGGAACGATCTCATTGAGTCTAGCTCAAGCTGCCAAACAGGTTTATGGGGTCGAAATCGTGCCGGAAGCAATCGCTGATGCTAAAGAAAATGCACGGCTGAACAACTTGAAGAATCTGACCTTTGAAACCGGCAACGCTGAAGATGCTTTGGCCAAATGGGTCTCCGATGGCATCCAGCCAGACGTGATCATGGTCGATCCGCCGCGCAAAGGCTTGACGGAAAACTTTATTGAAGCAGCTGTAAAAGCGGCACCGCAAAAAGTTGTCTACGTCAGCTGCAATCCAGCGACCTTGGTGCGCGACATTGAACGCTTTGGCGAACAGGGCTATTCTGTCATAGGAGCATTGGAGCCATTCGACCAATTTCCACAAACGACCCACGTTGAAACGATCGCGGTCTTGGAAAAAGCAGCAGACTAAGCAAAAAAATTAAAAAGTTCCCGCAGGCTTCCTCTGATAGTGGAGATCCTGCGGGAACTTTATTTATCCAAAATTTGCTTTCTTATTTCAATTGTTGCACTGGCGTTTTTGATGCCAGCAATTCGTGCAGCTTATACCGTTGGAGCTTGCCGCTGGCATTATAGGGCAAATGATCCAGCACGTAAAAGGTGCGGGGTACTTTATAGTGAGCGAGGCGCGCGCGCCCGTAATCTAGCAGAGCTTGGGCTGATAGCTCGTTTGACTTCGAGACGATGAAGGCAATCGGTTTTTGCTCCCACAGTTCATCATCGATCCCGATCACTGCCATCTCCTCGAGCTGGTCGCAGTCGGCATAGACACTTTCAATTTCGTCGGGGAAAATATTTTCTCCCCCGGAAATGATCATGTCGTCGCTCCTCCCGTCAACGTATAAAAAGCCATCCTCATCCAAATGACCAACGTCACCAGTTTTAAACCAGCCGTCTGGAGTGATTTTTGCGGTATATTTTGCCGGCTGACCAAGGTAACCAGGTGTCAAAGCCGGTGTTTTGACCTGGATCTCAGAAGTTTTGGACGCGATCCGCAACTGGGTCAAAAAGAGCGGCTTCCCGCTGGAACCGATGTGATTAGCAGCATCGGCGAAAGAGAGCGCAATAATTTGCGAACAGGTTTCTGTCATGCCATACGACTGTACCACTGGGATCTTTAATTGTTCACAGAGTTCCAAGGTTGAGCGGTCAATCGGTCCTCCACCTAGGAGCATTCCCTGGAATCTCTGGTTGTAGGCGGCTTTCGTGTCATCTTTCAAACGGAGCAGTTTTTTTAACATGTAAGGAACGACTGAGATCATCGTGATGGGCTCCTCGACCAGTATTTTGTGGATCTCTCGTGCGTCAAAATGTTCGACTAACCTGACAGTCATGCCGTAAATCAAGCCGCGCATCATGATCGAAAAACCGCTGATGTGAAAGATCGGGACAGTACAGAGCCATTCGTCAGCAGGCGAAACTCCCATATTTAAAGCTGAAGCAAGCGCTGAGTTCAGGTGGTTCCCAAAGGTCTGGACCACGCCTTTGGGTCGGCCTGTTGTGCCGGAAGTATACATAATACTGGCCGGTTCGGTTTCTTTAAATTCAGCTTGAAGCGTGTTTTGTGTGACAGGCGCGGCAAATAAATCAGTCAAGGAAACTGTCTTGACCAGCAAGCCTGTAGTTTCAAGCCCTGGTTCAAACAGGCAAAAATCAACCTGACTGTCCGTCAACTGGTAGTTTAGTTCTGCGGTTGACAAGCGCCGGTTTAACCAGACGATGGTGTGTCCGGCTGTCAAAATTGCCATGGCAGTTAAATAGCCTGCCAGGGTATTATTAGTCAACAAAGCGATCCGCTCATTTTGCAAAAGTCCCAGAGAATTGAGCTGACCCGCGATCTGAGTGGCCCGCTGGTTTAATTCTGCAAAGGTCAAGTTGTTAGTTCCGTCAGTGACTGCGAGCTTGTCGCCAGAAAGCAGTGCTTGTTTTTTGAGCCAATTATCCATCTGTGATCGTCCTTATGGAAATTTAGGATACTTGTCGAAGTCGGGCTGACGTTTTTCATTAAAGGCGTCGCGGCCTTCCTTACCCTCATCGGTTTGGTAAAAGAGCATAGTGGCATCTCCACCCAACTGTTGGATCCCGGCTAAACCATCGGTGTCAGCATTCATCGCTGCTTTAATAAAGCGCAGTGCAGTCGGTGATTTTTGCAAGATCTCGTTGCACCAGTCAAGAGTGACTGATTCAACTTCGGCTAGGGGAACGACCTTGTTGATCCAGTTCATTTGGTAAGCTTCTTTTGCGGAGTAGAAGTGGTTTAGGAACCAAACCTCTTTTGCCCGTTTGTGACCGATAACACGTGCCAAGTAGCCGGAACCGTAACCAGCATCGAAACTGCCGACTTTTGGTCCGGTTTGCCCAAATTTGGCATTATCGGCTGCAATAGTCAGGTCGCAGATCAGCTGCAAAATGTTGCCGCCGCCGACAGACCAGCCTTTGACCATCGCAATGACTGGCTTAGGGATGATCCGGATCAGATGCTGCAAGTCCAAAACATTCAACCGGGCAATTTTATCCTTGCCCACATAGCCGCCATTGCCCCGGACACCCTGGTCACCGCCCGAAGAAAAGGCTAAGTCGCCAGCTCCGGTTAGGATAATGACGCCGATTGTGCTATCATCACGACAGATAGTGAAGGCGTCGATCATTTCTTCAACAGTCGTGGGTGTAAAAGCATTATGCTTTTCGGGGCGGTTCATTGTGATCTTGGCGATTTTGTCTGCCCGCTCAAAGATCACTTCTTCATAGTCCTTGACTTTTGTCCAATTAACAGATGTCATGTAATTCAATCCTTTCGAAAGTAGGTCAATAAAATTATGTCAGATTTAATGCAAACGCTGGGAATCAAAATTATTTCGGTCAAATCCGACCAATCAATTATATCACTTGAAATTTCTGAGGGAACTAAACAGCCTTATGGTCTAGTCCATGGCGGGATCAATGCGGTGCTGGCTGAAACTGCTGCTAGTTTGGCTGGTGAGCAAAATGTCCCGGCCGGCTCGCACGTCGCAGGAGTCACTCTAACGACTCATCATTTAAGACCGGCGCAGGCTGGCACTTTGCGGGCAACCGCCACACCGCTGCACATTGGACGCAACATTCAGACTTGGCAAGTTGAAGTCAAAAATGGTGAGGTTCTTACTAGTGTCAGTGAAGTGACACTGAGTCGTGTCGGAAAATAATGCAGCTGGCAAAATCCGCGAAAGAAAGAAGAATCAGCCGTGGTAAATAAAAAAGACCCTAATCCAAAAGAAAAAAGCGAGCTTGAATTACGGTACGAAGAATTTGCACAACGGAAAGATTTAGTGGTCGAGATCGCTGGTGTCAAATATCAGCGGGTTTTTGACAAATCAGTGCTAGAGTTCGATAATAAGAAATTATTTGTTGTTAGAGCGGTAAAGGGGCTGAATGCTGGTAGAGGCAGTATACTGCACGATGAAAACAAGCATCACTTTATAGTGGACGGAGCTGAAATGCTTAGGTTTAGGGGAGAAATACCGGATTGGTATTGGGGTACAGTTGGTTTTAGTATCAAACCAGTTGAAACAGAAGATATTGGAGATTATCTGACTGTGGAATAGTCTGATAAAGAACCACTAGACTTGCTCCAAAGACTATAGACATTGATCTCACTTGCTTGGTGTGTACTGGAAAAGCAAAAAATAATTAGACAAGGTTCAAGTGTGTTCTCGCTAAGAAATGGCCTTAAAAAGATATATTAAATTAACAAGTCTTTTTAGCTTATTACTCAAACCTTTACCAAACGAAAAACGCACCTTTGGGCCGGTCCTGTCTTAAAATAACTAAAAAAATTCGCTTTGTTTACGTAGCTGGTTAAATTTCTTTTTTCCTTGGTATGTTAACGCTTATGCGCTTTTAGTAAACACTTTTTCGATTTTTGTTGGTTGAAGCCTTGGTATGACAACGATATACTTGCGATATGAAATGGAATTTAATCAAAGCTAAAAGGAGTGTTTTCAAATGGCAAAGGCACGTTTGATGGATCAACCAGCGGATTACGCAAAGTTAGGGATCGACCCGACGAAAGTTCAAAAATGGGAAGATGGCCGTCGTGATACGGATACCCCAGGGACTTCGGAAGTCTGGTATTTTGATGCAATTTTAGATGATGGCAGCAAGGTCGTTTTGTATTTCCATCCGAAATCACCATACAAGCTGCAAGAAAAAGGTGATTTCCCAGATATCGGGATCCACATCACAGATCCAGATGGCAAGACTTATGGGCAGCAGATCATCGAATATCCGGCAGATGAAGCAAGCTTTAGCAAGGAGCAATGTGACGTTAAAGTTGGCCCTCACAGTGTAGTCGGCGATTTTAAAGACTATGAGATCCATATCGACCCGGTCGCAGAGGTTGCGGCTGACTTGCACTTCCACGCCTTAGTTAAACCTTTCCGGCAAGGAAACAGTGCCGTAATCGCTTTGGGTGATAACGATGAGTATCATTATACCGATTTGAGTGTGGTTAAAAACCAAGTCACGGGGACTCTGACTTATAACGGTGAAAAGCATGAAGTTACCGGTTTGGGCTATCATGATCATCAGTGGCTCAACATTTCACCGATCGTAGCTTGGCATCACTGGCTGTGGGGTCATTTGTACACGGAAAACTATACTGTTTTGATCTATGACTTTGTAGCTGCTGCACAATTTGACTTCACGCCGGTACCGTTCTTTGGTGTGATGGATAACAAGACTGGCGAAGTGATCTTCCAGACAGATGGCCATTATACTTTGGAAACTGAACTGGAAGTACAGCCAGCCATCAAGAAAGGTTTCCCGAAGAAGTCGGCTTATACCTTTACCAATGCTGACGGAACTTCTGTTAAATTCAATACAGAATGGGAGCAGGAATTAGAAGTTCGCGATATGTATTGGAAAGCACCTGATCAGGTTAAAGCACAATATGATCAGATGGGGATCCAGCCTGGCTATATGCGTTACTTCGCTAACGGAACATTGTCATTTGAAAAAGATGGCGAGACGGTCACAGAATCTGGCGAAATGATTTACGAATATAATTACGGCGGCAAAGAAGATCCACGTGCCCACGTTTAATAATCTGAAAATAGTGTTACTGGCAAAAAGCTGGAGCACTATTTTTTTAAAAAATTATTATTTGTTATTTGCGATTGGAGCAAGTTAAGCTAGAGTTAACTGAGCAAATAAAAACAAGGCGGGTGGACACAGTGTCAGAATTACAGATCCAAACTATTATTAACGGCCGTGAGTATCAGACAGAGGAATTGGACGAGCTTTATTTAGTTTTCGGCGAAAGACCCTCGACTTTAGTCGGGGGGTGGATAGCCGTAGTGTGCTTGCACGCTAATTTCACAAAAAATAGTTAGAACTTGCTTTGAACTGACAGTGTGCTATCTTAAATTAAAAGGTTGTGAAATCAATGACTTTGAAAGCTTTTAAAGTGCGCCTATATCCAAATCAAAAGCAAATTAAGCAAATTAAACAGACCTTTGGTTCAACTCGTTTTGTGTGGAATCAAATGTTAGCTATGCAAAGTGCTCGCCACAAAAACAACTCTCATGCTAGGTATCAAAATGAGTTTGCTATGAATAACCTGCTGAAAGCACTCAAGACAGATTATCCGTGGTTAAAAGACGTGGACGCTACCGCCCTGCAAGCAACCAACGGAAATTTGCACGACGCTTTTCAGCGTTTCTTCAACAAGGAACTAAGTAATGGCTATCCACGCTTTAAAAGCAAGAAAGACTACGCACAAAGCTACACTTCTAAAGCGGTTAATCAGAATATCAAAGTCATTGATGACCACCACTTGAAGCTGCCTAAATTAGGTCAAGTCTATTTCCGTGCCGGGCGTATTTTGACCGGCAAAGTTAGACGGGCAACCGTCCGGATCAACTCGCAAGGTCAATATTACGCCACAATTTTGATTGAGGGCGAAAAACAAGCTCTCAAACCAAAAACAAAGCAGTCTGTCGGTATTGACCTTGGTTTAGATAGCCTCATGATTTTGTCCAACGGTCAGAAAGTCAACATGGTACATTTTGACACTGATGCAAGAAAACAGATTAGAGTGTGGGAACGCAAGATGGCACGTCGCCGACGAAATGCACTCAAGGAAATTGCCTTTGATAAGCACGACAAAGTGCTGTTCCCACGCACTAGCTTACGTCAGTTTCCACGTTACCAGCAGGCACGACGAACGGTGGCAAAACTCAAACGGCAGGTCAGTGATCGTCGAAACGATAAACTGCAAAAGCTGACCACGCAATTAGTCCAAGATTTCGACGTGATTGTCGTGGAAAAACTCAATACGCAGGGTATGTTGAAAAACCACCACCTTGCCCGTGCAATTTCCAACGCTGGTTGGGGAAACTTAGTTACCATGTTGCAATATAAGTGCGACTGGTACGGCAAGCAACTGATTTTTGTTGACCCGAAATACACCAGCAGGATATGCAGTGTTTGTGGGCAGAAAAACCACCAATTTGACGGTCTAAGTCAGCATGAATGGTTAGCCGTCCGTGAGTGGCAATGCCCGACTTGCGGCACTCACTTAGACCGTGACATTAATGCTAGTCAGAATATCCTCCAACGTGGACTAGCGCAAATCACACCAATTAAAGCACTAGTCTAAACTAGTTATTGTAAAAAATAAGGCATGGAACGTGCCGTGGTAAATAGCAGTGACCGCTATCTTTTTAGAGAAATCTAACTGACAAGTTTACTGTGTTCCCAGAATCCACCCTTTTTAAAGGGTGGTAGTTCAATGTATAGTCATTAACAAGAAAAGTCAAATAGCGAAAGGATGATTTTAATGGCACAAAGAGCACGTCTCGGCGATACGGATGCTGATTTTGAGAAGTATCATACAAAGAAAAATGAAGTTGAGCAATGGGAAGACGGCATGCGGATCGATCCTGCCGGTGAAAATTACGAGTGGTGGTATTTCGACGCAAACTTAGCAGACGGGTCGCAGCTGGTGATTACTTTCTACGCCAAATCAGCAGTTGATCCTTCCAGCGGACTCAAGCCGATGATCGATGTTGATTTGACGCGGCCAGACGGAACGGTGATCAGTGATAAACTAAGCTTTGCTCCGGAAGAATTCAGTGCGTCAAAAGAAAAATGTGATGTCAAGGTGGGGGACAACTACTTTAGAGGAGATCTCAACCATTATGAAATTGGTGTTAATTCTCCCAAAATCAAAGTCCAGCTTTCCTCAGACAACGTGACTCCTGCTTGGCGTCGGACTGTTGCAATTTTCTTTGGCAATGACGATGAAGGCAACTTTGGCTGGCTGCCATCTACTCCACGCGGGGAAGTCGCAGTAAAAATCGAGGTCAATGGACAAAAAGAAGAGCTCAAGGGCGATTGCTATCACGACCATAACTGGGGCAACGTGGCTTTGCTCAAGGTTATGCACCATTGGTATTGGGGTCGCGCTAACTTAGGCGACTACACGGTCATTGATAGTTATATGACCGCCGAAAAGAAATACGGCTATCAGAAACTGCCAGTGTTCTTATTGGCTAAAAAAGGCGAGATCTTGGCTGATGACCCGCAATACTTGACGTATTCTGAAAAAGATAAAGATTATGATGGGCATACGCAAAAACCGTTCCACAACGAAGTCGTTTATGACTATAATGACGGTCAAAACCATTATCGGATCTCTTATTTACGTGAAAAGACGATCACTAAAGATCGCATGATCGAGCAGATCGAAGGTCCGAAGAAGTTTGCTGCGAAGTTTATGGGTTTTGACGGTGCTTACCTGCGCTTCTCAGGGAAAGTCAGATTAGAGATCTTTGCTGGCGACGAAGTAGTTGAAAAGCATGAAAGCCAAGGCTTGTGGGAAGAAATGTACTTTGGCAAAACGCTGGATGTCTAACTCTAAAGCACTCTGATACGGGGTTGCTAGGGCGAGTGGGGGACAAAAAATTCTCGGGGAGATGGATTTTTTGTCAGCAATGCAATTAGCCAGAACGGTTGAAGTCGTCTTTTATGTTGTATATTTAGCGGCGGCCTTGGTTCTGGTGAAAAACAAACGAGTCGAGCAGTTATTTCAGCTAATTACCTGCTCTTTACTGGGTGTCTCGTTAGAACTATTTAGTGTCAACATTTTTAAGACATACCACTATTATCCGCATTTCTTCGTAAATTTGGGTGATGCCGCGGCACTTAAGAGTTGTCCTTTATGGGTCGGTTTAGGCTGGGGGCTCTTGATGCCTCTAGCAATTGTCGCCGGCAAGAAATTGAGTAAAAAGCCCATTGTAGTGGGACTTGTTGCTTATGTAATCGTAATTGGCTGGGACCTGATCTGGGATGTGATCGCGATCCGCACGAGTGGCGGGTTGTGGGTCTGGCGGGGAACATCTGTCAGTCTCACGATCAACCTGGCTAGTCTCTACGGCATTCCGTGGATGAACTATCTTGGTTACTCAGCGGCGATCGTGCCGTTAACAATGATTATGGCTTTCAATGATCGCAAGTTCGCAGCGCAAGCCAATAACGTCCGCCGTTTCTGGTTTGCCATACTCAATTACCTCGAAGGGCTGGTGAGTTTCATTGTTGTGGTCGGGATTTTCGCTGTGATCTACAATTTTGTACCGGCATTTGCGGTGACAGCCTTCCTGTTACTATTTGGGGGAACCTTGATCTATATGCTGGTTGAACTTTTTGCTAAACACCGATTTAATTTCTTGGGTCAGTTCGACTGGGCGATTATCTTAGAGTTTGGCCTGAGCTATCTTGTTTCATTGTTTATGGGATTTTATCTTGGTTTGTTCCAAGATAAACCATGGCTAGTGGTCGTGCATATCTTTTTGATGCTGGTGACCCTTGCTTTTGGGGTGCTTACTCCTAAAAAAGTACGCTGATTATTTTGGAAAACGGGGTCTAGAAAAACGTTCATAGGCCTGACAAAAACACCACCCAATTTCTGTTATGAAAAGTGGGTGGTGTTTTTTTCCTAATACAGCGTTTGACTTTGCTCCAGACCGAAGCAGTTTGGCTTAAAGAAGGGCAGACTTTGCTCCAGATCGAAGCAGTTTGGCTTAAAGATGGACAAAGTTTGCTCCACATCAAAACAATCTGGAGCAAACTTTGCCCGTGACCTCTGCTAGATCGTCAATCAACTGCTTTTGTTTTGCTCCAACATCGTTTTTTGGAAAATTATTCACTGAAGTCGACCTTAAGTGCTACTTTACCTTGGGCGTGTTGCTTGACCAGGTAGTTCAAGGCGTCTGGGATCTCGTTGATGCTGTATGCATGATCAATGTGGGGAACTACTTTGCCATTTGCCGCGAGTTTCAAAACTTTTTGCATTGTTTCTTTTTTATCCACAAAAGGATAGGCTGCGCCAGTGATCTTTGGATGTGTGACATCCCCAAACACCAGACCGGCTGCGCCTTCAATGTCTTGCCGGGCTTTACCGCCGACCAAAACATAGGTGCCGTTTTCTTGCAGCAGGCTGCGATACTTGCTTAAAGGCTGATAGCCGTTGATAGCGATGATCGCGTCGTATTTTTGCGGATGATCAGCGATGTCTTCTTGCGTGTAATCGATCATGTGGTCTGCACCAAGTTTGCGCGCTAAACTTGCATTGCGGGTGCTGCAGACTGCAGTGACCTCAGCTTGAAAAGCCTTGGCGATCTGCAAAGCAAAGTGCCCCACGCCACCGGAAGCTCCATTGATGAGAACCTTAGCACCGACCCAGCGGACAGCTTTTTTGACCGCAGAGTAGGCAGTTACGGCATCAATTGGCAAGGCTGCACTTTGTTCAAAGGAAAAATCAGCTGGGGCGGGGAAAAGCGCATTCTCGTTAATTACCAAATATTCTGTCCAAGCCCCTTTGAAATTGATCCCGCAAACATGTTGTCCGACAGAAAATTTAGTCACGTCGGCACCGACTTCAGTTACGATCCCGGCAAATTCCGAGCCGCCAACGCGGGCGGGAAGAAATGAGAGCCCTTTGTTGAGATACTGAACTGCTAGTGGCAAAGATGGTTCTTTGAGTGGTTTGGTAAACAAAATATAATCGGCAATATTGAAAGTTGAAGCTTTGACCTGAACTAAAACTTGGTCGGATTTGATGGTCGGCTGCTTTAAGTCGTCCACTTTTTCCAAAACGTCAGTCTTACCATAGCCGTTGATCACGATTCCTTGCATAAAAAAGCTCCTTTCATTGGTTCACGACTTTAGTTTTATCTTATCATTGATGATTGCGCCTTCAAACTAAAGAAATTTGTTTTTCAATATGGTAAAGTACAATCAATCAAGAAACTTGAGGAGCGACTTGGAATGGCAGAACATAATGTTTACCGCTTTTATGCTGAATTGGCGGACTATGAGCCTAAGAATTGGTGGCGCTTTGAGATCAATGGTGAGAAAACAATGGCGGAACTCGCCTACAGTATTCTGTTAATGTTTGAGATGCAGGCCAGCCACCTATTTTCACTGACTGACTACAGAAGAGAAACATTCAAAGAATGGGCAAAAGCAGAATTGGGTGAAGAAAATAGTGCTGCCAGTGATTATTTGGCAAATTTGAAAAACACGCATTATGAAATTGCTTTTGATGATGTTTATCTCCAAGAAAACGAAGAATTGGTTAAACCAGATGAGGTGACGCTTAATCAGGAGCTGGGAGGTTTTACTTCAAGACTAGAACTGGCATATGACTACGGAGATGATTGGAAAGTTGAGCTTTATCTCGAAGACAGCACAAAAAAGCAAATCTCACTGAAGGATGTCCCGCGTGTCATAGAAGGCGAAGGTTTTGGCATCATTGAAGACGTGGGCGGTGTGACCGGTTTACGGCAATTAGCTCAAATCCTCAAGCAAGGGCACGGCGCGGAATATGATGACATGGCTCGCTGGTTAGACAGTACGACCTTGGATCTGCAGAGTTTTGACCAAGAAGACATGAATTTCCGCCTAAAAAAGTTGGTGCGCGTCTACCGTGAAGCATACGAAGACGGTTTGGAACCGACCGCACGGTCCTACAAGCTTCTAACTCGCGACTACCTCGGCAAAGGTTCACGCGGATATTGAGATGACCTGCCCATCAGTTAATTTAGGAATTGTTCCATCTTTTGCAACGCCGCTTGCAACTCTTTTTTAGCGGGTGCACGTCCGTTTTTGAGGATGAAATCCAGGTTGCTCAGCGCCAAATTATCTAGTAGGAAAACTGTAAAGTCGGAAGCTGGGACCTGCAAGATTTTTGCATAGGTTTGAGTGAAAATTCCGCGTAACTGACGGTCAAAACTGTTGCTGCCAAGCGGCAATTCACGCAGTAATGTGATTTGCTGCCGATCAGTCAACAAATGACTAAGCAGTTCTTGCGAGAAAAAGGAATAGTTGTCGAAATTTTGCTTTTGTTTCAAGTCTTGTCTAGTCGATAAAGCTTGATGGAATGGAGCAAGTTCTTGTCTGATCAGCTCTTCTGCTAGTTCTGCCAGGTTGTCGTAGTGGGCATAAAAGGTAGTGCGGTCAATCAAGCTTTCCTGGGCAAGCTTGGCGATCGAGATCTCATGATAAGGAGTCTCTTCTAGTAATTTAAGAAAGGCAAGTTGAAGCATTTTTTCGGTGCGGGCAAATCTGAGGTCGGCCATAGAATTATCTCCTTTTTCAACATTGTTCCACATAGTGTTGAATAATGCAACGGTCATTTCAAAATCGCGGTTCACATCTTTTCTGGTGAAGATTACACTGACAGTGTAAATCAGAACCAAGCATAAAATGGAGGCGTGTTAAATGAGCGATTATGAAATTAAATTCACCGTCGATGGGCGCGAAGTTACTCAGCAAGAGATCAGGGACATTGAATTGGAACGTTATCACCATGTCTTTCAAATTTTTACAGAAAAGCAGCTGCCGATCGCGTTGAACGGCAAAGCCTTGACTGAACCGGAATTGATGGCTTTGCCTTTGGCTGATGCCAAGGTTGCTTTGGCACAGACCAGAGAAGCGATGGGCAAGGAAAAGACTTTGGAAGTTTTCAAGCCGGAAACTGACCGTGCTGATCAGATGTGGGGCCAGATCGCTGATTCTTCTAGAGCTGGTGTTAACATGCAGCCTGCCTATGTCGAAGTTGACACGAAAAATATCACCTTGGTTCAGTTCATGTTGTTCAATCAGTTATTAGCCAAGAAAAACAACTTGTATTTACCATCCACGATCCACCCAGAACACTACTATTTTGAAGCAGGTGCAGGGGGAAAACAGACCATCATCGAAACGTTTGGAATGTATCAGGATCCAACTTATATGGATCTTAGACCAGGTGGTAAGGAAGACTTCCCGGTTGAGCCAGACCCTGATGTTGATCTCGTGATGGCTGGCAAAACCTATACTATGTCTAACGGCAAAGATACCAAGATGATCGGAATGCACCAGTTAACTGAAAAGCCGGACGGCATGCATGTCAAATTAGGTGTTTTCTTGCCAGAAGGCGCACCCAAAGAAATAGCTGAGGGTCATAAGAAACACTTATTGGTTGAGTTTAATAATGGTTTGCACATTGCAGCAGAACAGAAACCGTCATTTGTGCAAAAGAAAGTCCTGGGCGCAGCGATCAAGAAGATGAAGTCCAAGATCCGCTAGATTTCTGGTCAAGAGTATAACTAGCAAACATCACAGTGCTGCTTCTAATTTTAGCAAGGTGGCACTTTTTTTGCGCAAAAAATTCACTGACTTAACAACTTTTTTTCGTCCAAAATCCCTGAAGAACGGTACTTTTCACTGACCTGCTTTTTACTGACCAATTGGTTATTGACTACCCGGTCAGTGGTGCTATACTGACTCATGAATTCAAAGTGGTTAACCATTTTTTATCAAAAGCACAATTGTGCGATAGAAAAGAGGGGCTGAGTTATGAGTCAGCAAGTTGTTTTAGAAGTTAAAGGATTAGAGAAAAAATTCGGTAAGTTTACTGCCTTAAAAAATGTCGCTTTTACACTGCACCCGGGAGAGGTTCTCGGATTCATCGGACCCAACGGGGCAGGAAAGTCAACGACGATCCGGAGTATTTTGGGTTTGATCAAGCCTAATTCCGGCCAGGTGAAGGTTTTTGGGTGTGATGCTTGGACAGAGGCGGCTAAGATCCATCAGCGATTGGCTTATGTCCCAGGTGATGTTACTTTTTGGCCGAATTTAACCGGCGGGCAGACGATCGATCTGCTGCTGCGTCTCTCGGGGCAAGAACATTCCCAGCAAACGGACCAGTTGATCGCGGCTTTCAAACTTGATCCCAATAAGAAAAATCGCAGCTACTCTAAGGGCAATCGGCAAAAAGTCGCTTTGATCGCGGCCTTTTCAACAGAGGCAGACCTCTACATTTTTGATGAGCCGACTTCGGGCTTGGATCCCTTGAATGAACTGGTCTTTCAGAAACGGATTGCTGAGCTCAAGCAACGGGGGAAGAGTGTCCTTTTGTCCAGTCATATTTTGTCCGAAGTTGAGCGGATGTGCGATAATGTCGTCATTATCCGGGAAGGTGTCGTGATCGAAAGCGGCTCATTAGCTGAGATGCGTCATTTGACCAGGACCAACGTGGCAGTCAAGACACACGCGCCTTTAACTGAGCTGACAAAACAGCCAGGGGTGCACCAAGCCGAACTGGCTAATGATCAGCGCAGCGCCAAGTTTAGTGTAGATGCCGAGCAGTTAGGGGCGGTCATTACTTGGCTGAGTGCTAAGGAGATCGTGTCACTGACAACTGCACCGCCGACCCTGGAAGATCTGTTCATGCGCTACTACCAAGCTGACAAGGGCGGTGAATAAGATGGGACAATTTGCACAGGCTGGCCGTCTGTATACCAAACTTTTACGGCAAGATCGGGGCAAAATTGCTGGTTGGCTCCTTTTGTTAGCCGGAATCTTTATCGTAGTGGCTGCTAAATTCGTCAGTATTTACGGGACAGCGGCCGAGATCGCCACGATTGCTGGTACCTTGCGTTCCAAGGCAATGGTCTCGCTGATGGGGCCAGTGCCGGGCGGAAAACTGTCGACGGCGATCATCTTTTCCAGTGAAATGCTGGTATTTTGGGCCCTTTTTTTGGTCATCTTTAATTATTTACTGGCAGTCGCTGCTAGTCGGGGGCAAGAAGAGAATGGACTGACAGAAATACTGGTCGGCGGCTACCCGGTCGGCCGCAGGGCACCATTACTGGCTGCTTTTTGGGAACTGGCGACAGCCGATTTGCTTTTTGTAGTGCTGACAATTTTAGGCCTGGAATTTGCCAAAATGCCTGGCAGTTCGACTGAGGGTAATATCTTATTTGCAGTAGTCATGGGCGCCGCAGGGTTGAGCTTTGGCACGGTGACTTTGGCCTTTGCGCAGATCTTTCAGGATAGCCGGACGGTTTTTCTGTGGTCCTACTCATTTCTGGGGCTGGCCTATCTAATGCGGATGCTGACGGATGTTACAAAACCCGCCTGGACCTGGCTTTCCCCGTTGGGGTGGGTCGAGAAAACTAAGATTTATACCGCTAACGACTGGTTGCCGTTTTTCTTGCTGCTGGCTTTCACAGTGTTTGTCTTAGGACTGAGTTTATACTTGCAGGGAATTCGTGACGTTGGGGCAGGCCTGCTCCGCCCAGAAGTTAGGGCTAAAAGCTCACGGCAGCTGCGCGGACCGGCGACCTTGCTTTTGCGGCAGGAAAAGAGTGCGACAGTGATCTGGCTTTTTTGGATGTTCGCATTGGGCGGGATGTACGGTTCGGTCTTTGATAGTATCGGTAAGGTCGCCAACCAAACGCCAATGGTTCAGAAGCTGCTGGGACCGGGCGGAATCGCGCACCTGCAAAAAGAGCAGCTGCTCAGTTTTATCGGAGTCTTAGGCATCATAATGAGTGTTTTAGGCGCGGTGGCTGGTGCCTTGCTGGTAGCCCGGCTCTACCGGGAAGAAAAAGGACAGCTGATTTCGCTTGAATTGGCCAAACCAGTTAGTCGGACGCGTTTATTTGTGATCTACAGCCTGGCAGGAGTGTTACTGACAACGGTGCTGATTTTTGCGGCAATGATGGGGATCATGTTCGCTGGCAATGCTGTGCTGGCACATCCTTTAGCCAGCCGTTACTTTTTGCAGACTTTCGTGGCAGTGTTACCAGCAGCCTGGGTCTTTGTCGGCTTGATGGCACTGCTGGTTGGGCTGGCACCCAAGCTGAACTCCGTGGTGTGGGTTTATTTGCTGGCCTCCTTTATGTTGGCCTACTTGGGACCATTGGCTGATTTGCCTAAGTGGGCGCAAAAAATCGCGCCTTTTTACTGGGCAAAGGACGTTCCCAAGGAAAGCATTCCTCAGACACCGCTCTTGCTCCTTTTGGCAGTCACGGTCTGCTTGTTCATTGTTGGCGCGTTCAGCTATAATAAAAGAGATCTTAACTAAAAGGAGTGCCAGCGATGGTCAAACGATTAAAACGTGATCCTGCCAAAGAAGATGCAATACTGCAGGCTGCCTTGGCCGCTTTTGCACAAGACGGCTACCCGGCCAGTACAGAACAGATCGCCCAAGCTGCTGGAGTTTCAAAGGGCTCAGTTTTTCGTTATTTTGAGAACAAAGCCGTTTTATTTGAAGCTGCCGTCAAACAAGCGATGGAGACTCTGAACATTGTGACCGACTTAAGTGTTTGGAAAAATTCAGAGGATCTGGTCATGATGGTGATGCGGGCAAGCCAATATAAAAAGGAACTCTCACATCAGTATCCGAATGAATTTGCGTTACTGCTGCGTGTTTATTTAAAAGAGCCGGGCATCCCGGAAGAGCTGCGCGAAGAGGTCAGTCAGATTTACACTGATTGGTCGGATCGGCTGATCGATGACTTAATTACTGGTTTGCTCGACAAATTGGAACTGCGCCCCGGTCTGGACCATCAGCTGGTTCAAGATTATCTGCTGTTGGCGATCCGGATGATGATGGTCGACATTCAGCGATATTTGGAGGAACGCCCAGAAGTAAAAACCATAGATCAGATGGAAGAGCTGATCAAGCGGGTTCAAGCTACAATGGACCTGTTTGAACATGGAATTGTCAAATAGTGAAAACAAACGAAATTTTCCCACTTAGGGAGGATTTCGTTTGTTTTTTTGAGTTGAGCTGTTTTTGGCAAAATCAGCGTTTGCTAAAAGTAGGCGGAGAAAAGCAGTTAAACTCCTCCAAGTCTGTCGGAGTAACGCGAGAATAGGAGTTAAACTCGCGTAAGTCAGGCAAAGTAACGCGAGAATAAGCACTAAACTCGCGTAAGTTTGACAAAAATAAGGCGAGTTTATCAAAGTAAATTTCTAAAAAAAGATGGTGAGATTAGCTGCTAAACTACACCTGTTTTGGCAAAAGATGGTGAGAATAGGAGTTAAACTACACCTGTTTCGACAAAAGATGGTGAGAATAAGAGCTAAACTCCACCTGTTTTGGCAAAAGATGGTGAGAATAGGAGTTAAACTACACCTGTTTTGCCAAAAGATGGTGAGAATAGGAGCTAAACTCCACCTGTTTGGTCAAAAGGTGGCGAGAATAGCCGCCAGTATTTTGCCGATTCTTTGATCAAGGTTTTCAGTGAAAAAATTTCACGGCCACTTCAGTTGGCAGCTGGTTCTTATCAAGCGAATTTGATAATTATCTGAGTTTTCAACTAGGGGAAAGTTAGTTGAGACGGGGGATCCGAATGATTTACAGTCAAATTGTCTAAACAACAAAAAACGAACTACGTTTTACAAAACATTAATAAAAACAGCATAAATTAGATAAAACACGAACTATGTAACTTGACGATATCAAAAAAATTAAGTATTATGTGACTAAAATTAATGTCAAAGGTGAGTGATAATGGTGGCAAATAAAGTTGCGGTCGTAATGGGTTCGATCTCAGATTGGCCGACGATGAAGTTAACCTGTCAACAGCTGGAACAACTGGGAATAGCTTATGAAAAGCGAGTTATTTCGGCGCACCGGATGCCTGACGAGCTGCAGGATTTTGGCCAGAAGGCACGCGAAAGTGAAATCAAAGTGATCATCGCTGGGGCAGGAGGAGCCGCACATTTGCCCGGAATGCTGGCAGCTAACACGACTTTGCCGGTCATTGGTGTTCCAATTAAAACCCGAACATTAAACGGAATCGATTCACTGCTGTCGATCGTCCAGATGCCAGCCGGTGCCCCGGTAGCTACTGTCAGCATTGGCGATGCCGGAGCTAAAAATGCTGCAATACTAGCGGCGCAGATCCTGGGTGTGACCGACGAAACACTGCAACAGAAGTTAGCTGATTTGAAAGAAGAACAACGAGTGGAGGCCATCAAAAGTGAGGCGCGCTTTGATTAAAACAATTTTACCGCCAGCAACTATTGGGATCGTCGGCGGCGGTCAGCTGGGGCAGATGATGGCTTTATCTGCCAAAGCGATGGGTTATCGAGTGGGGATCTTGGATCCAACTCCGAATGCGCCGGCCGCACAAGTTGCTGATTTCCAGATCACCGCAGAATATGACGACCAAGCAGCTTTACTGCAACTGGCGCAGCGCAGTGCAGTCTTGACTTACGAATTCGAAAATGCTGCCGAAGAAACACTGCAAAAAGCCAGTCAGTACGCCGAACTGCCCCAAGGCGTCGAGTTGCTGCACATCACCGGCCAGCGTTTGCGCGAAAAGACTTTCCTCAAAAACGCGCAGATCCCGGTCACTAATTTTGCCTCAGTCACAGATGAGGCTTCCCTTAAACAAGCAATCGCGCAGGTCGGCTACCCGGCTTTGCTCAAAACGGTCAGCGGCGGCTATGACGGCCATGGTCAGTTAGATATTAACGCACCGGCCGACTTGGACAAAGCCGCGAAACTTTATACCAAGGTCCCTTGCATCCTAGAAGCACGCCAAAAATTTCAGGCGGAGGCTTCAGTGATGGTGACCCGCGATTTGCATCAGCAGATCCAGACCTTTCCGCTAGTAACCAACCAACATAAAAATCACATTTTGCACACGACGATCGCTGCCGACCAATTTTCTGAACTGCTCCAGCAAAAAGCCCAGGTCTATGCTGAGCGGATCGCCGAGCAGCTCGACTTGTACGGCGTTTTAGGCATCGAATTTTTTGTCATCAATGATCAGGACCTGGTCGTCAACGAACTAGCACCGCGCCCGCATAATTCGGGGCACTACACGATCGAGGCCTGCAACATTTCACAATTTGAAGCACATATCAGAAGTATCTGCGGCTTGCCAATTCCGCAGATCGTGCAGTACAAACCTGCCGTGATGCGTAATTTGCTCGGGGAAGACTTGAACTTAGCACGCAAATTACTCATTGATCACCCGGAATGGCATTTTCATGATTACGGCAAAGCCGAGATCAGACCGCAACGTAAGTTAGGACATATTACCGTTTTAGGCAGCGATGTTGACCAGCTGCTGGAAACCACCGCCATGCTCAAAGGAGAAAATTAAACCATGACTGAATTGACAGAGATCAAGAAACAAGATTTGTTGTATCAGGGCAAGGCTAAGGAAATGTACACCACCAATGACCCCGACATTTTATGGGTCCATTACATGGATCAGGTCACAGCCTTAAACGGTAAAAAAAAGGTCCAAATGAAGGACAAGGGCAAAACTAACTGCGCGATCTCAGCCCGACTTTTCACAGAATTGCGTGAGCAGGGGATCGTCAATCATTTCATCGAGCAGCTTTCCCCGACTGACCAGTTAGTCCAAAAGGTCACGATCATCCCCTTGGAAACGGTCGTCCGCAACTATGCCTCCGGGAGTTTCGTCAAACGTTACCAGACAGAATACTTGCAGAAATTTGACCAGCCGGTGATCGAGTTTTTCTATAAAAGCGATGAGCTCGACGATCCCTTTTTAAACGACGACGATGCCTTAGCGCTTGGTGTTGCCACGCGCGAGCAAATGGCGCAGATCCGCCAGCTGGCGCTAAAGGTCAACCGCCTCTTAAGTCAAATTTTTGCCAAAATGAACGTTTTGTTAGTCGATTTCAAATTGGAGTTTGGCCTGAGCACCGCTGGTGATGTGATCTTAGCCGATGAGCTGTCGCCGGATAACTGCCGCTTGGTCGATCTGGATACCAAACAGTCGCTAGATAAGGACGTTTTTCGCAAGGGTCTGGGCCAGATGGTACCCGTTTATGAAGAGATCTTGCAGCGCTTGCAAAAGGAAGAGGAGAGATAAAATGACGGTCGTGAAAATTTTTGTGAACTATAAGGAATCGATCTTAAATCCGGAAGCAGAAACAATTAAAAAAGCTCTTGGCCGTCTTGGTTATCAGAATATTGCCGAGTTGAAAGTGGGCAAATCATTCGAGCTGACTCTGGCAGACGGCTTGACCCAAGAACAGATCAAATGCGAGGTCAATGAGATCTGCGATCGGATGCTGGTCAACTACAACATGGAAAATTATCGCTATGAGATCAGCGAAACGGAGGTAATTTAATGAAGTTTGCGGTCCTAGCCTTTCCGGGTTCTAACTGTGAAAAAGACAGTTTTTATGCACTCAAAGACGTCTTGGAAGAAGATGTCGCCTTAGTTTCATACCAAGCCGAGTCACTAGACGGCTTTGATGCCGTGGTCGTTCCGGGCGGCTTTTCCTACGGCGATTACCTGCGCAGCGGGGCGCTGGCACGTTTCGCACCGATCATTCCGGCTCTAAAAGCCTTTGCTGCCGCCGGCAAACCGGTCCTCGGGATCTGCAACGGCTTTCAGATCTTGACCGAGGCGGGCTTGCTGCCCGGCTCTCTTCAGAAAAATACTGCCGGCAAATTTATCTGCCGCCAGCAAAAACTGGTCGTTGCCAATGCCCAAACGCCATTTTCTTCCCGCTACCAAGCAGGTCAAGTCATTACCTTGCCGATCGCCCACGGAGACGGCAATTACTATGCCGATGAACAAACTCTCCAAGAATTAGAGGAAAATGGGCAGATCGTTTTCACATATCAGGATAATCCCAACGGCAGCCTCAAAGATATTGCGGGGATCACCAATCAAGCCGGCAATGTTTTAGGCATGATGCCCCACCCAGAACGGGGTGTCGAAGAAATTCTCGGGTCTGCTGACGGCATTCAACTTTTCCAGTCACTGATCGATCATGTCGAGGTAGCTGCTCATGAATAAAACAAACGTCAAAACACCAGAAGTTTCACCTGCAGAGATCGAAGAACAACGATTATACCGGACCTTGGGCTTGTCTGATCACGAATATCATCTGATCAAAGATGAAGTCTTGGGCAGATTGCCAAATTACACCGAGATCGGCTTGTTTTCGGGCATGTGGAGCGAGCATTGCTCCTATAAGAATTCCAAACCGGTTCTGAAAAAATTTTACTCCCAGGGTCCTAAAGTCGTGCAAGGTCCCGGTGAAGGTGCCGGGATCATCGATATTGGCGACGGGCAGGGAGTAGTCTTTAAGGCCGAAAGTCACAACCATCCTTCAGCTGTCGAGCCGTTTCAGGGGGCAACCACTGGGGTCGGCGGGATCTTGCGCGATATTTTTTCGATGGGTGCGCGTCCGATCGCCAGCCTAGACAGTCTGCGGTTCGGCACTCCCCAGACTCCAGCGGATCGGTATTTGATCTCGCAGGTCGTAGCTGGGATCGCGTCTTACGGCAACTGTATCGGGGTGCCGACGGTTGGCGGCGATCTTGCCTTTGACGATGCTTATCAGCAAAACCCGCTGGTCAACGTGATGGCAGTCGGCTTGATGGATCTTGACCAGATCCAAGTCGGAGCGGCAGCTGGAGTTGGCAACAGTATTATCTATGTCGGTGCCAAAACTGGGCGCGATGGCATCAACGGCGCGTCATTTGCGTCGGCTCAATTCGATTCCGACCACGAAAGTCAGCGTTCGGCGGTCCAAGTCGGCGATCCCTTCACTGAAAAATTGGTGATGGAAGCTTGTCTAGATGTCAGCCAAAATCATGCCGCTGCCTTAGTCGGGATCCAGGATATGGGAGCTGCCGGCTTGGTTTCTTCTTCGGCTGAGATGGGTTCAAAAGCAGGCGGTAACGGGATGGTTTTGGATCTAGACCTCGTGCCGCAACGTGAAGCTGAAATGACGCCCTTTGAAATGATGCTGTCTGAATCCCAGGAACGGATGCTTTTGTGCGTCAAAAAAGGGTGCGAAGCAGAGATCTTGGATGTTTTCGCGCACTACGGCGTCGAAGCTGTCGTGATCGGTCATGTCACTGACGATGACCGTTATCGCTTGGTGCATCACGGCGAGGTCGTCGCGGACGTACCAGTCGACGCGCTAGCTTCACAAGCTCCAGTCTACCAGCGGGAAAGTGCAGTTCCAGCGCACATTAATAATGCCGCTCCCCAACAATTTGTACCAGAAATTAGTGACGCGACTGCTGTCTTAAAAGAAATGCTCAGCCAGTTGACGATCGCTTCTAAAGAAAGTATTTATGAAACCTATGATTCTCAAGTGCAGACTAACACGCTTGTCCGTCCCGGCTCGGATGCTGCCGTGGTGCGGATCCGGCACTATAACAAGGCGTTGGCACTCACAACTGACGTCAACGGCCGCTACCTCCACTTAAACCCTAGGATCGGCGGACAGATCGCAGTTGCAGAGGCTGCCAGAAACATTGTCGCTGCGGGTGCAAAACCGCTCGGGATCACCGATTGCTTGAACTTTGGCAACCCGGAAAAACCGGAACAATTCTATGAATTGGACCAGGCGGTCATGGGCATGAGCGAAGCCTGCCAAAAAATCGGGGCACCAGTGATCTCTGGCAACGTCTCACTCAATAACGAATACGATGGCGTGCCGATCTATCCGACGCCGATGGTCGGGATGGTTGGTTTGATCCAAGGACTCGAACATATTACGACCCAAGATTTCAAACAAGCCGGCGATTTGGTCTATGTGCTTGGCCGGACCAAAGATGATTTCAACGGTTCAGAGATCCAAAAAATGCAGACGGGCGCGGTATCCGGTCAGTTGTTTGACTTTGACCTGGACTACGAATTACAAATGCAAAACCTGGTGGCCCAAGCAATTCAAGCAGGGCTGGTGCAAAGTGCCCATGATGTTTCCGAAGGCGGGCTGATCACAGCTTTAGCTGAAGCAACTTTTGGCAATCAACTCGGGATCCAGCTCACGAGCGACTTGACGGTCCGGCAATTTTTCGCTGAAACTCAGTCGCGCTTTGTGCTGTCGATCACCCCAGCGGCTCAAGCTGCTTTTGAAAAATTATGCGGAGAAAACGCGGTTAAATTAGGTCAAGTAACGGCAGAAGATCGGTTAGAGGTAACAGCAAAAGACGGCCGGTTCGACCTGGCTGTCTCTAAAGCGCGCGCTCTCTGGAAAGGAGCCCTGGCATGCAGTCTCAAGTAAGCAGTTTAAATGAAGAATGCGGGGTTTTTGGTGTCTGGGGAACTCCTGACGCTGCCTTTTTGACCTACTGCGGCTTATTTTCTTTGCAGCACCGCGGGCAGGAAGGGGCCGGGATCACGATCAATGACAACGGTCAACTGCGCACCAAGCGCGGGTTGGGAGTGTTAAATGATGTTTTCAATGCGGCTGACTTGCAGGAGCTAAAAGGACAAGCAGCAATCGGACATGTCCGCTATTCGACGGCTGGCAGCAATTTATTGGAAAACATCCAGCCGCTGCCTTTCAACTTTAGTGATACCCAATTTGCCTTAGCACATAACGGCAACTTGACTAATGCCCTGACGATCCGCAAGAACCTGGAAGACCAGGGAGCAATCTATCATTCAAGTTCCGATTCGGAAAACTTGATGCACCTGATCCGGCTAAGTAAGGAAGAAACTTTGGATGACCAAGTCAAGGATGCGCTGCGGCAGATCAAGGGCGGTTTCGCCTACCTCTTGCTGACAAAAGACCGCTTGTACGCGGCGCTTGACCCCAACGGTTTTCGACCGTTAGTCGTCGGCCAGCTGCCAAATGGCGGCTATGTTGTCTGCAGCGAGACTTGCGCCTTGGATGCAGTCGGGGCGAAGTTTCACTGTGACGTCCAACCCGGTCAGCTCTTGAAAATTGATGAGAACGGCTTGAGCGTTTCGGAGTACACGACCGACACGCAGCTGGCGATCTGTTCGATGGAGTTTATCTATTTTGCCCGGCCGGACTCCGACATTTACGGGGTCAATGTTCATTCCGCGCGCAAGAACATGGGGGCTTTATTAGCCCAAGAACAACCGGTGGAAGCTGATCTGGTGACTGGCGTGCCGAATTCCTCGCTCTCAGCCGCGATGGGCTATGCCCAAGCTTCCGGTCTGCCCTATGAAATGGGTTTGGTCAAAAATCAGTATTCAGCCCGGACTTTTATTCAGCCGACCCAAGAGCTGCGTGAACAAGGAGTCAATATGAAACTGTCAGCGGTCAAAGGAGTAGTCGCCGGCAAACGGGTCGTCTTAGTCGATGACTCGATCGTGCGCGGTACGACCAGCCGCCGGATCGTCAAATTACTCAAAGACGCCGGAGCAGCTGAAGTGCACCTGCGGATCGCTTCGCCGCCCTTACGCTACCCGTGTTTTTACGGGATCGATATTCAGCATGCCAGCGAGCTGATCGCGGCTAACCAGAGTATCGCGGAGATGCGGGAAACTTTTGGCGCCGATTCGCTGGGCTTTCTGAGCGTCCCCAGCCTGATCAAGGCGGTCGGGTTAAAGACGGGGGCTCCAAACGGCAGTCTTTGCGTGGCGTACTTTGACGGCAAATACCCGACACCGCTCTACGATTACCAAGAATCATACGAGCAGGAACAAGCAGCGCTGAAAGGCTGTCTGAAAGTCTAATTTAGCAGATGAAAGGATCATATAATGGATGCCTATAAAAAAGCAGGAGTCGATATTACCGCCGGGTACCGCCTAGTCGATGCGCTCAAAGAACTGACGCAAAATGACGCCCTTGGTTCCTTTGGCGGAATGTTTCCCTTAGAACTCGGCACGTACGATGAACCGGTTTTAGTAGCCGGGACCGATGGGGTCGGGACCAAGCTGCTGGTTGCGGCCCAAGCCAAGCAAAACGCACAGGTCGGCGTCGATCTGGTGGCCATGTGTGTCAACGATATCTTGGCTCAGGGCGCTAAACCTCTATTTTTCTTGGATTACCTGGGGACTGGCCATTTGGAAGAAAAAAAGGCTACTGAGATCTTGAGAGGAATAGTCGCCGGGGTCAAGGAAGCTGGAGCCGTGCTTTTGGGCGGTGAAACAGCGGAGATGCCTGACATGTACGAACACGGCCGCTACGATCTGGCTGGCTTTGCCGTCGGGATTGCTGACAAAAAGAAGCTCTTAACAGCCCAAAACACGAAGGAAGGCGACGTTTTGCTGGGACTGGCAGCGAATGGCCTGCATTCCAACGGTTTCAGCCTGGTGCGCGACATTTTGTTTAAGCAAAACGGTTTTTCGCTAGACGAGGTCTTGCCCGGCTGTCAAACGGACTTGCGCCATGAACTGCTCAAGCCGACCCGGATCTATGTCAAGTCGGTCTATCCGTTGGTTGAGGCGGGGTTAGTACATGCGATCGCACACATCACCGGCGGGGGCTTAGTCGAAAATGTTGCCCGGATCTTGCCGGATGGTTTAGCTGCTGAAATCGACCTGGCTGCCTGGCAAGTGCCTGCGATCATGCAAGATCTGCAGAAATTAGGTCAGTTGAGTTTCGCTGACATGACGCAGACCTTTAACCTTGGTCTCGGGCTGGTAGTGGCGGTCGATCCTAGCATGGCCGCAGAAGTAAAGGGTCAGTTAGAGCAGGCAGGAGAGAGAGTTTATCAAGTGGGTCGAGTAATGCCCGGGTCCAAACAAGTGAAGATCAGAGGTGAGCTGTAGTGGCAGCACCAATCAAGAGGATCGCGATCTTTGCATCGGGTGAAGGAACTAATTTTACCGCCTTATGCCAAGCATTTGCCCGGCAAAATCTGCCCTTAAAAGTTTGCTTGCTGGTCTGTGATCACCAAAATGCCAACGTCTTAAAGCGTGCCGCGCGTGAAAACGTCCCAACACTCGTGGTCAATTTTAAGGATCATCCTGACAAAGCTGCCGCTGAAAGGGTCATTGTTGCTCAGCTAGCCGAAAAACAGGTCGACTTTATTTTGTTAGCCGGCTACATGCGGATCGTCGGGCCCACCCTTTTGGGCGAATACACGGGGAAGATGATCAACATCCATCCCGCCTTATTGCCGCTTTTTCCCGGGCGTCACGGGATTGAGGATGCCTATCAGGCCGGAGCCTCTGAAACAGGGGTCACGATCCACTGGGTCGATGCCGGGATCGATTCCGGGCAGGTCATCGCGCAAAGCAAGGTGCCGGTTTATCCGGGAGATAGTTTGCCCGAGCTTGAAGCGCGGATCCATGCCAGGGAACATGAATTTTATCCAGCCGTAGTCAAGGAACTTTTAGAAAAAGGAGAAATTTAACGATGACGAGAAGAGCTTTACTGAGTGTTTCCGACAAAACGGGTTTGCTGGAATTTGCCCAGCAGTTACTGAAATTGGATTTTGAACTTGTCTCAACTGGAGGCACTAAAAAAGCACTGGAGGAAGGCGGCTTGACCGTCACTGGTGTCGATGAAGTGACCGGCTTTCCGGAAATGCTGGACGGACGAGTTAAGACTTTGCATCCGAAGATCCATGGCGGCTTATTGGCCAAACGAGACAAGCAAGAGCACATGCAGCAGTTACACGATGCCGGGATCACCCCGATCGATCTAGTGGTCGTTAACCTCTATCCTTTCAAGCAAACGATCTTGGATCCAACCACTACCCAAGCACAAGCCATCGAACAGATCGACATCGGCGGACCTTCGATGCTGCGGGCGGCAGCCAAAAACTTTGCCGATGTATTGCCCGTCGTTGATCCAGCCGACTATCCGGCAGTGACTGACTTCTTGCAAAAGAACATCAATAACCAGACTTTCCGCAAACAGCTGGCAGCCAAAGTTTTCCGTCACACTGCTGCCTATGATGCTTTGATCGCCAATTACTTAACCGAAGAAGAATTCCCGGAGAAGCTGACTTTGACCTTTGAAAAGCAGCAAAGTCTGCGTTACGGAGAAAACAGCCACCAAGCAGCGGCTTTTTACCGCAAACCAATTCCGGCGAAACTTTCGCTAATTACCAAGCAGCTGCACGGCAAGGAACTCTCTTTCAATAATTTGAAAGACGCTAATGCAGCCTTGACCATGGTCAGCGAGTTCGACCAGCCCGCTGTTGTTGCCATGAAACATATGAATCCCTGCGGAGTCGGGATCGCGGATGAGATAGAGACCGCTTGGGACGAAGCTTATGAATCCGATCCAATGTCGATCTTTGGCGGGATCGTAGCTGTTAACCGCCAAGTGAATGCAGCGACCGCGCAGAAAATGCACGAGATCTTTTTGGAGATCGTGATCGCACCTTCATTTAGTGATGAAGCTTTGGAAATCTTGAGCAAGAAGAAAAATATTCGCCTGCTGCAAGCAGACCTCAGTCACCGCGATCAAGCCGAGCGTTATGAAGCGATGACAGTCAGCGGCGGTTTGCTGGTCCAAGAAACGGACCGTCAAGTTGAAGAGCCGGCTGACTTTACTGTCGTGACTAAGACTCAGCCGACTAAAAAGCAGTTAAAGGCGCTCCAGTTTGGCCAGCATGTCGTTAAATTTGTCAAAAGCAATGCGGTCGTCGTCACCACTGATTCTAAGACGCTTGGAGTGGGGATGGGGCAGCCCAACCGGATCGATTCGACTAAGATCGCAATCCAAAAGGCGATGCCAAAGGACGGCTATGAGGACGCGATCCTCGCTTCGGATGCCTTCTTCCCGATGGATGACTGCGTAAAATACGCTGCCCAGCATAATATCAAAGCTATCATCCAGCCAGGCGGCAGCATTCGAGACAAGGATTCGATCGCGATGGCGGACAAATACGGGATCGCGATGGTTACGACCGGCGTGCGGCACTTCAGACATTAAGGAGGGGACGGCAGCTTGAAAAATGTACTTGTGATCGGTGCGGGTGCACGTGAACACGCAATTGCTGCAACTTTTATGCGCAGCCCGCAGGTCGATCGTGTTTACTGTGCCCCAGGCAATCCGGGCATGGTCAAAAGCGGGGTCCAGCTGGCAGACATTGCTGAAAATGACTTTGAGAGCTTGGCAGAATTTGTCGAGCAAAAACAGGTCGACTTGGTTTTCGTTGGACCGGAAGCACCTTTAGCTGACGGGATCGTCGACTTCTTGCAAAAACGCGGTGTGCAGGTTTTCGGCCCTTCACAGAGTGCGGCGCGGCTGGAAAGTGACAAGAAGTTTGCCAAAAACTTCATGTTGCGTAACCAAGTTCCGACCGCTGCCTTTGCGACTTTTAGCGACTATGAAACGGCACTGGTCTACGCGCAAAACTTGAGTTTTCCATTGGTGATCAAGGAAAATGGTTTGGCAGGCGGCAAAGGCGTGCAGATCGTGACTGAGAGCGCCCAATTGGAAAAGGCTTTGCATCAAGCCTTCACTCAGGGCAGCCAAGTTCTGGTCGAGGAATATTTGGCAGGCGAAGAGTTTTCCTTGATGCTGTTTGTCGGCGGACCAGAACCGGTCGTTTTACCGATCTCCCAAGATCATAAGAAAATTTTTGCAGGGGAGAAGGGGCCTAATACCGGCGGCATGGGAGCCTATTCGCCGGTGCCGCACATCACGAGTGAAATCGTGGAACAAGCTCGGCAGACCATCGTAGAGCCGACGATCGCCGGTTTGAAAAAAGAGGGCTTGGAATATTCCGGCACACTGTACATTGGCTGCATGCTGACGCCGACGGGGATCAAGGTCATTGAATACAACGTGCGGCTGGGCGATCCGGAGACGCAGGTCTTGCTGCCGCAGCTGACCAGCGATTTTTACACGGCGATCACCGATTTGACGGCAGGACGGACGCCAGACATGAAGTGGCAAGGACAAGATTTTTACCTGGGGACTGTTGTGGCCGCTCCCGGCTACCCGAGCCAGCCCAAACAAGGACTGCCATTGCCGGAACTGTCGGCTAACGTTTTTTATGCCGGGGTCGTCAGTGCTGGCAAGCGGCTGTTAAGTTCTGGCGGGCGGATCTTCACTCTGGTGGAACACGCACCGAATTTGAAGGAAGCACAAGCCAAGGTCAATGCTGCACTAGGAAAGTTAGATTTGGCGGAGTTTTATTACCGCGAAGATATCGGGTTTCGAGATTTATAAGTTGAATTATTGGGGAACCGCTGGGCTTTTGAGCCGGCGGTTTTTTTGGTGCGCCCGGCATGGGCAGTAACTAGGCGGTGTGAGTCCGCTGTGAGCCGTAGTGGTCGGTATCACAAGTCGAAGGCAAGGGTGTCTATTGCGAGGTAGAATCTGAAGGAAGCCCTAGACAAAACATCGAATCGATGTACAAGAAGTG
>NZ_BFFP01000018.1 GCF_003864415.1 Ligilactobacillus salitolerans
GGCGGAGGTCGTGGAACGACATCATTTGGAGCCCAAGTATCATGTTGATTTGGACAAGATCGAAGCTTCCAATCAATTAGTCGATCAGAATCTGGAACGGATCGATAATTTGATCAAGGGACTAAAACAAGCCGCCGAACATATTGAACAAGACGATAAGGACTGGGCAGTTAAGTTCACCACAGACTAAGAGCAATACTGCCTGGAGTCGATTCCCCTAAAACTAGCCCAGAAAGTAAGAGTGCCCCCGGCTATAAAAAGAGCCGCGGACACTTTTTTATTATTAACCGCCCTGCCGGTACCAGCGATACACTGCTTGGGCGACTTGCGTACTCAAATACCTGACCTCCACGTACCGTGCACTGTTGCCGGCCCGCAAGGTCAATTCAACCGTGGTCAAGCCGGCTTTTTTCATCCAGACCGTCTGCTTGAGCGTCACTGCTTGGATCTTCTCGCGCGGTAAGAAAAAAGTTTTGCGGGACAAAAAGCGCGCGGTTTTGGCAACCAGTAAGTTGCCTTGTCCCTGACTGAGTCCGTTATTTCGCGCGGAATATACGCCGCACAAGCAGGCATACAAAACTACCAGCAAACCTAACAAGCCGTAGGGCCAAAATAAGATGGCACTAGCTAAAGTCACCACGGCTGGAAACCAGACCGCGTTGCGGATGATCCGCCACCGTCCGCCTTCTGCTGTCATAAAGACATGCGGTTCTTTAGCCGGCAGCCAGGAGACAAAGCGGCTCGTTTGCACGAGGACTTGCGAGCGTTTGAGCACGGGCAGCAAGACCAAGCCTGCCTCATCTTTTTCATCCGAACCCGCCTGTGATGCTAGGACTGCTTCAACTGTCGCTAACTTCAGCCACTGACGCAAGAGCGTCTGCGAACTGATGACCGCTTGAACTTTTTTGACCGGTGTCGCAACTTCCTTAGTCTGCATCAGCCCGCGACTGGTCTTGAGCCTTTTTCCTTCTTGGACCAGCTCAAAGTGAAAATAGCGGTTGATGACCAGCAGATATGAAAACAAGAGGCTTAACAAAAGCGTGATAAACAGCAAACTGCTCAAGACTAGCAGGCTTTCATGTGCCACAAAGGTCAGAGCCGAATCCAAATATTTCTGCGGAACGGTATCAGAAACCCGGTTATAAATTGTGACCAAGCCCAAAAGCAGCGGCAAAAAAGCCAGCGAGGTCAAGGCATAAAGATTTAAATCATCCCATTTGATCCGATAATGCGCACCAATTTTAACCGGTCGGCTGACTGTGCTGGGGCTTTTTGTCTCATCTGGTTGAGTTTCGCTGCTGAGGCTGGCCGAATCATCTGGCTGGCTTTCTACGCGTGGGTTGGCTGTCTCATTAGGAATTGACTGTTGCTTAGGAAAACGCAGCTCCTGGATCTGCTCAACGATAGCCCGAGAAATCACCGGTAAGACAGCCTCAGCCTTGTCCTCGGAATGACCCGAAGTCTCGATCTGCAGGCTGACCAGCCCAAACGGCCGCAGGTAAAACCACTGCTGAGTCTGCATTGTCTGGATCTTGCTGTAAGCAATGTGGAGGTGCTTTTGAAACAATAAGCCTGAGTTGATCGAGAGTTCCAAATCATTCATTTCATATGTAAACCGCCAGTATTTGATTGCGGAAGCCGTAATGACCAAAAGCAAAAGTCCAAGAGCTATCCACCAAAACCAGGGCGACTTGAGCATGTCAAGGTTGAAGACCAGCATGATCAGCAGCCAGCCCAAGGCGTTTTTGGTCGTTTGATAACAAAAATACAGCAATGCCGCTGGATGAAGTCGCTTAGCTGTCATTATCCTCCCCCTCTTGTGCCAGTTCCATGATCTGCTTTTTCAGAAGTTCTGCTTGTTTTGGCAGTACCCCTGAAATTTCGTGCGCTGCCGCTGCCGTTTCGACCTTGACCTTTTGCAAGCCAAACAATTGCAGCAACGGCCCAGCTTCCAGGGTCACATTTTGGATCCGCGAGATCGGGATGGCGACTTGTTTGTGCCAAAAAAAGCCCGCTTCGATCTCCACGTCGCTGGCTGTGATCTGGTAACGCCAGAAACGATAGCGATAGGGGATCAAGGCCGACTCGATCCCGCAATCCAGCAGTGTCAATGGAACAATGATGTAATTCAGCCACTGCGCCCAGTGCCAAAAATACACGGCAAAAAACATGCCGGCGGCTAAAATTAACCCGACCACTAAAGAGATCCCCACCTCAAGTCGCCAGACCTGTTTGATCTTGACCGGCAGCTGCTGCCAATTTTCCATGCTCATCCTCCTCTAAATTTAAACTATTTGATAATAAGATAACATTTTAAATTAAAAAGAGCAGGTACTTTGACCTGCTCCGGTCCTTATTTGGTTGACATTACATATCTTTTTCACTGACGAGTTGGGCAAATTCTTGCCGCAGCTCTTGATTTTTGGTCTCACTAAAATGCAGGTAATTATGCGGCATGCCTTGATTTTGCATGGTGATCAGCACTTGAGGCTCGCCATCGACAATGGTGAAGAAATAAACGTGCTGGTTGCCATAAGACTGGTCTTTGGCATCCGAATAAACCGCCACCAGACTATAGACACCATCACCTGCTTGACCATTAGTCGACCATTTGACGTTGATCGGCCGCTCACCGATCGAAGCTTGGGACCCATTTTTATGATTTAAGACATCATCTGGGATCTGCAATCCGTAAAAATTGACATTATTTCCAGGCTGATAAGCTTGATACTGCTGGTTCATTTTTTGACTAAAGCGGCCCATGAACTGCTTGAGCTGTTGGGCTTTGCTTGGATTCCACATGGCCTGCGTTTGACTTGCCGACGAACTTTCTTTCGCAGAACTAGAACTAGCCGCGCTCGAACTGGATTCAGCCTGAGCGGAACTTTTTGAACTCTGCTTATCCTTGACTTCGGTCTTAGGCTGTTTGGAACTGGCGGTTTCGTCTGTCTGATCAGCAGATTTGCCGCAGCCGGCCAGCAATGCGGCCAAGAGTACCAGGGTGCCTGCAACTTGCTTCTTCAAATGAAACTCCCCCTTTCCTTTCACCATTAGGATATCAAATTTGGGCAAAAATTGAAAACGGTTTACAAACTCAAACGCCAATTAACCGACTATATAAATGTAAGTTTCTTGAAAAAAAAGTCAAATACGGCTAATATGGTAAAGTTAGAATTAAAAGATTTTGGACAACTAACTCAAGTTTGATTGAAAGAGGAAATTAACCATGGTTCATGTAAAATCTGCCTACTGGCAAAATGTCATTGAAGAAGCACAAAAACATCCGGCAGTTCCGGGCTTAGAGAAGATCCCATTCTTCTCGATGGCTCCGATGGAAGCTGTGACGGATTCTGTCTTCCGGCGTGTCGTCGCCCATGCCGGCGGGCCAGATGTCTATTTCACGGAATTCACCAATGCCCGCAGCATCACCCACCCGAAAGCCAAGTTTTCGGCGCAGGTCCGCTTACATGTTGCGGAAAACGAAAAGATGCCGATCGCCCAGATCTGGGGAAACCGCAAGATCGATTTTGAAACTGCCAGCCAAGACTTAAAAGAACACGGTTATCAAGCCTTGGATATCAACATGGGCTGCCCGTCCGGCACGATCATTAAAAACGGCGGCGGCTCGGACATGATTCGCCACTTCGATGACGCCGCGGCAGTGATTGCCGGCGCCAAAACTGCTGGGCTGCCCGTTTCGGTCAAAACACGGCTCGGGTTCAACCAGCTGGAGACTTTTGAAACTTGGATCCCATTTTTGCTAGAACAAGATATCCCGCTGTTAACGGTGCACGTTCGTTCCCGCAAAGAAATGTCCAAAGTTCCGGCGCACTATGAATACATTGATCGTTTAGTCGAACTCCGCGATCAAATCGCGCCCAACACTCTGCTGCAGATCAACGGCGACATCAAGGATCGGGCCGCTGGTTTGGAACTGGTGCGCCAGCACCCTGGCGTCGACGGGATCATGATCGGGCGCGGGATCTTCGAAAACCCCTTTGCCTTCGAAGACGTCCCCCGCGAGCACACATTGGAAGAGACCTTGAGTCTCCTGCGGATGCAGCTGGATCTGTACGATCAATTCAACGCAGCTTACGGTCCGCTGAACTTCCGCAAGCTGCGCCGCTTCTTTAAAATTTATGTGCGCCATTTCAACTATGCTTCGGATCTGCGGATCGCGCTGATGGAAAGCAACAGTACAGCTGAAGCCCGCGAGTTGCTGGATCATTTTGACCAGCAGGCGGCCGCTTATGCAACTGAGCAGGAAATTGCCATCGCTCCGGAAGAATAACCTGCCTATTTGTGAGGGTGAACCGAATTCAAACTGCCGAGTGTCTCGAGCTCGGACGTTTCTTTGCCAAACTTATGGCCGACCTTAGGAGCTCGGACGCTTCTTTGCCAAACTTATGTCCGACCTCAGCAGCTCGGACGTTTCTTTGCCAAACTTATAGCCGACCTCAGCAGCTCGGACGTTACTTTGCCAGACTTATGGCCGACCTCGGAAGCTCGGACGTTACTTTGCTAAACTTGTGGCCGACCTTAGGAGCTCGGACATTACTTTGCTGTTTCTAGGTCCAAGAGTTGCATTCTTGGACCAAACTTCATCGATTTAAGGTCCAAGCTTCAACCCTTAAAATTGGAATTTATAAATCTCAAAACTAAGAGCCTAGCATCTCAAGTCCCCTTGAGTCCTAGGCTCTCTTTTGTATTCAATTAAATCTCACTAGTTTCAGCCACTGTTTTATCTTGCTTAAATTTGGACAGCAGCCAGCCTAACAAGAGGCCAGCCAACATAAACGGCAAGAAATCCAACCCGACATTATACAACAGGATCGTCTTCCCAGCCCAACTATCGAAACTGGAGATCAGAGTGGTCTGGGCAAATACCGGCGGCAAAGTATGGATCAGATCCAAAATTGCCGGGATCATCGTCAACGTGATCGTCGTTTTGTAAATGATCTTGTTCTGGCCAATCAGCGGTGCCATTAAACCCAGCAGGATTAGCGCAATCGCTAACGGGTACAAAAAACTCAGTAACGGAGAGGAATAAGCGATGATCTGCTCCAAGCCGAAGTTTGCAATCAGAAATGAGATCGCTGCGGCACCGAACAAGCAACGATGGTAACCGACCTGAGGAAAACGGCGGCTTAAGTCCTGTGCCAAAGACGTGATCAAGCCAATGGCTGTCGTCAAGCAGGCCAGCAAAGTTAAAGCAGCTAGTAACGCCGCGCCGATCATGCCGGTATAGTGGCGCATGATCACGGTAAAGGCACTGCCGCCTTCCGCAGTCATTTTCATGTAACCGAGACTGGCAGCTCCCAAGACGATCAGCGCCAGGTAGATCAAAGCTTCAAAGCCCATCGTCAAAGCTCCTATTTTACCAACTGAACGTGAGCGCAGTCTTGAATCGCTTTGGCCAAAGTTCCGCAGCGCCGCCACGATCGTCACGCCAAACCCCAGCCCCGCCAAGGCATCCATCGTGTTATAGCCTTCCAAAAAACCGGTGATGAAGTTGCCGGTACTTTTGGCTCCAGCAGACAGAAACGGCAATGCAGCAATATCTTTGCCCTTGAGCACAAAGGCAACAAAGAACAGTCCAGCTAACAGCAAGATCAGCAACGGATTCAAAATTTTGCCGACATTGCGGGTAATGCTGTTTTGATCGTAGGCTAACAGGAAAACCGCCGCGAAAAATAAGAATGAGAAGACCAGTAAACTAGCGTGAAGCCAGGATCGGGGAATAAAGGGCTGCACCCCCATCGAAAACGTCACCGTGGCGGTCCGCGGTGACGCCACCAGCAACCCCAGGGATGCATGGGTCAAGATCAGAAAAAGCAAGGCAAAGTTCTTTCCTGCCGGCAAAGCCAAGTCGTACATGCTATTGCTTTTTGTGTTGCTGATCGCCAAAATCGAGCACAGCGGTAACAAAATTGCCGAGATCAAAAAACCACTGGTCGCCGCCAGCCAATTAGATCCAGCCATCTGACCCAGATGGATCGGAAAAATCAAATTCCCCGCCCCAAAGAATAATCCGAATAAAAGTGAAGCTAAAATAATGTACTGCTTGTGCGATAATTTACTATTTTCCTGCATCATCATTTCCTCCTCATTTTTCAAACTAGCGCAATTTCAGCCAAAAAAAACGTCCTTGATCATTTGACTGATCAAGGACGTTTTCACGTGTTACCACCTATGTTCACAACTACTTCGCAATAGCTGCCTTAAAAAGTACGGCGCTCTCCCAGCACAAGCTGGCTTCCGCGATACTCCATTGCGATAATGGGCGCATTCCCATCAGCTACTACCCTTAACATCATAGCTGCGACTTATAGATTACTTTCATCAGCGTTACAACTGCTTCATCCCACCAGCCTGAAGCTCTCTTCGAGTTGTTGACGCTAACTACTCTTCTACGCACTGTCTTTGTCTGTTTGAATTATTGAAACTTAGTTTAGTCGCATCGAATTAAAATGTCAACAGCTATTTTTAATCTTTTTTTAATCGCTGATCGCCGGGGCCTGCCGAATCAAATCTGTCTGATCGAGCTGCTCTAACATGAACCAGGCTAAGTTAGCCCGAGACAGTTTTGCCTGCAGCTGATCCTTGCCCAAATACCCCACGTGCACGCTTTTGGTCAGAGGCTTATCGGTCAAAAGCGAGGCAATCCGCAACAAAGTCCAATCACAATCGGAGCGACGCACCAACTCTGTATACTTCACGATCTGCTCGTAAGAACTCGGGCTGCCCTTTTGGATCATTTTTCGTCTAAACTTGAAGCGCGGGCCATCGATATCCTGCTGGTCCTGGGCGCTGGTAGTGGACAAGGCTACAAAACGCTTCACTCCCAGTTCTTTTAACGCCGTCAAAATGTTAGCGATCCCTAAACTAAGCTGTGCATCACTGGCGGGCTTGCCAGCAGGACCAAGCGCGCTGATCACAGCATCACTGCCTGAAATTGCCGCTTGAACAGCAGCTTGATCCTCTAATTGTCCCTGAACCACGCGCAATTTAGGGTCAATCAACTTCAGTTTCATCGGATTTCTAACGTATGCCACGACCTGATAGCCGCGCTCTAAAGCCTGTTTAACTACCTGTAACCCTGTTTTTCCGCTCGCTCCAAAAACTGTGATCTGCATTATTTTCTCACCTTTCTTCTTTCAAAATCGTTCTAGCTGACTTGAAAAGCAAACTGGTCTTCCGGTTCAAACACAAAAGAATTGTCACAACTATAACCGCGCAGCCAGAGTTCACCAGCAACTTTCCTGAGGTAAAAGCCCTGTACTGCTCTGGCGCCGTTGATTTTCGCAGCGACCGTCACTGCCCCTTCTGGAGCTTTGTGAGCATGCATCACACTGTTCTGGCTGTTAGGCTGACTCTGCCACTGGAGTCGAAAATAGACCGCTGTTTCCAAAGAACAACGCCCTAAACTCAGTTTGTCAGCCGCGGCATAGATCTCAGCCAGCGTCCCGCCAAGCGGCAAGCCCAAGGACGCCACGGGAACAACAAGCACCTTGACTTTGTGCTGCTTTTTAGATAAACCAAAGCAGCTGTCAGCCAATAGATCTCGCCCGTGCTGGTTGAGCCGAATGTCATTTTGCTTGAGCAGCTCTATTAACTCGGACTTTTTATACCCGCCTACTCGCAGCGTAAACAAAGAATTCTTCCCCAAAAAACTGAACCTCCAACTTTACATACTTATTGTTATTATATCTGAACGGCAAAAGAAAAACAGCCCGCGCCAGGCTGCTTTTCGTGCTTTATTCTGATTTTCTTGAAACAATGCAGCAGCCAAAAGTCGCTTTGATCCAACAATCTAGTGTTTGTTCAAAGTCTTCTTGCGGTGCAAATACTCATCTTCATTCAGCTCGCCGCGAGCGTACCTTTCATCCAGGATCTGCTCAGCTTGCGAATGTTGGTGCCGCCAATAGAAAATCACGCCGACAAGCAATAAGATGACAAACCCCCAGAAAAACCAACCTAAGCCCATCTGTCCCATGAAAGTCCAAGCACTGCCGCAATGCAGCATAGTTCAACACTCCTTCCTCTTCACTTGCATTGTAAAACACTTAGCTAAAATTTTGAAACATTTTAATTGACCATTTCATTAGAAATAGAGGCGATTTTTTTGTTAAAATGAAAACGATTGATATGCTGTGAATTCACGAAAGGAAGTAGTTTAATGTCAGATTTACCTACAAGCTCCAGAAGTGCTGTTTTGGAAAAAGTCAATGACGTTCAGCTCAAAGAAACACCTATTAAGCCGGTCGGTCCAACAGATGTCTTGGTCAAGGTCATGGCGGTCGGGATCTGCGGGTCGGATGTCCATTCCTATGATACCGGGCGCTTAGGAGATTTCGTGGTCAAAGAACCACTGATCTTAGGTCATGAAAGCGCGGGCCAGATCATTGGGGTCGGCAGCGAGGTCACTGATTTTCAAGTCGGTGACCGAGTTGCCCTAGAACCTGGTGTCCCGTGCGGCAAATGCGAGTACTGTCGGACCGGAAAATATAATCTGTGCCCTGACGTGCAGTTTATGGCAACGCCGCCAGTCAACGGTGATTTGACCCAATACATCACCTGGCCGGCAGAATTCGTGTATCATTTGCCAGCTGATATGTCCTATGAGATCGGCTCATTAAGCGAACCCTTCTCTGTTTCGATCCACGCCGCGCAGCTAATGGATATCCAGCCCGGCAGTACCGTCTTCATTTCCGGTTCCGGTCCGGTCGGATTATTGAGCATCCTGGCTGCCCGCACTTTTGGCGCAAGCAAGATCATTGCCAGTGATGCTGAACCCAGCCGTTTAGAAATGGCTCTGAAGATGGGAGCCACCGATACGATCGATGTTACCAAACAAGACGTCAAAGAGGCGGTCAAAGCACTAACCGCTGGTGACGGTGCCGACTACGTCATCGAAGCATCCGGTAATAACCACGCCGAAAGCGACGCCTTGCTGACCTTGAAACGTGCTGGCAAGATCGCCTATGTCGGCATGCCGACCCACGATACTGCACCGCTCGACATTATGTTCATGACGACTTACGAGCCGCAGATTTTCGGGATCTTCCGCTACGCCAACACCTACCCGTTGGCAATCAAGATCTTACACGAGCACATGCAAGAAGCCGAGCAGCTGCTGACAGACTTTTACAGTCTGGATGAAACACAGGCTGCTTTTGAACGAACCAAGACTGGCAAAAGCGATTCGTTGAAGGTCATTATTTATCCAAATGAAAAATTAAGAGACAAATAGCTTTATTGAAAAAGCCGGTGGCCGCCGGCTTTTTATTTGCCTTGAGATACTTAGCTCTTTCAAAGCCAAGAAGAGGCAGTTTGTCTTGACGAAATTTTGAAAAGACCAACCAATTACTGCTCTTTCGGTTGGTCTTTAGCTTAATAACCAACCAATTGCTCCTCTTTTGGTTGGTCTTTAGCTTAATAACCAACCAATTACTCCTCTTTCGGTTGGTCTTTGGCTTAATAACCAACCAATTACTGCTCTTTCGGCTGGTCTTTACTTAATAACCAACCGATTGCTTCTCTTTTGGTTGGTCTTTAGCTTAATAACCAACCAATTGCTCCTCTTTCGGTTGGTCTTTAGCTTAATAACCAACCAATTGCTCCTCTTTCGGTTGGTCTTTGACTTAATAACCAACCAATTGCTCCTCTTTCATTTGAAAAGCCAATTATCTCCCCTGCAATTCGCATTTAATTAAAAAAACAGCAGACCACTTCTGATCTCCTGCTTCTCGTATTTTTCAAATTTTAGAGAACCGCAGTTCCTGTTTTCAACGACTCTGCCAAAGCCTGGGCGGCTAATTTTCCTTCGTTAAACGCCCAGATCACCAGACTGCTGCCGCGCCGTGCATCACCAGCAATGAAAACCTGCTCGTCATTGGTCGAATAGTCATGCCGGCTGTGCGGATCAGTCGCTTGGATCTCGAAATTATCCAGCATATCATCACGTGGTCCGGCAAATCCCATCGCCAGCAAGACCAAATCGACAGGCAGCGTCTTTTTGACCCTTTGCTCCGGCTCATGGTTCTTGACTACTGCCAGCTGTGCGTGCTTGACTTGACCGTTGCTGCCGGTAAAGCCGATCACGGTCCGCTCGTATTCGGTGATCCGTTGGTTGAAAACCTCTTGGGCTTCCGCTTGCCCATAGCCGACTTTTTTGACCCGCGGATATTCCGGCCATGGGTTGTCCGGCTTGCGTTTCAGCAACGGTTCCGGGTGGTTGTCAACTTGATAGATCGAGGCCGCGCCCAAACGGACCGCCGTTCCGATACAGTCGTTGCCGGTATCGCCGCCGCCCACGACCAAGACGTTTTTGCCCTTCAAAGTCTGCTGCAAGTTCTGCTTGCCTGCCAAAAGGTCGCGCGTCACTTGCGCTAAAAAGTCGACAGCAAACTCGATCCCGCCTAAGTTGCGCCCGTTGACCGGCAAATCACGCGGCTTTTCAGCGCCAATGCAGACCAGAACACGCAGATACTCGCTTTTTAGTTCTTCTAGTGTCACATCCACGCCGACTTCGGTCTGCAGGTGGAACAAAACACCTAGTTCCTCCATGATCTTGACCCGCCGTGCCACCATTTCTTTAGGCAGCTTCATGTTCGGAATGCCATACATCAATAAGCCGCCGGGACGGTCCGCTTTTTCATAGACCGAAACGCTATAACCCAGCTGAGTCAGGCGCCAGGCCGCCGCTAAACCGGCTGGCCCCGAACCAATGACTGCGACTTTCAAGCCATTTTTTTGGACTGGTTTGCCTTGGTCTTTGACCCAGCCGTTGGCAAATCCTTTTTCGATAATAAAGTGCTCGTTGTTGCGGATCGTGATCCCCTGCCCGTTCAGTGCCTCGTTACAGCTCAACTCACAGGGCGCTGGACAGACCAGCCCCGTAAATTCAGCCAACGGGTTGGTTTTAGTCAGACGATCAAATGCCATCCGATCTTGCTCAAGCGAAACCAAATCGTTCCATTCCGGGATCAGGTTATCATTGGGACAGCCGCCGACCAGCCGCCCGTCAAAGAAGATCCCATGGTGGCAGTGAGCCACACCGCAATTCATGCAGCGTGCCGCTTGTTTGCGGCGTTCTTTTTCGTCCAGTTCGTCCTCTAATTCATTAAAGTCTTTGATCCGCTCGCCAATCGGACGGAACGGGTTATCTTTTCTCTCATACTTCATAAATCCTCTTGGATCTGACATTCGCGCCACCACCTTTACTTGTCGTTTGCGACAACTTGTTCAAACGCTTCTTCCAACAGCTGGTCTTGCTTGACACCCTGAGCCCGCAGTTCTTTGACTGTTGAGTTGATCTTATGGTAATCATTCGGGTAGACCTTCACGAAATCCCGGCTGGCTTGCTTCCAGTTGGCCAAAATCTGGCTGGCCTTGAGCGAACCGGTAAACTCAACGTGCTTTTGCAGCAGGTCCACAACGATCTCCAGATCCTTTTGCTCCTTCAAAGTATACAAGCTGACCATTTCTTCGTTGACTCTGCTTTCAAATATGTGCTCTGGATCATAAACATAGGCTAGTCCGCCGGACATGCCGGCGCCAAAATTGCGTCCAGTCTGACCCAAGACAACCACGTGTCCGTCTGTCATATATTCACAGCCGTGGTCGCCAATGCCTTCCACGACGACATCCGCGCCTGAATTGCGGACACAGAAACGCTCGCCAGCGCGCCCGTTAAAGTAGGCTTCACCGGAAGTAGCGCCAAAGCAGGCAACGTTGCCGACGATCGTAGCTTGACTGTACATTTCGCGGGCATTATCCGGAGAAGCGATCACGAGCCGTCCGCCGCACAATCCTTTGCCAACATAATCATTGGCTTCGCCTTGCAGCTTTAAAGCCAGTCCTTGCGGAATAAAGGCGCCGAAACTTTGACCGGCCACTCCCTGGTAATTAAAACTGATCTTGCCCGCTGCCAAACCATGGTCGCCGAAGCGCTGGGCGATCCAGCCGCCGATCCGGCTCCCGACTGCGCGTTGGGTGTTGTCGATCGGCAGGTCAACTTTGACCGGCTGTCCTGCCTCCAGGGCACTTTGGGCAAATGCATCCAATTCATTAGCAGCAACGTTATCCTGCTTGCGTCCGTGATACTTGCGCTCGATCGTAAACTGGCTGTTTAAGATCTGATCGTAGTTCAGCGAGCGTGCCTTCCCCTTAGCGACAAAGCGCGGCTTTAAGTCTTCTGTATGCCCGACCATCTGATCGAGGGAATGATAGCCCAATTCTGCCATCACAGAACGCAGGTCTTCGGCTAAGAATTTCATCATGTTCTTGACGTGCTCCGGTTTGCCGGCGAAATGGCGCCGTAAGCGCGGATCTTGGGTGCAGATCCCGACCGGACACGTGTTTAACGAACAGACACGCATCATGATGCAGCCCACCGCACAGAGTGTCAGAGAACCAAAGCTAAATTCTTCGGCCCCCAACAGGGCAGCCACCGCGATGTCGCGTCCAGTCATTAATTTGCCGTCAGTCTCCAAGGTCGTGCGCTGGCGTAAGTGATTCAGCGAAAGCGTCTGATGGGCATCTGCCAAACCGATCTCCCACGGCAAACCGGCATCGCGGACTGAAGTTCTAGGCGCCGCCCCGGTCCCGCCATCGTAGCCGCAGATCGCGACCTTGTCTGCGCCGGCCTTGACCACGCCGGCAGCAATCGTCCCGACCCCACTGGAAGCCACCAATTTGACGGTGATCTTAGCCGCTGGATTAACGGCATGCAGATCATAGATCAGCTGTTTTAAGTCTTCGATCGAGTAAATATCATGGTGCGGCGGCGGTGAGATCAGCCGCACGCCGGGAGTCGCGCCGCGGCATTCGGCGATCCACGGATAATTCTTGTTGGCTGCCAGCTGCCCGCCTTCACCCGGCTTGGCCCCCTGCGCCATCTTGATCTGGATCTCGCTGGCACTCATCAAGTACTCGGCATTGACACCAAAGCGCCCGGAAGCAACCTGCTTGATCGCGCTGTTTGTCGGACGAGAATAACGCTCAGCCGCTTCGCCGCCCTCACCGCTGTTGCTTTTGGCGCCAAGTTCATTCATCGCCTGGGCGATCGTTTCATGGGCTTCTTGCGAAAGCGCGCCGAAACTCATCGCGCCGGCCTTAAAACGCTGAATGATCGCCTCTGCCGGCTCAACTTCAGATAACGGCAGCGCTTCGTGGTGCCCCTTAAGGTCCCACATGGCCCGCAGGTTCTTGGGGTGTTTTTCTTCTTGGTCATTGACTTCCTGCACATATTCTTGGAATAGTTGATAGTCACCGGTCCTAACGGCTTGTTGAAATTTGAAGATCGTCAGTGGCTCGAAGATGTGCTTTTCACCATCCGCGCGGAATTTGAAACTTCCTCCGGAGGGCAAGGCGTCTTTGGCACTCGGGCCATAGGCGCTTTGATAACGCTCTAGGTATTCTGCTTCGATCTCGTTCAGGCCGATCCCGCCGATCCGGCTTGGTGTGCCGGTGAAATACTGGTCGCATAAGGCTTGGTCAAGTCCCACCGCCTCAAAAAGCTGCGCGCTTTGATAACCGTTGATGGTTGAGATCCCCATCCGGCTCATGACTTTGACGATGCCCTTAACACAAGCATGCAGATAAGTCGGCAGCTGTTCTTCCATGCCAAATGACACGATGGTGGCATAAGCGCCGTAGGGATGAATTGCCGACGCGCCATAACCTAATAAGGCAGCGTAATGATGGATCTCACACGCTTCGCCCGTATCCACGATCAGGGTCGCTTGGCTGCGAATGTTCTTATTGATCAAATAGTTATTTAAGCCGCCCACTGCCAGCAAAACTGGGATCAACAGCGAATTAGCGGTCACGTCCCGGTCGGTCAAAATCAAGAGCGAAGCCCCGTCGTCGATCGCTTCTTCGGCTTGTTTAAACATTCGGGCCAGAGCCTTTTCCAGCCTCCCGTTAGCCAGCGTGTCTTTGTCATAAGCTAACGAAAGAGTCGCTGTTTTAAAGCCTGGCAAGTTCAAGTGTTTGAGCTTGGCAAATTCTGGCGTTGTCAAAAACGGCGAGTCAAGCTTGACCTTGCGGGCGTTTTCTGGAACTGCCTGACTGACATCTGCGTCCTTGCCCAAATATACTTGCGTATTGATGACGTGTTCTTCACGGATCGCGTCGATTGGCGGATTAGTGACCTGGGCGAATTCTTCTTTGAAATAAGTAAATAAAGACTGGGACTTTTCACTTAAAACGGCCAAAGGGGAATCAAAGCCCATCGAAATGATCGGATCTTCACCTTTTTGCGCCATCGGCAAGATCGCCTCGCGAATGATGTCATCAGTGTAACCATGACGCCGCCACAGCGTTTCCAAGGCTGCTTGAGACAGATCCTCATGGACATCGGGTTGCGGCAGCTCTTCCAAAGTCAGCTGTTCTTCCTCCAGCCACTCCTGGTAAGGATGAGCTTGGGCATATTTTTCCTTGATCTCGTCAGTCAACATTAGTTTGCCAAGCGCGGTGTCGACCAAAAGCATGTCGTTGGGCCCCAAGACTCCTTTTAAGCGGACACTTTCCGGAGCGATATCGACCACCCCTGATTCGGAAGCAGCCACGATCGTCTGCTGGTCATCCACGGTGTAATGGGATGGCCGTAAACCGTTCCGATCTAAGAAGGCTCCGACCTGGATCCCGTCAGTAAAGCAGAGCGCGGCCGGTCCATCCCACGGGGTGACGAAGCTAGCATGATATTCATCGAAAGCCAGTCTTTTTGCAGACAGATGGTGGTTGGTCTGGGTTTCTTGGATAAGCATCAACAAGTCTTCAGGAATGTCGCGTCCTTTGCGATACAAAAATTCCATGCAGTTTTCTAATTTGGCCGAATCGGAGTCCTCTGGATCGTAGAGTTCGATGCCGTGCGACTTCATCCAATTTTCGTTGCCTTTCAAAGTATTGATCTCGCCATTATGGGCCAAGAAACGATAAGGCTGCGCCCGTTTCCAGCTCGGAAATGTATTGGTTGAAAAACGTGAATGCACCAGGGCGATCGCGCTTTTGACTGCCGGGTCACTTAAGTCAGGGTAAAAAAGCGCGACCTGATAGGCATGCAGCATGCCCTTATAAACGATCGTTTGCGCAGATAAACTAGAGATCGAGAAGTTATCGCTTTGATATGTACCTTCCAAATGACGACGCAAGCGGTATAGCAAGTTTTCAAATTCACGTCCCGCCGCAGATTCTACCGGCCGCTCAATAAAGACTTGCGCAAAACCCGGCATGCTGGCGCGGGCTGTCGGTCCGCAGGCATCATAGACGAAGGGCACGTCCCGTTGACCGAGGACCTTCAAGCCAAAGCCGGTGATCTCATGGCGCACTGAAGCAAGCATGGTTTCTTTATTGCTATTTTCTTGGGGCAAAAATAACTGAGCAACAGCGTAATCACCAGCTTGCGGCAAATGAAAGCCCAAGCGGTCAGCTTCTTGGCGGAAAAATGTATCCGGCAGCTGCAGCAAAACACCAGCACCGTCCCCGCTGTCAGGCTCAGAACCTGTCCCGCCACGATGATTCATCCGTTCCAACATCGTCAAAGCCTGTTCGATCAGCTCATGGTCCTGCCTGCCGTCAATATGTGCAATAAATCCCATGCCGCAAGCATCGTGTTCATAACGTGGATCGTATAACAAATTCTTAGTTTTTCTCATGATTGGTCAGCTCCTCGTTATTGTTTCCATATCAAAACTGTTCGCAAATTTACGTTGTGCACCACATTATTGTGAAGGATTTAATTTTAGTTAACTCTCATTTTACTCATATATTTTTAATGCACAATCCTATTTGGAAAATTTATTGAAAAAAATATCTGATTGAAAGCCAATTTTTAAATAACGAGGACACCAAAAATGCTGCCTCACACATTGGTTCAGCAGCATTTCTCTTATTATTCCTGATTCAGTCAGCTTTTCACAAAAATTGGTCTATCCAAACCAACTGGTTTGCTTTTTAAAACAAAAATAGTTATTATTATAAAAGAAGAGGAGCTACCGGGTCGTGTCCGATAACTCCAATCGTAATCTAGAGTGACTAGGGTTAAGCTAATCTTTATGATTAGCTTTTTTTATTATCGCATATGCTTGGGCAAGATCTATGAAAAACTTACCCAGCGCGATAATCACAAAGGCTACGTCAAGCGTGCCTGCTCCCCCAGTCTTTCTCTAATCAGCATAACTCCCACCTCCATAATCTAGAATAGTTGAGGGGTGTACAGTCACGCTACAATTACTAAACACAACAGTCGGGTGATCAAACCCTCTTGCAACGCCTAGAATAATTTTAGCATACGCTTTCATTTTAGGAAACGCTTGTTCTATAAAAATTGTTCAATTGCCCTATTTTTCTCCTAAATTATTGCTGAAATCTGTTAGTTCTCATTATAATTTTACATTTCCGCAAAACAATTCATCACTTCTTAGAAGAAGCGATGTTGCCATATTGTGGCGATTGCTCCAATCATAATCTAGGCGGATCAATGACTGGTGTCGGGATCTGCTTATCTAGCGGCGGCAGCCACGGTTTATCCGGCAAGGCGGCGTGAACGTCTTTGGCGTGCTGCGCGATCTGTCCCACGATTGCTTCCAATTGTGTCAGTGTCTCAGCCGTTGCTCCTTTGACCTGGTAGTCCTCGGCTGAAGACAGATCCGGCGTCAGCAATTCTGCCTGGCCGTAGTCGTTGATCAGCCAGATCCGCTCATCGATCTTGTTTTCGTCCGGTTGGGCACGTAATCCGCGCCGCTCCATGCACTCTGGAAAAGCTCGTAGATCTCGTTATTGCCGACCTGCAAGTAGGCCCGGCCAGGTTGGGTGATCGTGGCGGCATCCGGAGTCTTGATAATCTCGTTGGAGTCACTGGGATCCGAAACCTTCAAGGCTAACTTGAAGTGCGAGTTGGACCAGATCTGGTCATCCACGACCCCGCTTGGTTTCTGCGTTGCCAAGATCAAGTGAACACCTAGCGAACGGCCGATCCGGGCAGTCGAGACCAGTTCAGTCATGAAATCCGGTTCGTTGGCCTTCAATTCGGCAAATTCATCGGAGATCAAGAAAAGGTGCGGCAGCGGCTTATCCGGGTACTGCTGCTTTTCTTTTGGATCCGTGATCGTCTTGCCCTGCTTATAGAGCTTGGTGTAACCGTTGATATGGTTGACCCCATATTGGCGAAACAACTTTTGCCGTTTCTGGAGTTCGGCGCGAATGCTGGCTTAAATTATTATGTAAAGAACTGGAACAAAATCATCCTTAAGCAATTAAATTGCAGACAATAAAAAAATTACGACAAAATAGAATTTCCTGCCTAATTTTCTGCCGCAATTTTTATTTCTAAGTCTAGATTTTTTGCCTTGCCCCAGTCCCATCAAAGTTCACTTATGTTTTTCTATCTCTTATTTCTTAGGGATATCCAGCCCTTTTTCCCAATCACGGTAAACTTCTAGGTATCGTTCTTCTTCATTGTCCTCATAACCGCGAAAGACTACTTTATCAATATCTTCGTTTTTGAAAAACAAAGCGCTCTCGGGGTCAATGCCGGCAGGGTATTCCACAGCCACATAGTCCGAATATTTTTGGGTTCCTTCATCATCAAAAACCGCGCCACGACCAACGATCATTAACTTAACCGTGCCTTCTTCCAAGTACACAATACTGCCTAGCGGTAAAAGTTTCTCTTTATTTTCTGTCATTATCTTTTTCCTTTCTTCTTTGCCAGTCTTTTAGCTTTGCTTGGGCCATACCATTGTTCATCAGTAATCTTGAATTTTTGCTTGTACTGCTCTCCATATTTTGCGAAGTAATAAAATGCAACGAACATCCGAATCATATATTCACTTAGAAAAGCGATGAGAGCACAAACAATCAATAAACCAAATGAAATGACATACAACAACAAGTTAAATTCTTTTGGGCTAAAAATCAAAGAGCTGGCAACTGTCAAAACAAGTGCAACAACTGTAGTGAATATATACCATTTAAACGGGATAACTTTTTTCTTTGTCCCGTACATTGAAGCTTTAATGCCTTGATTCATGTTAAAAATAGCAGAGAAAATATATATCACTCCAGCAATGACCAGCACTGTACTACCTACTAAGCCTACACCCGCAACAGAGACCCCAAAAAGAAGGTCAAAAATTGCTAATGCAACTGAAAGAACAAATGGTAAAAAAGTGACGAACGCATCTATGACATAAACACCATAGTTTTTACGTTGAATTAAAAATAAAAGCGACAAAATAATCCAAATAATTATTATGATCTTGATTGGATTACTAAAAACCGTCCCGTACCTGGCCATCACATGAGAAAAATTATTTTCACCATCGCTTATTGCAACAGGCATTACTACACCAACCATATAAGTAGCTGGTGCCATCAAAAGAATAACAAGTAAGGGCATTGGAATTCTTTTCCTAAACTTCATGTATTGAAAACCTTCAGGAGTTAACTTGAGCTGCTTGTTTGTGACAAGCCCTGTTGATTCTTGATAACTAGCTTTAAATATACTTTTACGCAAATCTCACACCTCTTCTAAAACCTGGTAAGCTTATTTTTTTGACTGCTTTTCCAATCGTTTTATCATAAATTTTATCGCTGCCCTTCTCGACAAAATCAAATACCTTTTTCTTGGTTTTTGGACTTACTGCACCCCAAATTTTCAATCCTTCTCCAATTACCAAACCAGCTCCAGCTCCAATTGCTGCACCGCCTGGGAAGTAAGCACCTATCTTTGCACCAGCAATTGCGCCAGTAACAGGACCAATATTTTTAACAGAATTGATTCCTGCATGGATCACAGATTTTCCAACACTATGGTAACCCTTACTATTCTTGTCCACAAAGCTGGTACCCGTGTCAATGCCAGCACTGACACCCATCGTGGTCCAACCGCCGACTTTAGCCAGCTTTCCGAACCCTTTGACCTTCGGCAAGTACTTGCCAGCCATCTCGCTGACTTTCCCTGTTCTGTTCTTGACCCAGCCTTCGACCTTTTCGTATTTCTGCCAGGATTTCACAAAGTCTTTCATTTTGCTTGGCTTTCCTTTCAGGAACTGATTAAAGCTGCCTTTGCCCATCTTTTTCAAAGCCGCCTGCGCGTACTTGTTGTCTGGATGTTTACGCAAGACCTGCTTGAGGTCCCGAAAGTCTTTCATTAACAGATCGTCCGCTTTTCTGCCTGATTTGCCATACTTCTGGAATGATTTTAGTGTGACCGGTGAACCGAAGGTGCTGACAATCCCTCGCACATAGTCGTATCTGCCATTAACGTTTGTACAAATCTCGTCGATGTCTTTGGCCGACAAGTCTCCGTTGATCAATGCTGTCATAAAGCCTTCTTTTTCGACTTGAGCTTTATGAGTATCCGCTGCTTGTTTCTCCAGTTTAGTTGTGACAGCATGGCTATCTTTAACTTGCATCTTAAAGTCCGGATCGATATAAATTGCTTTAGCTCCAGCAGCCGTGAAACTCTGACCTTTGGTCTGGGATAATTGCTGCAGCTCTTTCTTTTGATCTGCCAACAAGTCCAAAGCTCCTGTTCCCAGCTTGTCGCCGTTGATCTCGCCCAGCCATTTTTCCGTGTTCGTCAGCACCTTCTTGGTATTGTGCAGCTCTTGGATATAGCGGCTGCTGCTGGGATTTTTCACACTTACGATGTCTTCAATGTTGGCATAGGCTTGCTTAAACTGCCTTTCCAAGTCCGCGAAGTCCGTTTCGGCTGTCGAAAATTTATTTTTAACCGGTCCAAATGAGTCTGTGTCGATCAAAGCTGTCTCATCATTTTCATGGACCGTGGCTTTAAACTTCTCCAATTCCTTATCATAGGAATCATAGAGACGGAATAGTACATCATAATAATTTTGCAGCAAGGGTAACTGATGCCGGCTAAGATCGTATCTTTGACTTTGCCAGCTAAGGCATCGCTGCTGGCAACGGACTTCAAATTTGTTTTTGCATCCTTAATTTGTGCTTGTAGCTCATCTTTTTGTTTGTCCACTCTATGTAGCTCTTGTGTATTTAATTGTGTCATTTTCTGAACAATTGTGAACTACTTGTCTTCTTGATTCTCTTCCTCATCATATTCGATTGGCAAATCATGTCGTTTCCGATACGACAGCAGAACTTCTCTGCTCCCAACATCAACTACTAGGAAACATGCGGCACAGCCCCACTTAGCCAATGGGCGAATACCGGTGAACGTGATTGCGACGAAATAGAACAAAATGGCACTCAGCAAAGCCAACACATTGATCACAAAACTTTGCCATTTTTTGATTTTCATATTAACTGCATCCAGTATATTATCGATCATCTTTTTACTCCCCTTATTCCTATGTATGAAGAAGCTTCGAGAGTACCGTGTGAAATTCTCCCGAAACCCAAAAGATCTATTTCTCTACCTTATTTGGCCAGTCTCCTTTTTTCTGCTAAACAATTCATAGTTTCCTAGTCATCTGATTTGAACCGGACAGGGTACTAACTAAATATCTCGTGAATAACAATGTTTCCTTATGCCTTGTACTTAGGAATCTCCAAGTCTGCTTCCCACTTTTCATAGACTTCAATGTAGCGATCCTCTTCATCATCTTCATAACCACGGAAAACAACGCGGTCAATGTTTTCATCATTGAAGTAGATCGCGTTTTCTGGGTCGATCCCTTCCGGATAGCCGACACCAACATAATCCGTATAAACATCATGGCCATTGTCATCCTCAAACACTGTTCCTCGGCCAACGACCATCAACTTTGCGGTACCCTCTTCAAGATAGACAATGCTGCCTAAAGGCAATAATTTTTTACTCATTTGACCTCACCTTTCTTTTCTCGCTTCTTTTGAATTCTTTTAGCTTTGCGCTTGCCATACCATTCTTCGTCAGTAAAGTCCAAATCTCGATAGAATTGATCATCGTATTTGGCAAAGTAATATGTTAGGATAGTCTGTTTTAACAACATCCTCGTAAAGATTATTACTAAGCCGGCCCATCCTATTGCTCCCCAGCCTGTCAATAATTCAATCAGGTTCGGATCAAATCCAGAATACCCAATCTTAAATGTAAAATGATTCAGCAAAGTGACAATAATTACAGTTGCCAGCAGAACTTCTGTTGTAAAACTCCAACCTTGAAAAGGTTTTGTTTTAAACAAAGGTGCTTTCAACTCGCTAAATTGTTTTTTTAAACTCACAAATAACAAATAGACTACCAGCAAAGACTGTAAGATCAACCCAACAGTTCCAAAGGCACCTAATGTTAAGCCAAAAAGCATTGAGAATGTGTCCACAAACAAACATACCATAAACCACATCATATAAATTGATCCAAAAAGCATTTGATGAGCCAAATTTTTCTTGGAAAAAAGATTAAAAATTGACAACAGTACCAGCACGATCATTGCAATATAAACCAAAGGCACTATATATCTGCCTGCAACTGCACTCATAGCTTGAGCTGTTCCCAAAGAAATAACATGAATATCACTAGGATCGTCTTCCCCAATCTTAGCAAAGCCTACTCCGACTGCGTATATAATTGGCAGAAAAAAGATTGACATTAATAGGCTAGCAATTAATCTGTCTTTAAATTTTAAAGAAGAGGGAGTTGTGATCAATTTTCTATATTTAGTTATCAAAGTTTTATCTATGCCGTTTTTTGCACGTTCATAAGTTATTTTTTCCATTTTTTCACCCACCAAAACTAAGCTGTTTTTTGAAACCGCCAAACCCTTTTGCAATTGATTTTCCAGCACTTTTTACTTTCTTGACCACATTGTCGTAGCCTTTATCCAGACCTTTTTCTGCACTTGTATAAATTTTATCTTTAAACTTAGGCGCAAATATTCCTACAGCAGAATTAGCTACACCCCACGTAAAACCAGCTGCCGCTCCGACTGGCCCAAGTTTAGCCCCAATCATAGCACCTTGAAGTGGTCCTATTTGTTTGGCTTGATCCACTCCAGCATGAATCACGGATTTACCCTTACTCTTATAAGCTAGACCATCTCTATCCTTGTATGCATCTCTAGCTGAAAAGCCCATGTCAACTGCCATCCCGGCCCAACCTGCTTTAGTTGCAACATTGCCAAATTTAGCAAATTTGGCCGACTTGGCAATCTTAGCCAATTTTGAACTGTTTTTAGCATCGCCAAGCAACAGTTTTTCTGTGCCTTTGATCGGATGATCCAAAAACTTGATCTTGGCCGCGACTTTCTTGGACCACTGGATCGTTTTTGCAAGTTTCTCGTGCTTGCCAATGTAACCGAACACTCTGCTGCTAGTTTTATATTTGCCAACCTGCCAGCTGCGGATAGCTCCTTTGCCGATCTGCTGGCTTTCCCGAGCCAATGCGCCCAGTTTATCATCCCGCTTTAATAGATCCGCAAAGTTTTTACTCATGTAAACACCAGCACGATAGCCAGCTTTGCCGTACTTACCTTTTTTACCAACTTTACCGCCGGCATTATCATAAAATTCCCGCAAGTCTTTCAGCAGGTTCTTAGCGTTTTTGCCCCGAAGCGCGACACCATCCAAGTGATACTTGGCTAAAAAGACCGTGAATCCGTCATTTTTAGCATTAATGAACTTGCTGACTTCCTTGCCAACGGTTGAGTTGGACCAATGATCCCACGTATAGTTTGCCGGATCATACTCATTCTCAAACTCTTTTAAGGCTGCACTTGCTTGCTCATGTTCTGCCTTGACCTGCTTTTTAAAATCTTTCATCGCGTAGAGACTGCTGGCATCTGCGGCTGTATAAGATAAACTGCCAACTCCTTCGAGACTGGTCAACTCTGCCTTGATTTTAGTTAGGTTATCAGTGACTGCCGAATTCTTTTGCGAGGCGGAATTGAAAGTATCCATCCAGTTCTTGGTATTGGTCAAAACCTTTTTAGTCTTATCCATCTGCTCTTCAAAGCCGGAGCTATCGACTTTTTTAACCGCAACTAAGTCATTGATCGAAGAATAGGCTTTTTGCGTGGCAGAATCGATTTCAGCATAACTGGTTAAGATCCCAGAAAACTTGCCTTCCAACTGCGTCAGATAATCTGTATCAATGATGGCGGTGTGGTTATTTTCATGCACTGTTGCTTGGAATTTTTGGATGGTATCTTGATATTCCTTACTGAGATACATCGTAGTGTCCTTGTAAAGTGTCAGCAGTTCAAGTTGATGGTTGTTAATTTTGTTATCAATTGCCGTCTTCACTTGACCAGAAAGCTTGTCAGAATCAACCAGCATATCCAAAAAGTGCTTGATATTGTCAATACCTTCATCGGCTTTTTTGCGCTCAGACTCTAATTTTTTTAACTTGTTGTTGACTTCAGTCATATCAACTTTCATTAACTTCACCACGCTTTCTTTCAGCATACATAGTTGACAAGCATCCATCGAGTAAAATCTCTTTTTTTAACACTTGCAGGACATATTTCTTTTCTTCATCGTTTGTTAGCCCCGCCGACACTACTCGCTTGATCAACAGATTATTCAACAGGATCGGTTCAACGTCTGGCAACATGCCAAACGGCCAAACCGTGCCGATGTAATCAATATAATTTTGTCGGTCATCAGAAGGAACTCGTCGCGCGTGGATCGTAACCAACGGTCCCGACTCACTTCTCTTAAAATAAGCCTTGACTTCGGCCGATAGCTTGTTGGAATCTAATTCAACCACTGAACCAACAGGATAAATTTCACTAAAAATTAAATCAATTAACCCCATATATCGTTGGAACTGCGGAAACGACAATTCTGCTTGGTCTTCAAATCTCTGCAAGGTTACTTTTTCTCGTTCAAGATCGAAGTTAAACACTAACGGAGCTCCAATCATCGGTTCATAGCTATGAGAATTTTCATGTTTTAAGTATGCAACATAAGCCTGTTTAAAAACCTCACTTTGGTTTCCTAACGCCAAACCAAAGGTCAGTAAAAATTGGTCGATTTTTACTTGAGGTTCACCCAAAAATTCAGAAGTTAAGGCTTCCTGCCACATCTCAGTCAACTCATCCAAACATTGTCACTTCCCTTTGAAATTATTTTGTCCAGCCGCATCATCAGCTTCTTTATTCTTTCCGGCTTGAATCATTTTCTTGCCATCAGATTTCATGAAGCCCTGTAATTTATCGAGCGCACTATTGTAGTCAGTGATCAAACTATCGAAATCTGTAAACGGAGTTAGGTTCGTCTTCGAAAAGACTAAAGCCTGATAATGCTTAATATCTGCAGAAGCATTCGTTGCCCGATTAACAACCATTTCCCAGCCTAAAAGGTCTACTCCGTTTTTTGCCATAAATCAGCCCCTCTTTCCTCACATCTCTTTGCTGCCTCACAGACTCCCCAATTCAGACATTGAAATGCTGATCGCATCATTCAGGTCTGAAATGGAGCCTTGCAAATTAGACTTTTTCTGCTCCAATTCTTTGATTTTTTCATTGATCAGTTCTTTATTGGCTCTGTGAGCTCCATTTATTTTCGAAAGTTCGCTGGTAACATCTTTTACCTTGCGATCATATTTTCCTTGGCGAGTTCCGACAAATTTCGATAAATCACTGGTCAAGACCGTGTTAGTTTTCGATTGCAGTCTTGTTAAATCATCTAGGGAAGAATTCAAATCTCTTTTGGCGTCTCGCAACCGCTCAAGTTTTTCATTCACCGATCTTAATTCGTTCCTCTTGCTGGAAAGTTGTTTTCTCTCACCCGAAATTTTCGTATGCAGCCTGCGCCGCTGGGCAGCTTTGAATGCCTTGTCTTTATCGCTCATTTTCTTATCACACCAGCTTCTCTTCGTTTTTCCGGTCCACTATTGTCATTTTCAATGCCTGTCTTTTAATTGCTGCCCCAGCCATTCCTGTTTTGCGTAATAATTTAATTGACATTATTAAATCATCCTCCTTATTCGGTGACTAACCTACTGCGGCCATAAGTTCTGTTTGCGAAGAAATGCATTTCATCTAATTCAACGATTGGCTCCTTAAAGGAAGTCTTGACGTTGACGAAACCTTGGTCTGCCATGCGACTGCCGATCATTCCGGCAGGCACATTGGCACGCAGACGTTTGTCAAAGTCATCGAAATTATTTTCAATCTGTTTTTGATTACCTGAAAAGATGAAATAAACTTTAACTTTAGCAGCTTTGCGTATGAAGACATCCAGTGTTTCCGGACTGATCAAAGACTGTCCACCAAAATTATGAGCTTCTGGAATATAAACGAACATTGGCTGAGGGGCTGCTTGAGTTGCCCTCACGGCAATTTCACTGGCGATATCATTGACTGCGGTACTGTATTGCTGTGCTGCAACTACCAGATCAAAGCTATCCTTATTACCGCCAAAACGTTCACTGGCATTAAAGACAACTCGTTTAGCTTGACCTTCAAAGTGTTTCAAATCCTCTAGCAAGATTTTTTCCGTGCTGTCAGACTGTTGCGGTGTATCGTTAGCGATCAAATAGTAGCCGTCTTCTTCCGGTTTGAAACCAACCGCATTAGTTGTTTCCTTATCCAAAGCCAGCGGCAGCTGCAGCTTATCCAGCATTCGACTAACCTTAGGATCAGCATAGAAGCTGTCCATCGTGATCGTTCGCGGCAACATCGGGATCGGTGCTGGACGCTTGCCTTGCCACTGCTGATCCAAGGCTTTGATTTCCCGGTCCAAGGCATTTAGGCGTTCAATATCGCTATCACCTTTAGTTGGCAAATAGATTTGCAGCTCCCGCGGCTTATCCTTGTACTTGATCTGTGCTCGGCCCACGATTTCTTGCTGGATCAAAGAGTCATGCCCCATGATCTCACGAATGGCACCATCTTCCACTAAGTATAATCCAATATGTGAAGGAATATTCGCAGCCATGCTCATCCTAAAGCTGGAAGTCCGCAAAGCTGTGATAACGACATACAAGCCGATGCTAGCACCTTCACGCAAGATTTGATCGATCATCCCGACGATCTGTTCCTCCAGCGGATTATCTTTGATCGTATCGTAGCCGTCAATCACTGAAATGCTGACTGGCAACTGTTTCCCAGTCTTTTCTTCATATTGTTCCAAAGTAGCTACGCCAAGATCAGTGAAGAGATCTTTTCTCGTCATAATTTCATTCTTGATCCGCTTCATGAACTTAGTCAGCTTTTCTTCTTGGTCGATCCGAACCAAATCAGCCACATGCGGCAAATCTTTCAAAGTCAACAAACCATTGGTTCCAAAATCAAAGAGATTAAATTCAACCTGGTCTGGAGTATTTTGCCGTGCCAAGTTCATAACTAGAGTCTGAACGGCGGTAGATTTACCAAAACCAGCCGAACCATAAATCGCAGTATGCTTCATTTCTGAAATATCGAAGTTATAATTCTCTGTGCTCTGTTCAGACGGCAGATCCATATACCCAAATGGAACAGCCAACTGCCTGTGTTGTCCCCAGTGCTTTTCCGTTAATGGAGAAGTAATTTCACTCGCTAACGGCGGCAGCCACGGCTTATCCGGCAAGGCAGCGTGAACGTCTTTGGCGTGCTGCGCAATTTGTCCCACGATTGCTTCCAATTGTGTCAGTGTTTCAGTCGTTTCTTCTTTGACTTGGTAGTCCTCGGCTGAAGACAGGTCCGGCGTCAGCAATTCTGCCTGGCCGTAGTCGTTGATCAGCCAGATCCGCTCATCGATTTTGTTTTCATTTGTCCGGTTGGGCACGTAATCCGCGCCGCTCCATGCACTCTGGAAAAGCTCGTAGATCTCGTTATTGCCGACCTGCAAGTAGGCCCGGCCAGGTTGGGTGATCGTGGCGGCATCCGGAGTCTTAATGATCTCGTTGGAGTCGCTGGGATCTGAAACCTTCAAGGCTAACTTGAAGTGGGAGTTGGACCAGATCTGGTCATCCACGACCCCGCTTGGTTTCTGTGTTGCCAAGATCAAGTGGACGCCAAGCGAACGACCGATCCGAGCAGTCGAGACCAGCTCAGTCATGAAATCCGGTTCGTTGGCCTTTAATTCAGCAAATTCATCGGAGATCAAGAAAAGGTGCGGCAGCGGCTTATCCGGGTACTGCTGCTTTTCTTTTGGATCCGTGATCGTCTTGCCCTGCTTATAGAGCTTGGTGTAGCCGTTGATATGGTTGACACCATATTGTCGAAACAGTTTTTGCCGTTTCTGGAGTTCGGCGCGAATGCTGGCCAGCGCCCGGGCTGAACCGGCGCCATCCAAGTTCGTGATCGACCCTAACATGTGCGGCAAGTCCTTAAAGAGATTCGCCATCCCGCCGCCCTTAAAGTCGATCGGCAAAAAGCCGACGTCTTCGGGGGCAAAGTTGACTGCCAGTGACAAAATATAACTTTGAATGACTTCCGATTTCCCGGAACCGGTCGTCCCGGCGATCAGACCGTGGGGACCGTGCGCGCGTTCATGCAGGTTCAGATAAACCAAATCGTTCTTGCCGCGCACCCCGAGGGGCACTGACAACGATTTGGAAGTGTCGGCCTTAGCCCACCGCTCACCAATATTTAAATCATTCGTCTTCTTGACCCCATACATCGACAAGAAGTCGATCGAATCTGGGATCGTGTTCTTCTCTGTCTCCACGTGCTCCAAGTTATCCAGCTGTTCAATCGCCGCAGCCAGCTGAGGTTCGTCTGGCAAATGATCGGGTGAAAAGAGCTGGTCTTCGTAAACGTTGTTGCGGTTCAAGAGCCGTCCGCTTTCCAAGCTGGAATATTCCACGGTCGTCGTGGCGGTTTCCGGCAGCATGTTTAAGGCATCCTTGCCCCAGATAACAGTCACACCGAGGTCGCTTAAATCATCGGCTAAAAATTCGTTTAGCTGGTGACCGGACAGCCAGGTCTCATCCAAAATAGTGAAGACATACTGCGGGGCAAAAATCACTTGTTCATTGCCCGCCTCGCGTTGTTCTTGGCGGCGCTGCGTGAGGATCTGGTAAAACGAATTTAAAACCATGTCCCTAGTCTGCGCGTTATGAACCATGCCGCGCAGGTTCAGGCTTTCGATCTTCATGTGCGGCAGCCAGCGCCAGTCCTGCCAGTGCTTTTCGTAGTCCGTTTCCGGGATCAGCGTGATAAATTCGACGTCTCGGTAGGAATGCAGAACTGCGATCTGCCAGAGCAGCGATTGGACCGCCTGGCGCAAAACATCATAGCTGCCGGCTAGTCCCAGTGTCTGCCCGGTCAAGGAGACAACGATCGGCGCGTCCTTTAACTTGCGGTAGGGCCTGACCAGAGTTTCCTTTGCTTGCCGGCTTAATTCATCTTCTTCATCGGTCGGACGGTACTGGACTTCGAAACTGGTGTCAATGTCGCCGCGCCCCAGCCGGATCTGGAGAAAGTCCTCGTTTTGCATCATCCGCTCATAGATCCGCGAATCATAACCGGCAACGAGTTTAGTCAACGCCTTGGCTGACGGTGCCATGTATTCCAGCACGCGGCGCTGCTGTTCTTGGAGTTTTGCTAATTTTGCTTTTTCTTTAACTAAGTATTTGCGGTAGGATTCTTGGCGGTGCTTGTTTTTAGCCTTGATCTCTTTTTTGTCGGCAAAATAACTCGAGACTGAAAAGCCGGCAGTTAAGACGGACGCCCCGCCCATCGCCAGCATCCAAGCCGGGTTGGCCGAGCTCATAAAGCTGGCTAGCACGCTTAGTATCACCATCCCAAGCGGCGGAACGATCATTGCCAAAACGTCATTGCGCCTCGAAGCTGCTTTGGCTTTGGGCGACTTGATCTCGACCTTATCTTTGGGCTGCTTGAGCCGGATCCGCGGGCTGCGCCGAAACTTCGGAAAATCGAAGGGATACTCGGCCTGCGCCTTTTCGGCCACTAACTGCCAGGGATCCAAGGTAAAGTCGCGGTAGATGCTGGTAATGGCCAGTTGTTTGGCCCTTAATTCCAGCATGACTCCATCGACCACCAAAGTATCGCCGACTTTGAGCTCGACTTTGGCCTGGTCAAGCTGCTGTCCGTTGAAATACACCGGCGCGCCGTTAGCGAAGATCTGCAGCTGGTAGCCGTTGCGGTCTAAACTCTGGCTGGCGGTGACAAAAGCCTTCGTGTCAAGCTGCAGCGCGCTAGCGGAAGCCGCGGAAATTTCAAAAGGTTTGCGCGGCTTGCCGGTCATGACCCGCTTTAAGTCCGCGTGTTTGGTCACCTGCAGCATAGGGTCCTCATTGTGATAGAGTGCCCCATCGCGCGTGATGCCATCCTCGCTGTACGCCAGTTCCTGACCAGCCAAGGTCAATTTGTCCTGGGCAGCACTCAGTTGTTCGGCAAGAAAGGCCGTGCCGGAATAAAAGACATCGTAGAGTGTCTGATCAGCACTGTTATTTCCCGCTTGATTTTGCGGCTTAGCTGTCTTTACGAGTTCCATCTTTCTTGCCCCCTAACGTTTTGAGGTATTTGTTGATCGCTTTATTATACTGGCGCAGGAGTTTTTGCTTCTTAGCACCGTTCATCTGGTTATCGTTTTTGGTTGAATCATACAGTTTCGTGTAAGCATGTAAGATGTACTGGTTATCCCCAATATTTTGCGCGATATTCAAGCTCTTCTTGAAATCGCCACGCCCCAGGTAGATCCAGTAAAGCAGCGTATTTTCGCTGGATTTCTGGGAAACGTTGTTCATCAAAGTCCGCTGCTGCTTGTGCGACAAGGAGTCTAACTGGATCGAGCTGGCAGCCGCGATATACTGGGCTCCTTTGGGCAAGTTTTCCGGCTTGTCTTTGTCCAAAGTATCCAACACGCCATCGTAATCTTTCGCGTTATACTGCGTCTGAGCAGTGATGACCCGCTGGTTGGCCGGGACCTTATTGAAGCCTAAGTAGCCGGCGGTCACTGCCAAGATCAAAGTGACCAGCGCGAGTACGATCGTCCCCCATTTGAAGGAGAGATACTTTTTCTTGCTGACAAGGCGGTTATTTTCTTGGCGCCGTTTTTCCTGCCGCGCAACTTCTTCATGCAAAATATTATCCAGTTCAGTAAAACTAGCAGCCGCCTGAATTTTTTTGGACAGCTGGGTCTTTAATGTCCCTGCCCCTTCGATCAGTTGCTCATAAGGCAGATCCGGGTTGATCATGTACAAGATCAAGCCGCGGTATTCTTTGAAATATTGGTCCTCATCCATTAAATAAGGCGAGACCGCGTCCATGAAACCGCGGTGGGCTGCCAATAGCTGGTCGCCTTGGATGAACAAATTGGCCGGTGCGATCAGCGGTGCCACTGGACTGCCGAGATAATCTTCCAAGAAGACCGCTTTTTGCGCTAAGACCAGCCGCTCGTAGATCCCCAACTTCTTGAAGGAATTGTCGGCAAGACTGGTCGTTAAAGCATCCTTACTGTAGCTAACCACCAGCTGCCGGTCGGAAGCTTCCTGCAGTTTGCCGGGCAAAAAGTGCTGGCGTTTAGTCAGATACAGGTCAAACTGCTCGGTGCGTGCCGAGTCATACTGACTGGGCTTTAACGTGACCGTGACAGCCTCAGTGGTGGTTTCAAACTCATAATTTTCAGAAATATCTTTCACTTGCGTCATATCTGCTGCTCCTTCATCTCTTGCGTGCTCGTCACTGCCAGCTGGTCGCCATCGGCTAGCGGGTAATCCGCCAGCCTTTTATGCTCGACGAGCCGAAGCGGCTTATTGAGCACCTGCAGCTCAAACTCTGCCGGCAAGCTGAGGTGCATGACCGCTAAAGATTCAGCCAACAGAACTTTAAGGCGTGCAATGCTGACTTTAGTCGGCAATTTTAAGTCGAGCACCTGGTCGTCCAAATGGAGTCCGACTGTGATCGCTGTTTCTTGTTCCATGAAATGTGCCTTCCTCTCATTTTAAAATGGCGGCAAACTCAGCGGGACTGTTTTTCGGTCCGGTTCCGCCAGGTCGAAAACTTCCGGCCTAAGACGATCCCAGCTGCCAGCAAGAGACCTGCCCCAACCACCAGTCCGCTCCAGAAAACTACTTGCCTGCTGGAATCATTGCTGGCGACGGTGCTGGTCTGAGTGTCAGTCAGCAAAGGCCGCTTGCTGGTAAAAAGCTGCTTGGTGACAGCTGCTTTTTCCTCAACTTTTTGCCCGCTCTTACGGTTGAGAAAAACATCATGTTGGGCTTTTTTAACTTGCCTGCCCTGTTTTTTCTGTGCGGTTTTTTCCTGCTGGTTCTTTGGCTGTAAAAACAAATCATCAATGTCAAAAGAACTCTGGGATCCATGCTGATCTTGACCGCGTTGCTGGTAGATCACTTCATCATTGATCTCAAGGTCGCCTTTATCGGCAAAAACCGCTGGAGCAGCTGCCAGCATGGCGGCTAAGCCCACTACAAGACCAAAAAGTTTCCTTTTTTGCATAAACTCACTCTATTCTTTGGAAGGATCGTCTTCAGTGACCGGTGTCTCATCCTTGCCCGGTTTGACGAAGAAATTCAAAGCAACTCCCAAGACAACAACTAAGATCAGCATCGCCATGGTGATCGCTCCGAGCGTCCCGTTGCCGATCAAAGCGGTATAGCCGTTTTGAATGTTCTGGAACGGTGAGAACCGGTACAAGAGATTAGCCAAGCTGCCTGGTTTAGTCACGACACCCAGTAGAGGGGTCAGGATAAAGAAGAGTCCCAAGATCGAGCCATACACGATCAGCGCCGTCTTCTTGAACTGGCGGATCACGCCGGTCATAAGCAAGGTCCCGCCTAAGGCAACCAGCAATGAATAGATAAAGAGCATGGCCTTGTTCCCGGCAGCAAAATGCGTGATGACCCCAGCGAAGATCAGCGAAACCACGGCGGCCGAGAGCGTGATCATGATCACGTTGGGCACGTTGCTCCACCATCTGTGCGGTTCAACCAAGTTATCTTCAGCAGTCAACTGCCGTTTGCGCATGAATTCGCGGACTGACAGGGCAAAGACTAAGATCAGCAAAGCTGCGATCAGCGTTGCGTAATATGGAACCAGGGAGATCGCCTTGACGGCACCTAACTGTCCTTTAGCACTGATCGGATTAGCCAAGAAGTCAAAGACGACTGGGTTATCGGCCCCGCCGTTTTTGGCATTAGCCATCACTTGCCCGAAGCGCTTAGCGTAAGCGGAGTTGGCAGCCGTATTCTTCTGCGACTTAGCGACCGTGTCGCCCATTGTGGTCGTAACAGTCGTGACCTTCTTTTGCACCTTATTAGTCGCAGCGGTCAATTCCTTGATCTGCGGCTGGTCGTCTTTGACCTGAGCTGCGCCTTTGACCGTGGCATCAGCGGATTCCCGGGTCGAAGCAGCCAATTCCTGCATTGTCTGTGCCAGGTCGCCGACTTGGTCAGCAGTCGCATTATGATCAGTTTTCTCTGGAAATTCTTCCCCTTGTTCTAAGATGCTTTCTGGTGCAACTTGAGCGACTTGCTTCCACTTGTGGCCCGCCTTGTAGATCGCATCGTTGGCATCGTTGTACCAGGCTGCGAGTTGCTCGAATTGGTCCTGATATTGTTCAGGCAGTGTAAACAGGTTCATGGTCCCATAAAGTGTCAGCTGCTGGCCGTTTTCCGTTCCTAAAGGCTGATCTGATGGGTTCCCGATCGTTGTTTCTAAGCGACTGGCCTGACGATCGGCATCATGGTACAGCTTGGATGCACTGTTGCGATAATTATCGAGTGCTTTTTGCGGGATATCTGCCTTAACATCTGCTGGTTTAGTATTGCCGTACATCCAGTAAACGGAATCCTGGCTTGCCAGTGCAGTCAGGTCTTGGTCAGAATTATCCTTGATCTTGGCAGCAAAGTCTGCCAAGTTCTGGTCTTTTGGATCTGCATAAAGGGCAACGACCTGTTGCGCGTTAGCCTTTAGGTTAGCGAATTCTGGGAAGAGCTGCTGTAAGTTCTGATTAGGTGCATCCTGATCGATAATATAAGTCGTCAAGCCGCCCTTGTTGATCTCACTGCCGTCCATGGTCCACGAATAGTCTTGTGTCTCCAAGTTGTTATCCGCTTCTGGGTCTTTGAGTGTGAGCAAAACATTGACCTGGGCGTTAAGTTCAAGTCCGCTCGGGAGCTTGTTTTCAGCTGCAGCCTCATCTTGCTGGCTGTCTTTGGCTTCTTTGTCTGCATCCTTATCTGCATCCTTGTTCGCTTCGGTACTACTCTCTTTTTTGTCAGTCTCTTCTGCTGGTGCCTGGTCGACTTTGATCTGGATCTCATTACCAGAAACCGAAGCTTTAGCTGTGGCGTTATACTGGTTTAATTTGCGATTTAACTTAGCCTCGATCGCAGATGCAGCTCCAGTCAGGTCCACATTGATCGTGTCGCCGTGGAAGGTCAAAGTCTGACCAGCGCCCAGCAATTTGTCAACGTCCAATGGGATCGTCACTGGAACACTGGTTGGTTTTTTGTCCAGTTTCTTGACATCATCAATTAAATTCAGGTGATTCTTACCGGCCCCGGCTGGGTTGGCCTTGGCTACGACCGTATACGCATTCTGCAGATCGTTAGCTTCATCGGTGCTGAGCTGCTTTTTATCCTCCAGCTTCTCGAGCAGAGAATTAAAATCATCCTGGTTGAGGTAGCCGATGCTTGCGATCGAATTTAAATAGCCTTGGTCCAAGTGGTTGTTCACACGGTTGTCGCCATTATCAGCGACCAGCTGATTATAAATAGCTTCCCGCACTTGATCGTCATTAGCTGTGGCAGGATCAAAATTGCCAGCTTCATTGTTTTCAGGGAAGAAGCGCCGCGAAAGTTCACTTCTTAACTGCCGCATCGAATCTTTTTGCGCGCTCAATTGATTAATTTCTACTTGAATTTGTTCCGTGCGTTTCTTCTGTGTCTCCTGGAACTGAGCTGAACTGGCTAGGTAATTAGCGAGCACACTATTTTCATTATTAGGGTCGGAAAATTTGAACAGCTGGACGCGAGAAACATTATAGAAGTCGCCATATTGTCCTTTGTAGCCTCTGTTATCAGTTTCAGCTTGTTCTAAGAGCTGCTCTTTTTGTTTGTCATATTGCTTGCCAAATAAAGCCAAGGCTTTGTCGATCTTGGCGTCATTTTCTTGGTTATTGTCGCTGACTTGCTGCTGGGCATCCCCGGCAGACTTTCCGCCATCGCTCAAGCCTTCCTGGCTGCTCTTTAAGATACTGCTGATTTCATCAACGAAAGCATTCTGGCCCGCGCTGAAGTCCTGGTTATTTTCAGCCAAGATACTGGAAACTTCCATCACTCCGCTTAAATCAGCGGTCAATTCTTTGGCAGGAGTGTAAGCACTGGTCAAGCTGGTCTGGCGGGTTTCTTCAGCCCCGACCATGTTGTTGACGTTGTGCTGTGCTTCCGCCAAATTACCGACAATATTAGAAAAATACATTTGCACGATCCGGTGGTTGAAGTCGTTCAAGATCCCATTGACCTTGTTTTCGACCTGCTCATTAGAGATCGCGTTCTGGCTGTCCCGCACGTGGTAGGAAACCAGTGCCTTTTTAGGCGCTGTACTCTGTAAGGCTAATAAACGCTGGGAAAAATCCTGGGGGATAATGATCTCAGCGTCATATTGTCCACTTTTAACACCGGCATTCGCGACGTTGCGCGAAGCCGTTTCCCAGTTATTTTTCGAATCCTGATTGATCAAGGTCACGAAGTCATTGCCAAGCTGATAGCGCTTACCATTAAATTCGTCACCGTTGTCTTCGTTAACTAAAACATAGTCGCTGTGAGATTTAGCTGTGTTCGTTGTATGTACAACATTGTTATCTTTAAAACCTAAAAAAAGCCAAAAAGGCGACCAAAACAATACTTCCTGCAACCGCCAAGATCAGCGGTAGTTTACCTGTTAATTTTTTCAATTTCCCCATCCCTTGTCACTTCTACCTATGTTCACCAGTTAAAACTTGAAGCATCGAAATGAGCTTAAGTACCATCCCTGATTTTCACAGAGAAGGTCCAAATGGAAAGTACGGTCATCATTTGCACTCACCTCCCCCATGAAGTCTTGCCTGTTGCAAAGTCAGCCGTAAATTAAACATTGAAAATTAGCATCAATTTAATTAGCTTTATTATTTATGTAAATTTAATAGGCCCGATATTTGAAAAGCCTATTAAACAAAAATCGCCAGTGTGTTTAACTCCACCGACGATTATGATATCTATTATTAATTCAAGCCAAAAGAGCCGGCATCTTGCTGATCTCTTTGGGCAACTGTATCAGCGTACTTATTCAACTGAGAGTGAATACTTTGCAGCAATTGTTCCATTTGCTTAACATTGCCAGATAATTGCTGGTACTGTTCGAGGTAAGCGTTGAAAGCTTGACCTTTCCATTCTGTGGAAATTTCTGAGTTCATCGAGTTCACCTTGCGGATCGCATCTTCGATCTGTTCTGCTGCTTGTTGGTAAACTTGAGCCTGTGATTTGAGCTGTTCTGGTGTAACTGAAATTACTCCTGCCATATTTCTTCTCCTCCTAATATAAGTACGTCCATTAATTAGTTATTTAAAATATAAATCTAAAACTCATATAAATAGGTTACCGCTAGTTTTTTTTCAAAATCAATTGATTTGGCCGACAAATTTTAAATATTTCTAAAAAGTATCAAATTTTTGCAAAAGCCCGTAATACTATGTTTGTTTATCTCTACCGATGATTTGTGCTTATACTTAACTGTTAGTTTTTTTTATAGTTCCAGAAGATTCGTGAAAGGAGCTCTAAAAAATTACCGACGAAGCGTGCAAAAAAAACATTCGGAGCTAATATTTATATGATTAAATATATAATAGAAGTAAAAGACATCTTACTGGAAATGCCCAGCCTACCCTACTCTTTTGCGGTAAAGTACGCTATGATAAAAAGCGATTACTTTTACAGTTTAAGAAAGAGTGAATTAACTTCAATGAATAATATTCTGAACTATCAGCATTTGCTCAACATCGTGCTCTGCGGGATCTTAATTGCTATTGTCCTTTTCGGGACCTTACCATTGTTCATTTTAACGGCAGTCTTTATTGCCCTGTTTTTGAGTGTCAAGGTTTCAGTTTTGGTCCAATATAACTTACGTCTCAAAGTAGTACTTGTGGTTGCATACATATTCGCGATGATCGTGCAGATCGTCTTTTACGCCACGGCGGTTTTCCCGGCCAACGGCACCGACCACCTGTATTTGCGGATCATCGCGGCACTTTTCTTGCCCTTGCCTTTTTTGCTGGAACAAATCGTAGTCCAGAACAAAAACTCTTCATTCTACCTGCCCTCAGTGGAGGACATCACGACCTTCACATTTGCCGAGCTGCAGAAAAACCAAGAGCGACTACGCCATTCCATGGCTAGCTTCAGTCGGATCCGCACCGTCTTTTCACCCAATAATATGCAGGAAATTTTTGGCGACTTGAATCGGCACAGTTCCTTTCGCTACATTAATGATGGCAGTTTAGCAGAAGACTATTTCCACACGGCGGCTGAATCGCTGGACGACCCTTACATCTATATTATTATTTCAAATACTGGCAGTGCCGCCAGCGAACTGATCAGTCTCTTTACCCAAAAACAGTTCAATCACGCTTCTTTAAGTTTTGACCAGGATTTGAAAACGATCGTCAGTTATAACGGGGGCGAGCGCGTTTATCCACCGGGATTGAACCAGGAAATGCTGGAGGCTTTTCACAAAAAGGCTGATGCCTCTGTGCTGATCTATCGGCTAGCTGTAACCAGAAAACAAAAGGAAAAGATGCTCACTACGATCCGGGAGATCAATGAAACCGGCAGTGCCTATAATATTTTAGGCTTGCTGACCAAGCATTCATTGCGGCGCAACATTATGTTTTGCTCGCAATTTGTGTACTCGATGCTGCAGATTGCCGGGGCCAACTATTTTGAAAAACAGCCCGGCATGGTTCAGCCGACAGATTTTATTGAATTAGACTACCATCGCCAGCTGGAGTATGTTTCAGAGATCAAGTTCTAAACTGCTTTCTTAAAGTTCATTCCAAAATTAGCTGGGAAACTTCTTTGATTGATTTATTTCTATGTCCAGTTCATCTGGAGGTTACTTCTGCCGATGTATCTCCACATCCGGTTCATCTTCTGGATACCACTCTGTCCGACTAGTATCCACGGCTTCCTTTCCTGGATACTACTTTGCCCGACTTGTATCCACGACTTCCTCTCCTGGATACTACTTCGTCTGACTTGTATCCACGACTTCCTTTCCTGGATACTACTTCGCCTAACTTGTATCCACGGCTTCCTTTCCTGGATACTACTTTGACCAACTTGTATCCACGACTTCCTCTCCTGGATACTACTTTGCCTGACTTGTATCCACGACCTCCTTTCCTGGATACTACTCTGCCTGACTTGTATCCACATCTCGAACACAAAGCAAAGCAACCCCTATCAAAAAAAGACCCGCGATGCATAAGCACATCACGGGTCTTTCTATATTGGCACTCGTCTTCTGAGTGCCGGATAAAACTTTTAGAGTTTTTCTTTCTTAACCACGTTCAACTTGTCATCCAAGTCGTAAACAACTGGTTGGCCTGTAGCCATTTCCAAACCAACGATATCTTCGTCAGAAATGCCTTCAAGGTACTTGGTCAATGCGCGCAATGAGTTACCATGAGCTGCGATGATAACGTTCTTGCCTGCCAACAGATCTGGAGCAATATGGTCTTCCCAGAATGGCATTACACGTTCCAAAGTAACTTTCAAGTTTTCGCCGCCTGGAACAACGTGTGGATCCAAGTTAGCGTAACGACGTTCTTTAGCAGCTGAACCTTCGTCGTCGGCTTTCAACAATGGTGGCAATACGTCATATGAACGACGCCATGTATGCACTTGATCTGCACCGAACTTATCGGCAGCTTCTTGTTTGTTTTGGCCTTGCAATGCACCGTAATGACGTTCGTTCAAACGCCATGTCTTGGTTTCAGGGATCCATAATTGGCCGCTTTCTTCCAAGGCAATGTGCAAGGTCTTGATTGCACGAGTTAAAACAGAAGTATAAGCTTGGTCGAATTCGATCCCAGCTTCTTTCAGCTTGCGACCGGCTTCTGTAGCTTCTTTTACCCCTTGTTCACTCAGGTTAACGTCAACCCAACCTGTAAAAAGGTTCTTTAAGTTCCATTCACTTTGTCCGTGACGGATAAATACTAATTTAGGCATATTTAGTACAGACCTCTTTCTTTATTTTTTTATCTTACAGTTCCATTTTACACTGAATTCTGCAAAAATAACAGTGTTTTGTGAAACCTTAAGCTTGATTTTCCTGGAGTGTTTTCACTAAGGATGAAACTGCCGCCTGCAGGTTTTCAGGTGTCGTGGCCAAGTTGACTCTGAGGTGCCCAGCACCGCTTTTGCCAAACATTGACCCGAAATCGACCGCCAATTTAGCTTCGTCTTGGACGAGATGTTTCAGATCTTTTTCTTGCACGACTGCTGACAAATCAACCCAAGCAAGGTACGTTCCCTGCAGCTCCGTGACTTTAATTGCTGGAAAAGCTGCCTGCAAGTGCTCTTGCAAATATTTGTAGTTATCCGCCACCACTGCTAACAACCCAGACAGCCACTCTGCACCAGTTCGATAAGCTGCTTCTCCCGCCACGAAACCTAGGATATTGCCAGCCGGCGCGCTTAACTTTTCCTGCTGCTGGTCATAGCGATCGCGTAATTGCGGGTTCGGGATCACGACATGGCTTAACAGCAAGCCTGCCATATTGAAAGTTTTGGAAGGCGAATCGACCATGACCATGTTGTCGCGGTACAAGCCGTCTTTGAGCGATAACGCTGAAGTAAAGTGCGCTCCCTCTAACAGCAGGTCATGGTGGATCTCATCACTGATCACGATGACCTGTTCTTGCCGGCAAAGCTCCAGTAAGTCAGTCAATTCCTGCTCGGACCAGACACGGCCGACCGGATTGTGCGGGTTGCACAACATCAAGACTTTGACTTCCTTATTACTGAATTTTTCAGCAATGTCGGTCAGATCCATCTGGTATCCATTGTCTGCTTCGACCAGTTCACTGACGACTACCTGGCGCCCATTATTTTCGATCACATGTCGAAATGGGTGATAGACCGGTTCCATGATCATGACCGAGTCGCCTGGCTGAGTCAAAAACTGCAGCAATGTGCTCAGCGACTGCACGACGCCGGTCCCGAACCGGAGCCACTCACGGTGCAACTCGATGCCGTAACGCTCCTTTTGCCAGGCAAAATATGCGTCATAATAAGCCGTGGGTGTCAGGGAATAGCCGAAAGCTCCGTGGGCGATCCGCTTTTGTAATGCAGCTATTGCCGCTTCAGGTAATTTAAATTCCGTGTCGGCGACCCAGAGCGGGAAGAGTTCCGCGCTGCCAAATTCGCCAGCCATGCCATCCCACTTAACAGAATTAGTATTCTTACGATCAACTGCGTATTTTGCCAAAAACTCATCTTTATTCACTAGCTTGCCGCTCCTTTTTCTTGGTAATTTTGTTAGTTTTCTTTTCTGAGACAGATGTGACCCCTAAAACTTCGAGCATAAAGATAAAGATCGGGATCCCAACGATCAAGCCCCAAGTTCCAAAGATATGCTCCGACATAAACAAGACCACAAAGGTGTAGAAAATCGGCAGATTCGTCTTATTGGACATGAACTTGGGATTCAAAACATAAGATTCAAGCGCGTGGATCAAAAGCAGCATCAGCAGGATGTAAGCCACATCCTTTAAACCCCCGTCTGTATAAGCGATCAAGGACATCGGGACCGCGGAAATGATCACGCCGGCAACGGGGATCATGCTTAAGATAAAGATCATGACCACCAGACTGTCGATCTGCGGCAGTTTCATCAACATCAAGCCGATCGAAGTTAAGACTGTATTGACGATCGCGATCAAAAACTGCGCTTCCAAAACTACACCAAATGTATTCACGAAAATTTTAGCAAAATAACGGATGTCTTGAAAGAACCACGCATAGGGTCCGGTGAGGAAATTTTTGGAAAAAGAGAGCATCCGGTCCTTTTCAATGGAGAAAAAGAAGCTCAGCAGCAAGGCCATCAGAAACGAGATTCCAAATGAACCTAACGTCGTCAGCGACTGCAAGATCAGGGTCGCCCCGCTCTTGATCTGGCGGGTAATATCGTATTTGCTGAAAAATCCGCTGAGATATTCAACGACCTCATTGGTGCCTTTAGGGGGATGCTGGTAAAAAGCAACGACCGACTTGACCAGTTCTTCAAACTGGGCAAAGATCCGGGGCGCGTAACTTGTCACGGCAAAATAGATCAAAAACAAGATCACGACGTAAACTACGATTACGATCAGTTTGCTGGGGACCTTAATTTTATCCTGAATAAAATTGATCAGGCGCATGACCATAAAAGTAAAAATAAAGGTCAGCAGGATCGTGTTCATTAAGCCGCGAAAGGCAAATAAAACCCCAATTATAATTGCCAAAACCACAAAACGTCGTAAACGGACGTTATTTATAAATTTGTCCCAAAGTGTCATCAATGTTCTCCTCTCAGTGGTGCTTCAAACACTGGTTATTTTACCTTAATTCTTAGTCTGCTGTACAGAATGATGACAACAGCAGGTTTTTATTTGATCTCCAGCAGCTGGGCTGGTTCATCCAAAAGATAGGTCGGCTTTTGAGCTTTCAAGGCCTCCAAATCAAAAGCACCCCAACCCGCGCCGGCTGTCTTGACTCCGGCCGCGTGCCCCATTTGCAAGTCAAAAATCGCGTCGCCGACCATGACTGCTTGTTCCTTATTCAGCCGGTATTTTTCAACCAACTGTAAGATCCCATCGGGCGCCGGTTTAAAGTTCTCGACCAGATCCGAGCCGACCAGGTCGGTAAAATATTGGCCGATCCCCAGATTGTCCAGGTTGCGCGCCAAAGGTCCGGAAGATTTGCTGGAAACAACATAGAGCTTGTGCCCGTTATTTTTCAAGCCCTCCAAAGCCGCCTGGATCCCTGGAAACAGCCGGGTATTGGCTCCTTCGATCTCTGAATAATAGGCGCGAAACTCCGCGTACATCTGCTGCAGAAAAATATCCTGACTATCAAGGCCGGCCCAGACCGGAAACGAAGTCTCGATCGGCAAGCCCATATCAGAGAAGATCATCTCGCGGCTGGGAACAGGTTTATGCGCGTCGGCAAAAACTTTTTGCACGGCCATGATCGAGGTTTCGCCCGAATCAGCCAGAGTATTATCAAAGTCAAACAAGAAAGTTTCCATTGTTATTTCCATCCTTCATTCATTTTAGATAATTCAATTCTAACATTTTACTTGCTGAATTCCTTGCTTATTTGAAATCAATTCTGGCTTGCAGTCTTTTTAAAAAATCTCCTGCCTGCTCGTCAGCTGTTTCCTGCCTAAAACGAGCTGTCGTTTTGACTGGACTAACTAAAACAAAGACTTGGACAAAACGAAAAATATGATCTAGTTGCTGGAAGAGCTGGCTCAAAGTCAAGCAGACATTGAGCCAGTTTGCTGCAGTCTGGTTAAAAGCGGGATGGCATTGATCCAAACTATCTCTGTTTGGCTCAAAATCGGGTTGACATTAATCCAGACTATCTCTGTCTGGTTCAAAGTCGGGCTGACATTGATCCAGACTCTCTCTGTTTGGTTCAAAGTCGGGCTGACATTGATCCAGACTCTCTCTGTTTGGATTAATGTCCATCAAAGTTTGAGCCATTTAGAAACAATCTGGGACGCGCGTTAAAGGTCATCCTAGCTCATTTTTAATGAGATCAAAGCTACTATAAAAGGTTTGAATTTTTTGTTGCTGCAGCAAAAAGCACCGCGCTTGAAACCAAACGCGATGCTGTGGGGACATATTTTATTTTTGCGTAAATTCATAGGTAATGTGGTAAGTCTTTTTCTCATTTTTCTTCAACACAATATCACCGAAGTTTTCATTATTGATGGCATCCGGTAACTGTTGTGCTTCCAAGGCGACGCCTTCACAAGGGATCGCGTCTTCACCGTGATCACGGCTGAACTTAACTCCATCAGCGACCTCGGGCATTGTATACATTACTAAACCTGTTCCTTCGCTCTTGATCGTGATCTGCCGTCCACTTTCATTGTCACGCAAGACGACGATCGGTTCGGTCGCCATGCCAGGGCCGTTGACTACAAAGGCATCATCAAAGCCTTGATTTTCATCGATTGCTTGCTGTAAAGACTTAAATTTGCGAAAATCATACGGAGTATCATCGACTTGCAGCACGCGGCCAGTCGGGATCAATTCATCATCTAACTGCAGATACTCATGACTGTTGATCTGCAGCGAGTGGGTCGTCAAATCGTGGCGATCACTCAAGTTAAAGTAAGCATGGCAGGTTGGATTGAAGAGCGTTTCTTCTTCTCCGTTCAAAGCACTGTAAGAGATCGTAACCCGATTCTTATTGTCGAGCGTATAGATGACCGTGGCTAAAAAGTTGCCTGGGAAACCATCACGTTCCTCTTTAATATGTTTCTGGAAGATCACGCTGACGCTGTTTTCCGTGCGCGAAGTCGTATAGCCCCAGTTTAGGAAACGGAAGCCGCCGTCTCCGCCATGCAATGTATTACCGTTTTCGTTGGTTGGCAGCTGGTATTGCTTGCCGTTCAAGGTAAACTGCCCGTTTTTGATCCGGCCGGCAACACGACCGATCGATTGACAACAGCACAGTGAATTTGCATAGTATTCACTCGGCTGATCAAAATTCAGCAAAACATTATGTTTCTTGCCGTCTTCACCTGGCACCAAAAACTCATTCCAAGTAGCACCCATCGTCAAACAGGAAATCTCCGCCCCATTATCATTGACCAGATTGATTTTTGTCACAACATGTCCTTCGTAATTTTCTACAACACTGCGAAATATGTCCATTAGACTTCCTCTTCTTTCTGTCTCATGATCTTCTCTAAACCATCTTCATTTTAACGCAATTCCGACATGATTTAAAGCGGTTACATCAATCTAAATTGTTTTATTTTATTGTCAAAAATTGGTATAGTTTCTTATTAATAATCATTTTATTTACTTTGATTCACTGAAATATACTTAAATCAAATCTATCCCCATGAAATCAACGTTCGATTTTAAGGATTAATGATTATTTAACTATTTCAAGAAATAAAAAACTTGCTTTTAATCCAAAACTGGGTTATGGTATATAGCATAAACGAGATAGGAAATTGCATTGGAGGAATTAAATATGAATAATACTGTTGTAGAAAAAACCGAAGCACGGAAACAAAAAAGTAAAGAATGGACTATTTCCAACGATTCAGGTCACTTCTTGCGCGTGATCTTTTCCCTGGATCTAGAAAATAACATGAAGAATGTCCGTAACTTTTCTTTCAACCGCTTCGAATCAGAACAGTTGAATAATCTTTCTCCACTTGTTCCTGATTTGAAGGAAGACTTCGAATTGACGCTTGATGAAGGAGTCATCGGCAATGCTTTCTTACCGTTGGATGCTAAATCAGCACAACCACTCTTCAAGAAGATCGACTAATTTTTACTATTAGAAAACACCATGCCTTCCTTTACGGCGGCATGGTGTTTTTTGCGTGCTGACAAAAAGGCAGGACGGTCACCCGCCCTGCCCATCAAACAATGATTTGTTAGTCGCTGTTATTTTAGCATAGCCCTGCTAAATCTTTCAACGAATCCCCTTTTTCTCACAAATACCTACTTTTGCTTGGCAATATCAACGAGCGCGTCCTTGATCTCATCCAGGTCAGATCTGATCCCCGTCAACAGCTCAGTCGGATCCGTCACCGCCGGGCGATACTTTGTTTCACCAAGCACGACAGTTTTTTTCTTATCTGGACGTTCCAGAACACGTTCTCTTGTTTTAACAGCCGCTCTGAGACCTGAAGCTACAAAGCCCGAAGCTGCCGCCCCAGCAACAAAAGCCGCCTGATTTAAATGATTCTGTACACTACGTTTCACAATGCCCACCCCACTTTTATTTTGCTTTTATCATAAGCTACTAGCGGCTGGGGCGCAAGGAAACCGCCCGCTGCTTCTCAGACTCTTTGCGTGCTTGGCCGCAATAAGACTTCGTTGATTGCGACATTGTCCGGCTGGTCGATCGCGTAAGCCACGGCATTAGCGACATCGACCGGCGAAATGCCCTCTTCTTTTTCACTCTTCTCAATTTGAGCACGCGTTTTCTCATTGCTGATCGTGCTGTAAAGCTCAGTATTGACCACACCTGGCGAGATCATGGTCGTTTTGACGTGATTGTCAACTTGTTCTTGCCGCAAACCATCCATAATAGCCTGGATCGCGTATTTCGTCCCGGCATAAACCGCTGTCCCCGGATGAACGACATGTCCGGCCACTGAATCGGTGGTAATGATCTGCCCGCCTTGCTGTGCAATCATCAGCGGTAAGACTGCCGCGATACCGTAGAGCACGCCTTTGATATTGACATCGATCATTTTCTCCCACTCGTCGACTTTCAGCTCAGCCAGCTCAGAAATCGGCATCAGCCCGGCGTTGTTGTACAAAACATCCACGCGGCCAAAATGCTGTTGAGCCAGATCAACTAAGTTTTTGACACTTTGGCGATCGGTCACATCAGTTGTCTGATAGAGAACTTGTCCTTTTTCAAATTCAGCCGCAATCTCTTTGAGCCGGTCCGCTCGTCTGGCACCGATCACGACTTTAGCACCTGCTTTGGCCAAAACCTCGGCGGTCGCTTTACCGATCCCGCTTGAAGCACCTGTGATGACAACAACTTTATTCTTAATACTCATCCATGATCTCCTCCTCATTTTCGTAAACTTTTGACTATGCCTACACTAAACCATCGAGCCCCTTATTTTCAAATTTTTGGATTTTAACCCTTAAAAATGACTCAAGCATTAGCCAGTTAGGCAGGAAGCTTTCTTGGACTTTACTTTCTAAAACTTAGGTCCAAAAGCTGCTTTCTTGGACTTTACTTTCTAATACTTAGGTCCAAGAGCTGCTTTTGGTATGCTACCAACATGGATTTCCAGTTAAAATAAACGAAAACATCTTAACGTTAGGAAGGTGTTAGCAATGCGAAACTATCGGGTAGACATTCCAATTGAAGTAAGAATTAGAGCGGCAGAAGCAGTCATTAAGAATCATGAAAGTCCTTACCGAATTAGTAAAAAATTGGGAATCTCAAAAAACAGTGTGCAAGGTTGGGTGCGAGCTTATCAAGCGGCTGGTGGTCCTCAAGGACTAGAAGAATCAAGACGCCAGAAAAAATACACAATTGAAACTAAACAGAAAGCTGTTGAAGCTTATCTCTCAGGAAACTTTTCTCTAAATGA
>NZ_BFFP01000019.1 GCF_003864415.1 Ligilactobacillus salitolerans
CTGTATTCATATCTGACTTTGTAATTGCCTCTGTTAATTCGTCGAAATCTAAGCTAATCTTAAGTTGGGTCATATCATTTTCTCCTGTTCAATTTTTGTGTCTGCGAAACCACATTGATTGTATCATGGAAATGATATGATCTTTCTTTTTACACAATTATAAGGGCACAACTGATACTTAGGTCCAAAAAAAATAACACCAAATTTTTCAAAAATTTGGTGTTATCCCGTCGGGTCAGGGAACATATTGTCCCAGCCCCGCTATCCATTATTTATTTGCGATCATCGTATCCGAGTGGATGAGTTGAGTGCCATTTCCAAGCCGTTGCGATGATTTTTTCGATATCATCATATTGCGGCTTCCAGCCCAAGACTGAACGTGCTTTGTCGGAAGCTGCGATCAAAGTATCCGGATCCCCGCCACGACGCGGTGCCTTTTCTGCCGGGATCTCTTTGCCAGTCACTTTGCGGGCTGCTTGCAAGATCTCCAAATTGGAAAAGCCGGTTGATGAGCCCAAGTTAAAGGCATCTGAATCATTGCCTTCCAGTAGGTATTTGACCGCCAAAATGTGGGCATCAGCCAGGTCAGTCGGGTGAACATAATCCCGGACATTGGTGCCATCCGGAGTATTGTAATCATCGCCGAATATCATCAGTTTATCGCGCTTGCCCATCGCCACTTGCAGCACGATCGGCAACAGATGACTTTCTGGATGATGATCTTCACCGATCGAACCATCATCTTTAGCCCCGGCCACATTGAAGTAACGCAACGCTACGAACTTGATGCCGTATGCTTCATCAGACCAACGCATGATTTTTTCCATCATCAGCTTGCTTTCGCCGTACGGATTGATCGGCTTTTGCGGATCAGTTTCCTTGATTGGCATCGTTTCTGGGATCCCATAGGTGGCCGCTGTTGAAGAGAAGACGATCTTGTTGACGCCAACTTCGTGCATCACTTCGAGCAGCTTAACCATGCCGGCCGTATTATTATCAAAGTACTTTAACGGATCCTTCATCGATTCAGCCACCAATGAGAAGGCAGCGAAATGGATCACAGCTTTGATCTCTGGGTTTTCAGCAAAAACTTTGCGCATAAAGTCCTGATCAGACAAGTCTCCTTGGTAAAACTTGGCCTGTGAATTGACCGCAGCACGATGACCAGTCACTAAACTGTCAACGACCACGACGTCTTCGCCTTTTTGGATCAAACGATCAACGGTGTGTGAGCCGATATAGCCCGCTCCGCCTAAAACTAAATATGACATGAAATAATCCCTCCTACATCAATTCTATGTGGATCAAGATTTGGCTTTTGTTAGCACTACCAACTTTGATTTTACCAGTTTTTCTGCCAAATGAACAAATTAGTTTGCATTTTATCTTTTTTTAAAAACATTTGCTTACTTTTAGTAAGCGTGCTATAGTAAATTTAAAGAAAACAAGTTGGAGGTACGCAATGGAATATTTATATCGCTTAAATTACCCGGCTGAATGGAAGCAAAATACCCCCATCACCATCGCCTTGCATGGGATGGGGACTGACTATCATGACCTCCAGCCGGTTTTAGATCAGATTGCACCGGATGCGATCCAGCTTTCCTTGCAAGGAGACTTGCCCTTCCAAACCGGCTATGAATTTTTCGCGCCGGATTTTGAACGCGGCAGTCAGCAAGAAGAAGCCGTGATCGGCAAAGTTATTGATCATGTGTACGACTTTATTTCGCATCTTTTAGATGACAAACAGCTGACTGGCCATCCGCTCCATTACCTTGGTTTCAGTCAAGGAGCGATCATCGGCAGCGGGCTGGTCATCGCGCACCCCGAGCTGTTTACCCAAGTCGAGTTATTTAGCGGGCGCTTGCCGGCATTTGTCGAGATGAAAAGCAAGCAGCTGCCTAAAAAACTGGAGCTGCCCCAGATCTTTATTTCTCAAGGCGCGCTGGACCCGCTTTTTGAACCAGCGCTCGGCAAGCATTTGGCAGCTGTTTTCCAAGAACATTTCACTAACGTACATTATCACGAATATCAGGTCGGTCACGGCATTGTTGCGCAGACCCTCAAGGATGTTTTGCACGAAAATCAACCACATTAATAGGAGGGATCTCAGATGACAAACGCAATTATTCCAGAATTTCAATTAAGCGCCCAGACTCACGCGGGCAACGTAGCTTTAAAAGTCCTCGATTTGCCCAAAATGGTCCAGTTCTACACCCAAGTTATTGGTTTAGAGCTCTTAGTCAACGATGAGACTACAGCAGCTTTAGGGACCGGCACTACCCCGCTGCTTTATCTCTACCAGATCAATGGCGCGCGGGCTTTGGGACAACGGACCGGCCTCTACCACACCGCATTTCTGCTGCCCAGCAGAAAAGACCTTGGCAATGCCTTGTTCCACTACATCACAACGAATGCGCCATTAAGCGGCGCGGCCGACCATATCTACAGCGAGGCTTTGTATTTAACAGATCCGGAAGGCAACGGGATCGAAGTTTACCGCGATAAACCACGCTCCGAATGGATCATTAAAGAAGACGGTGAGATCGTTAGCGACACCCTAGAGATCGATGCCGAGGGTGTTTTACAGACCGCAGATCAGCAGTGGTCCGGTTTTCCGGCCGGCACGCAGGTGGGGCATATCCATTTAAGTGTCGCCGATACCAGCGCGACCCAAGATTTCTACACTCAGATACTTGGTCTCTCGCTCAAGACCAGCTTTGGCCCGGCAGCGCGCTTCTTTGCGACAGGCGGTTACCACCATCACATTGGAGCCAACACTTGGGAAAGCCTCAATGCCAAGGCCTTAGCGGACAACGAAAGCGGTCTGAAGTACTACTCGTATTATGTTCCTGACCAAAACGAATTAGACCGGATCGCCCAGCACATGGATCAGGTCAAATTAAACTACCGCCAAACAGAAGACAGTAAGTTGTGGTTCATTGATCCAAGCGGGATCGTTGGTCGCTTTGAGCTCCAACCCTGAGCAGCAATTTAACTGCGGAGGTCCGACAAGTTTATCTTGTTCGACCTCCGTTTTTGATGAGACAGTTGTAAGAGGATTTACTCCAATGTCTCTTCAACCTAAAATTCCGACTAGCCTAAGCAAATACTTGTTCAAAGCGCGACCTTGTGGTTAACTAGAATTTAGAGAAGCTTCAACTTGTAAGTTGGGGCAGCTACTGATTCATTTGAAGGAGATAATTATGGCCGAACTTGTATACCAACAGATCATCGCTGATTTAAAGAAAAAAATTTTTGCAGGAGAGTTTTCCAACATGCGTCTGCCTGACGAACGTTCGCTCGCGGAAAGTTATGCCGTTAGCCGCAGCTCGATCAAGCGTGCGCTAACACGGATGGCTAGCGACGGGATCATCTTTAAAAAGCGCGGTTCAGGCACCTTTGTCAATCCTTTGTACCTGAAAAACGAATCCGTTTTTAACTATGAAGAAAGCTCTAATCTCGGTGTTTCTGACAACTTCCAAATGAATGGCGAAAAGCCGCAGATCAAGGTTTTGAACTTTGAGGTGATCCGCCCGACCGCGGAGATCCAGCGAGACTTATTCCTGAAAGCTGATGATTTCGTCTATAAGATCGACCGGCTGCGTTCATTTGACGACAAACCCTTCATGATCGAAACCGGCTATATTCCGATCAAGATCTTGCCGAGCCTCTCGCTCAAGAAAATCGAGAGTTCGATCTTTACTTACGTTGAACAAGCTTTCGGGCAGACCGTCTCCAAATCATTCCTGTCGATTTTTGCCGAGCCCTCGACTAAAAATGACCAGGATCTGCTCAAATTAAAGCCCAATGAACCTGTGGGGGTCATGGAAGGGATCTTCTTTTTAAATAACGGCACCCCCTTCGAGTTCTCCCGGATGCGGCTCCATTATCAATATATGAAGTACAACACCTTCGTTTCAACCAACAGCTAAAGCTTGATATAACAACGTTTATCAAAGAATCTACTAACAAAATAATCTGCTGGCTGGCAAGTGAGCGCTATTCTTAATTGGATAGCGTTTTTTGTAGGCTAGATTTTCGGATAAAGTAGGCATTGATCGTGTCGCTCAGCAATCAGAAAGAGGCTGCTTACAAAAATTTTCTGCTGTATCAAAAAAGACACCAGCTGTCAAAAGCCAGTGCCTTAATTATGTAGGTCCCCTATCAGATAAGCTGATAGAGAACGCGAACAAACGCAGCAGAGCGGTCAACTCCGCAACAAATGAACATCAATATCAAGTTTACATGGTGGGGGTTCTTATTAGTCTTAGTGCTAATCTATCTCTTACTTAAATAAACGGAGAAACAGCCTTGAAATAGCGGCGACAAGCAGCCCAACTATCAACGGGCTTTTTCTTGACCTTCATCCTAGCATAATTGGAAAAATAAGCAAATTGTCAGCATATGACAATTAAAACCCAGATTGATAAATCCATGAAGTCCACCACTTTCTTTTCAACGAATGGCAAAAAAAGACAGGACCAGCAATTTTTCAACAGCTGCTCCTGTCTTTTTATTATTTAAGCTTGTTTCTGGTCTGCATCGTAGATATACTGGCGCGTCATCGGGGTACCAGTGCCGCTTGTCCCGTTGACTAACAGATACTGGACGACATCGATATTTCCGGCTTCAAATGAAGCTGCACACGCCTGCAAATATAAGTCCCACATGCGAGCGAATCTTTGTCCGTAGCGTCCTTGAACTAAGGAGTAGTTGTGTCCAAAGTTGGCTTGCCAGGTTTCCAACGTTTTTTGGTAATGCCGCCGTAACGGTTCTAAGTCAGTCAGCTGCAAATCTGCGTCCATGATATGCTGCATATTTTCCACCAAATTAGGAATGTAGCCGCCTGGGAAAATATATTTGATAATGAACGGATCAACGCCGGCACCTTGATGCTGGCCAGTGATCCCATGAATCAAGGCACGACCGTCTTTTTTAAGCAGCCTGGCAACCGTTTGGAAGTATTCTCCCAAGTTCTCCTTGCCAACGTGCTCGAACATCCCGACCGAAGTGACATAATCGTACTGACCTTCAACGTCCCGGTAGTCTTTCAAGTAAACTTCAACTTGGTCTTCTAAGTGACGCTCCTTGATCTGCTGCTTCGTGTAATTATACTGTTCTTGACTCAAGGTGATCCCGGTCGCATGAACGCCGTATTCTTCAGCCGCACAGTATAGGACCGTGCCCCAACCGGACCCGATATCCAGTAAACTGCCGCCTTCTGCTAAATTCAATTTGTTCAAAATATGATGAACCTTGTTGATCTGTGCTTGTTCCAAGGTATCGTCTTCGTGTTCAAAATAAGCACACGAGTAAGTCATAGTCTTGTCGAGCCACATGCCATAAAAGTCATTGCCCAAGTCATAGTGACTTTGAATGTCCGCTTTGGAATCTTCCTTTGAGTGCGAGATCTTCGGGAAATGTTTCAAGAAAGAATTTTTCTTCATGAAGCTGCCCGATTGCCTGAAAGCAGAGGCAACCAGTCTTTGAATTGCATGGTCTCCTTCAATTTCTAAGTCCTGGTTCATGTAGGCTTCCCCCAAGACCAGAGTCGGATTAGCAGTCAATTCCTTTAAAGGGAATGCCTGGTGCAGTGTGACCTTGATCTCCGGTTCACCTGGGCCGTAATCCTCTGTTCGCCCGTCCCAGTAAGTCACTGAAACCGGAATATCAAATGCATTACTCAAAAGTTTGCGGTAAATTGTCTTCTCTAACATGTAAAAATTTCCTCCAAGTCTTTAACTCTTAATGACTATGGTTGAGTCTGTCTATTCTTTCATATTTGAGACTTGAACCATAAGGACGCCCGAAAGCTGCTTCATCTCCAGCAAAAAACGATTCCTGTCGAGTCGGTTGCTGACCAGTGCGTCTGATTCCAATACGATCATCTTATCATCAATTTCCATTAAATTAAATGTTACATCATCGATCTCATTGGCGGTAAAAAAATCCTTGAGCTCTTTGACCGCATCTGAGTTAGGCAGCAGTTCGATTTGAAGCCTCAGCCGGACACTGCGCATCAATGAATTGATCAAACTATCATCATGAAAATACTTCTGGACCAAAACGATCAGGAGGGTCGCGATGATCCCGATCAGATACATGCCTGCACCTTCGGCCATCCCGATCGCCGCGGTCGCCCAGACCCCAGCGGCAGTAGTCAAACCGCTGATCTGCGAGCGTCGGACTAAAATCGTCCCGGCGCCAATAAAACTGATCCCGCTGACGATCTGAGCAGCGATCCGCGAAGGATCAAGGACCACATTGTGCATCGATAATACATCATAAAAGCCATATTTTGACACCAACATGATCAACGTGGCAGCGACCGCCACAACCATATGCGTTCTGATCCCGGCGCTTTTTTTCAACTTCGAACGTTCAAAACCGATCAAAGCACCACAGAGTGCCGCCACCAGCAACCGCATCGTCCAATCAACACTTTGCCACATTGGATTTAACTTCACCCTCTTTTTAGCTCGATACAAAAAAAGCTATTTCACCGCCCAAAGACGGTGAAATTATTAAATTATCCTACCAAACTCCCATTTGCTTACGTTCACGCAGCATTTCCAGCAACCGGACCCATTGTTCAACGATCCGCTCTCCGCTAAATTCAGCGGAACGTTCTAACGCTGTTTTCCCCCAGAACCTGCGCTGCTCAACGTCTGCCATTAATGGTTCTAACGCTTGGTAAACAGACTCTGCTTCGAACTTCGCTAATTTGCCAAAGCGGCTTTCCTGCAAGTATTCTTCGGTTCCTGTGTTAAAAGTTGCCACGATCGGCAAACCAAAGGTCATCGCTTCGCCGACCACCAACGGCAGGCCTTCCCAACGCGAGGTCAACATAAAGATGGATGATTGGCGGTAATGTTCTCGAAGCTGTGTATCATCTAATGCTCCTCGCAAGATCACCTTGTTTTCCAAGCCTTTGTCAGCGATCAGCTGCTTAACTTTCTCCTCGTCCGGCCCAGTGCCGGCAACTCTGATCTGCCATGGGTCAGGCAAGAGCGCGCCAACATCGGTCATGAGGTCAAGGCCCTTATGCGCGATATCTAAGCGGCACACCATCGAGATCACCGGTTCTGCCAAAACCGATTGTTTTTCCGCCTCCAAAGTCAGCGGATTATATAAACGAACGGTATTGGCATTGTAGCGGACAAACTGATCGGCGTCGGATTGGGTCAAAGCAATGATCGTGTCGACCGCACGCAAGCCAGCTTGAAACTCATGCTGCATGCCTTTGTAATACTGATTCATATAAGTCTTGAAGTTGTTATGCATCCAAGCGATTTGTACTACGTTAGGACACTCTTGTCTGATAAAGGGTGCAAAACTGGTCAGTGTTCCCGCCGTCAAGACGACAGCGTCAAAGCGGTCCTCTTTTAAGACCTGGATCAGATCCTCGATCTGAACCTCAAAATCAGTCCAAGGCTGGTCATCTCGGTAACTTTTACCGGTATCATACGGATGAGCAGCCGTGATCAGTGGTGCCTCTAAGTCAAAATATGATTTGATCGTTGAGAGTGAATAAAAGGAAACATCATAAATATGCGATAAATAGTTTCCGACAACGATCGTTGCGCGGTGCGCGCCATCCATTTTCAAATTCTCCAAACAAAATAAGATCTTCATGCGGCCACCTCCGTTTGAATCAACACTCGATCAGGGCGTTTTCACCTTGATCTAGCTGTTTTACATTCCAACTACACATAGTGCCAAAGCAAGAATTTTTGGCTCAACAGAGCAGCTCTGGGCGACTTGCAGCCATACTGGCACAGCACATTATTGTTCTGCCTTAGAACACACGCTAATTTTGATCAGCAAAAAATTTTTGAAAAAAGAGGCGCGCTTCCGCTTGCCCCTAGCCTTCCAAATATATCCGCTGCAAATCTGTCTTTTGCTGCTTAGTTACCCCTAATTCTGTCTCAATGTAATGCTCAAGTGTGCCATATTCACGTTGCATCGTTCCTAGTGCACAATCCAGATACTCGGTTGAAACAGAGCTTAATGCTTTCATGTTTTCCAAATAAGTGGCTGTCTGTAATTTGGCAGGCAGACGATCAGAAAAAGGTTTAAATTCGCGCCGCTGTTCCAAGAAAACATTGGAAGCTAAATAATCTGACCGAATCGTTTCTTGATCGACCCCTAAGATCGTCAAAGCGTAAACCGCACCCATACCAGTGCGATCCTTACCGGCAGAACAGTGAAAGATCACTGATTCATCGGTGCCGGAATTGGCTAACATCAAGTCGATAAACTTCCGATAGGCCTTTTTGGCGTTGTCCGATAAAACAATATCATTATAAGCGTTGAGCATCTGTTTAAAACCAGCATTCGGCTGCTTCAAAAACATTTCATTTTCAGCACGATCGGCATCTTGGCTCTTGGTTTCATCCACAGTGAAGACCGGTGCAAAATGATAGGCTGCCTGGGCAGGCAGACGATCGGGCTGTCTTTTCTGTTCTTCCGGCGAGCGAAAATCGATATCGTACCGCAGTCCATACTCATCTAGATATTGGAGATCCTTTTCTGATAGATTATTTAAAGCAGCTGAACGGAGCAGCTTGTGTTTTTTGATCCGTTTGCCCGTGGTTGTCTGATAACCGCCGAGCTCCCTAAAATTAAAACCATTTTCAATCTGTAATAATTCTGGCAACATGGTTGTGTAACTCCCCTTCGATCATGTCTTGCTCTGGTACTTGACCCCTATTTTTAAAGCTAGCAAACGCAAAAATTAATTGCATGTTTCTTATTAATCTAACAGAATTTTTAAAAAATAGCTAGTTGAACGCCTTCAAAGAGTGTTTCAATCTCGCTTAATTTGATCAGATCCACTTGAAGCTGCGGCTGCTTAGTTCTACTATTGTAGAAGAATCTGTTCTGAAAGGAATTACAAGATGACTACATTTATCATTGTCCGCCATGGGCAGAGTCAGGCTAATGCCGCGCGGATCCTCCAAGGTGCCAAGATCAACACACCCTTAACTGCGCTGGGTGTTAAACAGGCTCAGAAAACCGCCAGCAAATTAAGTGCAGACGAATTTGAACACGTCTTTGCCAGTCCCCTAAAAAGAGCAGCCCAAACCGCGGCCATAATTGCTCCTGAGCAAGCGACGACTTTTGATAGCCGACTGCGCGAATTTGACTATGGCAGCTGGGACGGCCAGCCGTTGACTGAAATTTGGGAAAAGTACCCGCAATTTTTTACCGCGACGCATAACCTTCTCCCCGGTTCACAGAACATTTCTCACGGCGAAACCCACACCCAGGCCAAGCAGCGGCTAGCAGCCTTTTTTGCGGAGGTCAGCCAAAAATTTCCGATGACGACTGTTTTAGTGGTCAGTCACGGTTACACCATCAAACTGATGGCCGACCTGGCCTTAGGTATCAGTGATCTCGCCGCCCTCTCGGAGCCGGAGAATGCGGGTGTTACTATTATGGAAGGAACAGCTCACAGCCTGAACTTATTAGCTTATGGGGGCTAGCGTTGAACCACTTTCTCTTGTTTCTGACTGAGTACTATTTTGCTTTAGTGAGCCTAGGTAGAGATAGTCCTCGACTAGGTTGAGATGGACGGCTCGGACATTACTTTGAGAAACTTATGGCCGACCTCGCCAGCTCGGACATTACTTTGGCGAACTTACGGCCGACCTCGCCAGCTCGGACGTTACTTTGAAAAACTTACGTCAGAGCCAGCCTCAAGAACGCAAAAAATCCAAAAGCAGCTATTTAACTAGCCTACTTTTGGATTTTTTAGCATTCTGTTTAAGTCACGCGAACAAATTAGTTGTTCATGCCTTCGTCGTAGATCTTCATCTTACCTTTGACGATACTTTCAACCAGCTCGCCGTACGGCACACCGTCATTTTCTGCTTCTTGCGGCAGCAAGGATAGCGGTGTCATGCCTGGCAAGTTGTTACCCTCAATGACCCAGACACCCTGCTCATTGGTAAAGAAGTCGATCCGACCGTAGTTTTGCAAGCCCATCGCGTTCATCGATTGAACTGCCACCCGCCGCATTTCTTCGTGGACTGCTGGATCCAAGTCTTCTGGCGGAGTAATGAAGTCGGTATAACCTTCTTGGAATTTATGTTCAAAATCATACCAGCCGTCATGGACCTTGATTTCAACTGCTGGAAAGGCGTAACCATTAACTACACCCAGAGAAAATTCACGACCGCCGATAAATTCTTCGATGATCGCACTGTTATCAAAGCGGAAAACATCTTCCAGACTGCTTTCCAGTTCAGCATCATCATGAACAATATGCGTCCCGACGGAAGAACCGCCAGAAGTTGGTTTGACCACAACTGGATAGTCAAATGGCAATGTATGCCCCTTTGGCCCTTGGTCGCGCTTGATCTCAACAAATGCAGCAGTTTGAATGTTGTTATACAACAAAAGTTCCTTGCTGTAGACTTTGTTCATGCAAATGCCGCTGGCAGTAGACCCACTGCCTGTGTAGCGCACATTATTAAGATCGAGTACAGCTTGCACCTTACCATTTTCTCCATCGCCGCCATGCAATGCCAAGAAAACAATATCTGCAGCTTTACAGATCTCTAAAACATTTGGCCCGAATAACTCAGTTGAACCGTCTGTACGCAGGGCATTAATGTCGTCATCAGTGAGGATTGCGTCTGAGATCTCCAGGTCCTTGCTCGTATTGGCATCCTCAAAAACTGATTCGGCACTCGCGCCTGCTGGCAGTTCATAACCAAGAAACAGGTCGATAAAAGTTGATTGGTAGCCCCGCTCACGCAAAGCATTTGTAATGCGGTAACCACTTGAAATTGAAACGTTCCGTTCGGTACTTCGTCCACCGGCTAAAACGGCAATTTTCATAGGTGTCACACCTCCAGGTTTATTTAGAATCTTAAGTATAGCACATTTGACTACTAAATGGCCACAATTTTTTGTATCCGTTTTCAAAATTTAGAATATCGATCCCTTTAATCGGCCAAAAGCCTAGCAGTTCGCGATGACTGCAGGCTTGGGGGAACAAAATTTTCTGAAGGGCTATCCAATGAAATTCTCTTCACCTCAATGTGGTCCTTCCTCGATTTGTAAGTAAACTACAGTTTGGACATCGATTCTCGGGCCCCTTCTTCTTTAAACTTGGGGCTCGACTTCTAATCTCAGGCCCCTTCTTCTCTAAACTTGGGGCTCGACTTCTGTTCTTGAGCCCCTTCTAAAAAAATAGTGTTGACGATTTTACTCATCAACACTAGCATATTCATTTTATAAATCATTGGCCGCTAAAAAATCAAAGAGTGCTTCATTGAAAGCGCGCGGCTGTTCAGCCATCACGATATGGCCGCTGTTTTTAATGACCTGAAAACTGCCGTGCCGCGCCGAATTGGCCATTTTGGGAGCGAAGTCGTGATCGAAATACGGTGATTTTTCACCCGCAATGATCAAAAACGGGCATTCCAGCGTGGTGATCACGCCACGCCAATCTTTAAGAGCATGATCAAATAAAAACGGCTGGTTTAGTGCGGCATCATAAGGATGCTCTTTGAGCGCTGCCTTATTTGCCAGATAAGTCTCGTCTGCCAAACGCTGGTAGGTTGCCCGTCCCAACGGCTGCTCAAGTACCGTATGAAAGTTTTCCCAAGTCAATTGCTGATATCCATAAGACCAGTCAGCATCATTGATCATCTTTGGGCTTTGGTCGACGTCGATCAGTGCCCCGATCTGGCGGGAACCATAGAGGGAAACGTAGGAAAACATTGTCGCGGCTCCCATGGAATTGCCCAACAAGATCGGTGATTCGAGCTTAAATTTAGCGATGAACTCCGCCAGATCCAAGGCATGGCGCGCGATGCTGCGGCCTTTAGTCGTGTGCTGGGAAGCACCCTGATTGCGCGCGTCAATATTTAAAACGCGGTAACCTGCTGTAGTCAGCGCTTTGACCTGATCCAGCCAGATTGCGCGGCTTCCGCCCAAACCAGTCAGGATCACCACCGGCCGCCCAGTTCCAACATCATCGTACTCTAACCTCACACCATCGCTCGTAATAAAATCCAACTGCTTATCCTCCTCATTTTCTGGCAAGATCGGCTGCGGGGTTATTTGACCAGCTCAAAAACCTCACAGACACACTTTGATTCTGGGGTGAATGTCATCTTGTTTTCAGCGTATTCCTTGGTGAAAAAGTCCACGTGGACCTTGTGCCAGTATTCATAGGAGCGGTCGCCTTCTCCTTCATGGTAAGCGTGCTCAGCCGAGATATACTTGAACGGCACGACTTCCACGACCTTGGTCTGTGTCACACAGACTGGCTGGTCCTTAGCATCTAAAATGATGTTGTATTCTCCGACACGCGGAACAGGTTCGTCGTCAAAGACATATGATTCATAGCCCGACGTCGTGGCGGTCTTGATCCCTTTTTGGACCAAATCAGCTAAGCCGTCCGGATCTCCCCCGAAGGCCCACGCCGGCGGGACCGGTTTTTCTGCCAAATCATGTGCCTCAGCAAATTCTTGCCAAAACTTTTCAATTTTACTTTCCATTTCAATCTCCTTGTACCAGGGCAGAAAGCCCTTACCTAATTATTATACTGGATTCACAGCCATAAAAACACCACAAAATGGATCCCAAGTTTTGAGCTGCTTGAGATCCATCTCTTTATGCCAAAGGCTGCTCGTTTCTTTGCCCTGTCTGCAAGACATGCTCCTGGCAAAGCGTCACGACAGTCTCAGCCACCACCTGCATACCTTCAACCGTCACATATTCATATTTACCGTGAAAGTTGCTGCCGGCATTAAACAAGTTTGGCGCAGGTATTCCCTTAGCTGTCAAAAAGTTGCCGTCCGTACCGCCCCGAAACGGCGTGATATTCGGCGTTAAGCCCAGTTTGCGGTAAGTATCCAAGGCTAAGTTGACAATATAAGGGTTCTGCTTGATCGCAGTCCCGATATTGGCATACTGCTCTTTCAAGGTCAGTTTGACCCGCGGCTGGTCGAACCTGGCGTTAAATTTGGCGGTTAAATCAGTCAAGAACTGCTTTTTCTGGGCAAAAAGCTGCTCGTCAAAATCACGGATGATGAATTGTAATTCGGCCTGGTCAACTGTCCCTGACTGTTTGACCAGCATGATAAAGCCTTCTTTACCCTGGCTTTTTTCCGGGACTTCATCTCTAGGCAAGGCAGCTGCGAATTCATTGGCTAAGCTGGCAGCGTTGACCATCAAACCATAGGCATCGCCGGGATGGACCGCGGTGCCCGTAAACTCAACGACAGCCTGCGCGGCGTTGAAAGTCTCATATTCGATATCCCCCGGCTGGCCGTTGTCCAAGGTGTAGGCGAACTCGACCGGAAACTCGCCGGCATCAAAGCGCTTGGCCCCCTGCCCGATCTCTTCGTCCGGTCCAAAAGCAACGTAGATCGGACCATGTTTGAGCTCAGGCTGGTCAACCAATGCTTTCAGCGCGCCGAACAAGCCAGCGACACCGGCTTTGTCGTCTGCCCCCAACAAAGTCGTCCCATCCGTTGTGATCAGCCTTTGCCCCTGCAGTTTGCGCAGTTCAGGAAATTCGGCGGTCCGTAAGACGATCTCTTTTGCAGCGTTCAAAACTACGTCTTGCCCGTCATAATCTGGGTGGACCTGGGGCGCAACACCTTCAGCCGGATAATCTGCCGTATCCAAATGCGCAAAAAAACCAATGGCAGACACGTCTGCAGAGCTATTGCCCGCTAAAAAGCCTAAGGCATAGCCGTTTGCAGCGTTATACCAGGACTTAAGGCCCAGCTTTGCCAAGTCTTGAACAACTTGTTTAGCTAATTTGACCTGCCCGGGTGTGGACGGAACTTCCTGACTGCTAGCGTCAGAGCGGGTATTATACCTGCAATATTCAATAAATTTGGTTTCAATAAAATCAGGATCGATCTCAGTCATCTGCTTGCCCCCGTCTTATTTGTCAGCACTGATGTATGCTTCTTTCCAGTCGTAAGGAACTCCGGCAGGATTGTAGATCACGTTCTTGACGTTTGGCCGCAAGAGCTGTGATTTAGCCACCTGATAGAGCGGGATCGTTCCTTGGTCGTTCATCAAGATCTTCTCGGCTTGCACTAAGTTTTGCCAACGTTTTGCCGGCTGATTGCCGTATTGGTTTTCGGACTGGTCGAGTAATTTGTCAAATTCAGTGTTTTTGTAGCCGGCAGTATTGTAGCTGGAATCTGCTTCGTAGACATCTAAGAAGTTGATCGGATCAGCGAAGACCGACTGCCAAGTCTTGATGGTCATGTCATAGTCGGATTTGGTCTGCCGTGCAAGCATCTGGACAAACGGGATCGTAGAGACGGTCACACGCACGCCAGGGAGGCTTTCCAACTTGCTTTGCAGGAATTCAGCTGTCTGCTTGCTGCTGTCGGTATCAGAAGTCAATAAGTTAACGTGCAAGGAATTAATTCCTTCCTCGCTATAGCCTTCCTTCAGTAATGTCTTGGCTTTTTTGACGTTGGCGGTCACAGCACTTTTAACGTAGGCTTCTTTTTCAAAAGCTTCGCCAGTCTTAGGGTTTTGGCCCATTTGGCTTGGCACAAAGCCCTTCAATGGTTCCGAACCGTCTTGCAAAACTTTGTCGGTCAGCTGCTTGCGGTCGATTGCCAGTGAGATAGCCTGCCGGATCTTCTTATTCTTGAAAGCAGGGACCTTTTTCTGGTTTAACTCTAAGCGCGTGGTAGCTGTCGGCAAGCGTTTGACGAAGGCTGCACTGTTCTTGTTCGCCTTGACCTGCTGGCCGTTGAGCAGCGTTTCGTCCACCTTTTTAGCACTGTACATGTTGTAGCTGGTCGTCGTGCTTTCGGTCACTAATTCGCTGATCTTATCCAAATGAACGTGTTTTTGATCCCAGTAAGTCTTGTTTTTGGCCAGAGTCCAGGATTTGCCGGTGCCATCCCACTTGGTCAGCTTGAAGGCGCCATTTGAGACCAGATACTTAGACTGGGTCCCGTACTTAGAGCCGTACTTTTCGACCACCTTCTGGTTGAGCGGGTAAAAGAGCGGCCAGGCAAGCAATTGGTCAAAATAACTGACCGGCTTGGCTAACTCAACGCGCAGGTGATGGTCATCGACAGCTTTGATCCCCAGCGTTTGCGGTGCTTGTTTGCCATTGTAGATCGCGGTCGCGTTTTTAACACCGTCAAAGTAAAAGGCATCCTGCGAGGCGGTCTTCGGGTCGACGGTTCGCCGCCAGGAATAAACGAAGTCTTTGGCTGTGACCGGATCGCCGTTAGACCACTTGGCATTTTTGCGCAGGGTGAAGTCATAGGTCTTGACGCCGTTAGACTTCTTGGTTTTGACGGCTAAGGCCGGCTGGGGCTTGCCGTTTTTGTCCAAACGGTACAAGCCTTCCTGCGTGTTCATTAATGTGTTAAAGCTCAATGTATCGGTTGCTTTAGACAGGTCCGCCGTTGCCAGCGTGCTAGCTTCGGTCCAGCGCAGTTCCTGCTTAGCGGCATATTTGCCAGAGTGACCAGGATCCTGACTGTTCTTTTGGTTGCCGCAGCCTGCTAAAAGCAAGGCGGCACCCGCCGCGAATGTATACCAAATTTTTTTACCCATGATACCCTCCAAAATATGCAGTTAAATGAGAAAAGTTTAACAAATGAAAAACGCCCCTTCAGAAAAAATTCTGAAAGGACGCTGCCGCGCGGTACCACCTTTATTCAACTGGGATCTCCCAGTTGTCTCTAAGCTTCTGCTTGCTGCCAAAAGCCGCAGGTCGTAACGGTCCTGTTCCGGGGGCGTTGCTTGCACAACGCTCCAACTCTGAGCTCATCTTCACCCAAACTTCCAACGCGTGCTCCCACCTTTTCACGCTCTCTGTCAGCTGGTCACTTAGGCTACTCTTCTCTTCTGCGTTTTTTAATAATGATTTAATCATAACAGTATTTGCTTTAATGTCAATGTAATTTTTCAACAAATCGGGCAGTGATCTCCTGCGGCCGGGTGATGGCGCCTCCGACCACCAGTGCTGTCACGCCCATCTGCTGGATCTTGCGTGCCTGGGCGGGCGTGTGGATCTTGCCTTCCGCGATGACATCCAGCCCGTTTAGACACAGCTCCTTGATCAGCTGGTAGTCAGGATGATCCAAATGGCGGCTGTAATCGGTGTAACCGGCCAGAGTCGTCCCGACAAAATCAATCCCCAAGCGGCGGGCTGCCAGTCCTTCAGCTAAGTTGGAAATATCTGCCATCAACAGCTGCTTGGGATATTTTTCTTTGACCTGCCCGATAAATTCTGCCAAGGTCAGCCCATCGTGGCGTTGGCGCGCCGTGCAGTCCAGGGCAATCACCTCCGGCTTAACAGCCGCCAGCTCATCGATTTCCTGCATCGTGGGCGTGATATAGGGCGCTTCAGGCGGATAATCCCGTTTGATCAGGCCGATCACCGGCAGGTCCACGGCAGCTTTGATCTGGGCAATATCTCGCGCGGAATTCGCCCGGATCCCCACAGCACCGCCCTGCTTGGCGGCAAGCGCCAGCAAGGGCATAACTTGGCCTTGCTCCTGGTAAAGCGGCTCGCCTGGCAAAGCCTGACATGAAACGATCAAACCGCCTTGGACTTGGCGGATAAATTCATCTTTTTGCATGAAAAACGTCCTCCCATTTTCTGGTCCTTGACTCAGTAGTTATCATCTTGGTTAATATCGGTTGGAATCCCGGCATCTTTTTGCGCCAAAGCCAGTGACTGCGAGCGATAATAATGCATCTGGACCCAGATTCCAGCACCGCCAGCTTCAGTCAAGACGGGCATTTGCTGGCCGTTGACTTGGACTTGCGTCACGTAGTAAGAGGTTCCAGCGCCGGCGCTTTGATACCAACCTAGCAGATTGATAACTTGGACTGGTGCACCATCCTGGCTGATCGGCTTTTCGGTCAACGAAGAACCTGACAAAGCAACCCACTTGTCTTGTTTTTCTTGGTCCATCTTTTGACTTGGATCATTCAAAGCTGCCTGATCTTCAGAAGTCCGGACCGAGCCGTCGTAAGCATATTTAACTTCACCGTCCAGAGTAAATTTGTTGCCGGAAAAACTGATCGTCTTCAGCTTATTTTCATACTGATCCCAGCCATACCAAGTGCCCTGCATTTTTTGCGGAAACGGACTCTGTTTAAAGCCGCGATCGTCGCTGCCAGACTTATTAGCGCTGGAACTGGAGCTGGAACTGGAGCTGGAACTGGAACTGGAGCTGCTCGCCGAACTTGCGGCTTTGGCAGTTTTTTTGCTGGCAGAAGCGGCTTTTTTGGCAGAGTGAGGCTGCTCAGCTTTCTTTTGCTCCTGCCCCTGTTGCGAGCTGCAGCCAAATAATAGGACTGCCAAGCCCAAGATTCCCAGCGATCGAACCCAATTTTTCTTCATGAATGAACTCCCCCAAGTCACAATTTTGTTAACGTTTTAATCATAGTAATTAGACTAGTATCATGTCAAATTAACTAAATCTAGAATACTCTCTGAGCGGCTGAATGTTTGCCAAAACACCGGCAAATTCTCTGGTCTAAAGCGAACCTTTTTATGAGGTCAAGGCTGCTTTCAGCTTAGCTTTCAAATCAAAAAGGGCCAGCCATCGTTTGCCGATCGCCAGACCCTTTCAATTATTTATTTTTTCGTTTTCTTATGCAGCTGCATGTGCGGGTGCAAGTTCTTGCCGGTCGGCTGATCATCATCTGCGCCAAACAGGCTGTCCAAGAGGAACAAAAGATGCTTGTCCTCTTCTTCCAACTCCCCTTGCTGCTCTAAAATGTGCATTTCAGCGCGGGTCTGTTTCATATCTTCGAGTTCTTCAGGCGAGGCCCCTTCCAAAAATTCTTGTGCCGCGCCGCCTTCAGTCATTTTTTCGATTTTTTTGTCACTCCAAGCGTCAGGATTCAGTTGGCTGTCAACCAAATACAGATTAGCTTCAAATGCCCCTTTAATCAACGCTGCACTATTAGAGATCTGATTTTTCTCATGGTCAAGGAACGTGAAATAGTTAACCAAGATCGGGACGATCTGCCCCAAGAGAACATCATCCATGACAATATAAGCTGGGAAATAGCCCGCCAAAATATTTCGTGTCATTTCCCTCGTCCAGCGTTTAGGCATTCGGCCTTCTGCGACATATGCTCCGTTGACAAATGAGGAGATCACATACCCGATTTCTTCCAATTCAACTGTTTTTGCAAAAGGCAAGCCCAATTCAGATTCTGTGAAGTCTACGATATTCTTACTTGTTTCTTCCAACAAACGCTGCGCTGTTTTTTCGTTTGGCTGTTTCAACGATCCACACTTCCTTTAATTTCTTCTACTCTTAGAATAGCAGAATTATCACAGAGTTAATAGGTCTATTTTACTGAAAGATCGGCAACGTAGAGAGACCCTTTCTGAGCCGCAGCGCGTCCCAAGGCATGTGCTCGGCAATCGTCAGACCGACCAGATCGCTAAACCTGGAAACGTCCTCCAGTAATGCCAAGACCTGACTTAATTTCAAAGAGCCAATCGCTGCACCGAATTTAGCTATGTTCAACCCAGGCTCAGCGGGCAGGATCGCCCGGAAATCAGCTGGATCCAAGACATCCAAGTCAAAATGAACCGCGATATGTTTAAAACCGCTTTGCCTGATCCATTCCTTGACTGCGTTTCTATCCTCTTGCAGCTGTTTGGGTGTCAGATACTTTAAGTCCAACTCGCCGACCGCGGCATCCATTGGCCTCAATTGATCAGCACGCAATCCCGCTAAGAGTACCTCTGATGGCTTGAACGGATTTTCTATAGTCTGATTGAATTCAGGGGCCCCATGCTGCAACAGATTAGCCAAGACCATCTCATGCACATGATGCGAGTTGGCGGGCGCAGAAACATCTGGGTGGGCGTCCAGCCAGATCAAGCCCAGATCTTTTGGATATTTGCCATGCAAATAATCAAACGGGACCTCAGAAACTGAGCAGTCGCCACCCAGGGTGATGATCCGGGCAGGATCTTTAGCCGTTAAAACAGCTTTCGTTGCCGCAAACTGTTCTAAAAGCGTTTCTTGCGCGTCGACCTGACCATTGGAATGCGCTTCTTCGCTGATCGGGACGAAGATCGTCTCTGTGTCGGCCGAATAGCTCGGCGGAACGATGTGCGATAACAAACGTGCCCCAAAGCTGTAATCTTTATTCATGCCGCCTTGCCACTGCTGATTTACTATCCGGATCGTCTTTTCAGTCATAATCTTCCTCCATACTAACGGTTCTGTTTTATTTATATTAATGCGAAACGCTGCCACTGACAAGGATTTAACCACTGCCACTCAATAACAATAACTAAATTGTTATTGCAAAATAGTATAAATACTATTTCACAAAGAGTCGGCAACCCTTTATAATCAATTATGTTCAAAGATTCACAACTGATTTACGCGTATATCAGACCCTAGATAGTTTATTTGACGCAATTTAAATTTTTTAACTGTCGTAAACAAACTTGATAAATAACAATTATATTATTAAATTCACAGCTCTTAAACTGGAGGAATTATTTATGTTGCCTAAAAATTCATTTGCCTTTTTTGTCGATCAAGTGATCATCAATTTTCTCGTTTCTCTCAATATTTCAATGGCGATCAACATCTTACATGATGCCCCGTAGAACTTTGAGACACTCTTTAAGCCGACATTATACGGCTGGCTGATTGCCTTAGCGATGGCCTACATCTTGCCTTTGCCCAAAGCAGGGACCGCGCTGGCTAATTTTCTGCTGGGGAAGGACACCGCTTACGGAACCATGGTTGGGATCGTCACCATCAATGTTGTCACGATCGTTTTCATTTTGACGATGGTTTTCGGCGGCGTTTCACTGGCCTCCGTCATGGGCTGGCTTTCAGCACTGCCATTCACACTTTTGACCGGCATCGTAGTGGTCGGTTTGCTCAGCGGTCCAGTAACGCGTTTTGCATCAATTTTCAGACCAGCAGGTTCAGCCAAGCTTGACTGATCCATTAAAAAAGCCAGAAGAAATTTTTCTTCTGGCTTTTTTTGTTGAGTTTTAATCGACAAAAACTGCTTTTTCGCTGATAGTAATTTTTGGATCCAGCGACTGAACGACTGGACAATTTCGGTTGATCAGCCGCAGACAGCTCGTGGCCTTTTTTTGAAGGTCAGCTGGAACTTGCAAGTAAAAAGTCAGCTCGATCTCCTTTAACGGGTGTGCTTTGTTGTCAACTTCATCCCTGGTATATGCGACTTCAGCCTTCTTCATTTCAAAGGGGACCTTGGAATTTTCAAGGACCTCCTGGTAAACATATCCACCGCACGCAGCTGCCGCTGACGCCAACATTTGGACGGGCGAGTACCCTTGGTCCGCGCGTAAGGTCCAGTTAGCCGTTTCCTGCTGCAGTTCAAAATTACCGTCGTTAGCTGTTAAGGTGATAGTTTTTACATTCTCTGTCATAGTTCTTTACTCCTTACAAATCAAGCTCTAGGTAGATCGGGGTGTGATCTTGTCTAGTGCCGGAATCAACCATCTCAGACTTCACGACCTGATCTTTGATCCGTTCACTGACTAAATAATAGTCGATCCTCCAGCCTGAATTGTTGATCTTGCTGGTTTTGACCCGCTGGGCCCACCAAGAATAAGCTCCTTTGACGTCGCCGTGGATCAAACGGAAGCTGTCGCTAAAACCGCTAGCCAATAGTTTGGTAAAATCAGCCCGTTCTTCGTCAGTAAAACCTGCAGAGTGGTGGTTAGTTGCCGGATGCTTCAGGTCGATTTCAGTATGAGCGACATTAAAATCCCCCGAAGAAATGACTGGCTTCTTTTGGTCCAAAGACAGCAGGTATTCTTGGTACTTCTGATCCCAGATCTGCCGGTCGGATAACCGGACAAGCTCGTTCCCGGAATTAGGTGTGTAGACCTCGGTGACATAGCAGTTATCAAATTCCAAGGTCAAGATCCTGCCTTCTTGATCCATCGGAGCAGGAGCACCGATCTCAGGTGCAGTCACAACTGGCGTCAGCTCTTTTTTGTACAAAAACATGGTGCCGGCATACGATTTGCGCGCTGGTTCCTCTGAAGAACGCCACGCCAGCGCGTATTCCGGAAACAGCTCGTCCAGTGCAGCCAGGTGCTTCTTAGTCGGACCCTTGGCAGATAACTTTGTTTCTTGGATCGCGATCACGTCGGGCTCATAAGAATGAATGGTCTTAAGTACCTCCCGCGTCAGCTGCGCGCGGGCAGAATCGCTCGTTAAAGCGGCGTTTACAGAATCAATATTCCACGAAATTAATTTCACAGTCCTTCTCCTCTATCCAATAATTATTTTACTGCTTCAACTATACCATGAATTAACTGGAATGGACCTGGTTCCAGTCTCAAAAACTACAACGCCAGTTGCTTGCTTTGGCTGCTTCTGGCTAGCTGTGTCAAAGACCAGTTTTTTGTATCAAAGTTCGGTGGCGCTACCTTGGATTCTACTCTTCCATTTCTTGGTCCAAGAAGTACTGCCTTGGACCTTACTCTTCCATTTCTTGGTCCAAGAAGCACTGCCTTGGACCTTACTTTTTCATTTCTTGGTCCAAGAAGCACTGCCTTGGACCCTCGCCGAGATAGAAGCAGAGCTATCTAAGCGCACCAGTACCTCTTTTTTAAAACAACTGTAAGACTTGTCTTGAGCCCCACATCTACCAAAGTTGGGGCGCGAGTTGGAATCTCAAGCCCCACATCTGCCAAAGTTGGGGCTCGAGTTGAGATCTTGAGCCCCACATCTGCCAAAGTTGGGGCTCGAGTTGAGATCTTGAGCCCCACATCTGCCAAAGATGGGGCGCGAGTTGGAATCTTGAGCCCCACATCTGCCGAAGTTAGGGCTCGAGATTAGAAATAGGAAAAACAAAAGAACTGGGATATGTCGTTCACAGTTTGTCCATAGCATTTTTTCCAAACCATGTATGAGCGCACGATAGTTGCTTTCACTACTATAACCAACGTCAGCCGCGACTTCTTTACGATAAACAGGTTAGAGGCACTGTGCTGCATAAAAAAATGGATGCAGATATCAATCATCAATCTTCTGCATCCATTTTTTATGAAGACTATTTCGTCCCAGTCCCCTATTTTTTATTTGACGATCAGGACATCTGAATCCGAACGCCGGATCACGTAACTACTGTGTGAGCCGACCATGATATCCCGCAAGCCATTTAAACCTGTATTTCCGAGGATGATCAAGTCAATTTTGTGCTCTAGCGGATAATCCTTAGCCAGCACCGTTTTCGCGTTGCCAACCGGAGCTGCAGCTTCAACTTCGAGACCTAACTCCTTAGCCTGCGCAACATAATCTTGCAGCTGCTTAGCAGCCGTCTGTGCCATATCATTATAAAAATCCTGATTGACACCAAAACTTGAATCCATGCCGGCATCACGGTTAACCACGGAAACTAGATACAGTTTCGCGCTCAATGCCTTAGCCAGCTGCGAACCGATCTCAAAGGCTCTTTTTGAAGGGGATGACCCATCGATTCCGACCATGATCTTCTGATAGACACTCATCTGCTCAACCTCCCTTTACGCTTTGTTCATGACCGAATGTTTTCTACTATAACCAAAGTATACGCACAAGCCTAGCACCAGCCAAATGGCAAATCTGACCCAAGTCTCCCAATTGAGCCCAGCAATCAAAACTAGGCAGAAGACAATCGACAAAAGCGGGGTAAACGGAACGCCAGGTGCTTTAAAGCCGCGGTGCAAGTCCGGCTGTGTATGTCTCATCCACATTATACCAGCCGAAACTAATGTAAAGGCAGTTAAAGTCCCAATGTTGACCAGCTCGGACAAAATGTTCAAGTTGATCAAGCCGCCGGCGATCGCGGTGATAATCCCAAAGAACCAAGTTCCTTTATAGGGTGTTTGATATTTAGGATTGACTTCACCGAAGAATTTTGGAAACAAACCGTCACGCGACATCGAATAACTGATCCGCGACTGACCGTAAAGCTGCACCAAGATCACGGTGGTCATCCCCAGGATAGCCCCGACACTGACGATGATCGACAGCCATGTCTGGCCGGTTGCGTGCAAAATAGCTTGAATTGGCGCATTTAAGTATTTGTTAAAGACGGGATACTTGACAACACCGGTCATGATCAAAGTCATGCCAATGTAGAGCACTGTTGAAATCAGCAGTGAATATAAGATCCCCTTAGGCAAAGTCTTGCTTGGGTTGATCGTTTCTTCGGCACTGGACGAAACGGAATCAAAACCGATAAAGGAGAAGAACACGATCGAAGCTGCTGGAATGATCCCTGTGGCAGAACCATTGTGATGTGAATACCAGCCAAACGGTGAAAATGGGGTCCAGTTAGACTTATTAACGAACCAGACCGTGCAGACGATAAATAAAATAACAACGCCGAGCTTGACGATCACCATTGTATCATTCACACGCTTCGTCTGATTGATACCGACCGAGATCAGCCAAGTGATCAATAAGACGATCAAAAATGCCGGCAAATTAAAGACGGTCGAGACACCCGGAGTCGTTCCGGCAGCAGCTGTCAACGCCGTCGGAATATGGAGTCCAACACTGTTCAAGAGATCAACTAAGTAGCCTGACCACCCTACAGAAACCGTTGCGGCCGCCAATGCATATTCAAGGATCAAGTCCCAGCCAATGATAAAGGCGATCAATTCTCCAAATGCGATATACGAATATGTATAAGCTGATCCGGCAACAGGTGCCATTGAAGCAAATTCAGCGTAACATAAACCGGCAAACCCGCAACAGATCGCTGCGATCAGAAACGAGACCGACAAGGCGGGACCCGCTGTTAGGGCGCCTTTACCTGTTAAAACGAAGATCCCGGTCCCGATGATCGCGCCGATCCCCAAGAAAGTCAGATCCCAAGTTTTCAGAGTTCGTTTCAAGGGAGTGGCATTTTCAGTCAGCTTATTAATATCCTTTTTTCTAAATAAATCCATCTCTTTCACCTCACACCTTAGTATGAAATCAGATGTTAAAACAATTTTAACTAAATGTAAAGGAAAAACCATGGCTAAATTTCACCAATTTTTAATTCATCTATAATCAAGCCCTATTAAATCGGGCTTCAGCCCATGTAAAATAAAATAACATGTTTTTCAAAAAATCAACATTTGACAGGTTATTTACAACACCAGACATTATTTTCACTGGCTGGCTGCAAAAAAGCATTTTTTAGTGTCACTTTACTTAACACTAGTTGAATTTTAGCAAGAAAAAAACTGTCCTCCCAAAAAGAAAGAACAGTCAGTAAACTAGACCAATATCATTATTTGATATTTTTCGTCCACGGCAAATTGGCAGTCCCGCCAGTTGTCGCCCCGATCATCTGGAGAAATGTCGGCGTGATCCCCAGCTCATCTAATTCAGCTGAGGAAACATGGTAACGCAGTGCGCTTTCCTCACCCGCTTCGACCTTTTGGACCCATTTTGGCTCCCAGAGCAGCTCGTGTCCGAGTGCGACCAGATCATAACTCTCTGCCGCCTGCTGGGCTTGCTGCGGTGTCTTGATCCCGCCAACTACGATCTGCGGCAAAGCACCATTCAATTCATCTTTGATCTGCTCATTGATGAATTCAGCTTTTTGAGGCTCTCTCTGGGATTTTTGCCAGACATCGCCTTGTGAGACATGAAGGTAATCCAACTTAGTTTGTTTTAGTTCATGTACCAAAGCCAAGGTATCAGCAACCGTGATCCCCGGCTCTTCCAGTTCCTCCGGTGAGATCCGGTAGCCTAACAAGAATGGGTGCTTGCTGTATTTTTCGATCGTCTGAGCCGCTTCGTTGACCACGGCTAACGGAAATTTCATCCGTTTTTGCAGCGAACCGCCCCATTCATCATCGCGCCGGTTAGAATGTGGGGAAAAGAACTGCTGGATCAGGTAGGTATTTGCCCCATGGAGCTCGACACCATCGAAACCAGCGGCGATCGCGCGCCGTGTTGCAGCTCCGAAGTCTTTGATCGTCTGTAAAATCTCTTCAGCACTCAAAGCCCTGGGCGTTTCATAGCCTGGACGTGGGGCTGCCACCGTGCTGGCATTGACCGGCTGGCGTCCGCGCAAGATTTTAGAATTGGTCATCCTTCCTGCACTAAAGATCTGCAAAATCGCCTTAGTCCCGCCTTGTTTCATGGCGGCAGCCAATTTCTCCAGCTGCGGCAGGCACTTGTCATCTGCAACACTCAGCTCGCCTTCAAAGCCCTTGCCCAGAGCATTGACGTTAGCGACACCGGTGATAAACATGCCGACCCCGCCGGCACGCTTGGCGTAATAGGCGATCTCGTCGCTGGTAACGACCCCGTCTTCAAAGGACATCCGCTCTGTCATTGGCGGGATCACGACCCGATTCTTGAGAGTGACAGCTTTATTTGCAAAAGTAAAAGGTTCTAAAAATTTGTAGTTAGGCAATTGAATAGCGCTCCTTTTTAGTAGTTAAATTGGCTTCACGGTACGACTGAATATCCGCTTTGTCAAACATAACAATCGCGCCTGATCTGAAAGAAGCTGCTAGACCAATTAAAAAAAGCCGTTCCATTCAGTCTCAATAATGACTGCTGTAACGACTTTCTTGCCTATGACAAAAACGGCAAAGGTCATTTCTTGCTTATGCATTTTCCATCTTGTCTTTGACCGTCAATCCCAGATAAATGAATTCATAGATCATCTCACCTTTTCTGGAAATGGCAGTTTGACCATCTTGATATTCCATCTGCCCAAGCGCAAAGTTGCGTGTGGTCGACGGATGAAGGCCCTTCAATTTCAGAAATAAGCTAATGAGCTTAGGAACACCAGCTGCGGCATCCCGAGCTTCCAGTTCATTTTGTTGACTGAGAGTGTACTTCAGCTGCTTATCTCCCTGGCTAAACTCATATTCGATCACTTTCGGGTAAATCTTGCCCGACAATTTTTCTTGGTATTCTTGGATGAAGCGGCACTTCGGCGCGTGCAGATCTTCCATCAGTAATTTGCCGGTGTTATCCTGCAAGAACATCATCGGCAGCCGCTGGTAACCGAATTTTTTTGCGCGCCAATATCGAAGATCACCAGCGTATAATCGCCAAAATCCTGCCGTCCCCACAACCAGTGATCCCAAGATGTATTATGAGCCATGTTGCCCCACTGATGATCATGATAGCCGGCGCCGGTCACACTGTGCTCCTCTCCAGCATAAAACAAAGTACCCGTCACTTTGCCGCGCGGGACTGCACAGAGCCAAGTAAAATAACCAGCCTCGTCAGCGCCAAATGTGAAGCCGCCCGCACCCGGCCGCCACGGCTGCGAAGTACTGGTCAAGGTCAAGTCTGCTCCAACATTAGAAGCTGACCCACTTCCGCCAGCACCGTCTGATCCATTAACCCCGCCGGTCGGCGCCACGTGGATCTGATATTCTTTCAGATTGCCCTCGACAAAATGCGGTCCGAAGTGGACATCACAGCGGTCAGACCCAAAGCGTGCGTCTGCTTTGGTCAAGATCACATTATCCTTGTAAGTTTGCCCGTCCGGTGCGGTAATTTTGATCACGACCGAGGGAATGGTCCCATCCTTGCTGATCGTCCGGTTATCTTTGGTATTAAAATGGATCACGGCTTTACTCCCATCATCCAAAATCATATCAAAGTACCACCATTCATACACACCAGCACGATCATCATCGCGCTTGCCATCTTCCCAGGCTGAAATTTTCCCTTTAGTCGTCCCCATTCTAGTGTAATCTTTAGGCTGATCCATGACCCGCGCCGGAATTGTTTTTGCCATCACTCTCACTCCGCTTCCAAGTTTTACCCCTATTTTATCTGCCGGTCGCTTGTGATACAATATGTTTCACTGAAACAAAAAAGGCACATTCGTTGCACTAGGAGGTTGCCCATGAATCACGGACAGTTAGAAAATAAAAGGGTCAAAGAACAAATCATCACAGCCTACTTTGACTTGCTCGCACAAAAATCACCAGGATCGATCACTGTGACTGAGATCATCAAGAAAGCCGGGGTCGCGCGCACATCATACTACCGTAATTTTTATCAGCAAGACGACATCGTCGAATACTATCTCAAATTGCTGACAGAACGTTTGCCGCAACCGACCGATGATATCATGACCTATCAAAACGCACTGCAAGGCTTTACCAACACGCTGCATGCCGTCCGCAGCGAGAAAAAACAATTTCTGCTGCTCTATCAGACCGGATATTCCCAGCTGCTGCAAGCTTTCCTCTTGGATAATATTTTTGCCATTGCTGGAGATATGACAGTCGCTGATCCAGAGATCTACCGGCTTTATTTTGTCACTGGCGCTGTCTATAACCTGTTAATTGCCTGGCTGGAACGCGACACCCGTGAAACTCCGGAAAAACTGGCAGCCATCGCTGCGGATTACCTGACCAACGGAGTTTTGGAAAAATAAGTAAACTTGCAAATTTTAGAAATTCAAAACTAAAAACCCCTTATAATTAAGAACGAGTTTTGATTAATATGCTTAAATGTTTAATAATACTCTGACTAGGCTAAGAGAGTATAAATGTCCCTTTTTTTCAAATTGCATTGAGAACCTCAAGCAAAATATGTTTCAAGTAGCGCAATTCAATCCTATAAAGAAAAGCGCCAGTTTCAAAAATTCCGAAACTAACGCTCTCGACGTTGGAACATCTCTATACCTTAAGTGAATTCAACTTTGAGTTTTTTCCCAAGTGCAAAGGCAATCTTACTCATGGTATCGAAACTAGTATTCTGGCCGTTTTCAATCCGTGCAATTGTTGACTGTGGAACATTTGCCCGCTCTGCCAGGTCACGTTGTGTCAAACCAGCGCGTTCACGCTCGTTCATCAGCGCAACCGCACTCTCAAGTTTGGCAGATTCAGCATTAAAGCCTGCCTTGAATTCAGGGTCTTTAAGTTGCTCAGTGAGATAATTGTCAAAAGGAATGTTTTTTGCCATCTTACTTACCTCCCAAATTATCGTAGTATTCTGTCCTGAGTGCTTTAGCATGATTAAGCTCAGACACCGGTGTCTTCTGGGTCTTCTTCGTAAAACCATGCGTGATCACATAATGCGGACCATCAACATGAAAATACAAACCGCGTTGGATATTCGAGCCTGTTGTTCGGAGCTCAAAAATACCATCTGAGATTTTTTTGACCCACATTTGGCGTATCGCCACTTGCAACCCAAACTTCTGCGTCTTAGCGATCACAGCAACCATTCTCTGCTTCTCCACCAGCTTCAAACTGTCTAAAAATTCTTGGAATTCATTGTGTCCGCTTGGACGTGTATAAAACTCGAACTTAGGATTTTCCATAAAGTAAGTATACACCTAGTTAGCCAAAATATCAATATATGCTATCAAGATGCCTAAAAATCGTGTAATTACATTTCAGAACTGAAAGACATACTACTTTGCAGTAACACCCCCCTTTGTTACCACTTTTTACTTTGCATGATCACCTAGACGAGAATAGAACAACTCCGGCGGGCAGCCTTGTAGCCCTGAAACCTGACCATCCCCGATCTCCATAATAGTCAGTGTACCATCGACCAGCCTGGCAAAATCAATAGTAATAAATGGAGAATCTATGCCACCTGCTTGTTGCGCAATAAACTCCTGGTCAACATCAGACAATAAAACTGGGTCATCCGTCCAGTAGTTATAAATCGAAAAAAGCTTGTTTCGCCAATAATAGACGCGGTATTCTTCATAAATTGGTTCAGAATGAAAATACCCAATTTTCTTAAACTGAACAAAATCACGTAAGACAACGCCTCCAACTAAAAAGTCACCCTGACGCTCAATAAAGTTATGGATCACTGCTAGTGCCTTTTCTTGGTCACGCGTATCGGGGATAAAGAAAGCGGAATCCCATTCATTTTTCCTGCTCTTCACAAAATCCTTGACAGTGACCGGACCATTAAATTTGCCTAACAAATTCAACAATGATTTATCGTCCAGCTTTGTAGTCCAGCGGGCTGTGAGAGTATGTGGATGATCTGCCCAATTTGGCAACAGGTGTGCCGCGGTATATGCAGCAAAGTCAGTAATCATAGCTCCGCCTCTGGCCCCGATACCATCAGCCAAGCATTTATACTGCTCTGGTCGCAACATCCAGCCTCGATATATGACTTGACCTAATTTACCCAGAAAATCAGTTATGGTGACCTTACCTTTTTCAATTAAAGTATCCAAATCAATAATAGCAGTTTGAAAATACGCTTTGGCAGCCCGCCGCTCAGCTGCGTAATCAGGATCAACTCGCTGCCGATCAAGCGGATCCGCTGGAAACAATATTGTGACAGACATTTAAGACCCCCCTATTCGTATCATCGGATATTGACCCGATTTTTTACACAGAAAAACCCGCGAATAACTAGACTTCACGTCCAATTATCGGCGGGATTTTTGGCGAGAAGCAACATATCTTCTCGCAAACCATATTCCATTGTATCTTCCGAACATGCTGTCAAATCAGTGTTGCTGTTTTAACTTGCTATTCCCACTCGAGCGTATCTTCAGCGGCGCTATCCCGCGTCATCACTAGGTTTCTATGCCTCAGCCACTGTTTTGGCGGGGAGTTTGGCGGGGCTTAGTTGATCGTACTTTACCGCCTGATTCCCCACGAACCGCACCTGATTCTGACCCGCCGTCTTGATCGTGATGTTACCCGAAATCTGTTCGGCGATATCTGCATCCAGTCCGCCCCATAAGTGCGAATAGTGCTTCAGCGTGATCTCAGGTGACGAATGGCCTAAGCGCTTGGACAACACCAGTACGGAGACGTTGAACTCATTGATGAGATACGACGCATGACTGTGGCGCAGCCCTTTGCCTTCGACTGGGTGCACCTGCGCCAACTTGGCGTAGCGGTGGATAATCCTCGAGATCGTGGACTTGGTCATCGGCAAGCCATCGTAGGTCATGATGAAGTCATCAACCCCGCCCAGCCCGAAACTCTTCTGCACCTCGCGCCAGCGCCGTAGAATTGCCACGGTGTCATCATCAAGCGTCAAGATGCGCTTGCCGCTGTCTGTCTTCGTGTAGTCGTGGCGCTCCCAGTCATGCCGGTTCTTCATCACCAGCATGTGGTCAACGTGCAGCTGCTTCTTGGCGAGATCAACATCTCGCCACCACAGCGCCGTGCCTTCGTTGACGCGCACGCCAGTCAGGAAGTACAGCCACAACATCACGAAGTTCAGGTGACCGTAAATGTCATCAATGCAGATTTGCGCGATGACTTGTTCAAACTCAGCTTTCGTCCAAAACGGCACGCTGCTTTTGGCCTTAGGGATCGCCTTGACCCGCTTCGACACATTGCTGGACAGGTACTGCATCTGCACCGCATGGTCAAGGGACTTGCGGAAGCAGCCGAACACCAAACCAGCATAGCCTTGCGAGTAGCCCGCACCGCCGTCTTTTTCATCCGTGAGCAGCCACGTGCGGAAGTTCTGCACGTCGGTGATATCGATATCGCGCAACAGCTGGTCGCCAAAGCGGGCGATACAGATATCAAAGCTGCGATTACGGACAGCGAAGGTGCTTTCCTCCACGTCGGTTTTGTACGCTGGGATATACGCGTCTTTCATGAACTGGCGGTAGGTCATGCGAAAGTTCGTAAACCCATGCGCCTCATGATATTCACGCTTCACCCGCGTAAGTTCCTTGTTCGCCGCAAACGCAGTGTTGAATGGCATTCCTTGACTGTCCTTCCGCCCTTTCTTGCGGACGCGCTTGCCACTCATCTTATCGGTGCCCAACTCGGTTTCATAGTAGAAGTTACCTTTGGCGTCTATGAATACGCCTGGATATTTGGTTTTACTCATTCTCAACAGCTCCATTCATCGGTGACCCGAGAATGGACTCAACGACAGAACGCGGCACGCGCCCTAAGTTTCGGTTGAGATACAAGGGATAACCTTTTTGTACCATCCTTTGCTTCGCTTGTCTAATAATATTGCGCGCGGTGTGCTGCTTAAAACCTAATGCCATCAGATCTTGATAGCAGACAAAACTCTTATCCAATTACGTCACTTCCTTCTCATTGATTGAAGTGAGATAATCAAACCAGATAGGACCCAAATCTTATCTGTGAAGGGTGACTACTTGCTTTGGTCGGCATAGTCGCTCTTTTTTGATGTCTCACTCGGTTCTGAATCCGTCAAAACGCCGTTGCGGTGATGCTGATAGTGGTGAATCAAGTCCCAGTGGCGTTGCGTCAACTTGCCGCCGTCAATAATCGCCTTCAGCTCAGTAGTGCCATTGTACTGATCAATCAGCTGCAACATCTTCAGCGACGGCGCGACCTGCTTCTTGAGCCAACGGGTAATGTGCGCGTAACTCAATGGTTCAGGATTGGTAGAAAGTCGCAGCTTGTCGCGATAATTGCCGATGAAAGCATCCCAGCGCGGATCTGTCGCCCACTGACTCTTCGCTTTGTGACTCGGCGTCAAAAAACGCAGGTAGCGATTGATGATGCCGAACACAACTTTCTCTGGATCATGCTCTGCCAACAAATTCTTAATTGCCGCAGCGGCGCGTTTGCGACGTAACCGGACTTCAAAGCGTGTCCGTATCGGCTGATCTTCAATCGCAATCTCAGGGTGCTTCTGGTGTTGCTCAAAAGCCTTGTCGTAAATACAGAAGTACACTTCACTTTGCGGCGACCCCAGATACAAGGTTCTGCCCGATACCTTCCACTGCTTGGTGCGATTATCTCGGAAACCATGAAAACGTGAGGTGAATTCATCACGGTCACACTTCTCAATCAAGGTTGGTACGTCAAGCAAGCCATTGCGATCATTGATGGCGAGGTCAACTCGGGTGAAATGACCGTCAAGCGCAATGCACGTCTCTAGGAAGTCGTACCAGGTGCGATTCTGCTGGCGCAAATACGATTCAACATAGCGGCAGCCTTGGCCCTTCAGTTCAATCATTGTGCCACTGTCTTCGCTTGGATCATAACCGTCTGCATTCACATCTTGATATGGCGACAGCAACACATCGATTTCACCACATTTGAAGGTCGCCGCGTACCCGTATCGCGCCCCTTCTTTGAGATTAAAGTGATTCAGGTTAATCTGGAACAGTTCGGTCACCAGTTCTTCATAGTCGTGCGACTTGAAGGTAACGCCCAAGTAATCAATACAGACGTCAACGTTGTTCTGGCCGGTCAACGACCGCAGTGCCAACGTCAATCGCAACCGCGCTTGTTGGTTAATCGGCTTGTTTCCCGTCAGCAGCTGGTTCAAATGCGATCGACTGTAATCAGCCGTCTTCGCTAATTGGCCCTGAGTGATCTTGTGCGTGCGCATCTCATTATGAAACTGGTTTAGCCAGTCGGTATTCGTCATCCCGCCGACTAAGTTCAAATCTTTCAGCATGTTAGCTCCTTTCGAAGCGACCTGACAGCAAAGCCTTCTTTCTGCTTACGCAAAGTGGCTTGCCACCGGCGCTTTCGTCCTACTTACGTGTATTTTGTCTCTAATATTTGCCCCCCTATTAGAGACCGGGGGCTTGTGGCGGCCGGCTAACGCCGACCGCCGCCGCTCGCGCTAGCGGCTTTCGCGCTGCACGCCGCGCACGGCGGCGATGCATTGCCAGACACTTCCGGAAGGTCTGTGAGAACTTTTGCTCTCAACATATACAGACGGTTTGTAGGACGCGATTTGAAACTGAAAGTTAAACTGTAACACGATCTTAATGTTAACAATCGATTGGAAATCAAAAAATCACAATTTCACACACTGTCAGCCACATAATTCGAACTATTGCTCCAGAAATTTCCGAGACTAAACAAAAACCGTATCGTCGACAAGAGCTGTCGTGATACGGAGTTGTTTAGCTACACGTTTAATTTTCTGCCCATCTGAATAAAAAATCGCAGTAGCACGGCACGCTAGCAACAAAGTCAGCAGAATCCGATGAACACAATGACAAATTTGCATACAAAAGGAAGCAACAATATGCTAACAAGGAAAAAACGGGCCCCTTCAATAATCAGTGTTATTCAATCCAAGCCACGACTACAAGAATCATTCTGTTAGGATTATATTAAATTGGTTTGTTGTCCAAAATAATCCCCAAACTTGGCCTGTAACTGGCGAAGAAACTGACCATGCTCCGCCGTGTTGATATAGATTGCCAAGTTGCTTTTCGCCCGGGTAATTCCAACATAGAACAGATATGACATAATATCTGAATTCACATTGCGAGTATCTCGTTCATTATGTTCAAATTGAATATAGTTCCAGTTTCGGTCTCGATACAGACCATAATCAATGTTGAGAATAACATCATCAAACTCCAAACCCTTCGAAGCAAAAATAGTCATACTTTGACTGTTAATTGTGCTAAGCGAATTGTAAAACTCAACGACTTGTTGCAATCGATCGAAGTCTATCTCATCCAGCCAAGTCCGAATTCCGAAGATTTCTTTAGAGAATTCTAATCCGGCGTCCAAAAACGCTTGAGTATCAGCCACTCGGCTATTCTTCAGATTTTTCAGTAACTCTTGAATCGACACCATGCTGACTGACTGAATAGAATTCAAGGTGAAAATTTGGAAGAGTGCTTGCACTGAACAATAGTTGCTGCCAAAATACAGATTTCCGTATTTAATCAATAAGCTGACGTATGGGTTTAATTGATCGGTTCTTAAAACTTCTGACCAGTCAATACCTGGTCGAGTATTTCTCGAGGCCCAGCTTCGTATCTGCTTAGCAAGCCGCCCAAATCCTGCTGCGGTCATCCTCACTGCATTAGTTAAAGAAAGTACGATTGAACCTTCGACCTTCAGCTTTGAGTTGATGATGTTCACAAGATCAGGTGTAAGGCTTCCTTTGTGCAAAAATATTTTTGGTTTAATGACTCCGGCATATACAGCTTCTTGCTGTAAATCATCATAGTTACAACGCGACTTGTTGAAGAACGCAACCAACTCAGACTGTGAGCGATAGTTATTGGGTAAATAGTATGTCTGAATATCATAGGTTTCGCGCTCAACAATCGACTGAAACGATTGCGAATTTAGGTAGATTGATTGAAAAGGATCGCCGTATAAACCAATGGTTACGTAATCCGCCACTTGGTGAAGAAGTGCTTTCAAGAACGGGCCATTTGTATCCTGATATTCATCAATAAGAATATAATCATAAGCACTGGATAGAAGTTTGGTAAACCCAGGGACGACATTTAGCGCTTGAACGAATAGTGAGATGACGTCATCGTGAGACAGCCAAAGCAGTCCACTTTCGCATTCAAATTGCGGTATGCCCAGTTCTCCGTATCGTACCGCTTTGACATCGTTTAGCGAATATTCACTGTTAAGCAAAGCTTTTGGCTCAAAGTCGGTGAGTAATTCTGTATATTCCAATATTCGTCTTGATATGCTACCAAGCACTTTCCAGCAAAAAGAATGAATCGTTGCAAGAGTTACCGGCAAACTGCCCAGCCTAGATCTGAGTTCATCAACCGCAGCATTAGAAAAACTAATTGTAGCCACGTTCCTGTGTTCTTTTACAATTGTGCGAATATCCTCGGCCAGTTGATAAGTCTTGCCAGCGCCAGCAGCGCCTCGGATCTCATAAACACCATTACCCATAGATAAATATCGATTGTCAGTCCATTTCTGCAAGCCAATTCAGTCCTTTCGAGATATATTCTGGCACTGTAAATTTGTCACTAGCAATCAAGTCTAAACTTTCAAGTGCAAAGTCGGCCTTCCCAGTCCTAAGTAACTTTCCTGGAATATCATTGACGTCGAATGGATTATTGGTGACGGTATTGTCAACGTTAGCTTGAAGCAGTCCAGCTGTTTTGTATAAATTAAAGTTCTCACGGCTGGCAAAAACCAATGCACTCTCCAACGTTCTCGGCCAAAAATGAAATTCTCCATTATATCCCTGAGTGACAATCATAAAATTCTCAAAACCTTTTTCCGGAAATCCCGATGTTGTGCTAACAAGTGGGTACCTGTTGGTGATTGAACTATTTTTCTGTTCTACACTCTCTGAAAAGTTAATATCTTTAACATGGCTCGTAGGTGCTTCAGATAGATAACGAAGATTCCCATTGGTCGTAGTCAGATCACTGCCAGCTAACAAATCATTCGATCCTGGACTTCGCTGATAATCGAGATCAGTGATGAGCAATATTTTTTCAAACCGAAGATCGCTAAGTGCGTCTCTCAATCCTGAAAATGCTGTCCCAACAGGAATAAAAGCAATTTTTTCAGCTAGTAATGACGGTGCCTGCTTACGCATAAGTGCAGTAAGTATTAAGCGTTCAGCATTGCCTTCATATGCAATTAGCTTGTCAGCAAAAAGTAACTCAGCATTATAATTTAAAAGTATTTTTTTCAACTTATCACGAGAATTACTATTTGATCCACCAATCGAGTCCCAATTGATAAAGTAGCTTGTATCTCCTTGGCGGCGACCGATAACAATTTCAAAATTCGATTCAAATGCTGAGACAGCAACCTCGGAAGAATGAGATATTATCAATAACTGACATGAAACACCTAATTTGTTTGCCTCATCCTTGATGAAATCACGAATCTGTTGCACAAAAATATGTTGAAGCTGGGGGTGAGTGAACGCTTCCGGTTCCTCAATCACAAAGAAAACTGGATTTGTTAATCCCAGTCTATTCATTTTTGCAAATTGTGCGGATATTCGTGCCAAAATATTATATATATTTTGGTATCCCAGCCCCTGCGCACTCAGGGGTAACTCGAAGCCCGCGAGCTCTCCAAAACTTTGCGCAATACGAACCTTAGGACTTGATAACCACTCATCAATAGTGAGAATTGCCCGTAAGGGATTTTTGGGGTCACGTGGATAAGCGAACGCTTTTAATCGTTGCTGAAAAGGCTCTAATTTATCGGCAACAACTGCATCAATATCATCCTGCGTTTTCATGAAGGTTTCTTTTACATCAACACTATCGTCAAGAATCTTAGCAACACTTTCAGAAAACTGATTTGCAGTAGCTTCTTCACTACCCGTTCTTCCAGAGTTAAGATAACGAAATGCAGCAATCGGACAAAGCAAAATATCTCCTGGTCTTAAGTTATCCAGACCGTGCGTCAGTGGTAAATACTTTTGTAATCGTACCATTGATGGTAATGCCGTCTGCCGCCCCTTGGTAAAATCCTCAGGCGACCCAATCCAAACCTCACGAATCAATAAATCCGGTAGTTCCTTAACGCTCTTAACCGACTGATATTTGGGGTAATTAGCATCCGGGATTGAATATCTAACAACAATTCTCGTACATCCGTTATCTGAAATATCTGAGAGCAAGGACCAGTAGTCACTGTTTAGATCACTCCATTGATACGTCACAGACATTTCAATAGAGTCTGACTCCGAAAGATTAGCCGGCGTGTCGCGATTCTTCATCATCTTAATCAACAATTGCATGTTGATGTCAGAGAGTTTCAATCCTCTGTCAAAAACCTCGAATGCCTCAAATAGACTACTTTTTCCTATGTTGTTCTTACCGAGCAAGATTGTCCATTTTCCAAGGCAGATACTACTACTCTTAATTGAACGAAAATTTTTAATCTTCAATTCTGAAATTTCAAGTTCCATCATTTAACCCCGATTGAAGAATCCTACGAACATTCCTATCGCTGGTGCTGATACGCGTGTTATTAGTATTCCTGCTTTCCAAAGCTAGTGTTTACTCCGCTAATTTCCCACAACAGCTTGAACACTTCACATTATTTTGAGATGATTCTCAATCGATTTACAAAAGTATTTGCAAACTAAATCATCAACGTTTCCGTCGTAAGTAAACGATTCTCCCGTGGCATCGGAAATTGCGGTAATGAACATCCCGAGATAATCCAAGTCAGTTCGATAATCTTCACATGGAGTATTAAACTCTGGAGCGATATAAATAAACAACTTTTCACCTTCTAGGTACTGTTTCATTTCAAAGTACGGTAAATACGATTTGAATATTTGCCTAATATCTAAACTGACTATATCATTGAACGGAATATCGTCATTTGGATATTCTTTCCAGAATAATGTCAAAACTTCCACAAACCTTTCAAAAATCACCGTCTTCACTTGAACAGAAACTTCGTTATTCAAATTCACATACTCTAGTAGTTTCTGCATCCCAAAGCCATACCAGTGAACTTCACCTCGTTCAACAAGTACACCACTACGTCGATCTTTTTTGGTTAGTGTAAACACTTTGCTGAAATCAATTCTATAATTATCAAAATCGATGATGTGTTCGAGAATTTCCTTGTTGAGTTGGTGCGATGGGCCATCTGGTAAGCTAACCCCTTCAAGCGCATCCAGAAAATGTTCCACCTCACACAGAACAATATTTCGAATCGAACTTGCCCATAGGTATATCCACTGATCTAAGTTGTCATCATTATTAGCTTTGTAATCAACCTCTGCACGATGCTGAACAGCTTGTCGATCGTGTTTATCACTTGACATAATGATGCAATAATCTGCATCGGAAGCGCTATTATCAAAGTACCAAGAATGAGATCTTTCCGTATTTTGCAGAATTCGCCACAACTGATTATCTCTATATTCATTCGTATTCGGTAGACTTATCGGATTTATGTTCTCACCCGAATGAACGATCAGCGTTCTGATATCATTTAGCCATTTAAATTCCGTTGATATTTTGTATGTTGATCCCCAAAGTTGACTCAATGTCTGCATTGAGTTTGCAAGTCGATAAAACGTGTTTGCAAAGTGATCTGCCTCGGGCGTCGCATTGTCTTCAGGAGTAGACGCGCCTAAGAAATCACTAGGTAACTCTTCAAAGTATTCAATTGATCCTCTAATAAAATTTATCATCGGTGCCTGCGTATTCGTATACGCTTCTGGAATGGCAATGCGAACAGCCTGAACTTCCAACCGTTCAACCAAGTTTTCGGATTTTCCTAAAAAAGGACTTTGCTCCTTTAAGAAAAGTTCGTTCAAAAAAAGCCCTCCGTCTCTGAAATCTGTTCGTCAACTCATTAGCTTCTTCAGCAATCACGACTGCTTGATCCACTGTTAGAACAAGAATATCATGATTTCTGAAGTTGGCAGCGGTACTGGCAACTCTTCGGTGCTGATTAGGTTACTGCGCTGTAAAGCCTCTGGCACCGTTGGGAATGGTAGTTGTCCCTCTTACGGTCATAGCTGTGAAGCCGATACAATCCGCATATCTCTCAAGTTCTGATTCGTACCATGTTGCTACGAATTAGAACCACTTTCATTGAACGCCATCTTCTCAGCCTGCTCAACAACAGTCTCCACCGCAGACTTTGTAAAATCAGGCGGATACCCATACTTGCGCAACAATCTCTTAACAGCGATTCGCATGCTTGCCCGAGCCGACTCGCGCTGTACCCAGTCAGTCCGCTGTGCAGAATCACGCACTTCTTTAACTAGAGCTTTGGCAATCTCTTGTAGCTTATCAGCTCCGAGTTCTTCAGCTGCACGTTTTTCATCGGCTAGTACATCATAGAATGCTTTTTCCTCAATGGATAGCCCCAAATCTTGGCCGTCAGTCTCCGCAGCCTGCATGGTCTTAGCGAGCTCAATAAGCTTACGAATCACTAATTCAGTGGTCACGCCACGTTGGTTGTACGCGTCTAATGATGCCTCCAACATATCGCCGAACTTACGCGACTGAACTAAGTTTACCTTGGTCATCGCTTTGATTTTGCCTTTAAGTAACCGTTCAAGCAACTTCATCGCTAGACTCTTCTCTGGCATCTGCCCAACGCTGTCCAGAAAATCTTCAGATAGTAAACTTAACTCCGGTCGCTCTAATCCGAGCTCTTCGTACAAATCAATAGGTTTCTCTGCCAAAACAGACTGATTAACCAGTTGATCTAGCTTCAGGTTTAACTGACTGTTGCCAATCTTACGTCGCGAATCACTGGCGGTTTGCATCAGCTTAACCAACGCATTCTTAACAGCAACAAAGAAGCCTACCTCACCGGCAATGGCAACTGCTTGATCCGTCGTAACGACCAACGCATGTGCTTTCTGAAGTTGAACAACGGTATCGGCAAACTTGCGCTGCTGATCAGGTTGCAACATTGCGACAGCATTTAGCACCGTGCGGAACGCCTTTTGGCTCTTCTTACGATCATCGCTGATGAAGTCACTGTAATCAACATGATACAAGTAGTCGTTCGTGATGATGTCGTATTTCTCCTTCATCAACATGACAGCCTTGTCCACGTTAATTCCAGTCTGTTCTTGGTCCGAATCAGAGTATTGTTGCAACGCTGCCTTCAGACTGTCAGCAATACCGATGTAGTCAACGATTAAGCCTCCGTCTTTATCTTTGAAGACGCGGTTAACACGGGCGATGGCTTGCATCAGGTTGTGACCATGCATTGGCTTATCGATGTACATTGTATTAACTGCTGGCGCATCAAATCCAGTCAGCCACATGTCTACCACAATGACTACTTGAAGCTCATCTTGGTCGTCTTTCATTCGCTGTTGCAATTTACGACGATCAGCAGCATTCGTATGATGCTTAGCAAGTTCCGGCCCATCAGAAGCAGCGTCGGAGGTCATTATGACCTTGATTTTGCCCTTCATCAAATCATCAGAATGCCAATCTGGACGCAACTTGATAATCTCATCGTAAAGCTTCACCGCGTTCCGCCGTGACATTTCAACGATAATTGACTTACCGAACTCCTGCGCTCGACGCGCCTCAAAATGCTTTACAAAGTGCTTCGCCAGAACTTCTAAGCGACCCTTCGTACCAGCCAGTCGCTCCAGCTTGGTAAACTCAGCGCGGCGTTTCTGTTCTTCGGTTTGCTCGCCAGCATTGTAGACCCCTGCTTCTTCCATCACCATTTCGTACTTATGCTGTACCTGTGGATCGAGATCTAGCGGGATGATGTGGTTCTCGTAGTAAATCCGTACGGTTGCGTGGTCACGCACCGCGGCAGACATATCGTATACATCGATGTAGTCACCAAATACACCACGCGTCGACTTGTCACTGAAGTCAATCGGCGTGCCGGTAAACCCGATAAACGACGCGTTAGGTAATGCTTCTCGCATGTACTGCGCATAACCATACTTCACCCCATTTTTGGTGAATTTCGCCTTCAACCCATACTGCGAACGGTGCGCTTCGTCAGAGATCACAATGATGTCAGACCGTGTATTGAGAACCGGCATTCTATCCTCGTTTTCTTCAGGTGCGAACTTCTGAATAGTGGAAAAGACAATGCCACCACCCTTACGCTCCAATAAGTCACGAACTTCCGTGCGCGATTTTGCCTGCGTTGGCGTCTGCCGCAGATAATCATGCGCCGCGGCAAAAGTCTGCCCTAATTGGTCATCGAGATCATTGCGGTCATTCACAACCAGAATCGTTGGATTGCCCAGCTTGCGACTGACAATCCCCGAGAAGAACACCATTGATAGGGACTTGCCAGAACCCTGTGTATGCCAAACCACCCCAATACGATTGCTATCAGGATCTTGAAGTGTCTTAGCCGCAGCTTCAACCGCCTTGTTGACCATGTAGTATTGATGGTAGGCAGCGAGAATCTTGAAAGTCTTCGCCCCATCAGTCTCAAAGATGATGAAGTTTTGAATCAGGTCTAATACAACGTCACGCTTCATCATGTTATTGATTAACGTCTCCATTGCATAGACATCCAACTGCTTGTCATCGCGCTGCTCAGGTGAACGCCATTGCATGAAGCGATCGAAACCCGCAGACAGGGAACCCGTTTGCGCATTCACCCCGTCGCTAATGACAAGAATTTCGTTGTAGGCCATGTAGTCAGAAATATCTTGCTTGTAGGTCTGTAACTGGTTAAACGCGTCTTCAATTCCTACATTAGCATTGGCCTGGTTCTTAAGTTCAAACGTCACAAGTGGCAAGCCATTGATAAATATCGTAATATCTGGCCGCCTCTTACGCTCACCTTGCTCCATCGTAAACTGGTTGGTCACTACAAAATCATTGGCATCCACATTATCGAAATCGATTGGTTTAAGCACATAGGTGTGGTCTTGCCCACCTTCAGTAACCTTAACCTTCGCACCCTCAATGATTAGCTTGTGTAGTTGATGGTTGTTTGCCATCAAGTCAGGGCCATCCGTCACCAAATAAAACTGGCGGACTGCCTCCTTATAGATAGCATTCTTCAGTCCTGGTGTATTGTGTTCCAACGCGTCACGTAAACGCTGGTGCAAAATCACCTGCTTGTGGTCATTATCACGCTCGGCATCAATGACATTATTGGGGTCTTTATAGCTTTCACTGCGGTAATCTTGATACCCTAAGGATACCAGCGCATCAATTGCCTCAAGCTCAACATCCTGTTCGTTTGTAAATGATTTGGTGTTAGGCATTATTCATCACCGTTTCGATATTTGAGAGATCGATGTCACCAGCCAGTAGCCTAGGTAGTAAAAGCTCACGCAGTTGAGTCAATTCCTCATTCTGTTTCTGATTTTGGTATATCTGCTGCATGAGTGGTGACGCAAATTCATGGAACTTCTTTATTGTGATATTGCTGAAATCCGGTGCAGCATAAGTTTCAAACTCTCTCCGTGAAATATTTAGATAAACGCTTCCTGTAGAAGCACGAGCAAAATAACTAAATGCATCTTCCATAATAAAATAAAGCAGCTCATCTGACTTATAACTCAGAGCACGGGCCAACCCAGTACCTCTTCCTATTGCATATCGATTGAAGACCTTTGTAGTTAGACCGATTGTCGCACGAACGCCAAATACATAATCACCCGGTTCAGTAACCTTTTTAGGGTCTGAGGTGTATTTAGATGGGTTGATGCCACCACGAAAATCAGCCGCACCATTCAACAATGGTGTTCCTTCCCCGTTTTGATTATATGTATCCCCCTTTGGGGATTGTCCCATAATCAATGTAGCAATATTAGAAAGCTCAGTTGTTGCACTGCATGCCTGCTTAAACTTATCGAATTGAAGACGGCATACCTTCAGCAAATTATCGTTAATCTGCAGATTAAGCGCAATTTTGGCGTCTATGGAATTAAGGAAAAACACTACTTGTTTTTGAACATCAAGTGGTGGTAACTTAAATTCGTAGCTACTAACGGCTTCATTCTGAACACGCTGACGCCCAGACGTACCAGTCATTGACTGAATAGCAACCTGCCGGAAATCATCGGACGTAGCAATATAGTACAGATATTCTTCATCCAATACATTTTTGTCGGCTCGCAATACGATAAACTCTGTTGAACCAAAGGCAACTTCATTCGATTCTAGTATGTCAACGTATGATGTTTTTCCATTTTCAAGTGATGGAGTAATACGAGCCACTAACGTATCACCATTTTGAAACTTCACTCCCCCAGAATACTTTTCAAAGCTATAACTATCAATCTTCTTTTGGAAAGGTGTCAGAGCCTCCATTGGAATTTTTCGTGCCACTTCATTTTTTTCAAGTCGTAGCCGTGGGTTAATTACAGCAACGTCGCCAAGTTTTACTAATTTAGTCCCCATATCCAATACCCCGCAGCGTTTTCAGAATTCTTTCTTGAAGCCTGTCGCTCTGCGCAAACTGATCCTTTAACACAGAATTTAATTTATTCATCTCAGCATCAAATTCCGCATCACTCATCTGTTCCTCGTCGGCCAACCCAACATATCGTCCAGGTGTCAGTACATAATCATTAGCGATAATTTCGTCCAGTTTTGCAGCTTTACAAAAACCCGGTACATCTTTATACACTTCGCCAGAAGTTCCTGTGTATGCATGATAAATGCCAGCGATTTCATCAATATCCTTCCGGCTAAATTCACGATGTGTACGGTCAGTCATGGTTCCCATCTCCCGCGCATCAATAAAGAGCGTCTCGCCAGTTCGGTCACGTTCATTTGCACTAGCTTGATTCATATCAAAAATCCAAACGGCGACAGGAATCGAAACTGAATAGAACATCTGAGATGGCATTGCCACGATGGCATCCACCTTATGATCTTCAAGCAGAGCCTTACGGATAGCAAGCTCATCCTTGCTTGACGTAGACAGTGCACCGTTAGCAAGGACAATCCCCGCTTTACCATCAGGCGCCAGCTTACTCAAAATATGTTCAATCCAAGCATAGTTGGCATTGCTGTTTCCCGGCATACCCCATCTCCAACGGGCGTCGTCAGTAACCTTATCCGCACCCCAATCCTTGACGTTGAATGGTGGGTTTGCCAGCGCATAATCAAACCGTTCACCACGATGCTGATCATCTAGCAGCGTGTTTGCATTACGTGGACCAAGATTGTTGTCAATACCATGAATTGCCAAGTTCATCTTTGCCAAGCGCCAAGTCGTTGGATTCCATTCTTGGCCATATACAGAAAGGTCAAGGATATTCCCCTGATGTTCACTCACAAACTCTTCAGACTGAACAAACATGCCTCCTGATCCGCAGCACGGATCATAGATCTTGCCACTGAACGGTTGAATCATATCTACCAGAGTTCGAACAATCGAGCGCGGTGTATAGAACTCACCATCACCATTGGTTGCAAACTTACGCAAGAAGAACTCGTAGACGCGCCCTAGCACGTCATTCTTCCGCGATTCTTCATTCCCTACCTGCACGTCGGTAAACAGATCAATAACTTCACCGAGTCGTTCCTTAGATAGGTCATCAGAAGCATAGTTCTTAGGCAACACACCTTTGATGCTGTCATTCTCGTTTTCAATCGAGGTCATGGCAGCATCAATGATGGTGCCGACATCTGGCGTTTTGGCAGCCGCAGCAACGACAGACCAACGTGCATTCTCAGGCAACCAGAAGATATTTTCGGCATCGTAAAAATCACGATCTTCCGCATCCTCTGGATATTCAGTTGCCACAAGCTCAGCGTGCCGTTCTTCGAATGCATCGGACACATACTTCAGAAAAATCAGCCCTAACACAACGTTTCGGTAAGTAGACTGATCCATCGACCCCCGTAACTTATCACAGGCTTCCCAGAGCTTATCCTCGATTTTCAGTTCATTGCTTTTAGCTGGCATCAGCTTATCCTCCAATGGATTCTTATTAGTTTCATTTTACTCGATTTGGTTAGTGAATATTCATCTTTGCGTAATCTTTCCTTCAACACATATTTGAGTACGGCCACACTCTATGTTTTCACCAAGTGTTTAACTTCCGACTTCTTGTCAAAGGACATTTCCGGCCCGCTGCTAATGACAGTTCAAATCGGGTAGGAGATAGTTCACACTATCGACCTCCCACACCACCGTACGTACGGAACCGTATACGGCGGTTCAACAACTTAAGCTTTTGCTTGAATTGACTGATACAACTGGGACATGTTTAATAGTCCTCGCTGTTTCAGTCTTTTGTTT
>NZ_BFFP01000020.1 GCF_003864415.1 Ligilactobacillus salitolerans
ACTTCTTTCTATTTTCGTCCTTTAGACGAATTGGATTTGGGGAGACAAGGTGTAGTGGCCTTGTCTCTTTTTTTATAATAATACAAAAAACAAAAAAACTGGTACAGATAGTAAAATTTCTCTATCAGTACCAGATATTATAGAACCAAAAGCTGGAAATGCTTTTTTGCGTTTAATTTTTTGGGTACGCTTTTAAATTGCTTTGGCTAGTTTGAAAGCCGGCTCTAAGCTCTTTGAACTTATGAAATTAGCTTTTTAAGCTGTTTTCCGTTACAATATTTAAGAGAATATAAAAGTTAGGTGAAAAAGGGAATGGAAAGTTGGTTGTTTTTGTTGCTGGTGTTGGCCGTAGCTGTCTTCGGTAAAAACACCTCGCTGATCATTGCTAGTCTTGTGGTCATGACTTTTAAAGCTTTGCCAATGACTGAAAAGTGGCTGCCGGTTATTCAGAACAAAGGGATCGATTGGGGAGTCACAATAATTTCTGTTGCCATTTTGATACCAATCGCAACTGGACAAATCAGCTTTAAAGACTTGGTCAGTGTCTTTAGGTCGCCTGCAGGGTGGATCGCAATCGCATGCGGAGTTGCTGTCGCCTTACTTTCCCGCTATGGTGTGGCACAGCTGGCTGCTTCTCCTCAAGTGACAATTGCTTTGGTATTAGGGACTATCTGCGGAGTTGTTTTCTTGCATGGAGTGGCGGCAGGACCAGTTATTGCCAGCGGCCTCACATATTGTATCGTGACATTACTAGGACTTAGTTTTAAATAGGAGAAATCAAATATGAAAAAAGATCTTCTTGGCAGGATCATAACTGCTGAAGTTATCGATGAAAATGATAGATATATCTACTCTCAATTAGAGGGACAGACTTTCCAAACGGCAAAAAAAGAGCTCAAAAAGCTGCCCAAAATGGGAAGTCAGCTGAGTGGTTTTGCCTATGAAAATGATCATCACCATTTACAGTTGACCAAAAATACCCCCAAAGTCGGCCTGGGTCGTTACTCGTGGGGAACCGTGGTTTCTGTGCAAAGGGACCTGGGAGTTTTCGTTGACATCGGGCTGCCAAACAAGGACATTGTTGTTTCTTTAGATGATCTGCCAGAACTGCGCCAGCTTTGGCCGCAAAAAAACGACCGCTTAATGATAGGTTTAAAACTCGACAACAAAGGGCGCTTATGGGGCGATCTAGCCAGTGAAAGTATGTTTCAAGGTATTAGTCAGAAAGCCAAAAACAACTTACAGAATCAAGATGTCACTTGTGTCGTGTATCGGCTCAAAAAGGTCGGGACTCGTGTGTTGACTAAAGATTATTGTCTTGGCTTTATTCATCCGTCTCAACGCATGGAAGAGCCGCGTTTGGGTCAGGTTTTGCAGGCGCGTGTCATTGGTGTCAGCGCTGAAGGAACGCTTAACCTTTCGCTAAAACCGCGTGCCTTTGAAGCGATCGGTGATGATGCGCAGATGATCTTGGCTGCTTTGCAGCATTCTTCCGGCAGCTTGAACTTTTCAGATAAGAGCACACCCCAAGAAATCAATGATTATTTTGGGATAAGTAAAGGGCAGTTTAAACGGGCTCTTGGCCACCTTCTTAAGGCTGGCGCAGTAAATCAAAAAGATGGTAAAATTTATCTGAATGAATAATACGGAGTGAAAGGTGGCAGAAAAGTGGATACAAATGACGAAATGATAAAAATTCAAAATTGTATGCATGACGCAGGCTTTAAACTGACCTTTCAACGTCAAGCTATCGTCAAAGTACTCTTGGATCATCATCAAGAGCATCTATCTGCTGAAGAAATCTATATTGAGCTTCTCAAGCAATCCTTTTCTTTCGGCTTAGCCACAGTCTACCGGACTCTGGATATTTTAACTGAAATGAATCTTTTAACGCGTGTTTCCTTTGAAGATGGGATTGCACGTTATGACCTGAGGACTGAGGACCGGAGACATTTTCACCACCATTTAATTTGTACGCAGTGTGGAAAAACCGTTGAGATCCACCAAGATCTTTTAATTGACGTCGAAAAACTAGTTGCACACCAGTATCATTTTGAAGTTTCTGATCATCGGCTGACCTTTCTAGGTCTTTGTGCCGATTGTCAGCGTAAAAAAGCGTTGGGGGATGTTTCCCATCGATAATTTAATACAAGATTACCTCCATTACTTGACTGTTGAGCGGGGGTTATCCGCCAATACCGTAGTCAGCTATCAAAATGATCTGACCCAGTTTGTCAAATTTTTACAAAAAAATGATGTAAATTCTTTTACTGTTGTCGAGCGGTCAGATATTACTAATTATTTGGCTGAGGAAACGGCTCAAAAAAAGGCAAACTCCTCTATCATTCGCAGCGTTACGAGTTTGCGCCGCTTTTTTTTGTATTTGTCACAAGAAAAGGTGATCACTAATAATCCAATGACATTGATCGATACACCAAAACAGCAGGAACATTTGCCTGAAGTTTTGTCCCGTCAAGAAGTTGAGCAGCTTTTAAAAACACCTAATGTTAGCCAGCCCTTGGGCTTACGCGACCGTGCAATTTTGGAGTTAATGTATGCGACAGGCTTGCGTGTCAGTGAAGTGATCAACTTGCACCTCGCGGATCTGCATCTCACTATGGGGTTGATACAAACGATCGGTAAGGGGCAAAAAGAGCGCTTAGTACCAATTGGTGATACTGCTGCACAGTGGATCAACTCCTATCTTGAACGTAGTCGGCCGAAATTGTTGAAGGAAAAACGATCATCTTTTCTATTTTTAAACTTTCACGGCAACCAGCTGACACGGCAAGGGGTCTGGAAAAACCTTAAACAGCAAGTCCGAAAAGCGGGAATCACCAAAAATATCACTCCGCATACATTACGGCACTCATTTGCCACACATATCTTAGAAAATGGTGCAGATCTGCGGATCGTGCAAGAATTACTGGGACACGCTGATATTTCTACTACTCAAATTTATACTCACTTATCTAAGCGCAGGTTAAGTTCCATTTATGAAAAAACACACCCGCGAGCTTAAGAAAAAGCGTGAATTCTAAGCTGTTCGGTTAAATTTTGGACCTAAAACAGATTTTCTAAAATTTGTTTTAATTTATGAAATGTGCTAATCTGGCGTATAATCTTGATAAGGAAGCTTAAAGGAGATACAGATGCTTTATAAATATAAAAATGATTACAAAAAAATAACGATGGGTTTGCTCTCGTTTATTCCTAACTTAAAAGAAGTCTCACGCTTGTCCAATGAGTTGGAATGGTATCAAGCCCAAGACGATCGGAACCTTTTTTTGTGGAAAAATGAACAGGATGATTTTTGCGGCATTATTGGCGCAGAAATCAACGATTCAATCGTCATGGTCCGTCATCTTGCAATTTCTCCTCAATACCGCGGCGAAGGAGTTAGCTATCAGATGCTGACTGCTTTGGCTGCGCGTTTTCCGGAACATAAAATGATGGGGAGCGTTGAAGTGGCACCATTAATTGCAAAGTGGGAAAAAAATCGTGGACAAGAAAGCAACAAATAAATCAGAACAGCTGCCTGAACAACTGACTTTTAAGATCTTAGATTTTGAAGGTCCCTTAGATTTATTACTGCATCTGATCAAGCAAAATGAAATGGACATTTATGATATTCAAATGACCGAAATAACTTCTCAGTATATCGATTATCTTCATCACATGGAGAAGATGGAGCTTGACATCGCTGGGGAGTATTTTGTTACAGCTGCAATGCTGCTCAACATTAAAAGCGCAATGCTGTTACCGAATCAACCTGCCTATGATGATGAAGAGCAAGCAGACTCAGACTATTTCGAGGAAGATCCTCGTGAACGGCTCGTCCAGCAGTTATTAATGCATCAATTATTTCAGGAGGCCGCAACGGGCTTGCAAGAAAAGTATGCGCAACGAGCGAAACATTTCGAGCGGGAGCCGGCTGAGATCCCCGCAGATGCGCAGCTGGGGCAGTTAAGTGATGAACATCAAAGCATTATGCGGTTAGAAAAGGCATTTAATAAGCTGCTTAGCAAGCATAGAAAAGCAATGCCGTTAAAACGTCAAGTTAGCAGTGAAAAATATTCACTTAAAACAGAAATACAAAATTTAGATCGAAAATTAAAAAATGCTAGCGGTCCAATAATCTTTGACGACCTGTTTTCACAGAAATTTGACCTTGAACTATATGTCACAATTTTTCTCGCACTTTTAGAACTGGTCAAACGTGGAGCTGCTCAAATGATGCAAAAAGAAAATTTGGGTCAAATTCAAATGATAAGTGGTGATAAAAATCCTAGCTAATCAAGCAAAAATTGAAAGCCTGCTGTTTGTCAGCGGTAACCAAGGGATCACAGTCAGCGAATTGGCTCAACTTTGTGGTCTAATGAAACCTGCTGTACTAGCGCAGTTAAAAAAACTGCAGCAAAAATATTTGGCTGATCATACTTGTAGTTTTGAATTATATCAGACAGGTGAGCACTATAAATTAACTACAAAAAAAGCCTTTGCACCCATAATCAAGAACTATTTTGAACTGCCGACTACGAGCACATTGTCAGCTCAAGCAATGGAAACATTGGCGATCGTTGCTTATAAACAGCCGATCACAAGGACTGAGATCGATGAGATCCGCGGGGTCCAGTCAAGTGCTATGTTGCAGAAATTGATCAGATATGATCTTCTCAAGGAAGCAGGGCGTTCCGATCTGCCTGGTCGTCCGATCCTTTATGTAACAACAGAAGAATTTTTAAATTATTTTGGTTTAACTAATTTGTCTGAACTGCCGCAGCTGGAGGAACAGCAAAAAACTGAACCAGAAGAAGACACTGACCATTTGTTAGGCTTATTTGAAAAAACGATCTCAATGAATGAAAAACAAAAAAAGGATGAAAACAATGGCTGAAAGATTACAAAAGGTGATGGCTAATGCTGGCGTCGCATCGAGAAGAGCAAGTGAAAAGTTGATTTCTGCCGGAAGAGTCCGGGTCAACGGCAAGGTTGTGACTGAATTGGGAGTCAAAGTAACTGGTAACGATGCTGTCGAAGTCGATGGCCGGTTATTGGAACAAAAAGATACTAAAGTTTACTTTATCTTATACAAGCCGCGTGGAGTTATTTCTGCTGCTAAAGATGATAAGGGACGTAAAGTTGTGACTGATTTTTTCACTGACCTCCCACAGCGGATCTACCCTGTCGGTCGGCTGGATTATGACACTTCTGGTTTGGTCTTAATGACAAATGATGGCGATTTGGCCAACAAGCTCATGCACCCAAGTTACCATGTTAATAAAACTTATGTTGCTAAGGTCAAGGGGATCCCTGACAGTAAGGCTTTGGAGCAACTGCGGCATGGGGTTAAAATCGATTCTGGCCATAAAAGTTCACCTACCAAGGCGAAGGTTATTTCAATCGATAAGAAAAAAGATACAGCAGTCGTTTCGTTAACCATTCACGAAGGACGATATCATCAAGTTAAAAATATGTTGCAAGCAGTCGGACACCCCGTTAAAAAGCTGAAGCGAGAAACATATGGTTTCTTAAATCTGACTGGTTTGACCTCAGGCGATTTCCGTGAATTGACTAACGTTGAGGTTGCTGAACTAAAAAAAATGGTTACTAAAAAATAATTCATGCTGGCCAAGGAGGCATTCGAAAGATGAATGACAACGACTGGTGGCTATTATTCTTTACAGCTAAACAAAAAAGACGACCAGCGGTTATTAGACAGTTGTTAACCAAACGTCTTTCCAGCTCGACGCTTTTTTGGGGCTTGCGTTACCAATTACTAGAGATCATTGGGTTTTTTCCTAAACTCGAAGCATCAACTTTCGATCAGGGCATACAAAAACTGGTCGAACAGGGGTTTTTGTCGCAGGATCCTGATGACACCGTCAAATTGACAGAGCGGGGGAGATCCAAGAAACAAGAGTTGCTAACCGGTCCAACTTTGGGTGCGCCGCGTTTTTTTTGTGAACATCGAGTGACGGAGATCAACCAGATGTTGAAGCTGATCGTGCAAGTTGCTTCAGAAGCAAGCTATGGCAATTCAAGGTACTACGTGGCTGTAGATAATTTTGAATGTCAGCAAATGATCAAACAGTGGTTACATCAGTACGATCTGCAAACGCTGCACAAAAATATTCTGCTTGAATTAAAAAGTTTTTTAGAAAACGAGAGTCCGCAAAAGGCGTGGATTTTTTGTGCGCAGTTTTCTGGACATCAAGTCTTACCCAAAACAGTGGCGCAGATGGCGCAACAAACTGGCTTAACTACCCTTGAAATCAAGATCATTTTACTTGATTTGACTAGTCGTTTTGCCTCTCATTTGCTCCAGAAAAATTCGCTGCTGGCACCTATGATCAAACATTTTGAAAATCAGAATGTTCTTTTTAAAAAGAGTCGACAAGCATTGCAACTCTTTCTCAATGGGAAAAGTATCCAGCAAATCGCCCAGTATAATGCTGTCAAAGAAAGTACTGTCCGGGAATATCTGCTAAACGCGGCTATTTTAGAACGCGATTTTCCTTTTGCCTCTTTTTTTACAGACCAAGAGGAAGAACTTTTAACTGCTCGCTTGCCAGCTGATATCGACCAGTGGAGTTACCGAGAATTGATGTCTGAGCAGGTACAAGTTTCGTTTTTTAATTATCGTTTAGTTGCAATTAAAAGGAGCCATGAGGAATTTGGTCAGTGAAAAAGAACTCTATGCCCATTTGAAACAAGAATTTGGCTTTACGCGCTTTAAAGCTGGGCAAAAACAAGTTATTCAGCGTTTACTGGCGGGCGGATCAACAGTAGCAATTTTACCCACAGGCACAGGTAAATCTCTATGTTATCAATTTGTAGGTACCTACACCAATCAAACTGTCTTGATAATTTCGCCTCTGCTTTCTTTGATGCAAGACCAAGTCGAACAATTACGGTTAAAGGGTGAAAAACGGGTCGTTGCTTTAAATTCTAACCTTTCTTATGCCGCAAAAAAGCAGATCTTAGCTAATCTACATCAGTATTTATTTATCTATCTCGCACCCGAGATGTTAAATAACCCAGTAGTTTTGGCTGCTTTAACAGACATCGATCTTGGGCTCTTAGTTGTTGATGAAGCGCACTGTATCTCTGCTTGGGGTCCGGATTTTCGTCCTGATTACCTGCAGCTGGGCAAATTACGTCAGAAATTAGGCTTTCCCGTAACCTTAGCGCTCACTGCAACTGCAACCAAACGCGTAACTTCGGATATGATGAGATCACTAAAATTGGGCCGGAAGGTCAAAGTAATCAGAAATTCAGTCGATCGGCCTAATATTTTTTTGGCGGTCGAGAAGTCTGCGGATACTCAAGAAAAAAATCAGCGGCTCATACAGTTGATCCGCTCTCTGCCTGCCCCCGGACTGATCTATTTTTCAAGTAAGAAGCAATGCGATCAGATCTGTGCCTTACTGAATGCCAAAAGCAAACTAACCGTTGCTTCCTATCACGCAGGGTTACCGGCGGGTGACCGCTATGCAGTGCAGCAGCAATTTTTAGGCGGACAGATCGACTTAATTTGTGCTACCAGCGCCTTTGGCATGGGGATCAATAAACCTGACATTCGGTATGTGATCCACTATCATTTACCAGAAAACCTTGAAAGTTATCTGCAAGAGATCGGTCGTGCGGGGCGTGACGGTCAGCAAAGCTTGGCATTAATTTTATACAGTGAACAAGACCGTGGTTTACAGCAACATTTGGCACTAAGTGCTTTACCAACTAATGCCGAACTAGAAATCTTACAAAATTCTCCCCAGTTGTTAGAAAAAAGCAGCCAAGAAAACCAAAGTGCGCAGCTTGTTTGGCGTTATATGCAAATGGGGGTTTCTTTTCCCCAAATGTCAGCAGTCTTTAGCCAACGTCGAACTGAAAAACTGCAGGCACTTCAACAAATCTTGGCTTATGTTAATACTCAGGGCTGTCGGAGAAAATTTATCCTGCGCTATTTTGATGAAACAAAAACACCGCAGCATTTCAGAAAATGTTGTCAGTTAGCCAACGAATCATTTGATTATCAACAACTATTCGATTTGGCAAAAACTAAAAATGAACCGAATATCTTTGCTGGCGGCAATGACTATGAACAAATTTTAAAAAATTTATTTAAAACTGACTAACTCAACAGTACTTTTTAGCCAAATAAACCAACTGTGAGAAAAACAGACAAATTTAAGCTATTCTGCTAACCACTTGCTTTTTAAAAAAAAATAACTATGGTAAAATAATTTATGAATTAGTTTAAGGGGGTGTGAACTACGAGTAAAAAAGATGAGCAACAAAATAAAAAACCTTGGGAGAGTTCTTTTGAAGACCAAAGAGACAGCAAGGGGAATTACTCGCGTTCAGCTACAAGGCGCAATAATAAAAGTAATACTCTTTTAACCAGCTCGCTCTTAGTAATTTTTCTGATCATTATTGTAGGCACAATTGCACTTTATTTTATTTCACAAAAAACTTCGTCTAATAAAAACTTGAATGGTGATGATCAAGTGGAAGTTATCTCTTCCTCTAAGAAAAAAGCAAGTGCGTCTAAGAAAGCAGCTAGCTCGAAATCCCGCAAGACTGCAGCCAAGTCTTCGGCCAGCGAAACCAAAGAAACTGCAGATGATTCTTCGGCTTCCTCATCTCAAGCTGCAAGTTCATCGGAGGTAGAATCGACAAGTTCAAGTACTCAGAGCAGTTCTAGTTCAGAATCTTCTTCTGAGAGCGGGACCTATGTCACCGTGGCGGCTGGTCAGGGGTTGTATCGTGTCGCCGCCAACAATGGGCTTTCAGTTGATGAGTTGCTGCAACTCAATCCGGGACTAAGTTCTGGTTCAACGATCAGTCCAGGGCAACGAGTTCGCGTTAAATAAGCAGCAGTTGAGGCCAATTTTTTACAACGGCCTCTATTTATTTGGAGTGATCGAAGCAGTCGCTTCAATTTGATTGAATTAAATTTGGAATTTTCGGAGGATAACATGGCGGCAAATATGCAAATCGCAATCGACGGACCGGCTTCAGCTGGGAAAAGTACGGTCGCTAAATTAGTAGCAAAAAAGTTAAATTATGTGTACTGTGACACTGGAGCGATGTATCGCGCTGTAACTTTTGCAGCACTTCAACGCAAGGTTGCACTAGATAATGATCAAGCGCTCAAAGAAATGTTAACAGATTTCGACTTAAAATTTGTACCTGCAGACCCGGAACAGTTAGTGCTAGTCAACGGGCAAGATATTACCAGACAGATTCGCTCAACGGAAGTTACTAATCAAGTTTCACTTGTCTCTGCTCAACCTAGTGTGCGTCAGGAGATGACTAAGCGACAGCAAGAAATTGCTGCTTCAGGTGCAATTGTCATGGATGGACGCGATATTGGCACAACGGTTTTGCCAGACGCAGAGGTCAAGATTTTTCTGATCGCAAGTGTCCACGAAAGGGCGGTCCGCCGCTACAAAGAAAATGTTAAAAAAGGAATGGCGACTGACTTGGCAGTTCTAGAGCAGGAGATTAAAGCACGAGATTATAAAGATTCTCACCGCGAGATCTCACCATTGACCCAAGCACAGGATGCTGTCTTAGTCGATACAACTTCGTTGAATATTGACGAAGTGGTTGAAAAAATACTTAAAATTATAAATCAACATGAAAAATATTAAAATTAACTGGAAACTTTGAGGAAAATCAGTTAAGATATAGTATAGAGTTAGTCGTTAAGGAGGACTTAGTCCATGAGTGAATCAGAAAACAAGGATTTATTAGAAGCTTTAAATAGTGTCAAGCCTGTTAAAATCGGTGATGTCGTAAAAGGTGAAGTACTGGCATTGGACGATTCAAAACAAGTGATCGTTGGTATTGAAGGCACTGGCGTTGAAGGCGTTGTGCCTGCCCGTGAGTTGAGTATCAAAGCAGAAGAACTCGAAGAACAAGTTAAAGTTGGTGATGTGATCGACTTAGTTGTTATTTCGAAGATCGGCTCTGATAAAGAGGGCGGCAGTTTCTTATTGTCTCAACGTAGACTTGAAGCACGCAAAGTCTGGGATGAAATCGAACAAAAATTTGAAGCTGGCGAAAACATCACTGCACCTGTGACACAAGTTGTCAAAGGCGGCTTAGTTGTTGACGCGGGTGTTCGGGGCTTTATCCCTGCATCAATGGTTTCTGATCACTTTGTGGAAGATCTCAGCCAATTCAAGGGTCAAACTCTTGAACTTAAAATTGTAGAAATTGAACCGAGCGAAAATCGTTTGATTTTGTCTCATAAAGAAGTTGCTCATGCTGAACGCGAAGCAAAACGTCAAGAAATCATGAGTGATTTAGCTGCCGGAGATGTACTTGAAGGCAAAGTTGCCCGTTTAACAAACTTTGGTGCCTTTGTTGACTTGGGCGGTGTTGACGGCTTAGTTCATGTCTCTGAAATTTCTTACGAACGTGTCGGCAAGCCTTCAGATGTGCTTAAAGTTGGTCAAGACGTGAAAGTCAAAGTTCTCTCAGTTGATCCAGAACGTGACCGGATCTCATTGTCAATCAAACAAACCTTACCACAACCTTGGGATAACATTAACGAAAAAGTTGCTGAAGGCGACATCGTTGAAGGAACTGTTAAACGTTTGACTAGTTTTGGTGCTTTTGTGGAAGTCTTCCCAGGTGTTGAAGGTCTAGTGCATATTTCACAAATTTCTCATAAGCATATTGCTACACCAAATGAAGTTTTAACTTCTGGTGAAAGTGTCAAGGCCAAAGTCTTGAACGTTGATGGTGAAAACCACCGTTTGGCTTTATCTATCAAAGCACTGCAAGAAAAACCAGCTGCTGATTCGAAGGAAACTTCACACAAGCCAAGCAAGAATACTTCCAATGATTTCCCTGATGAAGAAACAGGATTCACATTGGGCGATATCATCGGTCAAGATTTAAAAAAATAAGCAAATTGTAAATTGATGAATGAACCAGCCCACGTATGATGTTTCGGGGCTGGTTTTTTCATTGAAAGATTTGTTAAAATTAACTACAAAGAAAGCAAAAAGAGGTGGGAATATATGTCTAATCCAGTAGTTGCCATCGTTGGCCGACCAAATGTCGGCAAGTCAACGATTTTTAACCGGATCGCAGGTGAACGGATCTCGATCGTTGAAGACACCCCTGGTGTCACTCGTGATCGCATCTATGCTCACAGTGAGTGGCTAGGACAGCATTTTGATATGATCGATACAGGCGGGATCGAAATCACCAATGAACCGCTGATCTCTCAAATCAAGGAACAAGCAGAAATCGCAATTGATGAGGCTGATGTGATCGTTGCAGTTGTTAGTGCTCAAGAAGGTGTCACTGACGCTGATGAACAAGTAGCGCAAATTTTATATCGTTCAAAAAAACCGGTAATTTTAGCAGTTAATAAGGTTGATAATCCCGAAGTCAGAGCTGAGATCTATGATTTTTATTCTTTAGGCTTGGGCGACCCCATGCCTGTTTCAGGAACTCATGGGATCGGAACTGGGGATCTGTTAGATAAGATCTGTCAGGCTTTTCCGGAGAAAAAAGAAGAGCAGCTTGATTCATCGATCAAGTTTAGTTTTATCGGCCGTCCTAATGTGGGCAAATCATCCTTAGTCAATGCTATTTTGGGAGAGAACCGGGTGATTGTTTCCGGAATTGAAGGAACAACACGAGATGCGATCGATACTAAATTTACCACAGAGGATGAAACAGAATATACCATGATCGATACCGCTGGGATCCGTAAACGCGGGAAAGTTTATGAGAATACTGAAAAATATTCTGTCATGCGGGCAATGCGCGCGATCGATCGCAGTGATGTAGTTTGTGTGGTTTTAAATGCTGAAGAAGGCATTCGCGACCAAGATAAACATGTTGCAGGCTATGCTCATGAAGCCGGCCGTGGAGTGATCATCGTAGTCAATAAATGGGATACGTTGAAAAAAAATAACCAAACTTTACAGGAATTTGAGAACCTTATCAGAGCAGAATTTCAGTATTTGAGTTACGCACCGATCGTGTTTGTTTCGGCTAAAACCCACCAACGTTTGGATACATTGCCAGCGTTGATCAAGAAGGTTGACCACAACCATCAACAAAGGATCCCGTCTTCTGTTTTGAATGACGTCTTAATGGATGCCATCGCTCACAATCCAACGCCGACTGAGAACGGAAAACGACTGCGTGTTTATTACGGGACTCAAGTTGCCGTCAAACCGCCGACTTTTGTGGTTTTTGTGAATGATCCTGATTTAATGCATTTTTCCTATGAACGCTTCTTAGAAAATCAGATCCGGGATGCTTTTGACTTCACTGGGACTCCTCTAAGAATCATTGAAAGGCGCCGTAAATAGGCAAAGTAAGGCTTTTCATTAAAAAGTTTTAATAAAGACGCAAATTTGGCAAAAAAAACGCAAAATCACGGCAAAAACCTTGTTATATTAGGCTTTATGTGCTATCTTAATATTTGAGCAATGATTTGTTAGTCATTGTTTCATGTTTTTGGCAGACTGCCAATTACTTAGACAGATATAAAGAACTTTTATATCTGAGATCTTCAGTTCAGGAGGTGAAACACATGGCAAACAAAGCACAATTGATCGAAACTGTTGCAGAAAAAACAGGTTTGACAAAAAAGGACGCAACTGTTGCAGTTGATTCTGTTTTCGGTTCAATTCAAGATTTCTTGAAAGACGGCGAAAAAGTTCAACTGATCGGTTTTGGCAACTTTGAAGTACGTGAACGTGCTGCTCGTAAGGGCCGTAACCCACAAACAGGCGCAGAAATTCAAATTCCTGCAAGCAAAGTTCCTGCATTCAAGCCAGGCAAAGCTCTGAAGGATGTTGTTAAATAAGCACATCTTCATCTTGACGGATCAAAGTGAGATTTAATTCTTGCTTTGATCCGTTTTTGCATGCTATTGTGACGGAGCGGCGATCATGCTTTTTTCCATGTTATAATTATGTGCAGAAGAGTTCCAACTCTTGAAAATAAAAAAACAGCCTTGCTCTTATGGGAGGCTGTCTATCAAAGACCTAAAAAAGGAGCATTGAAATGAGCTATTCTAAAAAAACACTTGCCGAACTTGAATTAGGCCAGATTTCTGAAGCACAGCAAAACTTCAATTTAGCTTTGAAAAAAGATGACGATGATCATCTTTACAGTTTGGCCGAAGAACTATATTCTTTGGGTTTTGTGGAAATGGCCAAACAGACCTATCAATTATTAGTTAAACGTTACCCGGCTGAGGATGACCTCAAAACTGCTTTGGCGGACATCGCGATCAGCGAAGGTCAAGATGACCAGGCTTTGGAATATTTGAGCCAAATTGATCGTAATTCAGCTGCTTATCTGGAAGCTTTGCTAGTCGAAGCTGATCTTTATCAGACTCAAGGGCTTTTTGAGGTCAGCGAAAACAAGCTTTTAACGGCCTTGCACTTAGCGCCAGATGAGGAAGTAATTCAATTTGCCTTAGCCGAGCTCTATTTTAGTATTAAGGAATATAGAAAGGCGCTCGGATATTATCTGGACTTGATCAAACAAGGGATCAGCTCTTATTCACGCGTTAACTTAGTCGCACGCTTAGGTGTCTGCTACGCAGAAATTAGTAAATTTGAGCAGGCGCTGGGATACTTGGAGCAGATCCACGAAGAAGATCTTGACCCTGATGCCCGCTTCCAACTAGCAGTTACGCAATATGAACTGCAGCACGATGATGATGCCTTGCATAATTTCAACAGTCTGCGCGAAACCACACCTGATTATGCGACGATTTATCCATATATCGCAGCCATTTATGAAAAGAAAGGGCAGCTGGCGGATGCACTCGTTACTTTGCAAGAAGGGCTGGGAGTTGACCAATACAACAGTGCAATGTATCAGAATGCCAGTCGGCTCTCACAAAAACTTGGTCAAATCGAGCAGGCAGAAAAGTATCTCCAGACGGCCTTAGCTCAAGACCCCGACAATTTGACCCTAGTGATCGATTTAAGCAGCTTGCTGGTGCGTGCAAACAAATTCCAGGCTGACTTGGATCTGATCAAAAGATACCAGCAAAACGAGCAATTCGATGCCCACTTGTTCTGGGACCAGGGACGTTCCTTTGCGGCTTTAGGCAATTATGCAGCGGCTTTGGACAGTTATGCATCTGCGGCAGCTGAACTCAGTGATTCACCCGATTTTCTTTCAGACGCAGCTTACTTTTATCGCAATGCCGGTCAAAGGAGTAAGGCCATTCAATATGCTGAAAAATTCTTGCAAATTTACCCCAACGATGCCGAAATGTATGAGTTGTTATCAGAATTACAAGACTAGGGCTGCTTAAGCCAGCCAAAAATTTCACCTCATGAAAATGCTTCATCAAAGATCTGTCCAAGACCTTTTGATGAAGTGTTTTTAGAATGGAGTCTAAGAACGGAGTTTAGCAGCTAAAGTGCGGTAATAATTTAACGAAGCGTAATCAAACCGCATTTTTTGACACAATTGGTCATCTGTTAAATTCTGAGTTTCATTCAGACAACGCAGTATCGCGGCTTGATACAGCTTCCGCGGCGCGAGCGGCAAATTGATCTGCGGCTGATCGCGCTTTAAAATTTTGTGTAAACCAGCGACAGATAAACGAGGTGCAGCCAAATCAACTCGTTGTTTCAAAAAGAGGTCAGAACATTGCTGCATTTTTTGGCGCGGCTCAAGTTCCTGTGCAAAACGCTTTAAGAAGGCTTGTTCGAATTTTGCCCAATGTTCTTTTGCCAATGATCCCTGAAAGTTAGGAGCTGTCATTTCTGTGATGGGATAGAAGTGTGCCAATAAAAGAAGCAGCATTTTAGTATAGCTTGAAATTGCTGTCAGTTCTAAGTAAGCGGGTAATTCGTCTTCCCAGCCATAAAGATCAGTTATTTCGGCTTGTTGCCGTGGTTGACCTTGGAGTGTGACCGTTGGTAAAGAAGTTGACAGCTTATATTTAAACAAGAACTTGAAATATGTGTTTAAATGGGTCAAAACCTTGTTATAAGTTGTATTTTTGATCTGCCGCTTAGTTTGCAGCATGATCAGATATTCACTGATATCCGACTCTTCTAAGACAGACAAAGAGGCTTTAGTTCGGTAGCTTTCGTTAAAAGTTCGCAGATAATTAAAGAGGTCACTGACATCGTGACAAAGATCATCAGCAGTTACTGGGGCTAAAAGTTTGTCATTTTGCAAATAACGACGGAAACGTTGTTCATAGGGAAAAGTCATTGAGTCCAACTCCTTTTTTCACTTAGCTAAAGTTATTGTAACTTGTTACTTTAACTTTAGCAAATAACTGCTGTCCGTCTCACTAGGGCAATTGAAATTAGCTGAAATTTTGCTAAAATAAATGAAAGACTTGATAAAGGAATGGTGTCCGTGATTAAGGTATTAGTTGCTGGCTTTAAAGGAAAAATGGGCCAACAGACAGTAAAAATGGTCTTAGAACATGAAGGATTTGAGTTAGTCGGCGTTTACGACCCGCATGCCGCAGAAGAAAAATTAGAAAACAATACTATTGTTTATCATGATTTAACAAAAATCCCTCACAAGTGTGCAGATGTCTGGGTGGATTTTACATCCCCACGATCAGTTTATGAAAATGTCCAAGCTGCTCTCACTAAAGAAATTCACCCATTGGTCGGAACAACTGGTTTAACTGATGCCCAGGTGGAAAATTTGCAGCATTTATCCGCTCAACAAAAAACAGGCGGTTTAATTGTACCTAACTTTGGGATCTCCGCTGTTTTATTGATGCAATTCGCACAGCAGGCAGCCAAATACCTGCCAGATGTTGAGATCATCGAGATGCACCATGATCAAAAGGTCGATGCTCCGTCAGGGACAGCTTTAAATACAGCTAAAAAAATCGCAGAGGTCCGTCAAAAACGCCAGCAGGGCAATCCGCAAGAAACAGAAACGCTTCCCGGGGTTAGGGGAGCCGATTACGAGGGAATGCGGATCCATGCGGTCCGCCTGCCAGGTTATGTTGCCCATGAACAAGTTTTGTTTGGAGGAACTGGCGAGGCTTTAACGATCCGGCAGGATTCCTTCGATCGCTCTTCGTTTATGACCGGTGTTGCATTAGCCATTAAAAAAATCAGCGGTTTGTCAGGCTTGGAAATCGGGTTGGAAAACATCCTATGAGAGTAGCCGAATTACCGCAAAAGTTTATTGCAGCAAAACCGATTTTAGAAAAGCTGACCAAGCAGGGCTATGAAGCTTATTTCGTCGGCGGAAGCGTCCGAGACACGCTTTTGCACCAAGAGATCCATGATGTTGACATTGCAACTAGTGCATATCCGGCTGAGGTCAAAGCAATCTTCAAGCACACAGTCGATACAGGGATCAAACATGGAACGATCATGGTCTTAGATCACGGGGAAGGCTATGAGATCACAACGTTTAGAACGGAGAGCGGTTACCAGGACTTTCGCCGCCCCGATCACGTGACTTTTGTTCGTTCGTTAAAAGAGGACCTTAAACGCCGTGATTTAACGATCAACGCTTTAGCGATGGATCCTTCGGGCCAAGTGATCGACCTTTTTGGCGGCTTAGATGATTTAAAAGCTCATGTCATCAGAGCGGTTGGGGTCCCGGAAGAAAGATTTCATGAGGATGCTTTGCGCATGATGCGTGCAGTCCGTTTCGTGAGTCAGCTAGGCTTTAAACTAGAACAGAATACCCGGATTGCGATCACTGCCAATGCTAAACTGCTCGACAAAATTGCAGTCGAACGCATCCACGTTGAGTGGGTCAAATTATTGCAAGGAAAACAGCCGCAGCTCGGATTGCAAGAATTTTTAACAACGGGCATGTATCAATTTTGCCCTGGTTTAGGCGACCAGCAAAAAAATCTGGCTGAAATTGCTGCTTTAAAACATTTACTTTTAACAAGTGAAGAAATGGTCTGGGTCTTATTGAGCCGTTTCTTTGGATATTCCCCCGCACAGGCACGCCAAATGCTGATCGCTTGGAAGAGTTCCAACCAGTTGATTGGGCATGTGATTATTGCTTTAAATGCATTAGGGCATTTTCCTCATCCACCAGCTGACGTCTTATACCAGACTGGACTGCCAATGCTTTTGGTAGCCAATCAGGTCGCTTGGTATGACGGAAATGCTGTTCCAGAAAATCAGTTAAAAGAGTGGTACGCTAAACTGCCAATTAAGAGCAGCAAAGAACTGGCTTTGACTGGCAAAGACTTACTGGAGCAATTAAATTTAAAACCAGGTCCCCAATTAGGCGCGATCATTAAGAAGACAGAACAGCTGGTTATCAATGGACAGCTTGCAAATGACAAGAAAGTTTTATTACGCTATGCACAGACACTGCTTCCTTAAGGACTCAGTGTAAGTGCTGCATGAAAGAGTGAGAATTTTGCAAACTTTACGGGTAGAACACTTAACTAAAACCTATGGTGAAAAAACTTTATTCGAAGATTTAAATTTTATTATTAATGAGCATGATCGAATCGGTCTGATCGGAACGAACGGCTCAGGTAAAACCACGCTTTTAAATGCGATCAGCGGAATCGATCCGGCAGACTCAGGCAACTTGATCCATGCCAATAATTATCAGATCGGTTATCTGCAACAGATGCCGAATTTGCCTGCAGATAAAACAGTTCTGGAAGCTGTTTTTCAAGGAAGTGCGCCAATTTTTGAAGTCGTGCGCGGTTATGAACAAGCTTTGCAGCAGCTGGAGATCGATCCTAATGGTACTGAAACTCTGGCCCAATTTACCCGCATGGAAGAGCGGATGAATCAAGAAGATGCCTGGTCTGCCGAAAGTGATGTCAAAACCGTTTTAAGTCAGTTGCACTTGAGCAGCTTAGATCAAAAGATCAGCGAGCTTTCAGGGGGGCAGAAAAAGCGGGTTGGGCTCGCTCAGGTCTTGATTCAAAAACCTGACTTATTGATTTTAGACGAACCAACCAACCACCTTGATTTTGATACGATCGACTGGCTGGAAGAATATCTGCGCAACTATTCTGGGGCACTATTGATTATTACGCATGACCGCTATTTTCTTGACCACGTAACTAGTTCTATTTTCGAACTCTCATTTGGTAAATTGTATTTCTATCAAGGCAACTATGAAGAGTACGTTGAGCAAAAAGCAAAACGTCAGGAAAAAGCTTTACAACAAGAACACAAAGATCAACAACTGTATAAAAAAGAATTAGCTTGGATGAAAACAGGTGCCAAGGCCCGCTCGACCAAGCAGCAGGCCCGGATCAACCGCTTTGAGGACCTTGCCAGCAAAGTTGGTGATAAAGTTCAAGTTGATCAGAATATCGACATTGATCTCGGCCAGCAAAGACTAGGTAAAAAAGTTTTAGAGTTAAAAGATGCTTCGCTCAAATTAGGGGAACATCAAATTATTCAAAACTTTTCTTCTTTGATCCAGGCAGGTGACCGCATTGGGATCACCGGTCAAAACGGTGCCGGTAAATCAAGTTTTCTCAATGTTTTGGCAGGTGAACTGTCATTAGATTCAGGTGAGTTGATTATTGGCGAAACAGTCAAAGCCGCTTATTATCGCCAACAGACTGAACCGATCCCTGATGACAAAAGGGTGATCAACTACTTGAACGAGATCGCGCAAAATGTGGTCAATATAGACGGTGAGCGGATCAGTACGACTCAACTGCTGGAGCAGTTTTTATTCCCACGCTTCATGCATGGAACGTTGATCAGAAAACTTTCAGGCGGAGAAAAGAGAAGACTTTATCTGCTAAAACTTCTGATGATGCAGCCCAACGTCTTGTTCTTAGATGAACCGACTAATGACTTGGATATTGGGACGTTGACAGTCCTTGAACATTATTTAGAGACCTTTGCTGGAACGGTCATCACCGTTTCGCATGACCGCTATTTCCTAGATCAGGTTGCTTCTAAATTATTGATTTTCGACGGAAATGCCCAGATCAAGCGGTATACCGGTCAATTCACCGATTATCTGCAGACACAGCAAGCAGAGCAAAAAGCTTCATTTTCAAAAAATCCGCCACAAACTAAAACACCTGCAAAAAAGGAACATGCACAAAGCAAGACCAAGCTGACTTACGCGGAAAGGATCGAATTTGAGGGCTTAGAAGGCGAAATAGAAGAGCTCGATCAGGAAATCTCTTCTTTACAAGAGCAGATGACACAAACTAATGGCAATGATTACTTGAAGCTAGGAGAATTACAAGAACAAATCGATCAGCTTTCAGCGCGATCAGAAGAAAAAATGAACCGGTGGGAAGAACTAGGCCAGTACGTAGAATAAAGAGAACAAACAATAATGGAGGAAAATGAGATGGCAAAGTTAGAGGAACCTTATTTGCAATTAATCAGAGATATTTTAGATCATGGTCACTTTAAGGGTGATCGGACTGGAACTGGTACAACCAGTCTCTTTGGCTATCAGATGCGTTTTGATCTCAGCCAAGGTTTCCCATTACTGACAACCAAAAAAGTTCCTTTTGGCTTGATTAAAAGTGAATTGCTGTGGTTCTTGCGCGGCGATACCAATATTCAATTTCTCCTACAGCATAATAACCATATTTGGGATGAGTGGGCTTTCGAAAATTGGACCAAAAGTACAGATTATCAAGGACCGGATATGACCAACTTTGGCTTACGGTCTCAAAGCGATTCGCAATTTAAAGCAGAATATCTGCAGCAAAAAAATGATTTTTGTCAAAAAATTATCGCAGACGATGATTTTGCTGCAAAATTTGGCAATTTAGGGGATGTCTATGGGGCACAATGGCGCAGATGGCAAACGCGTAATCATCAGACGATCGATCAGATTCAAAATGTGATCGAGCAGATCAAAACAACCCCTGATTCCAGACGAATGATCGTAACTGCCTGGAATCCAGAAGACGTGCCCTCTGCTGCTTTGCCGCCTTGTCATACCTTGTTTCAATTTTATGTCGTCGATGGCAAGTTAAGTTGTCAGCTTTATCAACGCAGCGGTGATGTCTTTTTAGGGGTACCTTTCAATATTGCTAGTTATGCTTTATTGACCCACTTAATAGCAAGAGAAACTGGCTTAGAGGTTGGAGAGTTTGTGCATACTTTAGGTGATGCACATATTTACAGCAATCATTTAGACCAAGTCAAAGAGCAGCTGTCACGTCAACCCAACGAATCACCTCAGCTGTGGCTGAATCCCGCTAAAAAGAACTTGGCAGACTTTACAACTGAGGACATTAAGGTTCAAGGTTATGAGGCTTGGCCGGCAATTAAAGCACCAGTAGCGGTCTGAGCTGCTTGATCAAAACACTATTTCAGAGAACTGCATGCCTGAAAGGTGTTTTTTTTGTAGATTTTTTTACCGAACGATCTAGGTGTGCAGACTTAAACCGTCTAAAATTCGCCAAAGTTATTCAGAGAGAATATAAAATCTGTCCAGAAAGTGCTAGACTAGTAGATAACGTAATTTTTCCAAATAAGGGTGGGGACAATGAAAAAAATGTTAGGCTTTTGCAAATACCTTGTGTTTGTTTTAGCCCTCAGTGCAGTCTTTTTTGGGCTTTTTTATTTGCTGGCCCGACCACATGACTTCGATGCGCCAAATACCGCTCAAAACAAGATAAATCAAAAAAAAGAGCAGCAGGCAAAAAAGAAAACTAAGCTCAATCAAATCAAAGTAGTCGGCCTCGGCGACTCCTTGACATATGGAGTCGGAGATACGTCTGGGCGTGGCGGATACGTTTATCTGTTACAGCAAAAATTATTGAAGCACGATGCTAAGAAGGTTGCTGTCTCTAATTTCGGCAAAACAGGTGATACAACAACTGAGATCCAGACCCGCCTAAACAACCAAACAGAAATCAGGCAGCGCCTCAAAAATGCCGATGTGATCACGATCACCGCCGGGGGCAATGATTTGATGCATGTCTTGCAGGATAACTTCCAGACGCTTTCTTCCAATCAATTTTCGGCCAGCATGAAACGGGCGCGTGATAATTATGCACTGCACATGACAAATCTTTTAAAAGACGTCCGCGCGCTTAACGACCAGGCACCGATCTTTTTATTCTCAGTCTATAATCCGTTTTACGTCTACTTTCCGCAGGTCAGTGCCATGCAAGAATATACAGCCCAGTGGAACCAAACCGCCAAAGTTCAAACTAAACAACTTGATTCTGTTTATTTTGTTCCGATCGACCAGCAGCTCTCACAGGGGCAGTATTATGGCCGCTCCAAGAAAAAGCTGCTCCGAGAAGCCAATGCAGATTTAGGCTCCGCGGCTGATTCAGACCTCGAAAAAATATTGAGTGACTCAAAAGAGAAGAATTCGTATTTATCCCCGGCAGATCATTTTCACCCCAATGATCGCGGCTACCGCTTCATGACAGAAAAACTTTATGCAGAAATGCTTCAACATAAAGATACATGGTTTAAGGAGAGATGATCAGATGGTACGGCGTACCCAAAAAACACAAGTCAAACCAAAACAGGTAAAAAATCCTTGGAAACTAGCTTTTACAATTCTGTTAGCCCTGGTGATCGCAACACTTGCCTTTATTTTATTCCAAGTCTATACTCCCAACCAGGCTGTACAAAAAAAGACAGCCACAGTCGCGAACACTCCGACAACAGAGATCAATGTCAAAATGGATAAAAAACAGCTGGGCAGCGTAGTCAACTATTATCTCAACCACCAGCAAAAAGAATCTAATAATATTAAGTACAAATTTATTTTAGACAAATCAGCCATTTTGATCGGCACGACCAAAGTATTGGGAGAAAAGATTTCATTTACCCTCTATGCCCAACCGACATTGAATCAAGATGGCAATATCGTGCTTAAAATTAAATCTGTCGCCATAGGATCACTGAATGCTCCCAAAAAATTTGTCTTAAATTATGTTAAAAATAACTTCAAAACTGGGCAGCTAGTACAAATTACTCCTAGTAAGAGTAAGATCACGCTTAATCTCAATAAATTACAGACAAAACAGGGCATTCGGCTCAAAGGTCAACAGTTAGATCTAGCGCGAAACGATATTCGCTTTAAGATCATGATCCCGCTTAATGAGGAGGATACCAAATGAAAACCATGACTTTTTACCAGTTTCTCATGACTTTACGTGATCCTGATAATTATGATGAAGTCGTTCAGTTTGCTAATAACGCGTTTTTAGATCACTCATTTCCAAAACAGGAAACAGACTACGAGCGGCTGTCATCTTACTTAGAATTAAATGGGAATTATCTGCCGACAATGACTGTGTTTGACGACGCTTGGCAGCAATATCTTGAAAAATTACAGTAAGAACGAAAGAAGGAAAATATCTTTGAGCAAAAAAAAGAGCCAGTCTAAGAAAACTTATCGTCTTTCTACTCTGATCATCACTGCCGTTTTGGCTTTGGTGATTGGCGGCAGAGGAGTATTTGCTTGGATGAATCCACGTTTACAAGCCGCAGAAAAAACGAGTCGATCCATGGGCAAGATCGGCACTGTCTATTCCGCTCTCAGTCGCTACTACTATCGAGATATCAGTGGAAGCAAGCTAGAAGAGGGCGCTCTCAATGGGATGGTCAATGCACTGGGAGATCAATTTTCTCAGTACATGTCAAAGTCTGAGACCCAATCGCTAAATGATACGATCTCATCCAGCTTTTCCGGGATCGGGGCAGAGGTCCGCAAGCAGGGCGGGCAAATTCAAATTGTATCTCCCATCTCCAAAACACCAGCTGAAAAGGGCGGTCTCAAGGCCAAAGATATTATTGTGAAAATCGATGGACACTCACTAAACGGCTATTCACTAAATAAAGCCGTTTCGCTGATCCGTGGTAAAGAGGGCTCTAAAGTTACTTTAGAGATCAAACGCGGGGGTTCCACTTTTACTAAAACATTCACGCGGGCTCAGATCCCCGTTAAAACTGTCACTGGCCGTTTAGACCAAAAAGACAAGAACGTTGGCTATATTCAAGTGACAACATTTGCTGAGAACACTACAAAAGAGATGAAGCAAACGATCAAGCAGCTCCGAAAGAAGGGAGCTAAGTCATTTGTTGTTGATATGCGCAATAATCCTGGCGGACTGATGGATCAAGCTCTGAAAATGTCCTCGATGTTCTTGCAGAATGGCAAAACCATCATGCAAGTTCAACCACGGACTGGTCAACCGGAAGTTTACAAGGCTGGCAAAAAATACGACCAAGGTTTCAAGGTCCACGAAAAAACAGTTGTCTTGATCAATGGCGGCTCTGCCAGTGCAGCGGAAATTTTTGCAGCAGCTTTACATCAATCAGCTGGAGTCAAGTTAATTGGAACTAAATCTTTTGGTAAAGGGACAGTTCAAAACGCGATGCCATTTAAGGATCAGACAGAATTGAAGCTTACGATCGCTAAGTGGTTGACCCCAGATGGTTCATGGATCCATGAAAAAGGGCTGCAGCCGACTATCAAAGCCGACTACCCTCAGGTTGCCTATACCCCTGCAATTGCAACCAATAAATCTTATCAACAAGATGATGTTTCCAAACAAGTTGCAAATTTGCAAAAATATCTGACAGCACTCAAATATACTCCGGGGCGTGAAGATGGTTATTTCAGCCAGCAAACAACAGCAGCAGTTAAAAAGTTTCAACAGGACCACAAACTCACTGCCTCTGGGATCGCCGATAAACAGACCATTCTCAGAATTGAACAAGCAGTGGCTAGTTTAGTCGCTGACTCAGATCATGCCTATGAAGCAGGTGTGAAAGCTGCTCAATAAGGCAAAAAAAGTATTGACTGCAAAGTCAATGCTTTTTTTATGCTGAACTGGTCGGCGGACCCTTGGATCGATTTGGTTTCAACTGGTGGAGCGTGTATAATAAAATTGTATTATTATTTTTGCACTATGAAGGACCATCACTTCTAGTGGATTTAGGAGGGGCAAGATGGCAACAATTCAATGGTACCCTGGCCATATGGCTAAGGCTTTACGCCAAGTAAAAGAAAATTTAAAAGAAGTCGACATCGTCTTAGAATTAGTCGACGCACGAGTACCGGAATCATCCCGTAATCCTGAACTCATCAAGATCTTGCATGATAAACCATCAATTCTTGTTTTGACAAAAATGGATCTGGCAGATCAGAAAACTACGCAGCAGTGGCTGTCGTATTATGAGGCTAATGGGCAGCCGGCGGTTGCTGTTAACATCACCACTGGTTCCCTCAAGGTCATTGAAAAGAAAATTAACGCTGTTTTAGCCGATAAACTCAACCAAAGAAAGGAAAAAGGGATCCGCTCGCAGCGTGTTAGTGTCATGTGCATTGGGATCCCCAATGTTGGCAAGTCGACGCTGTTGAACCATCTGGTTAAAAAAAATGTTGCTTCAGTTGGCAATAAACCAGGAGTTACCAAAAAACAGCAATGGCTTAAAGCCGGTAAAAACCTCCAACTTTTAGATACCCCTGGGATTTTGTGGCCCAAATTTGAGGATCCATTAGTGGGCAAAAAATTAGCTTTGACCGGCGCGATCAAGGATAAGCTCTTCCACGCTGATGATATCGCTCTTTATGCTATCGATTTCTTTAAAACGAACCACTCAGCAGAACTGCAAGAACGCTATCGACTGACTGACGACCAAATGGCAGATACTGATGTCGAAACTTTGCTGGCCTTGACCAAACAGGCTGGATTCCGCGACGACTACGACCGTGGTTCTGAACGGTTGATCCAAGATATTCGTAAGCAAAAATTGGGCAATTATACATTAGATCCAGTCCCGCAAAAAGCCAGCTCTGTCCAGAAATGAGTTTCAAACAATGACAGAAAAAAAACAATCAAAGCATACTGTGACTGAAATCAGACAACTTTTACAGCAAGCCAGTCAAGCGCCTTTAAGTGCAGAGACTAACCTGCTTTTGGAAAAGCTGGCGAACGACCAACGGCAAGGTGTCCAAAGGCTGCGCCAGGCTTTTGTCAGGAAGCAGGCAAAACTTGCGGCTCAATACGAAAAATTTAATGCTCATCTGGCATTTGAAAGGGAAGCTTGGGAACAAGGTTCTCCCTTAGTTGCCGGGATCGATGAGGTCGGACGCGGTCCTTTAGCCGGTCCAGTCGTTGCTGCAGCTGTGATCTTACCGCATAATTTTGCCGTTTATGAGGTCAATGACTCCAAACAGCTAAGTGCCAGCAAAAGGGAGGCCCTTTTCCCCTTGATCATGCAAGAAGCACTAGCTGTCGGGATCGGGCTCGCAGATAATCAGCAGATCGACGACCTCAATATTTATCAAGCCACCCGCTTAGCAATGGCACAAGCTGTTACTAAGCTGGCTTATCAACCCGATTTACTCCTAGTCGATGCAATGACGATCCAGACAAGTATTCCGCAAAAAAAGCTGATCAAGGGCGACGCGCGATCAGTTTCAATCGGAGCAGCCAGCATTGTGGCCAAAGTAACTCGTGACCATTTAATGGCAGACTACGCTAAACACTATCCAGGTTATGGTTTTGAAAAAAATGCAGGTTATGGGACAGCGCAACATTTAGCCGGGATCGCTCAACATGGGATCACACCCTTGCATCGTCAGACGTTTGAGCCAATTAAATCTCAATTAAAAAAATAAAATCGTCGTCTTTTGCGTATTTATTAATAAAAAGCAAAGGCGGCATTTTTTATGGATAAACGTTCTTTATTGATCAGGGCCCATCTGTGTCGGGGAATAGGACCAAAGGGCGAGCAGAAGATCTTCCAATACATGCAAGAAAATAACCAGCCTCCGCATACCCGAGACCTGGTTGAACTCTTAGGAGGTTCAAAAGCAAATCTCGAACAATTCCTAGCGGACTTCCATTCGAAAAAAACTTCCAGTAAAATGGCAGCCAATCAAAGGGCTGGCGGCATTTTAACCATTCTAGATGCAGAGTATCCCGCCCAGCTCAAAGAGACCTATGAGCCTCCTTTAGTCCTATTTTATCGCGGGAATTTAGCACTCCTGAAACAACCAGCCTTAGCTGTGGTCGGTGCTCGCAAAATGTCCTCCTATGGCCCAAAGGTGTTGCAACAACTGCTGCCGCAGGTGTGTCATTTTCAAATTCCGATCATCAGCGGAGCTGCCATGGGGATCGACAGTGTGGCGCATCAAACGACGCTCCAAGCACACGGACAAACTATTGCGGTCATCGGCACGGGGTTAGATCTGACCTACCCACGCGGCAATGAGCAGCTCCAGACTCAGATTTCTTCTCAGGGGCTGCTCCTCACGGAATACGAACTTGGCCAAAAGCCATTAGCTTTTCATTTTCCTATGCGTAATCGGATCATCGCTGGTTTATGTCACAGTCTGCTGGTCGTTGAAGCTCAGCACCATAGCGGCAGCTTGATCACAGCTAATTTAGCTTTACAGGAGAACCGTAATGTTTTGGCGGTCCCTGGAGCGATCACCAGCGCAAGTTCGATCGGGTGTAATGAATTGATCCAGGCAGGGGCTAAACCCGTCCTGAAAAGTGCTGATATTCTTGAGGATTTTTTAAATACCTTGACAAATGAAGATTAAAAGTAATAACATGGTTTACGATTTTAAATCATTATTAGCTAACTATATAAATTATAATAAAAACACTAGAAAAAGGAGTGGGCCGTTTTGCCGACATCCACACAACCAAAAGTAAAAGCGAAAACCAAAACATCCAGAAAAAAAACAACACGTAAGGTGAAAAAAAATCTCGTGATCGTTGAATCACCATCAAAGGCTAAAACCATCGAAAAATATTTAGGCTCACGTTACAAGGTCATGGCCAGCCTCGGGCATATTCGTGATCTTCCTAAAAGCAAGATGGGAATAGATGTTGAAAATGACTATGAGCCGCATTATATTTCCATCCGGGGCAAAGGCGATGTGATCAAAGAACTGCGTAAAGAAGCAAAGAAAGCTGCGCATGTCTATCTCGCAGCCGATCCTGATCGCGAAGGGGAAGCCATCGCCTGGCATCTGTCCTTTTTATTAGGCTTAGATCCCCAAGCTAAAAATCGTGTTGTTTTTAACGAGATCACTAAAGATGCAGTTAAAAATGCCTTTAAAAATCCTCGCGCAATAAACATGGACTTGGTAGATGCTCAACAAGCTCGCAGGATCTTAGACCGTTTAGTCGGATATTCGATCTCACCTTTGTTATGGTCAAAAGTAAAAAAAGGCTTATCTGCCGGGCGCGTGCAGTCGATCGCCTTAAATTTGATCATTCAACGTGAAGATGAGATCAAAAAATTCGTACCTGAAGAGTATTGGAATATTGATGCTGAGTTTAAAAAAGAACGCTCTAAATTTGCAGCCGCTTTTTATGGGCTAAAGGGCAAAAAATCGGCTCTGCCTAACAATGACGTAGTTCAAAAGGTCCTGCAAAAACTTGATAAAGACCAATCCTTTAACGTTGCTAAAGTTGAAAAGAAAGAACGCAAACGTTTCCCCGCTTTGCCTTTCACAACTTCGACGATGCAGCAAACAGCCAATAACTCTTTGAAGTTTCGGACCCAAAAAACGATGATGGTTGCCCAGCAATTATATGAAGGGATCAACATTGGCCGCGGCGGGGCGGTTGGTTTGATCACATATATGCGGACGGACTCCACCCGGATCTCAACGGTCGCTAAACACGAAGCAGCAGGCTTTATCACTGATAATTACGGCAGCGAGTATGCTGCCACTAAACCGCGTGCCGGTAAATTAAGCGAAAATGCCCAAGACGCGCACGAAGCGATCCGGCCTTCATCGGTTCTCCGCACTCCCGAGTCAATAGAAAAATACCTGACTAAAGATCAAATGAAACTCTACTCTCTTATTTGGTCACGGTTTGTTGCCAGTCAGATGACTCCGGCAATTGTGGACACAGTTCGGGCGGATCTTGAGCAAAATGACGTCCTATTCCGGGCGAATGGTTCCAAAATGAAATTTCCAGGTTTTACCAAAGTCTACGCAGAGAGTAAACGCAAAGACAACGTGTTACCAGAACTTAACGAAGGCGATCAGGTCAAATTGTCTAAGACTGATCCCAGCCAGCACTTTACTTTACCGCCTGCACGCTACTCAGAAGCAACTTTGATCAAGACGTTGGAGGAAAATGGTGTCGGTCGTCCTTCGACTTACGCACCGACCTTAAATACCATTCAAAAAAGGTATTACGTTAAATTAGCTGCACGAAAATTCACACCCACAGAGCTCGGCGAGATCGTTAATTCAATGATCAGCGAATGTTTCCCTGATATCCTGGATGTTAATTTTACGGCAGGACTAGAAGATGAATTAGACGGGATCGAAGACGGCAAGCAAAAATGGGTCGAGGTGATCGATCAATTTTATCAACCTTTTGCCAAAGAAGTTGAAAGTGCAGAACAGAAACTAGAAAAAGTTAAGATCAAGGATGAACCCGCCGGTTTTAACTGCGATGTCTGCGGTGCTCCAATGCTGGTCAAAATGGGCCGCTACGGTAAGTTCTATGCCTGCAGCCGTTTTCCGGACTGTCGTAATACTAAGGCGATCGTTAAAAAAATCGGGGTCGTCTGCCCGAAATGCGGTCAAGGCGAAGTCGTCGAACGCAAATCCAAGAAAAACCGCGTCTTTTATGGCTGCTCACGTTACCCAGAATGCGACTTTATTTCTTGGGATCAACCAGTCGGACGTGCTTGCCCGAAATGTCAACACTTCCTGGTTTACAAAAAATCCAAGAAAGGTGACCAGGTTAAGTGTCCGAATGGCGACTATGAAGAAGCAATACAGAAATAACAACAAAGACGATGCTGCTTGGCATCGTTTTTTTAATGGTCTTCGAAGCTTTGACAAATTGGAAAATAAATTATTAAGTTTTTCCTGTTTTAGCTAGGAGTTTTCTTGACTATTCTTGACCTTCATAGGAAAATGAAAGCAAGTAACAAAGTGAGGGTGATGGCATGGAAGAGGAATGGATCACAGAATACCAAGCTTATTTAAAATATGAGCGGCAATATTCTGCAGATACTGTTAAAGCCTACAGTGCAGACATTGCTGATTTTTGTAAATTTTTAAGTGAAAACGGCGGAGCAGCTTCATTTGCTGCTGTCACGGCTGATGACGTGCATGTCTACATGAGCTATCTATACGAAAAACAGTATCAGGAAAGTACAGTTTCACGAATGGTTTCTGGCTTGCGCTCTTTTTACCGTTATTTGTTAAAAAATGATCTGGTCAAAGAGGATCCATTTGTTTACGTCCAGCTCAAACATCACCCCCGGGCTCTGCCGCATTTTTTTTATGAAAAAGAAATGAATGCACTCTTTGCAGCAACTCAGGGAGACTCAGAAACTGATCTGCGTGATAATGCACTGCTTGAAACTCTCTATGCGACTGGCATGCGTGTCTCAGAGTGCACAGGTCTTTCCATGCAAGATATTGATTTTGGAAACCGAGCGATGCTTTTACACGGGAAGGGCAAAAAGGATCGTTACGTACCTTTTGGCAACTATTGTTCAGATGCATTACAAAGATACTTCGCTGAAGCGCGAACTCCTTTGATGGCCAAATACCAGCACGAGCATTCCAGCGTCTTCGTCAATCATTATGGAGAACCCCTAACGCCGGCCGGGATCACTTACATCTTAAACCAGATCGTTAAAAGAAGTACACTGCATACGACGATCCATCCCCATGAATTGCGGCATACTTTTGCTACTCATCTAATGAATAATGGGGCAGACTTGCGTGCGGTGCAAGAATTGCTTGGCCACAGCAGTTTATCTACTACACAGATCTACACACACGTAACAACCGAAAGCTTACAGGAAAATTACCGGAAATTTTTTCCGCGCGCTTAAATTTCAAGGAGGAATATCACATGACAACAATTTGTGCCGTGCGCCATAATGGACACACTGCAATGGCCGGCGATGGTCAAGTTACAATGGGAAAAGAAGTTATTATGAAAGGGACTGCGCATAAAATTCGTAAAATATACGATGACAAGGTCGCTGTCGGCTTTGCCGGTACCGTTTCAGATGCATTTAACCTTGAAGACCGTTTTGAGAAAAAGTTAAACCAGTATACTGGCAATCTTCAGCGAGCTGCCGTCGAATTAGCGCGCGAATGGCGCGGCGACCAGCAGTTGCAAAAGCTAGAAGCACTGCTGGTTGTGATGGACAAAGACAATTTGCTGCTAGTTTCAGGTACTGGAGAAGTCATCGAACCCGATGATAATGTTTTGTCGATCGGGTCTGGCGGCAATTATGCTTTAGCAGCCGCTAGAGCCATGCTTGAACATGCACCTGCAATGAGTGCGCAGGAAGTGGCACAAGGTGCACTAAAAATTGCCGGCGACATTGACATCTTTACTAACCACAATGTGATTACTGAAGTCTTATAAGAAGGACACCGTGAAGGGAGTGACGGCGAAGATCTTTGATTTTCGCACTCAAATATGGACATGATGGATAAAACACCAAAACAAATTGTTAGGGAACTTGATCATTTTGTGATTGGCCAAGATGCTGCCAAAAAAGCGATCGCGGTTGCACTGCGCAATCGCTATCGGCGTATGCAGCTGCCAGAGGAAATGCAAGAGGAAGTTACACCGAAGAACTTATTGATGATCGGGCCGACCGGAGTTGGTAAAACTGAGATTGCCCGGCGCTTAGCTAAGATCGTCAATGCTCCTTTTGTTAAAGTCGAGGCAACTAAATTTACTGAGGTCGGTTACGTTGGCAGAGACGTTGAATCTATGGTGCGCGACCTAGTCGAGTCTGCCTATAATATGGAAGAAGACCAGATGTATGCCCAAGTTAGAGGACAAGCAGTCGCCAATGCTGACAAACGCCTGGTCAAATTGCTTGTTCCCGCCCAAAAAAAGCAGACGCAGCAAAACCAGCAGGAAAATTTCATGCAGATGCTGCGTGAGCTGCAAAATGGGAAATTACCGCAAAATGGAGTTAATGCTGAAGAAAGTGAGGAAGTTTCCGATTCTGTCAGGGACCAACGATTAAGTGTTAATGAGCAGCTCAAACGTGGGCAATTAGAAGACCAAGAAGTTAAGTTGACGATGGACGACCCATCTCAAAAACAAAATGGATCCTCAGATATGTTGAATCAAATGGGGATTGATTTAAATGATGCTTTAAGTTCTGTCATGCCAAAGAAAAAAGTCACACGCACACTCAGTGTCAGAGATGCGCGAGAGGTTTTAGTTAAAGAAGAGTCTGCCAAATTAGTCAATCCGGCCGATTTGGCTGATGCGGCCATCAAACGAGCAGAAAATACCGGCATTATTTTCATTGACGAAATCGATAAGATCACCTCTAAATCCCAACAAAATTCAGGCGAAGTCTCGCGTGAAGGTGTCCAGCGTGATATCCTGCCAATTGTAGAGGGCTCGGCAATTAAAACAAAATACGGTTTGATCAACACGGACCATATTTTATTTATCGCTTCTGGTGCCTTTCAAGACAGCAAGCCTAGCGACCTGATCGCTGAATTGCAAGGACGCTTCCCGATCCGAGTTGAATTGGAGGCGCTGAGCGTTGATGACTTTGTTAAAATTTTAACTGAACCGGATAACGCCTTGGTTAAGCAATACATTGCGTTGATCAAGACCGACAATATTGCCGTGACCTTTACTATCGAAGCTATTCATAAGATTGCTGAGATCGCTTTTGCAGTCAACCGAGATACTGAAAATATCGGTGCAAGGCGCTTGCACACGATCCTAGAACGTCTCTTGCAAGATCTCCTGTATGAGGGGCCTGATATGCAAATGGGTGAAATTACGATCACAGAAGCATACGTTGAGCAAAAAATCGGTGAGATCGCAGCTGACAAGGATTTAGCACGTTACATTCTTTAATCTGGGTATTATAAAATTTTTAGGAGGCAGTCAAATATGGCAGTAATCATTGAAAATGAGCAGATCCGCGCAGTCATCAACGAACATGGGGCAGAGTTAAGCAGCTTGATCGCAAAGAAAACCGGGATCGACTACATCTGGTCTGGCGATTCGAAGTATTGGGGCAGACACTCACCGGTTCTATTTCCCATCGAGGGTAAATTAAAGGATGATCACTATTTCTTTGCTGGAAAAGAATATCATATGACTCAGCATGGTTTTGCGCGTGACCAAGATTTTACGGTGATCGAACAAGATTCCAGCCACGCGATTTTTGAATTGACCCAAAATGCCGCAACTCTGGAAAAGTATCCCTTTGATTTCCGCCTGCGTTTAACATATACCATCGTTAATAGTGAGTTAACATTAGGTTATTCAGTTTATGATCCTGCTGACCAAGATCTTTACTTTGCCATTGGTGCACACCCAGCCTTCAAAGCTCCTTTAATGCCCAATGAAGAATATAGTGATTATGAGTTAGAGTTTTCACCGGCCAAGACTCGGCATAAAATTCCGTTGGCAGACAGTTTAACTGACCCGAAGAAGCAGTATCCAGTCGACGAAAATCATTTGTCAGTCAGCCGTGAATTATTCAAAGACGATGCTTTGATTTATAATTTAAACCGTGAAGAGACGATCATTACTTTAGCTGATAAGGCCAAAACACATGGGATCAGCCTCAATACCAAGGATGCTAAGTTTGTTGGGATCTGGTCATCTTATCCCGCAAATGGTCAATTTGTCTGTATTGAACCCTGGTGGGGCTTAGCCGATCCACAGGATTCCGATGGTGAACTGACCCATAAATATGCAATCAATAAATTAGCACCCAAGACCGAGTTCCAGGCGGGCTTCTCAGTCAGCGTGTTTTAACCACTAAAAAAGGACTAACTTATGCGAATTTTGAAAATCGCACACAAGTTAGTCCTTTTTTTGCGTATATATAAATAAGGATTATTTTTTTCCTTCTTTTTTCTGCCGTCTGCGATAACCTAACCCAAATGGAGTCATGTTTTCTTTTCCCTGACGGATCCGTTCAATATTGCCCCAATGTCTAGCATAAACGAAAATGGTCAAAACTAAGGCGACTGTAGTTAAAATCCAATCTTGATAGAACAGAGAACATAAGGTGATCAAGGTAAAACCAAGCATACTAGCCACAGAAACCATACTGGTCAGATAAAGTGTCAGCAAGAAAATTGCCCAAGCCAAAAGGAAAAATTCCCAGTTATAAATCAATAATGCACCGACACTAGTCGCGACTGCTTTGCCTCCTTTGAAGTTAGCAAAGAGCGGAAAAGCATGGCCGATAATCGCTGATATAGCAATCAGCAAAGCATTGGCATTAGAGTGGAAAGCCAACGGCAATAATGCTGCTAACGAACCCTTAAACATATCCATGACTAGCACAACGGCTCCAGCTTTTTTGCCGAGAACACGGAAAGTATTCGTAGTCCCCATATTGCCGCTGCCATAATCTCGAATGTCTTTATGATAAAAAATTTTTCCGATCCAAACCCCAGAAGGAATGGAACCTATCAAATATCCGATCAGGAGCATCCAAATAATATTGAGATCCACATTTATAGCCTCCTTAAGTTGCTGCTTTATAATTCTAGCAGTTTATTTGCACTTCGGCAATCTAATTAAACCACTACTTCAAAATTGCCTGAACTGCTGATTTCTTAAAAATTATTTATTCGCAGCTTAATTTAATGTCTTAAATCCAGACAAAAAGTCAAAGTTTAGTTTAAATGTTCTATCAGTTAGGTTATTCCCACGCTATAAAGCCCGTCATTAAAGGGCTGCAACACTTGTCCTACTTTACAGACAAGACTGAAATGGGTTATGATATAACATGTTTGTCGGATCAAATTTCCAGGTTGATCCGACTTGTTCAATCGGAAGGGATTTGAAATTTCAATGGCAAAACCAAAATATAACGACGATTCGATCCAAATCTTGAAGGGTCTCGAAGCCGTCAGAAAACGGCCAGGAATGTATATTGGTTCAACCGATACCCATGGTCTCCACCATCTCGTTTATGAAATTGTTGACAATGCAGTTGATGAAGCTTTATCTGGATATGGCAACCAGATCGATGTCGTGATCCATCAGGATGATTCGATCACCGTCAGTGACTATGGTCGTGGAATGCCGGTTGGGATGCATTCAACGGGGATCCCGACCGTCGAAGTTATTTTTACAGTTTTACATGCTGGCGGCAAGTTCGGCCAGGGGGGCTATAAAACATCCGGCGGGCTCCATGGAGTTGGTGCCTCGGTCGTTAATGCACTTTCAGAAAGTTTGACCGTTAATACTGTACGTGATGGGATCGAGTACGAAGAGGATTTTAAAAATGGCGGGCAACCGCAAGGCACGCTGCGCAAATTAGGCAAAACTAAACGTCCCAGCGGAACCACTGTCACTTTTAAACCTGATTCAACAATTTTTTCAACCACACACTATCACTATGATGTTTTAGCTGAGCGGCTGCGTGAATCTGCTTATCTGCTCAAGGGAGTCAAGATCACTTTAACTGACGAACGTAACGATGCTCAAGATGTATTTATGTACGCTGAAGGCATTAAAGAATTCGTTGACTATCTGAATGAAGACAAAGAAACGATCGGAAAAGTCATGTACTTTCAAGGCAGTCAGAATGGTATGGAAGTTGAAGTTGCCGGACAATATAACGACGGCTATTCGGAAACATTGCTCTCATTTGTCAATAACGTTCGGACTAAAGACGGCGGCACTCATGAAGCCGGAATGCGCTCAGCTTGGACCAAGGCCTTTAATGATTATGCACGCAGTGTTGGCCTTTTAAAAGAAAAAGATAAGAACTTAGAAGGCAGTGATGTCCGTGAAGGTCTATCCGCGGTTGTTTCCGTGCGCGTTCCTGAAGAAATGCTGCAATTTGAAGGACAAACTAAGGAAAAATTAGGCACTCCTGAAGCTCGGGCAATCGTCGATAATGTGGTTGCCGAGCAGCTGAATTATTATCTAATGGAGAACGGTGAATTTGCTCAAGATCTCGTGCGCAAATCTTTACGTGCCAGAGAAGCAAGAGAAGCTGCCCGCAAAGCTCGGGATGAGAGTCGCAGCGGTAAAAAGCGCCGTAAAAAGGACCAGCTGCTTTCTGGTAAATTGACACCAGCTCAATCGAAAAACGCTAAGAAAAACGAATTATTCTTAGTCGAAGGGGATTCAGCCGGCGGCTCTGCTAAACAGGGGCGTGATCGTAAATTTCAAGCGATCCTGCCTTTACGAGGCAAAGTTTTAAATACGGAGCGGGCCAAACTTCAGGACATTGTCAAAAATGAAGAAATCAACACGATGATCTATACCATCGGCGCTGGAGTCGGGGCAGAATTTGACCTCAAGGAAGCTAATTACGATAAAATCGTGATCATGACCGACGCGGATACCGATGGTGCCCATATTCAAATCCTTTTGCTGACATTTTTCTATAAGTATATGCGGCCGATGATCAATGCCGGGCGGGTCTATATTGCTTTGCCGCCTCTCTACAAACTGCAAAAAACAGTCAAGAAAAAACAGGTTATCCGTTATGCTTGGACTGATGAAGAACTAGAGAATGCTACCAAAGAAATGGGTCAAGGTTATTCTTTGCAGCGGTTTAAAGGTTTGGGCGAAATGAACGCTGACCAACTATGGGAAACAACGATGGATCCGGAAACAAGGACCCTAGTCCGTGTCAAAATTGACGATGACGCACTCGCGGAAAAACGAGTGACGACCCTAATGGGCGATAAAGTTGAACCGCGCCGAAAATGGATCGAAAAAAATGTCAAATTCTCGTTGGAAGAAGACGGCAGTTTGCTCGATACGGTCGCAGTTGAAGGTGCACACAGCCAAACAGACGGCTCAGCTGATGATGAGACAGTTTTTGCTGATAAACTTGCTCAAGCCAACAATAAAAAATCGTGAGGTGAAAGTAAATGGCAGTCACAGAACATAACAACATCCAAGAACTTTCACTCGAAGCGGTGATGGGTGAACGGTTCGGAAGATATTCAAAATATATTATCCAAGAACGCGCACTACCTGATATCAGAGATGGTTTAAAACCAGTTCAGCGCCGGATCTTATTTGCCATGAACCAAGATGGAAATACTTTTGATAAATCATTTAGAAAATCGGCCAAATCAGTCGGTAATGTGATGGGTAACTTTCATCCACACGGGGATTCGTCGATCTATGAAGCGATGGTCCGTTTGAGTCAGGATTGGAAATTACGCGCCCCGTTGATCGAAATGCACGGCAACAATGGGTCAATGGATGGCGACCCGCCAGCTGCAATGCGCTACACTGAGGCACGCTTGTCCGAGATTGCCGGCGACATGCTGCGTGACATTAATAAGAAAACTGTCGAAATGGTGTTGAATTTCGATGATACCGAATATGAGCCGACAGTTTTGCCGGCACGTTTTCCTAATTTACTGGTCAATGGTGCGACTGGGATCTCAGCCGGATACGCAACAGAGATCCCAACTCATAATTTAAGCGAAACTATCCAGGCGACAATTTATTTGATGAATCACCCGCAAGCAAGTTTAGATGATTTAATGCAATTCGTCAAAGGACCAGATTTTCCAACCGGTGGTATCTTACAAGGCCTCGACGGAATAAAACGAGCATACGAAACTGGTCGCGGTAAGACAGTGCTGCGGTCCAGGACCGCAATTGAGGATCTGCGCGGCGGTAAACAACAAATCGTTGTCACTGAGATCCCATTTGAAGTAAATAAAGCTGTCTTAGTGAAACGGATCGATGAATTGCGGCTGCTTAAGAAAGTTGAAGGAATTGCTGAAGTCCGGGATGAAACTGATCGCGAAGGTTTGCGAATCGTGATCGAACTCAAAAAAAATGCCAATGCTTCAGGGATCTTAAACTATTTATTCAAAAATACTGATCTACAGATCTCATACAATTTCAATATGGTGGCCATCAATAATCGTCGACCTGAGAATGTTGGCTTAAAAACGATTTTGAGCGCCTATATCGAGCACCAACGTGACGTTACGACTAAACGCACTCAATATGATTTGGCGAAGGCCCAGGCCCGTCAACACATCGTAGCGGGCTTGATCAAGGCACTGTCGATCTTAGACCAAGTCATCAAGACGATCAGGTCTTCGAAGAATAAGTCTGATGCCAAACAAAACCTGATCTCCAGCTATGATTTTAGCGAAAAGCAGGCTGAGGCAATTGTTTCTTTGCAATTGTATCGTTTGACTAACACTGACGTGACTGCACTTGAACAAGAAGCACGAGAACTGGATCAGCAGATCAAGCAGTTTGAAAAAATTTTGGCTGATCCGCTCGAATTGGATCGGGTAATTAAAAAAGAGCTCAAAGCAGTAGAAAAGAAATATTCTTCTCCACGATTAACTGAGATCCAAGCTCAGATCCAAGAATTGACGATTGAAACAGAAGTCATGGTCGCTGCTGAAGACGTTAAGGTCTTAGTTTCACATGACGGCTATGTTAAACGTTCATCATTGCGCTCATTTAAAGCTTCTGGTGCCGCTGAGAATGGTCTTAAAGACGAGGATCGCGTCATTTTTTCGGCAACTGCTAATACCCTGGATCACTTGCTGATCTTTACTAACAAAGGCAACTTGATCTATCGGCCTGTCCACGATCTAACTGAGGCACGTTGGAAGGACACAGGCGAACACCTGTCTCAAACAGTCGGTCTGGCTGCAAATGAATATGTCCTTAACGCTTATTGCTTTAATTCATTAGAGCAGGGCGGTAAGTTTGTTTTTGCAACTAAAGAAGGGTTCATCAAGCAAACAGAGCTCAGTGATTTAAAACCAGGGCGAACTTATAAATCGCGCGCAGGGCAATTTATGAAATTAAAAACAGCCTCTGACGAAATTATTACTATTGCGTATTTGCCCAAAGATGACGAGAGTTTGCAGGTCTTTTGTGCCTCGTATACCGGCTATGGTCTGCGCTATTCTTTAAATGAAGTTCCAACCAGCGGGGCAAAAGCAGCTGGTGTCAAAAATATGGACTTGCGTGAAGATCACTTAGCCAACGTTATTCTGGTCCACGAAGATGATCAAATAGCTTTGATCACACAAAGAGGCTCGTTTAAACGGATGAAAGTTGCTGAGGTTCCTCAGACAACGCGGGCTCGCAGAGGGGTTCAGATCCTCAGAGAGCTTAAGAAAAATCCACACCGAGTTCAATTAACTGCTGTCCTGGAAGATCAGGCAAAATTGCTAATTACAACTGATAACAAGCAAAGCCTAGAGGTCGACCCGTATGAGTACCCAAGCAATGATCGCTATTCAAATGGATCATTCATTCTGGATACTGAGACTCAGGGAGTGCCTGCCTGTGCAGAACTGCTCAAAGACACCCCAAAAACTGAAGAGGAACAGTAATACTAAAAAAATACTAAAAAGCCGAGAAGAAATTGATCTTCTCAGCTTTTTTGCATTGACCAAATTTCATGTATACAGTGAAAACGGACAGTTGCTAATAATAAACATGTTAAAATAAAGTAAAAAGCAAAATTAGGAGATAAATATATAATGATCAAGCTTTATCTGAAGCAAAAAATATTTAGTGCCGCGGAAAAATTCACGGTAGCAAATCAAGCAGGGCAGCCTGTTTATTATGTTGAAGGAAGTCTTTTTAATGCACCCAAAAGTTTTGTCTTAAAAGACAGCAATCAGCAGCCTCTGGCAAAAATCACTAAAAAGATTTTAGCATTTCTCCCCAAATTTGTGGTTGAAGTTCCAGACGAGCCTAAAATCGAAATAAAAAAAAAGTTTTCTTTGTTAAAACCAAGTTATTCGATCACACCGCAAAACTTCCAAGTGCAGGGAGATTTGTTCTCAATGAACTTTTCAGTGACAGAAAACAAAAATAAAATCGCTCAGATCCATAAAAAAGCTCTATCTTGGGGTGATACTTATGAGATCACGATTTTGGAGCAAGAAAAAGAACTTTTGATCGTTGCTTTAGTTGTGACCATAGATTACGCATTAGCAGAAAACACAACCCAACTTTAAAAAAATTGGTTGGCTGGGCAAAAAAATCAGCATTAACCAGACATTTTCAATAAATCTGCCAGATCCAATTTAGTTAAAACTAAAAACAAACTAACTCATCAGTACTTAAATACCCAAAATCCGCTGCAGGAACACACAATTTAATCTAAAACGATCTTGTATCAATGATTTAGTTGTCGATGAATCATCTTGCGAAAATCATTGGTATTTTGCTGCGAGCCAGAAATTTAAACTAACAATTTTATTTTTTATTTGGCATTTTAGCAACAAAAAATACATTATTTTGCGCTGAGTTCCAAAAATCACGCGCTTTTTAGCGGATTTAGAGAAATTTTAGTCATGATGATCGGCAGGGGGTCTGGCAAAGTTTTTTTGATTCTAGTTTACATAATATACATTATCGAAAGTAGTGTTAAGATTTAAAACCGCCCCGGGTGCCCCGAATTCTCAAAATTCTTGCCTTAGCAAAAAATAACCGCAAAAAAAAGACAACTCATTTCAAAGTTGCCTTTGTCATTTGTTTAATTCGTCGCAAATGAATTAATGATATCACGTTTGCTGTTCCAAATTGCTACTTTAACGACACCTATGATCTTAGCTCGAGGAACAAAACCATAATATCTGCTGTCGTTGGAATCTCGTCGATTATCACCTAACATAAAGTATTTGCCTTTTGGTACCGTAAATGACTTGCCCGTTCCGAGTTTAACATTTTTGGCTGGTTGCAAGCTCTGTGCTAACTGCAATGTCCCTGCTTGCTGCTGAGACTTGCTGATATAACTTTGAGATTGGAATTTTCCGTTCACATACAGATCACCATTACTATGATACGAAATTTTGTCACCCGGCAATCCAATTACCCGTTTGACGTATTTTGTATCTTTAGTGATGCTTTCATTCTGCTTGTCGACGCCATAAGCATTGAAAACTACCACTGAATCACGTTTGATTTTAGCTTGCTTCAACAATGCAACGTGTTCACTCGATTGTAAGTTAGGATACATCGAGGAACCGTCAACTTTGACGGGTGTGAACAAAAATGTTTTGATCAGAGCAGCAATCACCAGTCCGATAACGACCGGCATGACCCAACTCATAATTGATTTAAAAGTCCGCATATTTCTCCTCTTAATTTACATTTGTTTGTAATTCTCAAATTCAGTTGTATCTTGTTTCCTATAATTATTTTTATAAAGATAAAGCAAGAATAACCCTATAAAAACAGCTTCGATCAAGAAACTACCAAAATCTTCGCTATGAATAAACGGTAAAAAAAAGCCTAAGGTAGTTAATGCCAGCCGTAAAAAGAAGTCTGCCTGAGTAAACATGATCAAATTACTGACCAAAGCAGCAAGACTTGTGACAGACAAGATCAAAGTCAAAAACAACATCAATGCAAAAAATAAGCCATTACTGTCAGCTAATCTGAAAGCTAACGAATATGAGATCCATTTAAAACGCATTAAAAACCAGACAAATACGTGATAAATAAGATCCGCTGCAATAAAAACGAGCCCGCTGATCCCGGCTATTATATTCAGCCTTTTGTTAATCATAAAACCTTGTCCCTTCCTGTCAGCCCCATAGAAATAATTAACATTATTATAGGCTTGCATTTGTGACCTTTGGAAGAAATGTGGTTCTTCTTAAGCTATTTTTAATTAGCCGCAACCTAATCAGATAAGCTTTGCAAATACTTAAAACTTTCAACCTGTTCTAAAGCGTGGTTTTCATCAGCAAGTTGGATCTCGAAAATATTGGTAGCCTGAGGATTTAAGAGCGGCACAACTTGTTGCCAAGAAATCTTGCCTTTGCCTAGCGGTAGACTATCATGGTGCTGACCCATTGAATCCACGAGATGGTAATGAACGATCTGGTCGTGCAAATTTTTCAAAGAAGCGTCTAATGCCTCGTTGCTGCCACGGGTTTTAATAAAACAGTGCGAGGTATCATAGGCTAAACGATACTGGTGACTCAAAATCTCTTTTTCCTGTGTAGGATCACCATAGGCAAATAATCGTGAGATCGAGTTTTCGAACATCACATGTTGTCCGCCTAACTTCTGGAAATGATCCAATCGTTTAAAAACAGCCTTGTTTGCTGTAGCCAAATTTGGATACATCGCAATAAATTGTTCAGTTTGACGAGCATAAGCACCATGGATCAGAACTTGAACATTTTGCTCAGCCGCTATTTGCAGTAAATCTAACGAAGACTGTTCCACAAAAGCGTACAAATCTGGACACCTATCCTCAGGAGCAGCCAGTTCAGTCGCCACTCCACGGAATTTCATCGGATGATGCAAAACTATCTTATTTGTAGCCTCATCCTTGACCCATTCAATATCATAGGTCAACCTCTTTAGTCCTTCGACAGTAAAATCATTTTCATTGGTATAAAACTCGAAAACGTCTGGCTGATACTGCAGCCGATCTTTAACTTGACGTTCAGTTGTTCCACTTTTCAGGCCTAACTGGATCATTGCTTACAAATGCTCCTTTTTTATTGCTCGATGTCCTCCATCCACGCTAAGGCCAAAGCCTTCTCACCTAAATGCGCTCCAATGACAGGTCCAAAGTAGCTAAGATCGATCGGATATTGTGGATACTGCTTGGCCAATTTTTTCTGCCAATTTAAAGCAGCTTGTTTATCATTAGCATGGATCACGATCATTCGCACTGGGTATGGTGCATCTTTAACTTGTTCCTCGAACAAATCTTCGACCCGTTTCAATGCACGCTTAGCAGAGCGGACCTTCTCAAAAGCTACGATTTTGTCTTGATCGTCAAAAGTCAAGATCGGTTTAATTTTTAAAACACTTCCAAGAAAGGCAGAAGCATTAGACAACCTGCCGCCTCTGACTAAGTTTTGTAAATCATCAACAACAAAATATTCATTCATAGTCTGTTGCAAGTGTTCGATACGCTTGATGATGTTGGCAACATTTTCTCCGCGCTGGGCCATTCGTGCCGCCTCGAGCACAAGATTACCCATAAGCATCACGGTAATTTTAGAATCGATCGGGATAACTTTGACTTTTTTGACCTGGGGTGCAACCACAGTCTTTAAAGTGTTAAATAAACCTGAGATCGTAGCTGCCAAGTGGATACTGATCACAGTGTCATAACCTTGATCACCTAAATTTTCATATAACTCAACTAACTCCCCAACAGATGGTTGCGAAGTACTGGGAAAGGAATCAGACGTCCGCAACTTTTCAAAAAATTGATCCGTTGTGATGTCAATACCTTCTTGATAGGTTTTACCGTCCATGATCACGGGGATCGGAACGATCCGAATATTATATTTTTCAATATCTTTTTGAGGAAGATAAGCTGTACTGTCTGTAACAACAGCAATTTTCATTATTGTACACCTACTTTAGCCCGTAGATTAACTACAAGATTATTAAAATAATTGCGATTTTAATCGTACCACAATTAGCGGCTGTTAGCTAGTTTCCGATCCTCTCAGTAAGTGGCCGTTTTTAGTTGGTCACTTTCTTTCGCTCAATTTCCCAAGAATTCTGGCAAAGTAATTGTGAATTAAAAAATTTACTTCTAACTTCTTGCTTGTATCCTTATCCAGATAATTTAACTTGTTTTAGACTCCTTTTCTTCTCTTTGTTTGGGGGGTGGGGCTTGAGAGCTCTCAAGCCCCACCCCCCAAACAAAGGCTTTATACCATGTATCTCTTACCGTTGAATTCGACCTTGCCAACTGTTACTCCCACGTGTGGTTCTGAGAGCCTCTGGGGCTGTCTCAACAGCTTAAGAATGAATTTACCGTCATAACTCCATTTATCACGTTTTAAAGCAACTTGGGGCAATCCCAGGTAATACTCTAAATTATTATTTTTGTCGCAATCAATGATCAAAGCTTGCGCCTCTGCTCCTTGCGCACTCCAGTACTTGCCATGCCCTTTTAAACGGTAACTGTATCTCCGGTGTCCGCTCTCGCTGGTCCCTAAACCACCAGGGTTATGGAGTTTTCCGTTCCACCAGAGAGGTTCTAGAGACGACCAGTTTCGGTTTAAATACTCAGCTAGTTTATTGATCTCAGCTCGCGCTAAATAATTTCCACTAGGATCTGTACTCAATTGACTATCGATTGTAGTTAAAACTAATTCGACATCCTTCCAGCTGTAATCACGGAAGACTGCTCGCAATAGCTTTTGAATCAGTTCTGGATGTGACTGACTTAAACGTTCTTCCAGCTTGCGACGGACATGAAAATGATCTAGTTGATGGATCCACTGCTTAGCACCACTCCCGAAACGTTCAAACTTGTCCGCAGTATAACCGCTGCCGTTATCAGAGTTAGTAATGACAACCGTTTCTCGCAAATCGTAGTGGGCATGCAGGTACATGTCTGCTTGCCAGAAAACCGCTTCACGGTCAGTGCCTGAGAAAGTTTTCGCGTTGATCAATTCTTTGCGCTGTTTAACTGGCTGTCCGTCTCGCTTTAACAGTTTCTGACTACCTTCATGGACCGTGACCCGGTGGAGTGAACCATGGCGGACCAAATTGCCGCACTCCTTAAACAATAAAGCATCTCCAGTCACCACTAAATAAGGGACTTGGCGACGTTTTGTCAGCTGACTTGTTTCAATGGCATCTTGAGCTTGAACAGCTTCGCTTTCCTTTTGGGCCTTGATCTGTGCACCAGTGACATGTACGATCTGGTTAACAGCTTGATGACTTAAGGTTACTGGAGTCAAGAGCGAAAAGACTTCAGCCTCATGCCGATTAGTCATCCCCGGACTAGCTTTAGCAACCAGATATTTTAACAGCGGGGTCACCCGCTGCCGGCCCTCAAAACCCAAAAACCGATCCAAGGCAAAGAAGTTTTCTTTGCCAGCAGGAGTACGATAATACCGTCTGACATAGCTGATCTCTCCAAAAGCAGTCAAAATCGTCCTTTGTTTCTTTTGATGGATCAGGTTTTGACTTTTTTCTTGGGCAAGTTCATCATCAAGCTGTGTCAAAGCCAACGAAATTGCTTGTCGAGCCAAACTAACGAAAAAAGCACTAATTTGTTGTCCTTTTTAA
>NZ_BFFP01000021.1 GCF_003864415.1 Ligilactobacillus salitolerans
AAGGATACAAACAAGAAGTTTAGAAGTAACTTTTTTAATTCACAATCATTTAGTCAGAATTCGTCCAAAATCGGGAGAAGGAAAGTGACCAACTAAAAACGGCCACTTACGTTCACCGGAAGGTCTATGTTAATTAGTCTGCTTGCTTGCTATAATAGGGGTAGAAATAAAAAAGCAGGAGTGTCAGTCTTATGAAAGTTAGTCGTATCGACCACCTTGTCCTACCCGTTGCCAATGTCAATCAAGCCTTCAGATTTTACCATGAAGTTTTTGACATGCAGGAATTACCAGAACAGAGTACCGCTCAAACCATCACTATCCGCTGCGGCCACCAGTTGATTTACTTGCAGCAAGCAGAAGTCACAGCTGATCTGCAGCCAGCTCACCCGGTTCCTGGCGCCGCCGACTTGTGTATCGTGGTTAAAGACAAAGTTGATGACATTGTCAACCATTTGAAAAGCTACTTCGTGGATATTGTTGCCGGACCAAGCGAACGTTTTGGCTCCGAAGGTAAAATGACTTCGATCTATGTTCATGACCTTGATTCTAATCTGATCGAGATCGCCACTTACACCGACAGATAAAACTCTTTTTGACCTGCGCTTTTGGGCCAAAAAGAGTTTTTTTTACAAATATCCATCCGATTTTAGTCCGTGCGTTAAACGAAATTCTGTAATATTAACCTTAACAAATAAAGCAGTTTCCGGTTCTTCAACCTGCGGGAGGTCTGAACTTGGAGCTGGCAAATCACTGCAAATACTGCGTGTCCCAATGTAGTCGCGTGCCATAAAAATCGCGTTTTCATAGTCGATCCCGGCCGTGTATCCCTGAAAATCCGGCAAATAAACCTGGTAGCTGTAATCCTGGTCCTTGATCTGGCTGACCTTGATTGGATACCTGACAATTGTATCTTGCATCGTATCTCTCCCATCCTTTACACACAAACGGCTTTTCATCAAACGAGTCCATTATCCAAAAGCATTTAACATATATTTTTTTCACTCTATATTCAGAATTTTTAATATCCCTCACAGAAAACTTATTATAATAAAGTTTTCAAAATAAAGCATATTGTGAACAACATGTATTAATTGGATAAATGTGTTATATTTCTTATCAAATTCATAGATTGGAGTGAATCAAGTGGATAGCTCAATGATCAATATCTTTCACGGTGAGGATTTAGACCAGACTTTCGAAAACGCGTGCGCCCATACCTTAGCCAACTACCAAGTCAAGGACTGCAAGGTTAATTTCATTAACAATGAATACGTTATAGTCGTCAAAACAGAAAAAGTTGCCGTGTAGCAGCAGCACGAAAGACTTACATAATAGACACTAGATAAAATTCAGACACTTTCATTCGTTTCAATACCTGCCAGAAAAAAAGCAGCATTCAGATTTTCACCTGAGTGCTGCTTTTTTGATTATTCTCTACTCTTTGTTTTGATAGGGATAATGCGCCATCTTTGGCACCTGGTCCCAGGCTACCGGATAACCTGCACCGTGTGCACAAAAAACAGAATCTGGCGTGTTGTCTAAGTCGGCGACTGCTGAATAATTCTTTTGGGCAACTACTGCGGCTTGATCATGGCAGGCGCGATAGCCGGCAAAAACACATTCCAGCTGTCCTTGCCCGTGTGTATAGGCGCGGACTTTTGCCTGATAATTCTGCATTTGCGCAACCGGGGCTGTTCCCGTTAAAACTACTTGCTCAGTTGCGGCTTGCTTTTCCTCAGGCAGCTGAAATTCCCCGTGCATTCGTTCAATATCAGTTAACGCCCGTCCAACCTGTTTTTGTCCGACGGTCAGTGTGAACTGATACCACGGTTCCAACACTTCACACTGCTTTTGAACTTTTAATTCCATGAGTCCCTGACGCACCGCCCGCCAGGTTGCCTGCCGGAAATCTCCGCCAACCGTATGCACGTTGCTGGCTTTCCCGCCAACCAAGGTGATTTTGACATCTGTTAAAGGAGCTCCAATAAGTACACCCAAATGTTCTTTGGCTTGCAGATTGCCCAGGACTTGGTTTTGCCAGTTGTTGGATAGGACCTCTAGGGGACACTCGCTGGCAAATGACAGCCCGCTGCCGACCGGGGCGGGTTCTAATTTCAAATGAACCTCAGCGTAATGTCTGAGGGGTTCAAAATGTCCCACACCTTCTACCGGCCCTTTGATCGTTTCTTTGTACAAAATACTGCCTTGACTAAAGGTCAAAGATAAACCGAAACGTTGTTCAAGCAGGGCTTGTAAAATTTCTAGCTGGATCTGCCCCATCAATTGGACCCGGATCTCCTGCAAAAATTCTGACCAAACAACGTGTAATTGCGGATCCTCATCTTCAAGCTGCTGCAAAGCTTGCAGCACGACTTGCACATCCAAATCGCCGATCTCAACGCGATAGTTTAAGACCGGAGCAAGAACTGGACTTAAAGCATCTGCGCAAGCTCCTAGCCCTTGACCTGGGTAAGTCCCTGTTAATCCGGGGATCACACAGACCTCACCGGCAAGAGCCTGGTCCAGTGGAGCAGCTTTCAGACCGTTGTATTGCCTTAGCTGGTTGACCTTTTGCCCGTCTGCCAAAACGTCTTTTGGCTGCAAACGGCCACTGGTCAAGCGCAGCCAGCTTAATCGTTCTCCTTTTTCGTTATGAGAAATTTTAAAGACACGCGCGCCAAAATCTTCGTTGTCTGGTGCTTGCGCGGCCAGTGTCCATCTTGCCAGACCTTGCAGCAAGGTCTCGATCCCCTGCATTTTAAGGGCCGACCCGAAAAAACAAGGAAACAGTTCACGGTCCTGGATCATTGCTTGCAGCTGAGCGTCTGTGACGCGCTCGTTTTCCAAGAAATCAGCTAAGACCGTGTCATTTTGCATGGCCGCCGATTCATAAAAAGCTTCTAACTCTTCTTTTGCAGGGTCTCCTTGGGTCACCTGGGTGAAATCCAAACAGCCCTCTGCTAACTTCTCTTGCAGCTGCCCCATGATCTCTGTTTGCTGCTGCAAACTTTGATCCATTTTGTTAACAAAGATAAAGACCGGAACGTGGTACCGTTTCAGCAAACGCCACAAGGTCAAGGTATAAGCCTGGACTCCCGCAGCTGCTTCAATGACCAAGATCGCGTAATCTAAAACGCTGAGCACTTGCTCGGTCTGGGCGGCAAAATCCACGTGCCCTGGTGTATCTAAGAGCGTCAATGAAAGGTCATGCCAAGATAATTCAGCCTGGTGGGAAAAAATCGTGATCCCCCGCTGCTTCTCCAATTTTTCCGGATCCAAGAAAGCATCACCCGTGTCAACACGCCCCATTTTACGCAGACCGCCGCTTTGAAACAGCAGCCCTTCCGATAAAGTGGTCTTTCCAGCATCAACATGCGCAACGATCCCTGTCACAATGTGCTTCATCCGTTCTCTCTCCCAACCCTGCTTGACTAATATCCGCGTAGTACAACTCTGTTTAATTCTATCATTTACCCGCACAGACACGGCGCTAAATTTCAATTATTGTTCAAATTTTAGTTCGATCAGACGATCCCGTCTAATTTCTAGCACTTTTTCCAAAAAAATAAATCGTTTTATTTTTATAAACACCTTAAGATTTGACTTATATGAGAGAAGTGCTAGCATGCAAATAGAAGCAGGGAAATATTCCCTAGCTGCTTGAAGGGGGGCTTGCAAAACAAGCACAAAAATGTTTGAGACCAAGGTCACTAGGTCAAATGACAGAAGGTATCACTGAAATTTGAATGGAGGTTATACCACATGGATGACGACTCAAATTTAAGACACGCAAATAAATTAACTAAAATATTAAGGTCTGGAACGCTGACGGCTTTATGTGCTGGAGCGTTATTTGCTGTGCCGACACTTGCACGAGCTGATGATTGGCAGGCTAATTCTCCCGACCAAATAGCTGGTCAAATCAGCGACCCGCAAACGGTCTACACGATCAGATCTGGGGACACCTTGTGGGGGATCTCTGAAGCTCTGAAGGCCAAGGGTACAACATTAACCCCGCAACAAATCGCACAGTTGAACAGTATTACTAATATAGACTTGATTTATGCCGGCAACACCTTGAAGTTTACCGGGGGAAAGATCACAGTTCAACCGGCACAGCCAAGTCAACCGCAGCCTTCGCAACCTTCGACTGGACAGGTTGATAAGACTGCCCTCTCAGCCAAGATCCAAGAAGCTAACAAGTATCTTTACACCAATGGTGTTTATACCAAAGCTTCATTAGAAAACTTACGGATCGCAGTTCAACGCGGAAATGGCGTCATCAAGTCCGATGCGGCTTCCCAGCAAGATATTTATAATGCCATCGCGCGGATCAGCCAAGCAATTAACGGCTTGCAAAGAATTTCGGGCCAAGAAGTTAACAAACAACCATTAGAAGCCAAATTACAGGAAGCTAATAAGTACCTCTACACTAATGGTGTTTATACTGACGCCTCGCTAGAAGCTTTGCAAGTTGCAGCTCAGCGTGGTAACGGCGTCATCAAGTCTGACGCTGCTTCCCAGCAAGACGTCAATAATGCCATCGCGCGGATCAGCCAAGCAATCAACGGTTTGCAGAAGAAGTCAGACCAAAATGTCAATAAACAGCCGCTTGAGGCTAAACTTCAAGAGGCAAACAAGTATCCCCAAACTAATGGTGTTTATACTGAAGCATCACTAGAAACCTTGCAAGTCGCAGCACAACGCGGGAATGGCATCATCAAGTCCGACGCAGCTTCCCAGCAAGACGTCAATAATGCCATCGCGCGGATCAGCCAAGCAATCAACGGTTTGCAGAAGAAGTCGGACCAAAATGTCAATAAACAGCCGCTTGAGGCTAAACTCCAAGAGGCAAACAAGTATCTCCAAACTAATGGTGTTTATACTGACGCATCACTAGAAGCATTGCAAGTTGCAGCTCAGCGCGGAAATGGCGTCATCAAGTCTGACGCAGCTTCTCAGCAAGACGTCAATAATGCGATCACTCGTATTGACACCGCGATCAACGGACTACAAAAACAGTAAACACGATTTAGACCCTGAACTCAAACTATCTAATTAATTAACACTAAAAAATAGACTGGTACTAGAAGATTTCCAATGTGAAGCTTCTAGTACCAGTTTTTTGTAATTCTATAAACCATGATTGGTCTGACACTGACGGCACAGCAATTTTCAAAATAGTCTGGACTGCTGGTACGCCGATGTACCTCCACATCTTACTTATCTGGAGGTAAGTCCAGCATAAGCAAATAATTTTCAGCAAAAATTATTTCTGCTGAAATATTCCATCGCCTTGGGATTAAAGGATTGCCACTAAAATCGCCAGCAAAAGCAGCCCTAATAAACAACCGCAGCCGACATTTAAGAAAAATTTCAGCATTCCCCAAAAGATCAAAACCAAAAGTATTAGAAAAATTAAGGTCAGCATCTATTCGCCTTTCTCCTCTTATTTGTTACTTGCTAAGGTCCACTGTGCGTGCGATCAGCCAGATCAGTACCGCACCGATCACCACGACCACGAATTCACCGATCCCAACTGTCAAATATGTCAGCCAAAAAGGTACCTGACTGACCAAATGCAACTCCAAGGCGACTGCCCAAGACATCAAGGTACAGATCATGACCGTTGCCCCCAGTTTAGCTGGTAAAGAGCGAAGATGCTGCCCCACATACCAGCTCAACCAAGTCATAGCTAAAGTCTGCAACGTACCAAAAATCATATCCACGGCACCCATTGAGGACCATAAATTTGCGATCAAGCAGCCCAAGGTCACGCCCCAGATATATCGTTTATTAAAAACCGCCAAGGTATTCAGCATTTCCGATAAACGAAATTGGAGCGGCCCATAGCTGAAAGGGAGCAATACGACTGTCAGCACCACATAGAGTGCTGCGACTAGCGCGATCTTAGTCAGATCAGCTATTTTATTATTTCTTTGTGTCACTTCAAAAAAACCTCCTAGTTTTTTTAGGTGGGATGTTTACGAACCACCATTAACTTGCATCATTAAGTATAGGAAAAAGGTGTACCTTTATCAAGTTAGGATCCGTGTTATAATTTGATGCATAGTCAGCCTTTACCGTCGGGCCCAAAACAAGAAACTTTGAGCCCCACTGAACATCGAGCGATAATGCTGCTAATTTTTGATGGAATGGATAAACTGATGAAAATTGCAATCTTGACAGATAGCGCCGCTTGGCTCAGTGAACAAACGGACGCCCAAACAAATATCAGGATCTTAGAGATCCCGCTGCTCTTAAACGATCAAGCCTGGTCAGAAGGCCAACTGCCCGCTCCAGCAAAGCTGGCCGAACTTGCGCGAACTCGCGGCAATATGTTGACCGAAGAACAGATCCCGCTCACTGAAATTTTAGCCTTGCTCATGCAGCTTTATGGTCAAGGATTTACTGACGTTTTGATCATCCACATTGCTCATTCGATCAGCGGTCTAGGGTCAAAACTGCACCACTTGGCGGACCACAACGATCTACCGCTTAATGTTCAGCTCTTCGATTCGCGCTCATTAGGTGAAAGTGAGGGTCTTTTGGTCGAGTACGCAGCGTCACTTGTCGCAAAAGGCAAAAGTCTATCGGAAATTCTCCCTCAACTAGAGCAGCGGCGCGCGCAGCTCCACACCTTGTTATTGGCGGATGATTTAAAAGATCTGCATAAAATGGGTTCGATCGCACGCCGCCATACTCTAAGCGGTCAGCTGGCCCGCGAAAAATCTATCCTGAAATTTTCACAGTCAGGCGAACTCGAAATTATTCTGAATAGTCCCTGGACCAAAAAAATCATCGCGGCGACGACAGAAATGATTGGCAAAAAGGCAAAACAAATTACGCTGGCAGCTGCAGACAAGGCTACTGTCCGTTTTTATCGGCAGGCTTTAACCAGTCGTTTGCCCCAGCTCGAGATCAAAGAGAAAATTATCACGCCAACAGTTTTGGCATACGCCGGCCCCCAAGCAGTCATCATCAGCTGGCAAAATTAAACTCAAATATCCACAAAAAAGCTCTCCATCAACGTTGCCGAATCATCTTCGGTTCATGTTGCAGGAGAGCTTTTGTGTGTCTGAACGATCAGCTTGCATTCAAGCTAGTCGCAGAAACCTAAAATTTATTTTTCCAAATCAAATTCATCAGTATACTTCTTCAATTGTGCAGCACTGCTTTGCAGGTTGGCCACGTGGTCAGTAAACTCGTCCATCGTAGCTTGCACTTCTTCTGAATTAGCGGATACTTCTTCGGTACCTGCCGCATTTTCTTGAGTCGAAGCAGAAATGCTTTCCAATTTTTCTAAAATGGCAGCTTGCGTATCCACAATTTCTGCCGCCCCACTCGTCAATTCATGCACATTTTCGCTCATGGATTCATTGTGCTGGTAGACATTCATCGTGGACTTGATTGCATCAACGATCAACGTCGTCTGTTTTTCACCGTTTTCCAGCGAGGAGGTCGTCTTTTGCACCATGTCTGTTGATTGATTTCTGATCTGAGCGATGATCGCTTCAATTTCCTTGGTAGAGTTATTACTTTCCTCGGCCAATTTTCTAATTTCAGCAGCAACGACTGAGAAGCCTTTACCTGCTTCCCCGGCACTTGCAGCTTCGATCGAGGCATTTAAAGCCAAGAGATTGGTCTGGCGCGCGATATCATTGATCACGTTAACGATCTTCGTGATATTTTGGACATCACTATCCATCTGCTTAACGCTTTCCATCAAGTCTTTCATACCATTTAGCTGGTCGCTCCAGTTGGTATTGACCTTGTCCATAATATCCATGTTATTTTGTCCGATTTCAGAAGCTTCGCTGGCAGACTGAGCTAAAACCTGGATATTCGCGTTCACATTGCCGATATTAGCGGTAATGTTTTGCACTTGATCAACGCTTTCTGTCGTTTCCTTGGCCTGTGAACCGGTAACTTCAGCAATTTCTGTGATCGTCTGGGCAATTTCTTCTGAAGCTGTCGTCGTCTGCTTGGAAAGATCCAACAATGAGGCAGCTTTATCTGAAACAACGTCTGATTCATTTTGTACCTGGCTGATCAGCGTCGAAACAGACGCAATCATGTCGTTATAGCTGGCAGCAACGCGGTTAAATTCATGTCCATCATATGAAGCCAGAGCCATCTTTTGTCCCATGCGTTGGAAGTACCCTTTAGCAGGTTCCAACTCTTTTTTATTAGACGGCAGGTAATGGATCTTACCCTGACCAGCGTCACTAAAGGCCTTTTCAAAGACACCCAGAACTTTCCTGACGACTGCTGTCATCTTTGAAGAAACAAGGTAGCCTAAGATAATGACTGCTAACAAGACGAGAGCTATTGTCAGCAGCATGGCACTCTTGCCGCCTGATAGGTCATCATCGTTCATCTGAGCGATGGTCCAAGTTGTGCTGCCCGGCATGCCCTTATCGAAGGTCACCTTACCGACTGCACTATGCCCTGGCACAGCAATCGTTCCTTTGCGCTTATTAGACTTTGCGACTGCCTTATAGACTGCTGTTTTATTGATCATTTCTCCAGATTTAAAAGCATGGTTGCCTTTACCGGTATTATGCTTGATCAAAACTCGTCCTTGAGAAGTAATGACGGCTGCCTGACCACTAGTCCCAACTTTGAGATCAGCAATAGCCTCTTCGACCGCAGCATATGAGACTGTTGCTGCGATCACATGGGCATGTCCCTTACTGTCAATAATTTTCTGTGAGACGCTGGCACTGTATTGTTTGATGGCGGGATCAAAGTATGGCTCCGACCAGTATAAACCTTTGGTCTTGGCTTTTTGATACCAATCTTGAGATAAAATTTCCATGTTTTTAGGCATAGGGAAATTCGAATAAGTATACGTTCCGTTAGAATTGACATACATTAAGTTGGTAATATTTCTGCGCGTGCCGCCATTCGCAATCTTTAAAACTTGCTGTACTTTATCCAAAGAAGCATCAGACTTGATTTCAGACTGCTTCTTTAAAGAATCTATCTGCACCAAGGTGCTGCCTTCCAAGTTCTGCCGTTGTGTTTTGATCACATTGACCGCCGTCTGTTTTAAACGATCATTTTTCTCAATGAGCTGCGAGCGTGTAGTATAAAACGAGACTGCCTCCACAATAATTGCTGGAATCAGCGTTACTAGCATTAATACCAGTAAGATATATCCGCCAATACTCTTCTTTTTAAGAGTTTTCTTTTCTTGTGCCACTATTTGTCCCCTGCACTTTCCTAAAAATTTCCGCCAGAGCACAAGCGGCAAAAGAAAAACCAGCTTGACAGCTCCGGATAATGCTCAATTTTTAACTTGTAAATGGGCTAAGCACCCCCTATGATGCTTAGCCCTGACTTAGACTGCTGGTCTCAGTGTCCCCCCAGACCTGTTCCCAGCAATCAATTTAATTTCAGAACTTCTCAGTAAAACAACAACCCCCAACAGCCTTGCAACTGTACTTGCCTACTTCAAATAATCCAAAATAGTTGTTTGCATAATCTGTGTACCCATCGCTAAAGTCGATTGGTACGATAGCATTTGATTCTGATACTCCATGTATTTCTGTGCAACATCCACGTCTTGTTTATTTGACAAAGTTTCTGCCAATGAATTTTTTTCTGTATCATTTCGGTCAGCCGCGGATTGCAGCCTATTCTCTATTGAACCGACCTTTGCACGATAATTAGTAAAGTTGCCGGCAAAATCATCGACTTCTTTCATGAAGCGGGTGGATAGATCACCGTTCGGATCACCATTATCCAAGGTGGAGATCAAGTCTGAAAAGAAAGTTGTCAATCCGCCACTGCCATCAGCTGCGACTCCAGATGTACCATCGGAATTCATCAAGTGAGAGCCGTTGGTTGCTAGGTCTAAGTCAACACCGTCAGAGATCTCGCGTGTCAGGTCAGAAGTATTCCCCAGATACTGAATGCTGACCGCGTTGCCGTCTGCATCTTTGATCAGTGAGAATGGTGCTTTTTGAGTTTGACTGCCGCCAAAAACATAACGGCCATCGAAGTTCGTGTTCAAAGCATCGACGATCCCGGAAATCGACTCTGAGATCTCGCGCTTGTTAGCCGCCAAGCTGTCTGAAGTGACTGTCCCGGCGTTGGCAGAAGATTCGATCAGGTCACGGACCCGCAACATCAAGTTCGAAACGCTGTCCAAAGCTGAATCCTGCGTGCGCGACCATTGATTAGCATCAGAGATCGTCTGGCCGTATGTCTTGTTTTGCGCAATTGAAACGTTGAGATCCAAGATCTTAGCCACCAATAACGGGTTATCTGAAGCCTTGTTGACCTCTTTTAAACTTGATAACTGGTTCATTGTTTTTTGAACTTTATTGGTACTTAATTCTAAATTGCGAATAAAATCAGAATATTCCATCTTACTTGAAACTCTCATCCATTACACCCCCGTTCTATTGATCAAAGTATCCAACATATCAGAAACAACGGTTAATAATCTGGCGTTTGCCTGGAAACCCTGCTGGAATCTGATCACGTCAGACATTTCCTCGTTCAAGTTAACCCCTGAAGCTGCTTGATCTTTATATTCCAGCTGATTCAAAGCTGTTAATTGAGCCGAAGCCATATTGTCAGCCTTTTGCTTGGAGATCCCATTTTTAGTCACGATACTGTTATAGGAACCGGCGACAGTCATTCCTTGTTCAGAAGCCGTGAAGGTCAAACTCGTCGGGTCAAAGTTCGTCAGTAAGTCCGCGGGATCAACAGGATAATCAAGTTTAGCTTTCAATGATTTTGCCATCGCCAAAGCTAAACTGTTATCGCCATCCGCAGGATCTGCCCCCGCGCCAACCTTCATCTTTCCTGGGTCTTTAACTAGATCTTGGTTGACCCGTAAAGATAAAGCCGGGTTTGTCGGATCATCCGATTCAAAGAAGGCATTTGTCGCGTTCGTTCCCTCGGAATAAACGATATTTTGTGAGGCAATCAAGCCGTTCACAAAAGAATTCAATTCATCTTGATGTGCTTGTACCTCGGCTAATGATTCCTGTAACCCGCCGATCGAACCCGATTTAACTTCTAGTACGGAATAGTTTTCCGTGCCATCAGCCGCAGACAAAACTACATCCCCAACTGCAAAGTTGCCCGTGATCTCTTGCTTAGATTGTGTTTCATCACCGTCAGGATAAATCTCAGCTGTCCCGGCAGCAGCACCCACGACAACACTTAGTTTCTGCTGCACCCCTAATTTGCCATTGACGATCTCTTGGTCACCGATCGAAACGGTGGTGCGTCCATAGTTGTCAAAAGCAACGGTAATATCGGCTTGACCGGACATGTCTTTCAACAAGCTGTCCCGGCGGTCTAAGAGGTCATTTGGTGTTTCATCATCCAAGTGGCTGTCATAGATTTGCTGGTTTAAATTAGCCAACTCACCAGCCATTTGGTTAAAGTCAAGTACTGTTTTAGATAATTGCGATTGCGTATCGCCATTGACCTTACCAACTTGTTTAGCAATCGATTGAATGTAAGTCGCTAAAGAAACACCCATTTGCACGGCATTCGTTTTAGCCGTGTCCAGTTCCGGATTGTCTGCAAGTTTCTGCAAACTGTCCGCGTAATTATTGAGCTGAGTGATCACACCATCGTCAGACGGTTCGTGCAAAGCATCTTCCAGCAAACCTAAAACATCTGATTTCTGGACGTTAAAATTATAATTTGCATTCGAATCACGAACTTGTGAACGCACAAAGTCATCCACGATCCGTTCTACCCCGTTAGCCGAAACCCCTGTTCCGATCAGACCAACGCCGGTTTTATGGTAAGGGATCTTCGTCCCTAAATCGACCCGTTGCCGGGTATAGCCGTCTGTGTTAGTGTTCGCGATATTGTGACTGCTTGTCTGTAAAGCAACTTGGTTGGCGTCTAACCCGCTGCGCGCGGTGTTTAAGGTGCCAAATAAACCTGACATATCATTTGCCTCCTAAAAATACTTGCGGTCAAAGAATTGACCACCCCTAATTAAAGTCCAAGCTTGCACTGTTTTAAAAAGACTGATCGACGATTGCTGCAGGGATCTCAGCGTGTTCCGCAGACTGAACCTGCTTGGCAGCTTTGCCGTAAGGCACTTCTTGCTTGGCTAAGCTTTTTTGGATCGTCTCCATGATTTTTTGCTGGTAAGCTAAGGCCTGCTGAGTCAACAATAAGTTCGTCTCTTGCAATTCCTGGATCTCTTGGATCAATTCCCTGGTCGTTTGGCCGATGTCTCCTGCATACTGGTCGAAAAGCGGAACAAAATCAGCTTTTTTGGGAACCAATTCGGTTAAAGCAGCCCCATCATCAGCAATTAAAAATTTCTGTTCTTGTTTCAAAAGCCTGATAAATTGCCGTAATTTTACTTGAAAGGTTTTTTCATTCATTCCTTTGGCCTGCCTATCTCATTTCATCGATCATGTGCTGAGCAATTTTTGCGGGGGATACCTGATAAGTCCCGTCAGCTATTTGCTGTTTAATACGAGCAACCTTGTCTTGATCAACATCATTGCCCAAGTTGTCACACTTAGCATCTTTTTGAATGCGCTGAGCTGTTTCTGACAGATCAACATTAGAATGCTGCTTTGAACCTGCAGCAGTTTTCTTTGGAGCAGCCTGTTGATAGAGCCGGTTAGCTAAGTTAGCGTTGATCGCAGTCAGATCTGAATTAATTTTCATAAGGTTTCCTCCTTCATCTTTTGTTCTACAACTATTTATATCGGACAAAAAAAAAAAAGTTAAACACAAAGTTCAACTTTTTTTCTAAATTAATTAATTTTATTGATCCTTTGCTTCTGTGAGACGATTTTATTGATCCGCACACCGAAGTTTTCGTTGATCACAACCACTTCACCAGTTGCGATCAGTTTGCCGTTTAACATGATTTCCAACGGTTCATCAGTCAATTTATTTAATTCAATGACTGAACCGGTATTAAAGTTTAAAATGTCGCGCACGCTCTTTTTAGTTCGTCCTAAAACAACACTTAAGTTTAAGGGAATATCTAAGATCAAATCCATGTTATCCCCCTCAAGTTCTTGATGGTTGGATAATTCTTCAAATTCTGGTTTAGAAATTTGCACGTTACTTGCCTCTGCTTTAGTCTGACTTGGCTGTTCTTGTCTTACAGGTTGAGTCGGGGTCGGAGCTGCTTTAGTTTCTGCTTTAGTTTCCGCTTGATTTTCGCGTCTAACCACCGTTGCCTTATCCGACATCATCGCTTTGACAATATCTTTGACCATCGGTAAAGAGAAAATCTGCATGATTTCACTTTCGATCAAACCTTCGACATCTAACTTAAATGAAATACAGTAGATCTCGGCTTGTCTGTCCAAAGAATCTTCACTCACATCGTCCGGCTTTTCCCAGAGATGAACATTGGGCGGGAGAATATCAACTTTACGGTTGATCATCGTTGCCATCGAAGTAGATGCTGAACCGATCATTTGGTTCATTGCTTCACCAACCGCGCTCAACTCAACGTCGGTAAACTCGGTGGATTCCGGTTGTCCATTACCACCCATCATCAAGTCTGCAATGATCGTTGCATCACTGACTTCCAACAACATTAAGTTTGTTCCGGCTAAGCCCTCGCGAAATTCGACGGTCGTTGCAACTTTGGGTGCATCGATCCCGTCTAAAAGGTCCCCAAAATGAATCTTGGAAACCCTAGGCGTTGTAATCGCAACTCGGTGGGCTAAAATCGATGAGAGAGTCGTTGCTGCCTGTGACATCGAAATATTGCCGACTTCTCCGATCAGATCCTTCACACCCTGTTGGTCAAGACCCTCTAATAATTCAGCCGGTTCCTGCACTCCTTTTTCCTGGTCACTCTCGCCTCTCATCATCGCATCGATCTGCTCTTGTGTTAAACTCTCAGTCATTCTTCCTCTTCCCCCTCGATTTTACTCAATAATTCAACCGCTAACTGGCCATTTTGCTTGCCTGGTTTAACTTGATAAAATGGTCGTTCTTCCACGAATGCGTCCAGCGGCTGAGTGATCTTCGAATCTAGCTTGATCACATCACCCGGCTCTAATTTCAGAAAATCAGCCAGATCCATTTCCGTCGATCCCAGCAGCACACTGATCGGCAATTCGATCTTGTTCAAGCCGCGTTTTAGTTCGCTTTGGTCGGCTGCAGTCAGTTGTTGGCTAGTATCGAACCAATTATGTAAGCTCAACTTATCCAAGATCCCTTCAAATGAAACATAAGGAATACAGAGGTTAATAAAGGTCGAAACGCCAAAGATTTGCACGGTAAAAGTCGCTAAGACGACCGGTTCATTCGGAGACAGAGTCTGCATTAACTGTGGGTTAGTTTCCAGACCATCAAGCTTAACATCTAAGGAAACAACTTCTTTCCAGACAGACTGTAAAATTTTGGAGAACTCTTCCATGACCCCTTCCAGCAAGGACATTTCGATTTCTGTAAAACCATTTTTATCCAAAGAAGGTTGCTGCTTGCGGTTATTTTCCTGGTCAAATCCGCCACAGAGCAGTTCAATGAAAGTCATACATAACTGCGGGTTGATCTCAATCATTTGTGAACCCTTTAAGGGAGACGCATTAAACATTCCAACCATCGTGACACGCGGAATAGAATGGATAAATTCGTCATAACTGATTTGCTCGATCGAGGCCAATTGCATATCAAAGTTAGTTCGCAAGATATTTGACAGAACATTTCCGCTCATCTTGGCAAAGTCCTCAAAAATCATGTGTAAGGTATTGATATATTCTTTAGATAGACGCGTTGGTCTCCTAAAATCATACGGCTTCGCCTGAGTTTCCTCTTTTTGTTCGTTTTCGATCACTTCTTCATCTAGCTCGCCAGAATCATAGGCACTCAAAAGTGAATCGATTTCTTGCTGTGATAACACTTGATCCACAAAGACACTCCCTCTCGCTCATTTATTAACTCCCCTAACTAAAAATTTTGTCGGTCACATCTATGACATCTGCGATCGTCTGCTGATCCTCCAAAGTCACTACCCCGGTAAAGTACGGTGTTGCTTGCTCTTCTCCTAACTGGATCTCATCTGGAGCAACATCTAAAACCTCGATCACTTCATCGATCAACAACCCCCGCTGCTCGTCATCTTTTCTCATAATCATAATATTACGATTAGTTTGCGATTGTGGCAACCCAACCAATTCGGCCAAACTAATGACCGTCAATACCGTACCGCGGAAATTGATCAAACCCTTGACCCAGACTGGGGCAAGGGGAACTTTGGTGATTTGAACAGTGTCTACAACTTCTTCTACGGCAGCAGCCGAGATTAAGTATTGCTTATCGTTCATTTTGAACAAGATCATTTGCACACAAAACACATCCTTTCTTAATTTATCAGACAACTCTAGGACCTACAGTCTGGAAAGGCTTTGCCCTTTTTAGAGCTCCATGAAGCAGAAAGACTCACGGAACCCTGTGTTCTTAGTCGGGCTCCGAGGAACAGAAAGTTGCGCCTAGCCTGTCCCAGCATAATAGCGCTAAAACCACGCTATAATGCCAGGACTTGCTAGTGCTCACTTTCTAACCGTTCCTCTCCGCCCTGTGTTTTTAGTCGGGCTCCGCATGGCAGAAGATTCCGCCTATCAAGTTTCAACATCACAGCGCAAAAAACGCGCTATAATGTCAAAACCCGATAGTGCTCGTCTTCTGAACGCCATGCTCCGCCTTGTTTTTTTAGTCGGGCTCCGCAAACCAGATACTTCCGCTTATCCAACTCATCCATCACGACGCTTAAACCCGCGTCGTAATGAATGAGCCCGATAATGCTCGGTGTCTACCCGGTTTGCTCCGCCCTGTTTTTCTTAGTCGGGTTCCGCGAAGCAGAAAGTTGTGCTTATCTAACTTCAAGCTCACAGTGCACAAACCGCACTATGTGCTTGAAGTCCGATAATGCTCACTTTCTAATCGCTTCGCTCCGCCCTGTTTTAGTTCAGCGCCTTATCCAACGCCTTGATTACACGATCCGTGTCAAATGGCTTCACGATAAAATCAACCGCCCCGGCTCTGATCGCATCCATTACCATTCCTTGCTGTCCCATCGCACTGCACATTACTACCTTGGCAGCTGCATCAAATTCCTTGATCATCTTCACCGCTTGGATCCCATCAACGTCAGGCATGGTAATATCCATCGTCACCAAGTCCGGCTTTTCAGATTGGTACAAGTCAAAAGCTTCTTGGCCGTTCTTAGCTTCCCCAGCAACTTCATACCCGTTTTTTTCCAAAATATCCTTTAATTTCATCCGCATAAATACAGCGTCATCCACGATCAATACTTTCTTTGCCACTTAACATTCTCCTCTCAAACTCCAAGTGCTTTAATTATTTTATCAATGACTCCAACTTCAGGAATGAAGTACAACGATGCTTCCAGCTGTTTGCTATCATAGCTAAATTCATTTCTGATCACCATCACTTCATCTCCAAACTGATCGAATTCCATGTATGCACTGCTGATCACAGCACCAAACACATCATAGGAACAGCAAGGTACTTCGGGTTTAATTTTTTTATCTAATAGTCCGCCGATCGAGGTCAGAAAAGAGCTGGAAACGATATTAGTCAGCTCACTAACTGCCGAAACCTTGATCTCTTCACTTAACTCTTCTGTTGTTCCGACCATCAAGCCAGAAAGATCCTTGGCAGCCGCGTTGGTGATCACAAACAGCATCGCACCCTTGAGCTCACCTTCGATCGAACTAAGAACTGCATAAACCTCTTGATCGTCTGCCATGACCTGGGCATACAGCTCGCTATAGCTCAAGATCGTGACTTCCGGGACCCGCATGCGGATCACACTGCCGATCATTTGTGAAATAGTCGTTGCTGCCTTACCGCCGCCAATATTCATCGTTTCCTTCAGTGCATCTAATTGTATGTCTGAATATGCCATTTGCCTTCACCTAAACGCCTTTGCAGATCGTATTCACATCTAAGATCAACGCGATCGACCCATTTCCCAAGATCGTCGCACCCTGGAAACGTTTGACCTGTTGTAACATTGGATCGATCTTCTTGATCACGATCTCTTGCTGCCCGATCAACTGATCGACCACGATCCCAAAGTTCTTCTCGTCACTCTTGATCAAAATCATATACTTCTTTGAACTTTCATTTTCTGGCAAGCCCAAGACCCGTGCGGTGCGAATAACGGGCGTCAAGCCTGTTTGCAAGGGATAAACCTCTTGACTGGCGGTTTGTAAGATGTTGTCCGCTTGGATCATCTCGACCCGCTCAACTACGTCTAGCGGGATCGCAAATGTTTCATCGCCTAATTTGACCATTAGTGCTTGAATGATCGACAGTGTCAGCGGTAATTTGATCACTGTTTTGGTCCCAACATCAACTTTGCTTTCAACTTCAAGCGACCCGCCCAGTTCATCGATTTTGGCCTGAACGGCATCCAAGCCAACCCCACGGCCAGAAATATTGGTAATTTTCTTAGCCGTTGAGAAACCTGGATCAAAAACCAGCATTTGCAGCTCTTTATCACTCATTCCAGTCGTATCGATCCCGCGTTTTTCAGCAGTCTCTTTCATGACTTGCGGATTCAAGCCTTGCCCGTCATCAGTCAGCGTGATCAAAACCTTATTACCCTCTTGGTAAGCTGAAAGCTTGATTTTGCCTTCTTCCGGTTTACCCAAGCGTTTTCTGGTTTCTGCGTCTTCGATCCCATGATCGGCAGAATTACGGACCAAATGGATCAAGGGCTCATTTAATTCAGAAACTACGGTCTTGTCTAATTCGGTGTCTTCGCCTTCAATTTCCAGCGCCATTTTCTTATTCAGCTGATTGGACAGATCTCGGACCATCCTAGGAAATCGGCTAAAGACCACATTAACCTGCTGCATTCGGATCTTCAAAACCAGATCTTGCAGCTCGGAAGTCAGTCGCGAAACTTGTTCTAAAGATTCGTGTGCTTCTTCAACATTTTGTCGGCTATTAGCGTCTTCCAATTGGTTACGGTAGACGACCAGTTCAGAAACCACGTTCAAGAAGCGGTCTAAACGTGATAAATCGACTCTAATCGACTGATTTTTAGTATTCTTCCCGTGAGCGGCATTTTTCTTTGCCACGGTTTTAGCTGTCTGTTTTTGAGTTGCTTCTGGCGCCTGACTCGTTGCTGTTTGTTCAGCCGCTGGATTTTCTGGCTGAGTAATTTTTGAGACCTGCGTCTTTTCGTCAAATGGTGCCGTGATGACCTCTGCGATCTCACTGCTTGACTCGATCAATTCTTTGATCTGCTCCGGACTGCTCTCCGTGAGGATCACCAGCTTAAAGTCGGTTTCAAATTCGCCGTCTTCCAACTTATCTGGCGCTGGTTCCGTGTGGATGATGTCTCCTTCGTTATCCAGCTTCTCGATCACAAGAAAAGCGCGTGGTCCCTTTAACATCGACTCCGGATCGATCCGGACAGCGGCACTAATTGCATTGACGTGCTGAACCTTAGCCTGTTCGATCACATCAAGGTCGGCATCTTCAAGCGCCGAGAATAGCAGCTGGAGGTCTTTTGTCGGGTTGGTGATCTCAGCTTCTTTCATTGCTGCGGCAATTTCAGCTGAGACTGGCGCTCCACTCGCGACTTGCTTTTCGACCTCGTCTAATTCATTCCACAAGTCCATGATCAAAGCGTCAGTTTGTTCTTCATCATCTCTTAAGCCGTCTAATAACTCGGTGAGTTTGTCTAGGCACCGAAAGATCAATGAGATGTGGTCACTAGTTACTTTTAATTTATCGGATTTAAACAAGTCAAAGATGTCTTCCATTTTATGGGTTAATTTGCTCATCACATTGTAACCCATGGTAGCCGACATACCTTTCAAAGTATGCGCCGCACGAAAAATTTCATTGATCAGATCCTTGTTTTCAGGTTCATTTTCAAGTTCCAGGATATTATCATTTAATTGTTGTAAATTATCTTCACTTTCTTCAAAGAAGATATCACGGTAGACACTATTATCGTCAGCCATTTATCGGTCCCCCCATTCAAATTAATTGATTTTAGACACGAATTGGTCTGTACTTATTTCTTTCTATAAATAAATGAATCAACTTTTTCAAACCCCAATTTATCAATAGAATTCAACGTTTCTGTCGCACCCGTAAATAAAACTCCCCCCGGGACTAAAGCTTCACTAATATTGCGGTACACCCGGTCGCGTGCTTCCGGCTTAAAGTAAATCGTGACATTCCGGCAGATAACGGCATGAAAGCCTGTCTCATATTGATCAGCTAACAAATCATGTTTCTTGAAACTGACCCGTTTTTTAAGAGGTAATCCTACTTGAAATTGTCCAGGTGTCTGTTCCATAAAATAATGCCTGATATCGGCCGGACTGACATTTTTCAGTTCTGCCTGACTGTATTCACCCTTACGTGCCTTCTGCAAAATATCATGGTCAATATCTGTAGCAGTGATCTGGCCCAGCAGTCGATTTTTCTCCAAAATCATGGCGAGTGTATAAGGTTCAGCCCCAGTCGAGCAGGCAGCACTCCATAGTTTCAAGGAATCAAACTGCGGTGCCAGTTGAGTAACCAGATATTTTTCAAAGCTTTTAAACAATTCATGGTTGCGATAAAATTCAGTCACATTGATCGTGAGATGCTCGATGAATTCAGCCCTTTTGACTGGGTCCTCATCTAACAAGCGTTCATAGTCGCTCAAAGTCGCGATTTGATTTCTTTCCATGATATTATTGATCCGCCTTTGCATCTGTCGATCCTTATAATCATCCAAGTGGATGTGATATTTGCGCTCGACCCAGCGATTGAACTCATTAAAATTTTGTTCCACTTTCATCACCTAACGATTGCCTGTAATGTTTGCCCAATTTCTTTTAGGCTCATAACTTCATCTACTACCTGAGCAGCAATAGCAGCACGCGGCATGCCAAAGACCGTACAGGAAGCTTCATCTTCGGCGATCGCGTATCCGCCGGACTGTGTGATTTTTTGCAAACCTGCTGTTCCATCATGACCCATGCCAGTCAAGATAAAAGCTGCCAGTTGGTCAGTATATAACGGAGCTGCCGATTCAAATAAATAATCGACTGCTGGCCGGGTCCCATGGCGTTTAGCGCGCTGGTCCAAACAGATTCGTCTCCCAGACAGCGTCATGTGATAATCACCTGGACACAGGTAAATCTGATTTTTGATCAGCATCCCATCTTCTGCTTCAACGACCCGCGCCCCTGATTCTTCATTCAGGCGCTCCGAAAATGACTTGGTAAAACCGGCCGGCATATGCTGCACGATAAAAATCGGGATCTTCGTTTGGCGGATCTTCCCGATCACTTCTAGCAAAGCCTTAGGGCCGCCCGTCGAAGAACCGATCACAATTGCCTGTGGATGTTGCGGCCTGCTTTTAGACTGAGGCCGTTTGATCGCGGTTACCGGCTGCGGCTTGCTAGGTCGGCTGCCTTGGGTACAAATGTTTTTGATCTTGGTATAAAGGTCTCTTACCCATTCATTTTCAATGGACATCAGGTTGACCGGCTTTTCAATAAAATCGGCTGCCCCTAATTCAAGTGCTTGGATCGTGATCGCTTGTGCACTGACTGCCGAAAGCATCACGACCGGCACCGCGAAACTCTGTTTAATTTTTTTCAGTGCCGTGATCCCATCCATGACCGGCATCTCGACATCCATCAAAATCAAATCAAAGTTAGGATCAGACTTTAAAGTATCCAAGCAGTTTTGCCCGTTGCGCGCGGTCTGGACCGTTTCAACACTGGGCATCTTATGCAAAATATCAGAAATAACTTTACGCATGAACGCCGAGTCATCAACCATCAAAATTCTATACATCAGCTGTCTGGATCCTTTCGTGTATTTTTCACAATTATTTTGGAACAAGCATTTCTCTCTCTCAGGGAAACTGCTTGTTCATTGGATTTTAGTCGAGCTCCGCCCTGTTTCTTAGTCGAGCTACGCAAACCAGCCACTTCCGCTTATCTAACTCACCCATCACGACGCTTAAACCCGCGTCATAATAGGTGAGTCCGATGATGCTCGGTGCCTACCCGGTTTGCTCCGCCCTGTGCTTTTTAGTCGGGCTTCGCAGAGCAAAAGATTCCGCTTATCCAACTCCAAGCTTTTGGGGCAAAATACGCCCCATAAGTTTGGAGTCCGATAATGCTCATCTTTTATGCGCTCTGCTCCGCCCTGTTTTAGATATACCTATCTTCTTCCCTGACTGCCTTGATCAACGTTTGGAAATTGCTCAGGTCTACCACCATCGTTCTTCCCCTATTGCCGCCTGTATCTTGGCCTACCACCGGGATCTTCAACTTCTCCAGCTGCTCTAATACCGCTTGCGCATTTCTTTGGCCAATACTTGCTGTCGTTAAGTTGTTCTTAAACCCAAACATGTTCGCTCCACCCGAGATCTTCGCTTTAAAATGCGCCCGCGGTGCTTTTTTTCTTAACTGCTCAACCATCAGTGGCAATGCCGTATTCGCATACTTGGCAAGATTGAGTTCCCTGCCATTTTGCTCAAATGGTGTACTATCAGGCAGCATGATATGGCTTAAACCGCCGATTTTAGTCGCAGGATCATAGATGATCGTGCCAATACACGATCCTAATCCTACCGTCATGATCTTATTGGGAGCATACGAAATTTTGTAATCAGAGATCCCTACTCTGGTTTCATTAGAGTTCTGCAGCATCTTCCGTATTCTCTTCTTTTCCTGACTCAGCGGGTGCAGCTTCTAGCGACTCTACGATCTCTGCTTCCTGTTCATCATTAAATAGGTAGTTCAAGTTTAAATCGATCACAACTTCTTCATTTTCCATTTTGAGAAATTTACTGATGTAGGGATGTTTGAGTGCTGCTTTATCCAGATCTTTAGCATAGTCGGTTTCCTGCAAGACGATGATTCCAATAATTTCTTCCACAAAGATCCCCATCGTGCGGCCTTTCCACTGGGATAAGATCACCTTGGAATCAACCGTGACTGGTGAGAAATTATTGTATAACTTCTTGCACAGGTCAACGATTGGAAGCATCTGCTCTTGGTATTCGTAAACCCCTAAAATATAATCTGGGACTTCAGGCAAGGAAATAAATTTCTCTGTTTCGATCACTCGCTTGACGATCTCGACTGGTAATGCAAAAAGTTGTTGGTGACTTTTAAAGACAACATATTGCCCCATTTTTGCTCCCCCTCTTTAATACTTTTAGTTCAGTGGTTACAGTTTAAAAGCATCGACCTGTAATTTTCTGATCTCCCCCGATTGTTCCAGCAAGTCGACACTCTTTTCCAAGCCTTCGATCAAAGAATAGAAGTCGTCCAAGTTAGCCGAAACTTCTTGAGTACTTGCTGAAGTCTCACTGATCTGTGTGCTGATCTCCCGCAAAGCCTGGTTAACTTGATCCTTTTTACTCTTGATCTCATTGGCTCGAGTACTAATATCTGCCAGCCCATCGCTGACTTTAACCACGTCTTCAGTGATCTTGCCGCTATAGCCCAAGACATGGTCAATGTTTTGCTGCTGAGATTGACTTTCTTGGTATGATCGATCCAGATCAACCGTCATCTTCTTGGACTTAGTCCGAATTGATTCGATCAGATCACGAATGCTGCTAGTGGACTTGCCAGACTGCTCCGCTAAATCACGGACTTCTTCAGCCACGATCGCAAATCCTTTACCAGCTTCGCCGGCACGCGCAGCTTCGATCGAAGCATTGAGCGCCAACAAGTTAGTCTGTTCAGAAATATCGTTGATCAGCGAGATAATGTTGCCGATGTTTTGAATATCTTCGTTCATGGCATTCATTTCTTCAACAATTAGTTTTTGGCTGTTGGTTTCATTCTTCCATGAGCTCGAAACCTGGCGCATCATCTGCATATTCTGGCTATTATTTTGTTTAGATTCATCTGCATATTGATCCATCTTAGTGATCTGGTCATTGATCAACTCGATATCTTTAGCTAGCACATCCATCTCAGTCACCGTCTGTTGCGATGCTGCGGCTTGCTGACTAGCATTATCCGCGATCGTCCCCATTGCTTGGCGAACCCCGTCGATCGAATCTTTAGCAGATTGTGATTTTTGACTAAGGTCTCCAACCATCTGCTCAGACTCTTCGTTTTCTTCTCTGATCCCAGTGACTAAACCAGCAAAAGCATTACCTAGCCCGAGAAGCTGATCTCTAACTTTAGCAAAAAGCGGCTCTTTTCCTTGCACCTTGCTTATTTGCGCGATTTGGCTAAAATCACCGGCCGCCATCCGTTCAACCTCGGCAGAAAGTTGACCTAAAGCCGAACTGTTGTTACCACCGCCGACAGAACCTCGCCCTCCAGCAAAAGCAATGTAGAGGATCTGTGCCAGGACTACAACGGCGCTTAAGATCCAAAAGCGTTGCAGGCTCCCCGATGTTGCTGAACTTAAAACAAAAACCCGAAAAACAATTAAAATAATGAAGGTTGCTAAAACCGGCAAAAATTTACCTTCAGAATTAGCAGGTTTCTTTTTCTTACCTTGTTCCATTATTTTCCCTTCCCTATCGATATATTAGAAGATGTCTCATGCTTATCCGACAAATTGACACTTCATCTGATATTATCGGATGAAATTAAAATTGTTAAATAGGTCACGATCAAGAAAGCAAGAGTTCGCGTTAAATCTTGTCCGTGAAATCACCAGACATAGACATCTTTTTCATCGGCAAAACGACTATAGCCGCCTTGACGATCATCGCGGACCAATTGAGAATTTTGAATTTCTAAGGTGCGATGGCGTAATGAATTGACCATCGTGCTATCATGCGTTGCCATCAGAACAGTCGTTCCAGCCTGATTGATCCTAAAAAAAATCTGCATCATTTCTTTGGCAGATTTTACGTCCAGATTAGCGGTCGGCTCATCTGCAATCACGACCGGCGGCTGATTAAGCAAGGCTCTGGCTAAGGCAACTTTTTTCTGCTGGCCCACAGATAACTGTGCCGGCAACCGCTCTGTCATCTGTCCCATCTTGACACTGGCTAAGGCCTGTTCGATGCGTAATCCCCATTTCTCCTGGGGCACCTCTAAGGCTGACAAACATGTTTCTAAATTTTCTTTGACCGTTAACCGTGGGAAGAAAAGGTCCCTTTGCAAAACGATCCCCAGTTGCCGGCGCAGCTTGTAGATCTGTTCACGGTGCAGACGTTCAACTTCAATGTTCCCAACCCGAATCGATCCGCTGTCAGCTTGTTCTTGAGCCGCCAAAAGTTTAAAAAAAGTCGTCTTGCCTGCTCCTGATGGCCCAACCAGATAAACAAATTCACCTTCTTCAATTTGGACCGACAGATCCTTAATGCCCCAGACCTGCCCGTATTTTTTTGTGACATTCTTCAGTTCAATCAATTTCTTCTCCTAAAAATTAATCCGTGAAATGATTGATGCTTTCCATCATTTCGTCCGTGGCTGAGACCGCCCGGGAATTCAACTGGTATGAGCGCTGGGTTGAGATCATATTCGTCATTTCTTGTGCCAGATCGACATTGGCCGATTCCAACGTTCCTTGCATGACCGTGCTATTGCCTGCCCCTAAGGTGAAACCGCCGCGCGCCTGATATAAGTTGGCACCAACTGAGACCAAGGAGTGTTCATTATTGGGAGTGTACAGCTGGAGCTGTCCTAAAACCTGCTGACCAGCTGAGATCTGACCATTGGGGCTGATCTTCAAATCGCCTGCTGGCCAATTTTGTTGCGGAACTTGAGCATTGACAGCGACCCGATAACCATTACTAGCTACAAGTGCACCCGTTTCGTCGCGGTGAAAATCGCCTGCTTTAGTCAGGTAGATTTGCCCGTTTGGCCCCTGCAAACCAAAGAAGGCGTTCCCTTTGATCGCCAGATCCAACGAGCGTCCAGTATTTTCATATTCACCCACTCGATCATCGATCATGTTGCTGCCCACGTTGATACCGGAGCTGCTGGCGAGTGCGCCGGCGTTTTGTCCAAGGCTCAGATCATTTTCAGTCAAGTTATTATTCATCAATTCATTAAAAGAACTCACCATTCCTTTGTACCCAACCGTCGATGAGTTGGCGATATTATGTGAGATATTATCTAGGTTATCTTGCAAGCCGTTCAGGCCGGTGCGGTTAATTGATAAGATCGAATTTAAGTTCATCTAAAGGGCTCCTCTTTCTTAAAAAAATAGACTGCTTAATATGTATGTCTAAGCCAATATTTAGCTTAGATCCGTCCCAATTGGTTGACAGCTTTATCTAAGGTCGAGTTAGTCGAATTGAGGACCTTTTGCTGGGCTTGGAACTGCCGGTTAGTTTGCATCAATTCAACCATCTGATCTGAAGCAGAAACATTAGAATTCTCCAGCATCCCGGAACGCACGATTGCATTACTTGCTTGTGTCCCCTGTCCGGTGTAAAAAGTTCCGCCGAGGTTTTGCAGCTGGGTATTGGCTGGAAAACTGACTAACATGAAAGCTGGGGTCCCTTGGCCCAGTCTGACAGGCCCGGCGTTTTGACCAAGGACTTGGAACCCTTCTTGGGTAACAAGTTGGCCGTTGCCATCAACCGAAAAATGCCCGTTGCGCGTATATGCAGTTTGCCCGTTGCCTAAGCGCACTGCAAAGTAACCATCACCTTGCAAGGCAAAATCGGTCGGCAGACCAGTTGGGTTCAATGCACCCTTGGTCGTGTCGATCGCGCTGCCATCGATCTGATTCCCCCAGGTAAATCCACCAACTTCATGCCGTGTCTCATTCTTGATGCCAGCCTGATTATTATGTAGTTGAACCTCATCCATGGTTGCTTCAAACAAATTTTTTTGCAGGTAACCTGGTGTTTCAACGTTGGCAATGTTGCTGCTTAAGTTTTCCTGTTGTGCCTGCAAAACATTAAAACTGTGTCTTAAAGTATCAATTCCTCGAATCATCTTGTGCCTCCATATATCCGCGCAGTTTAGCGATCACACGCCCATGGATCTGTGAAACGCGCGCGATCGAAACATCTAAAACTAAACCGATCTCTTTTAACGTTAATTCTTGTTCATAATACAAACTCAAAACCAATTGTTCCCGCTCCGTCAACTTGCTGATTGCTGCCGTTAGTTCGGTGACTGTTTCTTGCTTGAGTAAAGCACTCTCAGCGTCACCGCCAGTCTTTTTGTCCCGCAAGATATCCTGAGTTGACATTGATTGCTCAGAAGAAAATAAAACGTCTTCTAGTGAGATACTTGCCATATAATGCAAACTGTCATAGATATCATTCAATTTCTTCTGGTTGATCCCCAGTTTCTGACAAATTTCATCATCTGTCGCTTCACGTTTGAGCTGCTGCTCTAATTCCTGCTTGGCGGCGTAATAATGATTTAAATTGTCGAATTTGTAGCGCGACAAACGCCCATGACTGCGGATCTCATCGATGACTGTTCCCCGGATCCGAACGTATGCATAACTTTCGAATGGGACCTTTTTGCGCGGATCATATTTCTTTAAAGCATCCATCAGCCCGATCACACCTGTGTTGAAGAGGTCTTCATACTCATAGTCGGAGCTTTTCACGGTGATACGAGCGACAACTTTTTCAACAAGCGGCAAATACTTCAGAACTTGTTTTTCCATATCTAACTCATACATCGAAAACTCTCCTCTCTTGGGTTGCGGTTATTTGGCAAGCATTAGTTCTCCAAAAATTTAATTTTTTACAGCTGCAATTGGCCTTGCGCCTCGATCGCCACTTCATTCGGGATCTCATTTAAGGACAAGATCGCCAAATCAGGGAAGTTAAAGGCTAAAAGCTTCCGGAAAGCTGGCCTGGTCTGCGGGTTGGTCAATAAGACAAACGATAGATTTGCGACCAGCATCTGTTGCTGCAAGGCGGTCACTGCGTCAAAGAGCTGGTTGACAGTAGACGGCTGTAGGACTGGATATGAACCTGTTGCCGTCTTCTTGATGCTTTGTGCGACCATCTCTTCGACCTTGGGATGCACGGTCACCACGTAGATTTTATTATCTTCATCGACATACTTGTGGGCGATCGTCCGTTTCAAAGCCTGGCGGACATATTCTGTTAAGGTCTCTGTATCCTTGGTCACTGTCCCGTAATCGGCCAGCGTTTCCAAGATTGTTGCCAAGTCGTTGATCGGCACCTTTTCTTCCAGTAAGTTCTGTAAAACTTTTTCAACTTCGCCTAAACGCAAGATATCTGGGATCAGTTCGTCGATCACGACGTTGCTTTGCTGCTTGATCCCTTCCAACAGTTGTTTGACCTCTTGTCGTCCGAGTAATTCCGGAGCATGCGCGTAGATAATTTCTTTCAAATGAGTTGCGATCACGGTTAACGGCTCGATCACTGTGAACCCTTGCAGATCAGCCGCTTCTTTATCCCGTTCATCGATCCAGAGTGCGTCTAGATGAAAGGCTGGTTCCACAGCTTTGATCCCATCAAAGGGCAGCTCTTCTCCAGTCGGACTGAAGATCAGATATTTATCAGGATAGACATCGCCGTTTGCGACCTCGTTGCCCTTGATCTTGATCGAATAGTTGTTGGGATCCAAATAGAGGTTATCGCGGATCCGGACTGGACTGACTAAGATCCCAAGTTCGTGGGCCGTTTGCTTACGCAAGGCCACGATCCGACTCATCAAGCTGTTGTCAATTGAACTGTCAACCAAAGGGATCAAGGAATAGCCAATTTCGATCGCCAACGTTTCCACTTGAAAATCAGCCACGTCTTCGTCTTCTTGTTCGTCTTTTTTCTTCTGCAAAGCCAGCGTTTGCTTACGTTTCTTTTCGGCTTTGGCCTTCTTGATATCTTGTTGCTTAACGGCATAGCTTGCACCTAGCAAGCCCAACCCGATCAGCTCAAATGGCAAGATCGGAAAACCAGGCACCAGCCCTAAGATCATCAAGATCACGGCAACAATGCGGAAGATCTGCGGATTACGGACCGCATCGTTGGCGATATCCTTCCCAAAAGTACTATGATTATCCGAGCGGGTAACGATAATACCAGATGCAATCGAGATCAACAGTGAAGGGATCGAACTTACTAGTCCATCCCCGATAGACAACTTACCGAATTGAGACAAAGCTTCCATCATGGTCAGGTCGCCTTTAGCGGAAAAGATGATCGTTCCACCGATCAAATTGACCAGGACGATCACGATCCCTGCGATCGCGTCACCTTTAACGAACTTGCTGGCCCCATCCATCGAACCATAAAAATCGGCCTCGCGTTGCAGGTCTTCACGCCGTTGCCGCGCCTGCGTTTCGTCGATCAGACCAGAATTTAAGTCGGAGTCGATCGCCATTTGTTTGCCAGGCATCGCATCTAAAGTGAAACGCGCGGAAACTTCAGCCACACGTCCAGAACCATTAGTCACAACAACCAATTGCACGATGATAATGATCACGAACAAAATGATCCCCACAATGTAATTTTTGCCCGCTACAACATCGGCGAAAGCGGCGATCACATGTCCCCCGTTACCTTGCGATAAGATCGCACGAGTTGAAGACATATTGAGTCCCAGCTTAAACATCGTCGTCAGCAAGAGCAGAGTCGGAAAAGTAGTAAATTCCAACACCGATTGGGTAAACATCGTGATCAGCAAGACATTCATCGCGATCGCGATATTCAAGGCAATCAAAAAGTCCAAGACTGGTAGCGGCAAAGGAATAATAATGAGGCCAATAATGCTGACAACCAGGATCGAGATCACCAGATCAGCTGGTTGAATGACCTTTTTCTTTGCGGCTTTTTTCTTGTTGTGCATCGGTTTTTACTCTCTCCTATCACATGTAAATCTCTTTATTTGCGAAACTTAAATTTTACCCTTAGCTTCCTGATCCAAACGGTAGACCAAAGCGATCAAGTTAGCGACCGGCTCAAAGAATTCCTCTGGAATAAAATCGCCCGCTTCAAGCTTCGGGTAAATTGCTCGCGCCAACGGTTTGTTTTCGATAATTGGGACATTTTGTTTCTTAGCTTCAGCCTTCATCTTTTGTGCAACTTCATCGGCTCCCTTGGCCAAGAGTTGCGGGACTGGGGTTTCTTCTTTGTCATACTTGATAGCCAAAGCCAAATGAGTCGGATTGGCCAAAACAACGGTGGCATCTTTGACTTGCGCGATCGAATTGCGGACCATCGCCTGGTATTGGGCCTTGCGTTTAGCCTTGACCTGCGGGTCGCCTTCCATTTGTTTCATTTCTTCTTTAATTTCCTGTTTGCTCATCTTGAGCTTCTTAGTCCGACTAAAGTTCTGGTAAGTCAAGTCCACTAAACCTAAGATCAGTAAGACAAGTGCGATCTGAACTCCGAGTTCCTTACAGAAATTCAGGATAAAAAACAAAATTTTCGCAGCTCCGACCGAACTGGCATTTAAAATATCTCGCAGCGACGAAACATATTTGCGGTAACACAGAAAGGCGATCAGAATAAATTTTGCCGTCGTTTTGGCTAAGTTGATCACGGCATCCAGACTAAACATCCGTTTCAGACCGCTCAAAGGGTTTAATCGTTTAAAATCCGGTTTCAAGGGCTTGGTCGTAAAAAGAAAGCCGATCTGGACGAAATTTCCCAAATAACTGATCAGGTAGCCAACAATCAAAAACGGTGCAGCAGCGATCACGATCATCAAGACCGCCTGCAAGCCGACTTTCGGCAAATCGGTGTACATGTGCTCGTAGTTGCCCATCTGCTCAAGAAAACCCGTCAAGTATGGCAGAAAATGACCCAAGCTAAACTGCCAGGCCGGCACGAAGATCAGCGCAAAAACCAACAGAGCCAAAGCCGCTGTCAAATCAGGGCTGCGTGCCACATTTCCCTTTTTACGCGCATCCTTGCGCCGTTTGGCGGTCGGTTTTTCCGTTTTGCCGTCTTTATCCATGAAACGAACCTATCCTTTAACTTTTTTCACCCTAATGACCGTAAAAATTCCACCAAAAATTCATAAGACTGCGGCATGACTTTGCCTAAGAGACTGATCACATTTGGCAGCAGCAATAAGAAGATCACCAAGCCAACTGTTGCTTTTAACGATAAACTCAACATTAAGACGTTGAGCTGCGGGACCGAGCGGGATAAAACACCCAAGACGATATCGATCACCATCACGGCAATGATCAAGGGCGCCGCGATATTAAAGGCCATCTCTAAAGTCTGGCCGGTCAGCTGGACGACTCCTTTGACCGTTGCGGCAGTCAAGTTAGCAGTTCCCAAGGGAACCATTGTAAAAGACTTCATCACCGCCCGAAATAATTGCAGGTGCAAGTTTAAAATGAAGAACACTGCAATGGCTAGCCAGTAGTAAAGCTTGCCATACTGGGAAGAAGAAACTTCCATGGTCCGGTCAAACGCTTGTCCCATTGAAAAGCCGTTCTGAAAGTCGATCAACGAACCAGCCATGATCACTGCCTGAAAGACCAGCTGGCTGATATAGCCCATGGCTAACCCCAATAAAACCTCTTTGACCACAGCCAAGGCAAAGAGTGCCATGGTCAGCTCATGTGCTTTTCCCGCTAGCGGAACTGCGGCGACCGTTAAACTGCCGCCGACTACCAGCTTAGCCATATTGGGAAAACCTTTTTGCGAAAAAACCGGTGCAGTCGCAACGAAAGAAAAAAGCCGGCAGCCGACCAGACAGATCAATTCTACTTCTGCCAACTCATTCACATCCCCGAGATCAAACGAAAGATATAGCGCGTGAACTCACCTAAGACATTGATCATAAAGTTGCCCGCTAAAATCAAGGTCGCAAAGATCGCCACGAGTTTAGGCACAAAACTTAAGGTCTGTTCTTGGATCTGAGTCGTAGCTTGGAAGATACTGACGATCAGCCCAACAACCATCGCGACTACAACGATTGGTCCCGAAACGACCAAGATCCTGATGATGGCCTCACGCATCACAGTCAAAACTAATGAAACTGACATGGAGCTCCTCCTAACTAAAGCTATGGACTAACGACTCGACTAACAAGTACCAGCCGTCGACCATGACAAACAGTAATAGCTTGAACGGCAACGAGATCATGACCGGTGACAGCATGATCATCCCCATCGCCATTAGCACACTGGAAACCACCATGTCGATAATTAAGAATGGAATGAAGATCAAAAAGCCAATACTAAATGCCGTCCGCAGTTCAGAGATGATAAAGGCTGGTGTAAGCGTGGTGAGCGGAACTTCCTTGACGTTTTTATAACTATGCTTATCCTCAGAAACATCCAAGAAGAGTTTAATATCTTTTTTCCGGGTTTCCTTGCCCATAAATTCTTTTAAGCGTACTTCCGAACGGTTAAATGCCTGTTTTTCGGTAATTTCATGCTGGTTATAAGGCTTGATCGCATCCTGATAGATATCCGTATAGACTGGTTTCATCGTGAACAGGGTCAAAAATAAAGCTAAGCCAAGCAGGACTTGGTTCGGTGGATTTTGTTGGGTCCCCAAAGCACTCCTGGTAAAGGACAAAACCATAATGATCCGTGTAAAAGAAGTCATCATCACTAATAACAAAGGGACAACTGAAAGGATCGTCATCATCACGAAGACATTCACGATTTGAGATGAGCTGCCCGTCTGACCGCCACTGATCAGATCAGTCACGCCCTGAGTGATGTCGTTGATCCCTGCCGCATTTGTTTGCAGCGGCAAAAGCCAACCAGCAGTAGCTGCTAGTCCGAACAACCAAACTTGCAGCTGCTGTTTGCGCCTTTTTTTCTTGCCCATCACTTTTTCTCCCTCTTCTTCAAGCGCTCAGTTCTTCTAATCAGAACATTCGCAAACTTTTTTTCGTCCATGTCTGACTTTAACTTAGGTTCAAGCAACTGCTCGGCTTCGGTTGCGGATAACTCAGTCAAAATACTGCTGCCAGCCTCCGCTAGGCTCATTAAATAGTAGCGGTCAACGACCTGGACGATTCCGAGAGCCGAAGTTTTAGTAACCGGGATCTTCTTTAAGACCTGCAGTTTGTTATCTTGCGGGACCGTGTACTTTTGTAAAAATTTTAAGAATAGGTTGATCAAAATGATCACGACGACTAGACCGACTGCCATTTTGACCAAAGATAACGTTAACTGCATGAAACTACTCCTTTTGGTTGGTCTTTTGTTAAAATTCCATCCGATTACTTATCTTTCGGTTGGTCTTTTGCTTAAAAGCCAACCAATTGCTGCTCTTTTGGCTGGTCTTTTGCTTAAAGACCAACCAATTCCCTGTGCTAAATTTGATAAATCTTATTGAATAACGAAATCTGTGACATAGACTTCTTGAACTACCGAATGACCATAATCCTTGTTAAGTGCATCTTTAACTTGCGTCTTGATCTGATCAATACTTCCATCATCCTTGAGCAGATCAGCTGCTTTTTTGGGCTTTAAAACGCGAATCATGCTATCGCGGATCAACGGCATGTGCTTCTTGATATCCTTGGCATCATCGCCATCTGGTACCAGCAAGGATACCTTGATCCGCAGATACTGCGGATCACTGTTCCCGTCATTCGCTAAGTTGACTACGAATTTATCGACGCTGACCAGACGCTGCTTGCTGGAAATCGCTGTTGTTTTAGCTTCAGTTTCATTCCCAGCCGTATTATCATCCTTGCTAAAATACTTGCCAGTCAGCATAGTCCCTGCAGCACTGGCAGCAAAAGCCAACACCACGACCAAGACGATGATCAAGCCCCACTTCACGCCGCCTTTTTTGTTTTCTGTGTTTTCTCTTTCAGCCTTATTCTTCATTTCTCTCGTTGTCCCTTTCCAAAAGTTCTCGACCAGAAAAAATTTTCTGCCGGTAAGCAATGATCAAAGCAATCACGGCAGTCGCAGTTTCCAAAACGACTAAAGTTTTGCTATCCGTTAGTGTGATCACTGTATCTGGAGTCTCGTCGATCCGATAAATCAAATCGGGATTTAGATAAAACTGTTTGCCTTTTAATGAAGTTAATCCGATCATCAGCTTGTCCCCCTCATGCAAATTTTTTCAGATTTTCAGAGCTCTTTCACTCAAACGCTGCTCTTAATATTTGCAACGCCTGCTTATTTTCTATTTTTAACGTTTCAAATTAACCAACTCTTGCAGCATTTCGTCAGAGGTTGAAATGCTTCGCGCATTAGCTTGGTATGCCCGGCTCGTGACGATCATATCTGAGAATTCTTGCGCCAAATCAACGTTCGAATCTTCCAGTGTTCCGGCTAACAGCGTATTGGTCCCATCATCTCCTGGGACAACTGCAACTTCTTGCCCGGAATCAGCCGCAGCTTCATAAGTGGAGTTACCGATCTTGCTTAAGCCAGCAGCATTGACGAAGGTTGCTAGTTGAACTTGACCGACGACTTGATCTTCTGTCCCATAACGAGCTTTAACTGTTCCATCAGGTCCGATCGAAACTCGACCTTGGACAAGTGCCTGTCCATTCATGGTTGCGGGGACCTGCAGGGGAGCGATGTTCGTTCCATCAGCTGGGATCCCCATCAAACGCAAGCCGTCAGAGTTAGTCAAATAGTTTTGCGAATCAAGTTTCAAAGCACCATTGCGAGAGTAAACATGTGCGTTGCTTGCATCCCGTTGAAAAATCAAGTAGCCGTTCCCATTGATGTATAAATCAAGGGCACGGCCAGTTGTATTCTGGATCCCTTGGGAAGTATCCGTGTCGATCGCACCGACTTGCACGCCAAGTCCCACTTGTTTGCCATCGATCCCGCCGACATCAGCCCGAGGATCAGCTGCATTGCCAGTTGTTTGACTCAAAATATCGGAAAAGTTCGCGCGACTGGATTTGAAGCCGATCGTATTCGCATTAGCGATATTGTTGGAAATAACATCGAGCCGCGTTTGCTGACTCTTCATACCAGAAACACCAGAATATAATGAACGTAACATTTTAATTTCCTCCTAAACGATGATCCGACTCGCTGCAGTCCCTAGCAGCAAGCGTAGTCAAAGCAATAACAATAAATTTGAAAACATTCTTAATTTTCAGCTGGTTCGCTGACATCCTTAATAGCTCCCAGTGAATACTGGGTCCCGTCAACAGTGATCATGGCGCTGCCGCCGGCAAAACTGACTTGATTGACTAGGCCGTGATGTTCGGCATTGGTTTCGTCAAGCACGGTCACTTCTTTACCCATCAGATTAAAAGCTTGCTGCTGTTGAGTGAGTAATAATGAAGTATTGAGCGTGCTGGACATATCATTTAACTGCTGTAAGGTGGCAAATTGGGCCATTTGTGAGACATAGTCCGTCCCGCTACTGCTGCTGTCGCCGCCTTCGCCTGTCAATGACGGGTTAGACATGGAAGCGGCTAAGATCTTCAAAAAATCGTCCATATCCAGACCCATAGTTTTTTTAGTAGAACTAGAATTAGCAGCGCTGCTAGCAGAGGAAGCACTGCCAAGGGTACTGGCGGTCAAACTACTGATATCGGTATTCATAGGATCCTTCCTTTTTGTAGAGAGTGGAGAGAAACGGGAGCAAGTGAGCATGATCGGACCCGAACACCGTCTTGCGCTTTTTTCAAGGTGGTGTTGGAGTTGGATCAGCACAACTTGCTGTTTCTCGGAACTCGTTTTAGATAGAGATTTTGTACAAAAATTACATATACTTCCGCGCTAGACTAGCAAACTGATCGTACTGTGGTTATCTTGCTCTTCTTTTGTAATAGGTTCCTCGCTGACGATCCGCGCAGTCGGCCGCCGATTTTGCGAATAGCGGCGCTGTTCTTGTCCTTGCTGGAACAACTCGCGCTGAGCAGTTCCTTGCTCGCCTAAAGTCCCCAACGATTGACTGGCAGTCATCTTGCCGGCAGCTTGGATCATACTTTGATCAGTGCCTTTAGGCTCCGCCTGTAATTGCGTCAAGATCTGGTCTAGCTTGCGAGTCACACCTTCCAGCATATCCTTGACGGCATCATTTTGGACTTCGAATTGCAACTGGGCCGAATGTTGGTTGGTTTTGACCACGATTTTCATCTCACCGAGATTAGCCGGCTGTAATTTAAAGACTAATTGCTGATTTTGCGGCTGACCAGCAGCTATGCCCTGCTTAACAACTGGTGAAAGGATGCTTTCCAGCTTCTGGGCAGCTTGAGTTGTCACAGTTTCACTAGCCGCAGAGTTGGCAGTTGTGATCAAAGTCTCAAAACTGCTAGCTTTGCTGCTCTGCTGGCTGCTGAGTGTCCCTGGCTGAATTTGACTCAGATCCAAAGTTCCAACGGCTGCTGCTGTTTGCGTGAACGTGTTGGTTGGGACCGCCTGCACCTTGACTTGAGTCGCAACTTCAAGCTGCGGTTTTGGTGCTGGCATGCTATCAGTTGCCATCTCGTCCAGGCTGGGCGTTACTTTGGTTGCGCTAGCCTGTATGGCTGTTGGTTCAACCGCCTGCTCTGCGGTTGTATTAGTCGTTTCTCTTGGAGAAGCCTGCTGCAACTGCGGACCTGGACGAATTGTGGCTGCTTGTCCCTCAGGTACCTGCGCTTGAGTATCTTCTGTAGTCGTTGTTGAGCCTGCTGCCTGCGGCAAAACTTGTTTGTCAGCTGTTAGCGGCATCTCATTTGTATGTACTGGCTCAATTGGCTGAGATGATTCCACAGTTGCAGTTAGCTGACTAGCTTTTGGGGAAGTGATTGCCCCTTTTGTCTCAGCTTGAGGAACCGTTGCTCCGTTAGCTGACACCGGTTGGCTTGTCACTTCTTGCAAATCAACTGGTGCAGTTTCCTGCGCCAAAGGATCAAGTTGAACAGGCAGCGTCTGCTCATTCATCCCGCTAGGAACTGCTGCAACTGAATGGGTTTCAGTTGTCGGAGCTGGTGCAGGTTGGTGTGCCAATTGCGGTTCACCTGCTGCTTGCGGTAAGTCTGTCCGGCCAACAACGAAGTCTATTCCTGCCGTTGGTGTTTGTATTTGCTCAGCTTGCTGCTCGTTTTGCGGGTTTTGCTCAGCGGCAACTTCTTGGGCCTGCTCCGGTTGGCCTTGGTCTACTGCTTGATCAGATGTGGTTGTTTCATCTCCAGGAGCTTGCCCTTGTTGTTTCTCCGGTTGAGCAGTTTGTGTCTGTCCCTGTAACAGCAACGACTGAAACTTATCCTGCTGCTTACTGGAAGGCAAAGCAGCTTTTGTTTGTGCCTGTGCCTGTACTGGTTCCGAGACCTGAACTACTTTTTGCATGATGTGTATCCCCCCTTACACTTTCACAATAGTGATCAGTTGACGCCAAGCAGCTGTTTTGGCCGGTGAAAATCATCCAGCTGTTTTTGCTGATCAACTGCTAGTTCTTTTTTGAAAGCTGTTAATTGTTTCGCTTTTAAGCGTTCCAAAACTTTGCGCTGCTTTTGGGCTTCAATCAACTGTGCCCGAACTTCTTCTTTTTGGCTGCCTAATTCTAGCAGCTGTTGGCGGCATAACATGATCTGTTCATTTAAAGCCATGAGATAACGCCGGGTGACCTGCATTCGTCCCAGTGATCGTTGCGGTGTTTCCATCATGGCATTCTTTTCTTGCACGACTTCATCCAATAAACTGCTCTGCTGATTTTCAGCAGCAACAATTTGTGCAAATTGCGCTTTGACCTGATCTTCGACTTGCATTCTGTACTCTAGGACTTTTTGCAAAGAGAAAGTAAAATTTTCCATCTTGACCAACTATCCTTCGTTATTTGTAAAACCTTCGTTTAAAGAACCAGTGACACTAAACAACTGTGCGAGCTTTTCTTTGGTGTCTGCCAGACTGGAGAACTCCTCGACTGGCTGACACAAGAAATCATCGATCGGCTGGTGGAGCTGGATCGCATGATCGATCACTGGATTCGTACCGTTTTTATAGGCTCCGATGTCGATCAAGTCTTTTGAATCCTGGTAGGTTTTCAAGTTTTCCCGCAGCTCACTGGCATATTGGTTATGCTCATCAGAAACCAGCGATTTCATCAAACGACTGACACTGGGCTGAACATCGATTGCCGGATAATGATTTTGCGCGGCAATATTTCTGGAAAGGATGATATGTCCGTCCAAGATCCCCCGGACAGCATCCGCAATCGGCTCGTTCATGTCATCGCCTTCGACCAGGACAGTGTAAAAGGCTGTGATCGAACCCTTATCAGACATCCCGCTGCGCTCCAGCAATTTTGGCAGCTCAGCGAAAACTGACGGCGTATAACCGCGAGTTGTCGGCGGTTCACCGGTTGACAACCCAATTTCACGCTGGGCCATCGCAAAGCGCGTGACAGAATCCATCATGAGGACCACTTTTTTACCTTGGTCGCGGAAATACTCCGCGATGGCAGTTGCTGTGTATGCACCTTTCAAACGCACCAGCGGCGGCATATCCGAAGTAGCACAGACCACGATCGACTTAGCGTAACCATCTCCCAGGTCTTTTTCGATGAATTCCTTGACCTCGCGCCCCCGTTCGCCGATCAGACCGATCACGATTACATCTGCCACACAGTATCTAGCAATCATTCCCAGCAGGGTACTTTTACCGACCCCGCTGCCCGCGAAGATCCCGACCCGCTGACCTTCACCAACTGTCAGCAAGCCGTCGATGGCCCGGATCCCCGTTTCCAGCACCTGCTCGATCGGTTGCCGTTTGAAAGGATCAGGTGATTCTTGCATCGCTGGATATGAGTCTTGCTCAGTTGTTTCAAGTTGTTGACCGCTCAGTAAGCGGCCTAGTCCGTCGAATGTATGACCAAGCATTGCTTCACTAACGTTGACTTGCAAAGTCTCACCGGTTGCCTTGACTAGACAGCCTGGGGCGATCCCCTCCAATTCATCGAGCGGCATCAAGAGAACTGTTTGCTTGACGAAGCCAACAACTTCGGTCATCGTCTTCTTTTCAGTCCCTTTGATATAAACCTCACAGACCTCACCGACAAAGGCTTGCAAACCTTCGACTTTGATCACCAGCCCCACAACTTCACTGACTTTACCGTAGTGTTGATAAAATTTGTGCTGGGCGGCTTGCTGTAAATATTCATCAAATGCAAGCTTAAACTCTGTCATTTCATAACCTCACAATTGCTCAAGAAAATCATGCAGCTCTTGCTCAAAGTCGATCTCAACGACCGCTTCGTTAGACTCTATCTTCAGCTGCAAGGCTTCTAAATGATCATCATCGAAGATAACATAGCGCAGATCAGGGACTTCTTGCTTGATTCGCTCCATTTTAGAAACAAGCGGGTCATGGTAATTGGAATTAGCCCAGATCATCAAGACCTCATCCGGCTTTTCAAATTCAAACAAAAGCGGACTTAAGAGCTGGGTGATCTTGGCGGGGTCCAATTCCAATTGCGTTTTAAGCAAAACTTCTGCCAAACCAACCGCAAATTTCTGAAAATCAGCCTGTTTTTGTTCTTTGTATGTTTGAACTTCTTCAAGCGCCTGCTCAACGTTTTTTTGGGCTTGTTCCACCAAAACTGCGATCTTGGCGTTGCCTTCATTAAAGGCCTGTTCGAAGCCAGCCTTTTTTCCTTCAGCAAGCCCAGTCCGATAAGCCTTTTTTTTCAAGTCGGCCGCTTCTTTTTTTGCCTCGGCGAGCATCGCTGCCTTCATCTTCTTTAGTTCTTGCTGGTACGCAACAGTTTTTTGGGCTAATTCACGGTCTAAGGCTACAAGTTCAGGAGCAGTTTCAGTTTTAGGGGCCCGGTTGATAAAATCACTAGTTTTTAAGGTGATTTTTTTTGCGACCAATGGTCCTTGCTGCTGCTTTAACACATTACTAGACAACTGCATCCTGCTCCCCTCTGCCCAGGTAGATCTCGCCCTTCTCGTCTAACTGGCGAATAACTGCCACGATTTTTTGCTGTGCTTCTTCGACAGCTGATAATCTTGTCGGCCCCATGAATTCCAGGTCTTCTTTGATATTTTCGACCGCCCGTGAGGACAAGTTGGCAAAAATGAAGTCCTTGATATTCTCGTCGGAGCCTTTCAGGGCCAGCTCCAAGACATCGTTTGGTACGTCGCGCAAGACCTTCTGAACATCCAGGCGCTGCAAGCTGACCAGGTCTTCGAAGGTGAAGAGGTTGGCTTGGATCTCGCTGGCCAACTCTGGTTGTCTGCTCTCCAAGCCTGCCAGGATCGTTTTTTCGGTGCTGCGTCCACTCGAATTCAGAATATCGACCAAGGCTCCCACACCACCGATATTTTCGCGTTCGCCATCCACGATGTTGGAGAACTTCTGCTCCATAACTTTTTCGATCCGGTGGATAGTTGCCGGGGATGTCGTCGAGATCGTAGCGATCCGTTCCGCCACATCTGTTTGCCGTTCATTAGAAAACTGGGATAAAACACTGGCCGCTTTATCCGATTGCATATAGCACAAAATCAAGGCCGCCGTTTGCGGATGTTCTTCGCTCAGCAGGTTAACTAACTGCTGTTCATCCGCGCGTCGAGCGATATTAAAGGGCTGTTCGCGCAACTGGATGGTATTCAAAACATCCAAAACTTCCTTAGCCCGCTGCTGGCCCAAAGATTGGATCAGCAGATCCTTAGCGTAGTCTAGCCCACCGTCCAATACATACTGTCTGGCAGTTGCCGTATCGACAAATTCATCAATGACAGCATCTTTTTCTGCGGGAGTCACATATTCGGTATTTGCAATTTCATAACTGACCTGTTGGATCATTGATTCAGGTAATAGTTTCATGACCTTTGAGGATGTTTCAGACCCCAGAGAGATCATTAAAATCGCGGCCTTTTTTACTCCACTCATTTGAGCCATCGTTGGTCTCTCCTTTCTAGTGATCTTTCATCCAAGCCTTCAACATTTCAGCAGTAACTGCTGGATTGTCTTTAGCATAGTCTTGAGCTTGTCGATCCTTATTGTGGCGTTCTTTAGCCTCTGGCTTTTCCCGTAATTTTTCTACTGGCATTTCCGGTTCTTCAGGTGCAGGCTGCAGTTCTTGGCTTGCCTGACTAGCTTGGTCAGTGACATCAACTGGATAGTCATCGTCATAATATTCCTCATCTTCACGGTCACGACGCGTCTTTCTGATGATCAAGAAAGCAGCTAAGGAAATGATTGCGATCACAGCGATCGGCAAGGCGATATACCACCAAGGGACCCCGGCTTTTTGAGTTTTAACATGCTTAACTTTTGGTGTCGGGTTTTCGATCGCCAAAGCCTGAACTGTGACCTTGTCGCCCCGATCCTTGTTATACCCAATTGCAGAACGCACAATGCTCTTAATTTGGGCTTGCTGATCACCAGCTACATCACCCTTTAGTACGACTGAAGTCGTTAATCGTCTCACTGCCCCTGGTGCTGAAACTTGTTTGACAACATCAGTATCCAATTCATTATTCACAGTCCGACTGTAAGAAGCACCATCATCATTATTGGAACCAGTCACGTTTGAGACATTATCATCGGTCTCACCAGTCTGAGCTTGTTCAACATCTGCTTGCTTGCCGTTAGCCTGCACGTTTTCCGAGCGGATATTCGGGTTGGTGTACTTCGTCGTCTTGCGTTCGATCGCATCAAAATTCAAATCCGCATTGACTGCAACACTAACTGCATTTTCACCGGAAATCGGTTTTAAGACTTTGGTGATTTTTTGTTCCAGCTGCTTTTCATACTGCTTTTGCAGCTGCATATACTTGCTATTGGCGCCGGTCAAATCATCGCTCTCATTTTTTCCGTCCGCCAACACGTTGCCGTTGCTGTCGACCACTTTGACATTGTCAGTCGTCAGCCCTTTAACCGAACCCGTTGTCAGGGCAACGATCCCTTGGACCGCTGAATTAGAGATCGAAGTCCCGTTTAAGGTCAGCGCCACCGACGCCTTGGCCTTTTTAGCACTCGAATCGTCGCTAAAAACATCGTCGTCTGGCATCGTCAGCATGACTTTAGCCTTCTTGACCGCATTCAACGATTCGATCGAACGTTCCAGTTCACCGGTTGTTGCCCGCTGATACATGATCTTACGGTCTTCATCAGTCGTCATCATGCTCGTATCATCGAACAATTCGTATCCTTGCGTACTGTCCGGCAGCTTGTTATCGACCGCCATGTCGATCCGGTACTGGTCAACCTTCGTCTTATCGACAAGGATCGTTTTCCCGTCATCTTTTAGCTTATATTTGATATCTTGTTCTTCTAAATCTTGCGTGATCGTTCCGGCATCAGCATCGCTTAAATTAGAAAACAAGACAGCATAGTCGACGCGGGTGTTTAAGTAATATGTGATCCCGCCAGCAGCCACCAGACTAATGATCCCGGCCACAAGCGCGACTTTAACGACTCGACTGGCATTTGTCCACTTATCTTTTAAATTTTCAAAAAAATCTCTTACCTTATTCACTCTGCAGCCTCCAATACACGACTAAAACTGCATGTTCTTGAGATCGTTATAAGCCTCTAAAGCCTTATTGCGAACTTGAACTGCAGTTTGAAGTGTAATTTGGCTCTCGGTCATATTGACCATGACTTGGCCGAGATCATTTTGTTTGCCACTGATCATGTCAGCTGTTGACTGATCCATGACTTTCATGCTGGAATTTAAACCCGACATCGCTTTATCTAGGTATGTACTAAAGGAAGCCCCTGCCTTGCTTGTTTCTTTGCTTGAGTCAGTTAAACCAGTTACCTTACGCAACTGGTCAGCATAATTATTTAAACCTGTAATCCCACTAATTTGTGCCATTTTCTTCTCCCTAATTTGCCGAAATCTCTAACGCCTTGCTTAAGATCTGCTTGTTGACCTGGCTGGAAGCTACGTTAGCTTCATAGGTCCGTTGCGACTGAATCAAGTCGACCATTTCATCTGCCAAATTCACGTTTGGCAAATGAACATAGCCATTTTGATCAGCATCCGGATCATTTGGTGCATAATTCAACTTTTCAGTCTGATCCTGTGCGATCCCCGTTACCCTGACACCAGAACTGCGCCGCTGGCCAGCTTGCATTAAATCATCACCGGCACTTTCAACTTGCCGCAGGTTTTCTGCAAATTGAACTGATTTACGGCGATACGGTCCGCCTGCAGGTGTTCTAGTGGTATTGACATTTGCAATATTTGTTGCAGTTGTATCCATTTTCAGCCTTTCTAAGGCTAGTCCGCTGGCATTGATCTGCAACCCATTAAAGATACTCATAGCTATTTGCCCCCATATTTATGTCTTGACCCAAGTAACTAGTGATTAATGACGTAACTCATCATTTGATAACGGCCCTTGAGTTGTGAAGTTAACGCGCTGTAATATAAGCCGTTTTGTGCTTGATTGAGCATTTCAACGTCCAAATCGACGTTGTTGCCATTTTCTTTGACTGTCGTATTAGAACGTGAAGTCTCTTGCGGGGTAATACCCCCGCCAGCCTGCATGTGGCGAGCAGACGTCGTTGTTAAATGCGTTTGTTGGTCTAAGGCATTGTCCAATAAACTTTCAAACTCGATCCGTTTGGCCTTGTAGTTTGGTGTATTGACGTTGGCAATATTGTTAGCATTAAGTTGTGCGCGTTGCGCCGAGACATTCAAAGCTTCTTTCAACAAACCATATGTATTTTCCAATTTAAACTGCACCTTCTCTTAGTTAACATTTGAAAAATGCCTGGTATTTCAGCCGTTTTATATAATTTTACTAATATATTACATATTAATATAAAAAATTATAAGCAACACGGCATTTATATTCTTACAAATGTATTTATATTTTAGACGGAAATGAAAAAACATTCAAGTGAAAAAATAAATTTTTGAAAAATATTTTCCATATTCATGTAAATGAATATAAAATCAAACGAATACCCCTGTTTTTGGGTTCTATAATATCTGGTACTGATAGAGAAATTTTACTATCTGTACCAGTTTTTTTGTTTTTTGTATTATTATAAAAAAAGAGACAAGGCCACTACACCTTGTCTCCCCAAATCCAATTCGTCTAAATGACGAAAATAGAAAGAAGTTTTGTTCATGGATAATTGTACACTTGATCGTCTTGGGATTAAAGACCCACGCTTAA
>NZ_BFFP01000022.1 GCF_003864415.1 Ligilactobacillus salitolerans
AGAAGCTAAAATCTAAGTGAATACACGGAAAGGGTACTGGCGCAATGCGCATAGTAAAACACTGTGTATATCCATAACAAACAAAAGACTGACACAGCGAGGACTATTAAACATGTCCCAGTTGTATCAGTCAATTCAAGCAAAAGCTTAAGTTGTTGAACCGCCGTATACGGTTCCGTACGTACGGTGGTGTGGGAGGTCGATAGTGTGAACTATCTCCTACCCGATTTCTCTGATGAATCAATGGTATTAAGTCCATTCGCTTTTCTTTCGTCACAAAATCAATTAATTTATTAGCCAAATCTTGATTCCAACAATAATCATCGCGTCGTCCTAATAGTGGCGGCGGCAATTCAATAGTATTGTTAGCTAAGATTTCAATTCCATTATTTGATAAGAAAAAAAGAGCTTGAGTAACAGCATACGGTCCTTGAACCTCAAACCAATGGAGTGTATCTTCAAAAATTGATTTTTCGTAACGTCGATGAACATTGGGGATATAGCTTGGTTTTAAATAATCGCTCCACCAGCGACTAATTACCTGATAAGTGGTATCACTATAAAAATTAAGTTCTGTACTAACAAAGCCTCGAATTAAATTTGTTAGTGTTTCTTTTTTAGTAAGATAGGCAATCGTTATAAAAAGGTCATTCGCAGTATCTTTTCGTGTTTCAGCTTCTAGTCTTATTTGTGGGGCCTGTTTCAACACCACTTCACGCTCAACACCGCTTAAACCCATAGCTAGTTCTTTGCCTTTTTCGTAAATACGAAACATACATTCAGAACCACGTGCTCCGATTACTTGTGTTTTTGAGCGGGTTCTTTTATCAAACTCACTATCATAAACTGTATTTGTACGCCCTTTGGATAAGAATTGTTTACGACTGACTTTGCCAATGATTAGATCTATATCGAAGAATGTTTTTTCATTGTAATCATCAAGTGCTAGGTCAAGTCGTTTGACATCAAAGCTTATTGAGGAAGAACTCGCTAAGTCAATGATACGCAATGCTAATTCTTGGAAAACATTCCGTTGGGAATTCTCGGCAAGATTAGCCCATTCATACATCGTACAGGCCTGACCACTCATCACTAATGTTCCTCGTCCAAGCTGTTTACTTTGATTTTCGTAAGTATAGTAGCGAATGGGTCCGCAAGTATACATAACGTCATAATCCTCATGCTTTAAAGTAGCATCTTCCACAGTCACACAGTCTAAACTAATCTGAAGAATGTCAGTATAAACTGTTGTCCAAGCTAACCCCTGAATCACAATTTGAAACCAATCAATTTTTCCTAAAACATTATTTGAGATGGGTTTTGGTTGTATCAATAGATCACCTCCTAAAATTGCAAATTTTTACAAAATACCTACTGCTTGATAGATCAGTCATTGAAATAGGTATTTCATGTTTTTGCCACTAATATTTGTATTGTTTTAGGGTGCTATTAGTAAGGCACCCGTTATGCCCTTTAGGCGTCACTTATGCCGCTGGCAGTGACGCCTAAGGGCTACTTTTGCTTTGATAGGTTAATAACCAATCATGGACAGCTTTTTTGCTGTAAAAGACCATGCCGCTTTCAAGCCTAATCTCTGGGCAACCATGTGCTACCCATTCTTTAAGCGTGTTAACACTGATACCAAAATGACTTGCACAATATTTTTGTTTCACAACATCGTTGCTATTTCCTGCGCTGTCAACAGCTTCTTTAATCATCAAAAATACACGTTCATTGGTTTCAGCTTGCCAACGAGCCATTGTTTCCTCCATGATACCCATAGTATCACCTCCTAAATAGTTTACTATGAGAACTAATAGTTACATTTTGTAAACTATAATGATCTCAGATATAGTATATCATCAATAAAATTGTTGTCAATTAATATCTTTATGTATTATTTGACTGCTTATAGTATTACAAAAGTTGACTTTCAGTAATACATCAATTATGATGATGTCATAGGATAATACCTAATACTAAGTTGAGGTGAAATAGTATGATTGAGAACTTTGGATCGAACATTGCACGTTTACGTAAGGAATTTAATATGTCACAAACTGAATTGGCCGAAAAAATTGGTGTACAAAAACAGAGCATTTCAAATATTGAGCGTGGGACACGATATCCAACATTTGAAACGCTTGAGAAATTTGCTAATGTTTTTCACGCAACACCAATGCAATTATTTGGTACACCAAAAGAGGTAGCACTAGCAGATACTCCCGCAATATTGGATCGAATTGATGCATACGACGAGAGAATTAGAACACTGTTTGAACTATCAAAAATTATGGATTCGTACCCAGTCGAAGAAATTAGTAAGGTAGCAAGCGAAGCACAATATATTGCAAACTTCTTTACGCCACATCCTAGTGTGGACGAAGACGGTGTTCCTAACGTTGATGCTAGTGGCAAGGTCGTCATGGAACCAGCACTAGTTGACCGTTTACCACTTGATAAAATAACGGAAGCCGCTGAAAAAATCGATTATATAAACAAAAATGGTAAATAGTTTCAACAGCTGTATTAATTTTTCCTATGCACCCCAACAACATAGGAGGAAAAATAAATGGCAACAATTAAGCAATATTCTAAAAAAGATGGTGCCAAACGTTGGATGTTCAAAACTTATTTAGGCATCAATTCAGTTACTGGTAAACAAGACACGGCTATGCGACGTAACTTTGCCACTAGGCGTGAGGCAAAAGCAGCAATGGAACGTGTTAAAGTGCAATATCAGAATGGAGAACTTGCTTGCCAACAACAGAGTAATGGTGATCTTTTTCAAGAAGTTTTTGACTTATGGAAAGAGAATTACGAATATACCGTTAAAGAAAGTACCTTTGTAAAAACAGTCGAACAGTTTAAAGTTCACGTATTACCAGAATTTGGGCATAAATCAATGAGCAGTATTACGGTTGCAGATGTTCAGAAATTTATTAATCGTAAGGCAAAAACATATGTAAAGTTTCGTGACTTAAAAATAGATATTGCGCGTATTTTTGAATATGCCATTACTTTAGGTATTGTTGATTCTAACCCAGCAGAAAAAATTAGTATTCCTCGCAAGGTCGAAAAAATAGATAAAGTTGAACGCAAAAACTATTATTCGCGAGATGAATTAAAAGAATTTTTAAAGCTTTGTTATGAGCAGCAACCATTTCATATTTTTATGTTTTTTCAACTTTTGTCGGCTTCGGGTTGTCGGCGAGGCGAAATTTTAGCACTTGAATGGTGCAATGTTGATTTTGAAAATCAATGCATTCATATCAAACAGAATTTGGCCCGTGGTAAAGACAGACGACTCTACCTTGATTATCCGAAGACAAGACATTCAAAGCGGACAATCAGCCTTGATTTAGAAACAATGAAATATCTGGATCAATGGCGATCATTACAACGACAAGAAATGTTGAAACTAGGTTTTAATACATTGAGTAACAAAAATCAACTTGTCTTTGCCAACCAAAATAATAGTTTCATTCAACTATCAAAGCCGCGAACTTGGATGTTGCAAAATGTTAAGAAAAATAATCTACGTGAAATAACTGTTCATGGTTTTAGACATACACATGCAACACTGCTACTAGAGGCCGGTATTGCGCCAAAAGTTATTTCCGAGCGTTTAGGTCATGCCTCAATTCAAATTACACTAGACCTTTATTCACACGTGACTGAGAAGATGGAAACGGAAGTACCAAACGTGTTTGCAAAGGTCATGCGTGACTAATATCAAGAGCAATTTCAAGATCAGTCAATAAAAAAAGAACGCCTAATCGTTCAAAACCCATTCAGGTCAACGATTAGAGCGTTCTTAATATTGAATATAGAGGAGAGTACATAATTTATAGCCCCTTATGCGGCAAGGGTTAGAGTGCTGTTGTGCACGCAATGTGCACGGACATCAATTCTGAATACTTTTGGAATTCATAGTTTTAACTTTTTTCTTATGGATTTTATTTAAAATACTTTCAATTTGATTGTCAGATTGAACTTTATACTCGTCAATTAAGTATGAATATACTCGGCTAGTCGTGGTGATATCAGAATGACCTAATCGTTTAGCGATGATGTATAGCTCCACATGATTTGCCAGTAAATAAGCCACGTGTGTGTGTCTGAGGCTGTGGAAGTGGAAACCTTGACGATTTATCGAACAGTCCGTTAAACACTCTCTAAGCGTCTTATTGACCGCTGAAGAGGTGGGGATAGTTTTGTATTGATTCTCGAAAACCATTTCTGTCTTATTTGGTTTTAACTCCTTTAGAATATCCAGCAGATTCTGATTAACACGGATTATCCGTTTTGATGATTCATTTTTTGTATCCTTGAATTGGTGGTCTGTCTCATGCCAAGCTTTGTTAATTGTGATCGTCTTAAAATTAAAGTTAATGTCTTTCCATGTAAGGGCTTGAATCTCACCTAAGCGGGCCCCAGTGTAGAGTGCAGTTAAGATCATATATTTAGCAGTGAAGTGGTGATTAAGTGATTCAATCAGATAGCTGCATAGCTTTTCCATATCCTGAATTGATAGGTAATCAACGCAACGAGTTCGTTTTTTATCATAGACAAGATCAGTACCTTCGACGAAATCTTTATTAATATCACCATCGTATAGGGCGTCTTTAACACATGCGTGGATTAAGGAATTAAATTTGCTGACAGTAGATTTCGCATGTTGTTTTCCAAATTGAGCGATGAATTTGCGATATTTACGTCGATCTAGCTCTTCTATCGGGGTGCGTGGTAAATAGTTCTGGAGTGCATGATAAACTTGCTTATACGTCAATTTAGTACGTTCTGTGACGTTATCTTCCTTGTACGTGGTGAACCAAGACCAAAAGTAATCAGGAAACGGCGTTTTAGAATCGACAGAGGCAAAGCCGCGATCTTTGAGATATTCATTTTCATTAGCGAATTTTTCAGCTTCAGCTTTAAGCTTGAAACTCTTGTTCTTAAAATGGCGCTTATTATCATCGTCAAACCACGATACTCGGACTTGCCAACTATTGCCACGCTTTTTTATACTAGCCATTCCGTTCATTCCTTTCTGTGTTAAGATAGTAAAAGGGCAGAATTGTCCTTTACAATCTATGTAGGCACATCCTAAGCTTTGGCGAGGGCAGGGTGTGTTTTTGTTATTCAGTTAAGTTTTTGTATAATTTTTTTGCTTCCTGGTCATATTTGCCAAAGTCTTTGTTAAAAGAATAATAACTTTCGCCGCTTGGATCAGAAACATATTCAGAATATTCTTTAATCTCTTTGTAGGCCTTTTTATAAGCGTTAAAATCATATGTTCCAGTATCGTTTGCTTTTAATAAAGCGTAGGTACCTTCCAGTTTTTTTACTTCGTCGCTCATATCAGAAATTCCGTCTTCATTAGCATTAACTGCCATAGTAATCGTATCAGTTGGATCGAAGTCTTCGTCATACGAAGTGTTATCTATTGCCGTTTCCCAACGATCTTGAATATCATTTCCAACATCTTCTGAGGTTCCCCAGATGGAAGAATATTCTGCACGAAATTCTTTAGCATATTTTTCAAATTCTTTGTCCTGTTGTGCATATTGATGCTGAATATAAGTATCTATGCCAAAAGACATTCCGCCTGAAACAATCATTATTGTGCCAACAATCAGAGTTCCCAATTTACCGACACGTTTTACAGTTGTCAATTTTCCAGAAATCCCTACTAGCCAAGTTATTGCGAATCCAATCATAATGACAGCTGCAATGATCGCAATAATTACCATAATCCCTTCAAATGCATCCATATTTAATTCCCCCATAAAGTATAATTTGTCCCCATCGGTTTTTTACGTCCACGCGGGCCGGACAAAAGCTTAATATACTGAATAAATTTGATCATCGGCGCATATAAAACACTTCTTAACTTTTTCCTCCATTTGCCTGGGTATTCCGTATAATTCCATAAACTCAATATAATTCCTCGGCAGGAGATCTTCACTCTTACAGTAATCCAATAATAAATTAATTGCTCGTTCGTTAGCAGCAGCTTCAATCTTAGAATGAGCAGTTGCAGTACTGTAATAGAATGTTCCTTCATCTTCATTTAGAACATGCCCGATTTCATGCGCAAAAATAAATGGTAATTCATCTCGGTTTTCCCAATTTAAATTCACAATTATAGATCTCCCATACATACATGATGGAACGTTTTGACCGAAGCTCAAGCTGTTTAAAGTAACAGCAATTTGATGATCAAACGCAAAATCACACAACCACCTAATAATGTCATCCATCAAATTTCCCCTTATTTATTGTCCCCATTCATTAAACGAAAAATTTCTAGCATCTTTTTTCTATCTTCATCCGATAGCGGTTTTCCTTGATAAGTAAACAAGACCGTATCATCATCTAAATCAGCAGATTTTTCTCCACTACCAAGTGGGTCGTCAGTGCGTCCTAGCAAATAGTCAACCGTTACATGAAAGTAATCGGCTACTTTTTCTAAATCTGTACCCTTTGGATCGCTTTGTTTCCATTTGTAGAAGATATTTTTGCTAAAACCAAGTTCTTCTGCAATATTTTGTAGACTTTTATCACGTTTTTTTGCTAAATCTTTTATGCGTTCAAATACTGTCATAGCAACATTTCCTCCATAAATGGAGATAAACAATAATACAAACCGGTAAAAATGTGTTGACTAAATAATCCGAACGTATTATTATTTACTCGTAAGTTATTTTAGTAGATAAAAAGCACTAAAAAAGCAAAGCCTTTAAAACAATAGTTTGGCGACTGGTTGGAATTAAAGGGGCTTAAATAACGTTTATTTACTATGCCTTCATTTTATATGAACGTATAAAAATAATCAATAGCTTTTTATAAATATCTATTAAAATTGCTTACACCTTTACATATAAGAAAGGAGTGAGCCAAATGCCGGAAACATTAACATCCAGGGACAAGATTATTGCTTTCCTGAGTAAGAACGATATTTCCTTCGCGGATATTGCCACGATGTACAGCATATCCAAGCAAGATGTTGGCGATTATTTGTCAGGCCGCAAGAAAAATCCTGCGGCAAATAAGTTAATTATCAGACTGATTTCAGATTTCAAAATTAGATAGGTGGTGAATGAGATGAAGTTATACCAAGCATTAGATGTTCAGAATGGACAGCTTGAATTCTTTTCTTCAGGTAAAGGATTGATCGATGAATTCATTAGACGATATCCCAAGGCAAAAATATCAATGATTAGTTCGAAGCTATGGCACGAAATATGTGATCGTTTTGAGTTTAGTGATTTCAACATTGATGACTTTCAGTTTTATTTGATGGATGAACAGGCTGAGACGGCTGAGAATATGTATCTTGATGGAATCTAGGGTGGTGAGTAAATGACAAATGTTTTAAAAATTAACGATGGCGAGAAGTTGCGAGTTGACTTAGAGCAGAACTTAGCTTTTCTTGTTTCTGCAGACAGCAAGGACGAACTGGGCGAGATCACTGAGATTGATAACGGCTTGTTCGAATACATGGATTACCACAATGGTGAGCTGGTCCAGTTGAGAGCTTCTAGTCGTGGTGAACTGCTAAGTAGATTGCAGAAATTAGTCCATGAATCGCGGTGATTTCCATGCAGCAGATGTTATCCATTCAGCTTCCTGAATCAGAGATCAAAGCGATGATCAGCGAATCTGCCAAGCAGTATTTTGAAGAGTTAATAATTGGTAAGACCTGGACACTTGATGAGTTTAGAAAAAACTGTTGTTTCAATCGTGAACGTGCCTGGGTGACGCTTTACATCTTTTCTGAGTTTGCCGATGAAATCGACTATCGAAAACCTGGTGGGTGGTTGCGACCAAGCAAAGGCAAAGGTTCTGCTTATGGAATATTCGCAAAACCAGCTTGTGAGTGGATAGAGCAGAACAGGGACCGGATTGATTGGGAGGCGAAGATGCCATGACCCCAGGTGAGAGTGTGTTGCTGGTGATCATCGTTTTTCCGCTTATAAAAGCAGTCTGTTACTTGATTGAGAGGTGGATAAACAAATGATGGATGTTTGCATGGCTGCTTTGATCATGTTTCTGCTTGTTTGTGCAGAGCAGTTGGATTATGAGTGGAAAGAAAGAAGGCGAGAACGTGAGCATAGCAATGGTGATTCAAGTTACCATCCTAAGCATTTTGCTGGTGGTGATCCTAACAGCCTCGATAATCGGACTGATTAAGGTCATCCCCGAAATCAATCAGATTTGCAGAGATCTCGAACCAAACGAAAAAAGCCACTCCCGCCAGAGTGACTAGAAAAAAACTAAATTGTTCGTGGTTATTGTACCACATTAAGGAGTGAAAAAAATGTCGATGAAAATCAATTCGCTTGAGATTGAAAACGTCAAGCGTGTTAAATCCGTCAAATTACAGCCCAAGGAAGCTGGTTTGACTATCTTGGGTGGAGATAACAACCAGGGCAAGACAAGCGTCTTAGACGCGATCGCGTGGGCTCTAGGGGGCAACAAGTATAAACCGTCAAAAGCAGCACGTGAGGGATCGGCAGTTGCGCCTAAGCTTCATATTCGTATGAGCAACGGCTTAATCGTGGAACGTGCCGGCAAGAACTCATCCCTGAAGGTTATCGATCCCAATGGTCAGAAGGGTGGCCAGCAATTGCTGAACAGCTTTGTGGAAGAGTTAGCCATTAACTTACCGAAGTTTATGGAGATGAATAACCACGACAAAGCGCAGCAGCTTCTTCAGATTATCGGTGTCGGCGATCAGCTACTGGCTTTTGAGAAAGAGGAAAGCGAAGTATACAATCGTCGCCACGAGATCGGCAAGATTGCTGATCAGAAGAAGAAGTATGCCAATGAGCAGCAGTTCTATCCGGATGCCCCTAAAGAGCCTGTATCGGCTTCTGAACTGATTCAGCAGCAACAGACTATTCTAGCTAAGAATGGCGAGAATCAACGCAAACGTGATCAGCTAAGGCAACTTCAGCAACAAAACAAAAACGAGAAACAGCAATTGCTGCAGCTGCAGGAACAAATCGAGCGACTAAACGCTGAACTTGAGACGTTGAGAGAATCAAACAAGCAAACAGTGGATGACATCTTAACTGCTCAAAAGACGGTCGCCATGCTTCAGGACGAATCAACAGCCGAGCTTGAGCAGAGCATGACTGAGATTGACGACATCAATCGTAAAGTTCGTGCCAACCTGGATAAAGATAAAGCCGAAGACGATGCCAATGAGTACAAACATCAGTATGACCTGTTATCCAAGCAACTTGATGATATCCGTTCTAAGAAAGCTCATCTGCTAAGTGATGCCGAATTACCACTACCAGGCTTGTCCGTTGACGATGGCGAACTGATCTATAACGGTCAGAAATGGGATAACATGTCGGGATCCGATCAACTGAAAGTTTCTACTGCTATTGTCCGCAAACTCAAGCCACAATGCGGTTTCGTACTGCTGGATAAGCTTGAACAAATGGACATGACCACACTTAATGAATTTGGTACATGGCTGGAGCAAGAAAATCTGCAAGCAATTGCCACGAGAGTTTCTACTGGTGGCGAATGTAGCATTATCATTTCTGACGGCTATGGTGGCGTTGATACTGCGACAAACGAAGCAATCGCTGAAGAAGAACCAGCAGCAGAAGCTTCAGACAGTCCTTGGCAAGGGAAAGGAGCATTTTAATGAATATTACAAGCGGAAAGATTCCAAAGGCACAGAAGGTTGTTTTGTATGGGGTGGAAGGAATTGGTAAGACAACTTTTGCAAGTCAGTTTCCTGATCCGGTCTTTATCGATACCGAAAATTCAACTGATTATTTAGACGTTAAGCGTTATGACAAACCGACTAGCTGGCAGATGTTACTCAATGAAGTCCAAGATATGAAACTGAATCGACCAGGTAAAACATTGGTAATCGACACAACCGACTGGGCTGAAGATCTCTGCAAAAAAGCTCTCTGCGCCCAACATAACTGGAAAGCTATCGATTCAAGCGATTACGGTGTTCGTTATGTTGCACTTGGAACTGAGATGGGAAACTTGCTAGATAAACTCTCAGAAGTAATTGATGCTGGTATTAACGTAGTGATCACTGCTCATGCCTGGCTACGCAAGAAAGAAGAACCAGATGAAGTTGGGTCCTATGACCGTTACGAGCTGAAGTTGGAAAAGAAAACAGCGCCAATTGTTAAAGAGTGGGCCGACACGATTCTGTTCGCAAACTACAAAACTTATGTTGTGGAAACTAAGAACAAATCAAAGAAAGGTCAAGGCGGTGCCAGAACGATGTACACCACACATCGCCCGACTTGGGACGCTAAAAACCGTTGGAATTTAGCTGACGAATTGCCGTTTGAATACAAGCAGATTGCTGCAGCCTTTGATCAGGCATTTACTGGCGGAACACAACAATCAGTTCAAACGCAACAGCCAGAACAGCCACCGCTACCACCAGAAACGCCGACTCAATCAGCACAGCAACCGCCGGAAGAAACACAAACTGCTCAGGTAATTGAAATTGACAATGTGATCCCGCAAGGCTTAGCAGATTTGATGAAGATTCAGAGCGTGACTGAAGACGAGCTAATGCAAATTATTTATCAAGGCGGATTTATGCCGCAAGATACACCGTTGGAGAATGTGCCGCAGAGCTTGTTCGAATACATCACATCGAACTGGGATGCTGCTTTGAATTTGTTAAACAACAAAGTTAGAAATTAAAAATAAAGGAGAAATCATAAATGAACAATACAAACAACGAAGTAATCGGATGGGGCGACAGTTTTACTGCCGAAGAAAATGAATTTACGTTGATCTCACCGGGTAACTATCCATTCACTGTCAAAAGCATGGATCGCAAAATCTATGATGGGAGCGGCAAGATTCCTAATGGCACTCCCTACGCTGAAGTTAAATGCGAAGTCACTGGCCCAGAAGGTACCACGTCGATTATCGAACGACTTTACCTGTTAAAACGGATGCAGTGGAAGCTCACACAGTTCTTTCAGTCAATTGGGCAACCTGTTGTGGTCGGTCAGCCATTTCAACCAAATTGGAACACTGTAGTTGGATCTCAGGGTATAGCAGAAGTTGAGGTCAATGAATACAACGACAAGAATGGCAATGCTCAGAAAAACAATCGGATCAAGAATTTCTTGAAACCAGGTGAAGGCACACAGGGACCAGCTGAACCAGTGCAGCAGATGTCACAACAGCAAGCACCACAACCACAAGCTCAACCACAGACACCACCAGCTAACAACGGTTGGAATGGCGGAGCAGCATTTTAGGAAGGGGGACTAAACAATGAAACGCAAAGATATAGAATTTGATGTTTCCCGAGTTGCCTCGGGAGCTTTGCAAGAAAAAATCGATGGTGAAATGAACAAAGTGTTCGCCAATATTCATGATATGAACACCGAAGCAGGAGCTAAACGAACACTGACCGTCAAAATTGAGTTAAAACCAAACGACAATCGTGAAACAGTCGATGTTAAAGCTGATGTTACTGTCAAGCTTGCACCAGTTGAAGGAGTAACCACAACAATGTTGACGGGTAAGAGTTTGGCAACTGGCAAGATTGAAGCTCGTGAATTGAAATCTGGCACTCCTGGGCAAACCTATATCGATGATAATGGCGAACAACGGACAGATACTGGCGAACCAATTGATGTTATTGAAAAAGAAATGAGTAACAAGATTATTGATCTGCAGCAAAAGAAAAGGGGCTAATAAATTATGAGCATGAGTGAAGAGGCAATTCAATATTTGATGGAACAGGGAATTGATCCAAGAGACAGAATGGTTACTAACGCTAATGGCCAACAATATGTTATTGATAATAACGGCAAGCCTAACTACATCAAACCGCATATCTATAATGCACAGGATCGTCTGATTATCCATACCTTGTCCGGCCTAGTTGATTATATTAAATCTGGGGTTGAACGAAATGATGAGCAACTAATCCTTGAAATTTATAACGAACGTCATGTTGAATTATACAGTTTGCTGAAAGCTGATGGCAGTCGCGAAGAGCTGGTAGAAGCGAAAGCTATTATACCAGCATTTGACTACGGACATTTCATGCACATGGAAGAGTTTAACATCGCCCTTCAATCCAAATTCAAAAATAACCATGATCGTGAGATCTTATTGCAAGTAGTTGGCAATGTCGCTGATGAAAATGTTGGCCAAGCATTAGATGATGGTGTCTCACAAAGCTTAACTATCAAGCGGGGAATTTCATCCAAAGCACAAGTCAAAGTTCCTAATCCAGTCGTGCTGGCTCCATATCGGACATTCTTAGAAGTTGAACAGCCAGAAAGCCAGTTCATTTTCCGAATGGAAAAAGGCCCACAAGGTGCAATTTTTGAGGCTGACGGTGGTGCCTGGAGAAATCAAGCAATTAACTTGATCCGTGAATACTTGGAAACAGAACTTAAAGAGTTTGTGGAAAACAAAAAAATCATCGTCATGGCTTAGGGGGTAATTCAAATGGGATTACGACCTTACCAACAAGAATCAATCGATAAGATTCAAGAAGAATGGTCAATCGGCCATAAGAAAACATTGTTAGTCTTGCCAACAGGCACCGGTAAAACCATCGTGTTTACTAAGCTCACTGAAGAGTTGGTCAAGCAGGGCAAACGAGTCCTGATCATGGCTCATCGTGGAGAGTTGCTTGAACAAGCTGCAGATAAGCTTTTTAAAACGACCGGCCTAAGAGCTGCAGTTGAGAAAGCAGAAAGCACTAGCATCGATAGTTTCTACCGTGTTGTTGTTGGATCAGTACAGACATTGCAACGCGAGAAACGACTAGAGCAGTTTAATCCAGATTTCTTTGACGCAATCATTGTCGATGAGGCACACCATATATTGTCCGAAGGCTACCAGCGGGTCATGAATTACTTTGAAAATGCTGACGTGCTGGGAGTTACAGCTACTGCGGATCGTGGAGATCTCCGTAATTTAGGCGAGTATTTCGATAGCCTGGCTTACGAGTACAGCTTACCTGCCGCAATCAAAGACGGATATTTGTCGCCAATCAAAGCCCTGACTATCCCACTAACACTTGATTTGACCGGTGTTAAGCAGCAGACTGGCGATTTCTCAACGAAAGATTTAGGAACAGCATTAGATCCATATCTTTATCAAATTGCCGATGAGATGGCTAAGCAGTGCATGGACCGTAAAACGGTGGTATTTCTGCCACTGGTTAAGACGTCACAGAAATTTAAAGACATTCTAAACTCGAAAGGGTTCCAAGCAGCTGAAGTTAACGGTGAGTCAGACGACCGCAAAGAAGTCTTGCAAGATTTCGATAACAGTAAGTACAACGTGCTTTGCAACTCAATGCTATTAACTGAAGGCTGGGACTGTCCGACTGTCGACACGATCGTTGTTTTACGACCAACTAAGGTCCGTGCATTGTATTGCTTGGACGAGCAGACGGAAATCTTAACAAAAGATGGCTGGAAAAAAGATGTTGAAATAGGCGAAGAAGTGGCTGCGTTCAACATGGAAACTAATGAAATTGAATTTAAACCATCACTTGCTAAAGTTAGACGTCCGCTTGGACCAGACGAACACTTTGTTTCTTTATCAAGCCCATCTGTTGACATTCGAGTAACCAATAAGCACCGAATGGTGTACGACAACAAACGTCAAAAAGGCTGGAAAGTTAAAACAGCTGAAGAACTAGCTAAATTAACTTCTGGTGTAAATATTCCAATTGCGGGATCTAATAAATTTTCTGGAGTACCGCTAACAGAAGATGAAATTAAGTTTATTGGCTGGGTTATGACAGACGGAACTATCAATAAATTAAACGGTGCAATTGCCATTACGCAATCTGAAAATCAACCTTGGGTTGACGAAATTGAAAAAGCAATTAAAGGCTGCGGTCTAAAATTTGGTAAAAGAATTTTTAGCTCAACAAGTAATTTTAATCGTCACGGGAAAATGATTGAATGGACTATTTCTCATGGAAAGCCACGTGGTAGGGGCAGAGAGCTTTCAGGCTGGGAACATTTAGAAAAATATATTTCAAAAGATTTAAGTCCAGAGCTTTTCGAAATGAGCGAAAAGCAATTTGACATAATGCTTGAAACTATCCACTTAGCCGATGGAAGTAAACAGCTTGGACAATCTTGGATAAGACGCTCATACCACATCGCTAAAGGAAATAAGCATTTTATTGAACGGCTTCAAGCTATGGCACTAATGCGTGGCTACAAAGCAAACATGACGGTTGAGACTAAAGGACGCATAAATCCATTATATGTACTTCACTTAAAGAAAAAAGCATATGCAAATATCGGGAGCACATACGACGGCCGTCCCACTTGGACAAATGAAAATCACACTGAAGAAACATGCTGGTGTGTTCAAAATGAGCTAAGCACTCTAGTCACACGTCGTAATGGAAAAGTTGCCATTGTAGGAAATTGTCAAATGATTGGACGCGGGACTCGCTTATCACCTGGTAAAAAAGAGCTGCTGATTCTTGACTTCTTGTGGCACACCGAACGTCTAGAGTTGTGTCATCCTGCCAGTTTGATCACTAAAAATGCAGACGTGGCCAAGAAGATGACTGAGATCGTGGAAGAGGCAGATGGTGCTGTTGACATCCAAGACATTGAAGAACAAGCAGAAAAAGATGTAGCTGCTGAACGTGAAGATGCTCTAGCTGAACAATTATCAGCGATGAAAAAGCGGAAACGTAAGCTGGTAGATCCATTGCAATTTGAAATGTCGATTCAAGACTCAGATCTCACTGATTTCGTACCACAGTTTGGTTATCAGATGGGACCACCTACTAAAAAGCAAACGGCCGCGCTTGAGAAAATGGGGATCTTTCCTGACGAGATTCAAAATGCTGGGAAAGCTGAGCTATTGCTCACACGTTTGAACAAACGTCGTGATGCAGGATTGGCCACACCGAAACAGATTAGATTCTTGGAAAGTAGAAACTTCCAGCATGTCGGTACGTGGAACTTTGATTCTGCTAACACCATGATCAAGCGAATTGCTGCTAACGGTTGGAGATTGCCACGAGGTATTAAGCCGGCAGAATTTAAGCCAGCTGAAAAACGTGACACACCAAAATATGATTTTGATTCTTTAGTTCAAAGTTTTACAGGTTAAGAAATTAGACTTGCAGACCGCCAAAAGTCTGTGAGCCTTTGCTGGGGTACTACTAAATTATAGAAAGAGGTGAATCCCCTCCTTTAGTACAACATCGGTTAATACAAATCAAATCGCCTCAGCAACAGTTGGCAAGGAAAATAAATCATAAAAGGAAGTGGAAAGACCTCTAAATTACATTGAATAGTTTTTTGCATACATTCTGAACTAACTGGTCCCTTGAATGGTTGATCCGAGTTCGAATCTCGGCAAGGGACATTATCCGGATAAAAATAAAACAGAAAGAAGGAAAGAGGAATGAACGATTTATTAACTCAGATCCATAACGCTTTTAGCTCGTCAAGAGAATACCTGGACCGCAATCATATTCTCAATAATGAAATCATTGGTGAGTTGACTAACCTGGAGAACAAGGCAGAAGCAGCTGCTAAGTTAGCTCATCAAAATGGTATCTCAGAAGGTTTGCAATTAGCCATTAAGACAGCGACGGAAGGTAAGAATTATGGTGGAACAAAGTAAATTTGATCTGATTCCATTACTGGACTACATCGACCCAGGTAGCTTGGACTATCAGACGTGGACGGATGTAGGAATGGCACTCAAGGAAGAAGGCTATTCAGTTTCTGATTGGGATCGTTGGTCAGCCCAGGACGGAAGCCGTTACCACCCAGGAGAATGTGAGAAGAAATGGAACACCTTCAAAGGCACAGGCTCACCAGTCACTGGAGCAACTATCACGCAACTCGCTAAAGAAGGTGGCTGGCATTCTGATTATGATCCAGACGATGATACGCAATTAGGCTGGGGTGATTCGTTTGTCGCTCAGGCACCGACTAAAGGTTATAGACTGCTTGATTCAAGTTGGCTAGAAGGAACCAAGATTGAGAAACCCAAAGTCTGGCACCCAGCCGAACAGATCATCGAATACTTGCAGACGTTATTCGACCCAGGCGAAATAATCGGTTTCTCCAATAATCCCTGGGCCAAAACTAGCAATGAAGGTGAGATTGAGAAATGGCTGCCTAATGAAGGTATTTATACCATGACTTCTGGCGAAATTATTGATGCTTTACGTAGAAACAATGGTGACGTTGGTTCAGTGATGGGTGATCCTAATCCAGAAGCTGGAGCATGGGTCCGTATCAATCCATTAGATGGTAAAGGTGTTAAGAATGATAACGTAGTTGATTACCGTTACGCCTTAGTTGAGTCCGACAAAGGAGAGTTGGAGAAACAAAACGAGATCCTGCACCGGCTCGAATTGCCAATTGCCACGTTGACTTATTCCGGCAATAAATCAATTCATGCAATCGTCAAGGTTAACTCGCAGAATTACGAGCAGTACAAGCAGCGTGTCGATTATTTATTCAAAGTGATGGAGAGCAACGGCCTAAGTGTTGATAAACAGAACAAGAATCCATCGCGCTTATCTAGACTACCAGGGTTTCAACGTGGCCAAGAAAAGCAATTCTTAATTGATACTAATATTGGCCAAGATACCTGGGAAGAATGGGAAGAGTACATCGAAGATCTCAACGATAACTTGCCTGATTTAGAAAACATGTCAGATCTCTTTGATGATGAGATTAAACTTGCACCAGAACTGATTCATGGAATGTTGCGGCAAGGTCATAAGTTGTTGATCTCGGGACCGTCAAAAGCGGGTAAGTCATTTGCTTTGATTCAATTAGCAATCTCAATCGCTGAGGGCTGGAAGTGGTTCGGCTTTCCATGCGAGCAAGGTAAAGTGTTGTACGTCAATCTTGAGTTAGATGCTCGTTCTGCCAAAAAACGTTTTGTGGATATTTACAACACGATCGGCAGAGGTCATGAGAATGTCAACAATATCGATGTTTGGAACTTGCGAGGCAAAACAAGCCCGATGGATAAGCTGGCACCGAAACTAATCCGCAAAGCTCAAAAGATTGGTTACATGGCTGTCATTATTGACCCAATTTATAAAGTACTGACCGGGGACGAGAACAGCGCTCATGAAATGGCTAACTTCACCAATCAATTCGACAAAATTGCGACTGAATTAGGGTGTGCGGTGATCTATTGCCATCACCACTCAAAGGGGAGCCAAGGCGGCAAAAACTCAATGGACCGTTCGAGCGGGTCCGGAGTGTTTGCTCGAGATCCCGATGCCATTCTTGATCTGATTGAGTTGCCAGCAGGTGAAGACCGATACAATCAACTGAAGCGTGAAGCAATCTGTGGTGTCTACAACAAAGCAATCAAACACTTTAATCCGAGCTACGACAAGGTGGGCCTAGATGACCAATTCAGTGAAAAACAAATGGTGATCCACCTTCATCAAGCAATTGATTCATTACCTCAAGCTGAACAGATTCGGGCGTTCATTGATCAACAGAAAGACATCGTTGTTGAACAAGTGGAGCATGAAACAGCTTGGCGGTTGGAAGGAACACTGCGAGAGTTCGCCGGGTTCAAGCCGATCAATGCTTGGTTCAAATATCCAGTCCACGTTTTGGACGAGTCACTGGCAGATATTGAGTTGGAAGATAGCAGTAGCTCGAAAAAGAAGTGGAAACAGGGCGTGCAGAAAAACAATCAAAGCCGATCAGAAAAAGCAAAACAAGACCTTGAAGAAGCGTTCAATGTAATTTCTGATCATGGAAATGCAGTCGACTTAAATCAGATAGCAAACTATCTTGAAGTCACAAAAAAGACAGTTTACGGGCGAGTAAAAAAGCATGAAGGTTTTCATGTGGTAGATGGCATGGTCAAAAAAACTAATGTTAACGATAATCAAAAGTAATAACAGGCTATTTAGCCCGTAACTAAGAAAGACAAGTAATTTGTTCGTAACAGGCTATTTAGCCCGTAACTAAGAAAGAAAGCGTAAAAATCCTATTGCGACGGCGTTCACCTTTCCTGTCTTAAGCTCCCCTTGGGGGAGTAGCTTAAGACAGAGAAATAAGTGAACCGTTAATAGCTTGTAACAGATGTGGTAATGTAAAAAAATTTAAATAATGAAAAGAAGTGAAAAATGTGAAAATACTCGGCAAAACGATACACGTAACTCCAAGTAACGATGTGAAAATCATCTTGGTAATCGATAAAAGTTTTTATGATCCAGAAATGGAAAGCGTCGAAATACAAAAGCCTGAATATGTTGAGGCTGCATTACCAAGCGAAGAGGAGTTCACTTTGTATGATGTTTTTGAAAAATACAAAGATGTAGCTTTTCTGGGACAGATATTTGTGATCAATGATTGGCCATTCGAAGGAACGATTTACAAAATTGAAAATAATGGGGGAGCAATTGAATATGCAACAACAAGAGGTTACGCATGAGTTTTTCATGCCGCTATTGATACCATCGGTAACTCACCAGGAGAAGCAGGTTCATGTGGTAAAAGGTAAGCCGATGTTCTACGAACCGGCAGAACTAAAAGCTGCTCGTGCAAAGTATATGGATAATTTGGCGCAACATTTACCTGATAAAAAGTTCAACGGTAAAGTTCGTCTGATGATCAAGTGGTTATTCCCAATCAAAGGTAAGCATGTGAATGGGGAATACAAAGATACTAAACCAGATTTAGACAACAGTGTGAAGCTGCTGCAAGATTGTATGACCAAGTTGGGATTTTGGAAAGACGATCGTTTCGTGGTTAGCCTGATCACAGAGAAATTTTGGTCAGATGTGCCGGGAATCTATATCAGCATTGAGGAGGTGGAGTAGATGACTAAATTTGTAGTAGGAACTCAGCGTGTTATTAAATGGAACCCACATGCTCACACTGTCGTTCGTGGTTCAACTGAGCCATACGAGTTGGGACCAATATATGAACTTTCTGAAGTCGATCAATCGAGACGACAGTTCAAGCCATTCAGAATTCATGGATCAAAGAATGACTGGGATAAGGTAGGCGATCTTTAACATGGAAAAACCAATTACAGTTGACGAGTACCAAGATAATCCAGAATTCTGGGAGCAGCTAGCTTTATCGGTTGGCGGTGTGGAAGTGAAAGATGAGAGTGGCAAAGTATTGTTTGATTTGTAAGGAGTGATCGCATGGAAGCTTGGCAGTCAGTATTTCGTGACATCTTGAATTTAATGGGACAAGCAAATCAGAAGTTGCAAGAGTTGGGTCCGCAGTCTTACGAATACTGGCTGTGGCTATCCAATGAGTTAGCAATGATTGAAGTAAAGTATGACCGCAACAGATTAGTAGTATTGATTTGCGAAGATGTCTTTCAGTTTCAACAAGAAAAATTTGAAAATATGGAAGTGAAGAAGTAATGGAAAAAGTATGTGATGGCGTTCAATTTAATTCGAGCGAAATTGTTTCTATCGAATTTGGTGTTTATCCAGGTTGTCCCGAGTCCGTAACGATAAAAGATTCAGCGATTTATAAGCAAGTAACAGTTAGTGAAGATGAAGCTGCATTGATTGTTGATTGCAGAAATAAGTTCATGAACGACTACGATGAATTGCTTGAATTCTTAAAAGAATATAGCCAGTGGTTATGCGAAGATGACGAATGTGATTTTAACAGGATGGCAAAGGCATACTTGTTTGGTTATGAAATTAAGAAAACGTCTCGGCTTTTTATAACAGTTGGAACACAAGCACTATGTTTTGATACTGTTCGTAAAAAATATTATTTTGCTAAAAATGTCAGTAACTTTTCGAACAAAATATATTTTAGTCGCAAAGAAGTTAAAGAGGCAGAAGAATATCTTCATATTACTGGCTTGGTGGATATTTGGGATAGAAAGAAGGCGGCAATCGATGAGAGTGAATAAATTGTTTCGTATATAGAAAAAGCGCAGCTCACCAGCTACGCTCCAGTAATTATTCAACAATTCAATTATATCATATAGGGAGTGGAGCTTGTGGGACTGTTGCCGGAATTAGATCAGAAGAAAACTGCTGAAGCTGTCCGCTGTTTTTTTAAAAAAGAATATCCAATTGCACTTCGAATTGCTGGTAAAAATTATAATTCTTTGCGTTCGCCAGTAATGGATGGGATGCCGTCAGCAACTATACAAGATAAAGATCGTGATAAAGCTATCGTTAAGCATGCAGATGCCACTTTGCTAATTGACAATGTTAAGCGAGCGGTCCAAATGGTCAATGAGTTTGATGACACTTCGGGACAAATATTGTTAAAGGCTTATGCTGATCGTAAGTCGGCTACACAAATCGCAATGGATATTGGATATTCAGCTAGTAGAGTTAGTCAACTTCAGCAGAATGCGCTATGTCAGTTTGCAGATTACTTTGAGTTCCTGACGAGAATAGACTTACACGTCTGGTGTTCTCGTGAGATAACCGGCTGAAAGTGAATATTAGTAAGAGAAGTAATGTAAATTTATTATAATGACATAAGACATGAGAGCCGTTTAAATGAACTATTATGATAGTATCGAATATCGCGTAAGACAGTCAGTGATGGCTGTCTTTTTATGTTGCTGCAAAATTTATTTATGTTTTTTTCTCTTATTTTTGTGGGGGTGTGTATTAGATGTCTTTTGAGATTTTTGTTCTGATTGTGTCAGTTTTGTCATTATTTCTTGCTTTGATCGCACTAGTTCTGGCAGGTTCTCAAGGTTAACGTAATGTTTGAATGTTGTGAAATGATTTCTTTTACCTAAATACGGAAATTTTCTGATTGCATAACAAAGTTTAATAGTTCCATGATCAGCACTCGCAAGTTCTTCGTTAGAAAGAAAACAATATAACGGAGTTAATGAGTTCGCCTTGAACGTGCCTTGCGGTTCATGAGGAAAAGGAAGCTCAGCTGTCTTGATCAAATCATAATGAATAAAAGTTGGATTCTTAGTAGCGTAGCCTACACTTTTATCATAAAAAAATTGGCATGCTTTGCCAGCTGCATCAAAATGGAGATTAAAAAAAGCAATATCATGAGGAGATGGATTTAAGAATTGGTAATGAAATAAAACACCACTCGGTAGAGTAAACGATGTTCCAGATTCATTAGTGAATGTTATTTCTCCTTCTGCAATCGGAGTCCATGAGTTTTTCTTTTTGTCTGTAAAAATAATTAATTCTGCTTTGTTTCTAAAAAAAGACATTATTGCAATTATTGATGCAAGACCAGATGTGATTGAGATTATTAAGGATAATATGGATATCCATTGTTTTGATAAGAATATAGAGCCTAAAACGTACATGCTAATATCACAGCTTTCCTAACGAAGTTAATTAAATTATATAAGTTTGAATTGAAAGTTTGAATGTTTTTTTGAAACATTCATTTTTACATAAACAAAATTAAGGTGGTGGTTAATATGGACATGGAGAAGTATGTAAGACGCTCTGTTGAAGTTAAGGCTGTTCAATTCGATATCAGAAAAGCTCAGGAGAATTGCTTGAAGTATTATCCGATGGTGCAAGATATGTACGAACTGAAAAGTGCAAAGCAATCTGCCCATCACGCTAGTGAGCGGTTTAGTCTGAGAAGCACACATCACAGCTCAGTGATCCATGATGGAGATTATATTGTGCAAGGAAACAACGGCCAGTTCTATATCGTTGATAAGGGGTCCTTTGAATTGGGATACAAGCCTATTGATTCAAGAAAACCAGGGTTCAATAAGTTTTCTAATCTCGGCTTAACTGATACAGAGGCCGAGGCTGCTATTAAAATAGTGAGCGGCATCGAACATGGCTAAGCCTACCAAGTTAGTGTTTGCAAATGGAAAACCAACACTAGTGCCTTATGATCAGCATGTACGTAAAGACAATGACCGGCAGTACAATCAGAATCGAAATAGCACCCAATCAGATTATTTGAAGTTCTACCACAGCAAAGAGTGGCAGCATATACGTACTGAAGTATTGGGCAGAGATTACCGCTTGTGTCAACGGTGTGGGCTTGAAGGAACGTTGGTTGATCACATCATACCAAGTAAAGATGATTGGGAAGACCGAACTAACATCGACAATCTGCAAACACTTTGTCGTGATTGCCATAAGCTCAAGACAAAGCGCGAATGGATCAAGCACCATAAAGGGAGCATGAGATATATGCAAGTACATGTAGTGTGTGGCCTACCTGCATCAGGTAAGACGACATATGTTGAGAGACATCAAGGACAACACGATCTAATCTATGATTATGATTCGTTGATGCAATCACTGTCTGGTCTACCATCGCACGAGAGGAACATTGATGTGCATGACTATGTTGTTCTATTCTTTGAACAGTTGTTGCGGAAGCTAAAAGCAGAACAAACCTTTGATAATGTTTGGATCATTCAGACTTATCCAGACAGTAAGATCGATACATTACTAAGTAACTATCATGATATTGATCACATTCTGATTGATACAAAGAAAGAAATTTGTATTCAAAGATTAAAAGAACAGAAAAGATTCAACGAAAACACACAAAAAGCATTCAATCTGTTCTCACAGAAAGATTTCAGTAAATTTCGCAGATTGAAAACCAACAAATGAGCAGTGATTGCCCCCCCCCAGGTACCCCCACCCAAAACAATCGGGGGAGGGTTTATACCCACGGAAGAACGGACGTCCTCTTTTTCACGTCCCAATTTCTATCAATTTTAAGCCCCAAAGTGGGGGGGATGTGGGGAATTTGCTATCAGAAAGGAGTGAAAGTGGTAGATGGCACGAAAACAGAAATTATTGCGAGAATCGACCGGCCATTTGACTGTGGTCCAGCAAGAGGCTAAATATAAAGCGGAATTTCTAGCATCAGATGGCTTGCCAAGACTGCAAGTAACTCCGCCTAATCATCTTAAAGGTGCTGCAAAGCAAGAGTATAAACGAATCATTGCAGCACTTGGCAAGTTACCACTTAGAAATCTTGATCGGGTTGAATTAGAAAATTACTGCACCTGGTACGGGATCTATAAGCAAATATCGCTAGATTTACCTAAAATAGCCGCAGATATTGATTACAATCGCCAAAAATACGATGTTTTTGAAAAAGACTACTTCAAAGCCGTTCGCGGGAGTGATAAAGAGTTGATCAAAGATTTAGAAACAAGTCTTAGTCTTTACGGCGGAAAGATTACTGATTTGGAAGCACAACAAGACAAACTGATCCGTAATTTGGATAAAGCCACCAAAAACATTAAGAGTCTTGCTTCTGATTTAGGGTTGAATGTCAATTCAAGAATGCAGATGAACATGCCTAAAGAAGATGATCAAGGAAAGCACAGCATAATGGAGATGTTTAATTAATGAAAAAGTTTGATGATCCGTTAGCTGACTTTGTTGCGAGAGTCCTGGATAATTCATTACTTGTCTCCGACGCAGTATTAGCTGCAGTTAAAAGGCATGTTGAGGATCTCAAACGTGAGGACTGGACTTGGGAATATGATCCGCAATTGGCCGGTCGAGCAGTAATGTTCATGGAGATGCTTGGTGATCCTAAAACGGGTAAAGTGCAAGAATTAGCACCTTACCAAAAGTTTATTATTGGCAGCATCTATGGCTGGGTCAGCAAAAAGAATCCGGACACCAGGCGTTTTACCGATATTTTTATTTCGATGGCACGGAAAAACGGCAAGAGTCTGCTAATTTCTGGAGTTATCTTATATGAGTTTTTATTTGGTAAATCTCCACAGTTCAAACGTCAATTATATACAGCTGCTAATGATAGAAAACAGGCTGGTATCGTCTTTGGAATGGTCAAGGACCGATTGAAGGCTTTATGCCGAAAAGACGATGAAATTAAACGGTCAGTTAAGATCAGACGTGATGAGATTGAGAATCTTAACGACGGTTCGATCATTCGTTCATTCTCACGTGATGCAGGGCTGGTTGATGGCTATGAGCCTCATGTGGCCGTGGTCGATGAATATGCTAACGCTAAGACTGATGAGATGATTGAAACTCTATCATCAGGGCAATTGTTATTGCCTAGCTACTTAACTTTTGTAATTTCTACAGCAGGTTTTGACATGAACGTGCCAATGCACACGCAGATGTATCCATATGCGAAGAAAGTCCTCTCTGGAGAAGTTGTGGCCGATCGTTATTTTGCTTTTATCGCTGAACAAGATAGTACAGTTGAAGTTGATGATCCAAAAATGTGGATTAAATCAAATCCGTTGATGGATGTTACTGCCATGTACGATCAGATTTTCAATTATTTGAAAAATAAGCTAACTCAAGCTAAAGAAGATGGCTCACTTAATTCTAAGCTGGTCAAGAATTTCAATATTTGGCGCCAAGCTTCTGAAGAAAGTTACATGGATGTAGAACATTGGAATGCTTGTCTTGTCGATGAACCAATCAATATCGATGGCGAGCGTGCTTGGATCGGTGTCGACGTCGGAAAAACTTCAGACTTGTACGCAATAACCTGGTGTATCCCACAAGACGGTTTTTGGTACGTTGATTGTCACGCATTTGTAGGGACCAAGTATGGGCTGGATAATAAAATTAAGTCTGATCGGATGGATTATCGGCGGTTAGAACGAGAAGGCCGATGTGAAATCACGCAGCTTGAATCGGGTGTGATTGATGTGGACAGTGTGTATCAGTGGTTATGTGAGTTTGTAGCTGAACATAATTTGGATGTGCAAATGATTTGTTATGATCCGGCACAATACGGAACGTTACTGACTCAAATTGAAAAAGGTCATCCAGAGTGGCAACAGACTTCTATTAGACAGGGAACGTTGACATTATCTGCACCAACTAAACAGTTCCATGAAGATGTAATCGATGGGCGAATTAAGCATAATGGCAATGAGATCCTAACAGCTGCAATCAATAATGCAGTATTGAAAAGTGATAACAACGGGGTCCGTATCGATAAGAACAAGTATTCTAACAAGATCGATGCTTTGGATGCTTTGCTAGATGCTTTTGCTATTTGCTTTAGAGAAAACATTGATAATTATATTACTGATGACGATATTTTGAATGGAGAATTTGGCTTTTGAAAGGATAGATCAATGAAATTAGTTAAAACAATTCCTAAGTTAGTTTATAAATTCTGGAGTTTAAATGAACCGCAGGTCTTAATGATTTGCGGTTTTTGTATGCTCTCAGTTGGGGCATTTAAGTTATCTGACATTGCCGGCTGGTTTGTTTCGGGTAGCTTGGTCGTGATCTTAGCGCTGCTCTCGGCCTGGTTGGCAGGAAGGGGGTGATTTTAAATGCTATTTCAAATGGAAAAGCGAGACGCTAGTGCTGATTGGGCGATGGATTTAATTAATAATGGTGTGTTACCCGGATATTCAAATGGCTCTTATGTTGGCGTTTCTGCATTGAGAAACTCAGATGTTCTGACAGCAGTATCTTACATTGCTTCTTATGTGGCCAGATTCCCCATTATTGAGCGTGATGAAAAGGATAGAATCATTGACGATAAGACGCTTTATTTAGTCAATAAGGAACCTAACTCAATGTTAGATGCGTATCATTGGCGATTTATTATGACGGTCAGTGCAATTCTATCTAATGATGGTTTCTCGCGGATTGTCAGAGATCCTTTATCGGATAAACCGGCATTGATTCAATATTATCCAACTAGTCAAGTTTATATTGATGATTCTGATACGAATAACCTCAAGTATGAATTTACACCTTTGAATGGTAATAAGACAATCGTTGAAGAAGCTGCTAATGTGATCCATTTTAAGTTCTTTACCTACGATGGAATTCATGGGCGTTCCCCACTGTTAAGTTTGCGTGATGAGATCAATTTGCAAGAGTCAGGCATTCAGACCCTGACTAAATTCTTTAAATCTGGGCTCAAAGGCGGGATCCTGCATGCTAAAGGTAAGTTAAATAAGGAATCGCGACGACAGGTTAGAAAAGACTTCGAATATGCTCAGGCAGACGCTAACGCTGGCAGTCCTATTATTACGGATGATACTTTTGATTATCAGACACTTGATGTGGACACTAACATTTTGCAGTTGATCAATTCGAATAATTATTCGACTGCGCAAATTGCTAAAGCATTGCATATTCCTAGTTACAAGTTGGGAATCAATAGTCCTAACCAGTCGGTCAAGCAGTTAAATGAAGATTTCATCAATTCGGACTTGCCGTATTATTTTAATCCGATCCTTGCCGAATTTGAGAGCAAGCTATTAACAGCTCGTAAGCGTGCCAAGGCGAGCTTGAACTTCGATACTAGGAAAGAGACCGGCTTGTCCATTACAGACGCAGTGAACGCCGTCAAAGGGACTCTGCTGACACCTAACCGTGCACTAGCTGAATCTGGACGTGCAACTGTTGATGATCCGAATATGGACCGTATGCAGTCCGATTTGAACTCAGTCTTTTTGGATAAGAAAGAAGAATATCAGTTGAAAGGGGGTGAAGCTAATGGCAAAGAACCTGGAAAGTCGGCAGATCCAAACGAAAGTGGAGCTGAGGCAGAATGATGAAGGCGAAGAAAAAGTTATCGAAGGCTATGCTTTAAAATTCGATAAGCCATCTGATGTTTTAGCTGGTTTCTTCCGTGAAAAAATCGACTCTCACGCTTTAGATCATGCTGACATGTCCAATGTAGTGGCAACCTTTAATCATGACCAGAATCAAGTTTTAGGGCGTTCAGGGGTCAACCTAGAGTTAGAAGTCGACAATATTGGTTTGAAGTTTAGAGTCAAGCCAACAGATACACAATTAGCACGTGATCTTATGGCTAACATTGGTGCTGGAATTATCAATCAATGTAGTTTTGCATTTACGATCGCACGTCAAAAAGATGCTGAAGAATGGTCAGAATCGGATGAAGATGGTGTGGAATATAACCGTTTAATTCGAGCGATTGACCACTTATATGATGTTTCTGTGGTTACCACTCCAGCTTATCCGGACACGGAAGCAACTGTGGGAGCTCGTAGTAAAGAGTTAGTTGAGTCATTACGTAAGGATAAAGAAAAATGGCGTGATGAGAAACGTCGAATGTTGTTAGACGTTGAAAAACAAGAGTTATTGAAAGGAGTAGATATTAAATGAATCTACAGGAAAAATTAAAAGAATTACGGCAAAAAATTGAAGAAAAAAGTAATTCTATCAAAACATCAAATGCAGAGTTTCGTGAAATGCTAGAAAAAGCCAACAGCGAAGAAGAATTAACTGCTGCTAAGGACAAACGCTCTGAAATTGAAAAAGTTGAAGGTGAAGTTCGCAAGCTAGAAGAAGAAGCTGATCTGATTCAGGTTGCTATCGATGGTGACGATAATTCTAAGCCGGCTGGTAGCCGTAATAAAGATAACCAAGAAGCCTCATACCGTGATGCAGTCAATGCTTATATCCATTCTCGTGGCCGTGTACGTGATGGCTTGAATTTTGAAAAAACCAATGTTGGCGATTTCGTAATGCTTAATAAGCGTGACATTGATCCAGGTACTGATGGCGTTAAGAAACCAGACGTTCAGCCAACAATTGCAGACGAAGTATCTTATCAACCACAACGTGAATTGCAGACTATTGTTGATTTAAAGCAATTCGTCAATGTTTTCCAAGCACAACATGGTAAAGGTACCTATCCAATTCTGAAGAATGCTACTTCAACGATGGCTACTGTCGCCGAATTGGAAAAGAATCCTGCTATGGCCAAGCCAGATTTTGACGGTGTTGATTGGGCAGTTGACACTTATCGGCAAGCATTACCAATCTCTCAAGAGTCTTTAGACGATTCTGAAATTGATCTTATGCCGGTTATTGAACAGAATGGCCAACAAATCAAAGTCAACACGACCAACGCTGCAATTGCTGGTGTCATTAAAACATTTGCTGCTAAAACGGTTGGTACAATTGATGATTTAAAGCACATTATCAATGTTGACTTAGATCCTGCCTATGATCGTGTCATGATCGTTTCTCAGACGTTCTACAACTGGTTAGACACGGTTAAGGATGGTAACGGTCGTTACTTGTTGCAAGATTCTATCTTGACTCCATCTGGCAAAGTGCTGTTGGGTATGCCTGTCGCTGTTGTAGCTGATACTGATCTTGGCAAAGCTAACGAGGCACACGCCTTTATTGGCGACATCAAGCGGAGTGTTCTGTTTGCTAATCGCGCCGACTTCATGGTTCGCTGGGTTGATAACGAGATCTATGGCCAATATCTCCAAGCTGGTATGCGCTTTGGCGTTGCCAAGGCTGATACAAAAGCTGGCTACTTCTTGACCTACACCGAACCGGCGGAAAAATAGCAGCCCCTAACAGTGCGACCGTAGTACCAGGCACTACTAATGCTACGGTTACATTTGATTAGGGGGCGGTGCTAATGGCGGAAAATTTGTTGTCTGAAGATCAGTTTGCGACGCTCAAAAATTACTGCAAGGTCGATCAAGACTTTGATGATGATGTTTTATTAGGCATGGTCGATTCTGCTGCGTTAATGATCACACGAGCAATTAAATTTAGTGCTATGCCGATAGAATTTGTTAACGACCCCCGTTTTAAGATTGCTTTGATGAAACAAGTCAAAGAAGATTATTACCAGCGTGGACTGACTGCAGATAATTACCGACCTGAGTTGACCAATAGCATTGCTGATATTGTTAATCAGTTACGTTCTGAGGTGATTGACAATGAAGACGACTAACATGACCGAGCGGATCACGTTCTACTCGGAGGGAATTGGAGTAGTTAATGGCGTGCCAGTTAATAACAAACTGACTGAAGAATTTTCTTGCTGGGCAGAGGTCCCGAAAGTTCCGCTACGTGAGTTTGTTAATCAGTCTGACCAGGTTGGTTATCGCAAAAGTTCACCTGTCTTTTTAATTGCTTTTAAGCAGAAGAAAGAAATTCAAACTGATTGGATAATCAAGTGGCGAGGGCAGGACTATGAGATCATTTCGATGGATCCTGACTATCGCACTAAAGATATTATTCAAATTGCAGGGAAGGTGGTCCAATGAGCGTTGAGGGTGAAGCTGAGATGCTACTGAATGTGGATAACCTTACTAAAGGATTTGAACGACGCGCTAGAAGTGCGGTACGTGAAGGAGCTCAAGATTTTGCTGACCAGTTGCAAGCAAATACACCAGTTTCCGATGAAGATCATAGTGGGTTAGAACATTTGGCAGCCGCAGTTAAAGTTGCCGGTGTGTCAACTAAGACTGGTAATTATTCAGCTGATATTGGCTATGACAAAACTAAAGGGCCGATTGCTCACTTCCCGAACAGTGGGACTTCAAAACAGGATCCACAGCATTTCGTGGAGAAAACACAAAGCGAAATGCGAACTCGAGTTTTAGAGGACTTTATCAAAAATTTAAGAGTGGGTGATTAGATTTGCTTGCTGAACAACGAGCCTATGAGCTTCTGACTAATAATCAGAATCTTGTAGGCTTTTTAGATGAGATCAGAGGAAAGCCGATGAGTTTTCCTTACGTTTTCGTTGGTACCCCAAACGATACTTTCCACACTACGGAAAATGCACCGTGGATCAGAATTACACGGATCCCTGGAGATGAGTTTGATAGTGCTGATGATGGAAGAATTATTGAATATCCAAGATTGCAAATCGATTTTTGGATTGCAAAAGAAAAATTACCTGAACTTGGGAAGTTGGAGTCAATGATTTATCAGATAATGCATAATGCCAATTTTGAACGATATTATGTAGAACATGCTGAAGATCCTGATACTCCAACGCTAACAATGGTGCAGGGTAATTATGAAGGATTTATTCCAGAGGAGGAATAGAAAAATGGCAGATAATAAAAAAGTTAAATTCGGTGCCAGCAACTTCGAATATGGAGTTGTTGACAAAGATGATTTAGTACAAGAGACTCGGAAAGTTCCCGGTCTTTCCACAATTAAGATTGAACTGACTAATGAAATGAAGACGTTAGCCGCGGACGATGGTCCATATGTTGTTCTATCTGGTGGTATTACCGACGCCAAGGAAACAATTGAAATCTATGATGTTGATTCACAGATGAAAGTTGATTTCTACGGAATCAAATTGGTCGGCGGTGTTGAAGTTTTCAAGAAAAACTTAACTCCGCGTGATGTAGCCACCTTGTTCCGGACTAAGTTGTCTAATGGTCAGTTCGTTTGGGTTGCAATGCTGAAAGGTAAATTTACGATCCCAGGTGTTGATACTAAAACGGTTGACGGTACTCCAGATCCAAATGCTGATTCAATCGAAGGATCGTTTGTGCCACGTGGTGATGAAGATGAAGGTGTCATCTTATTGATTGGCCGTGAAGATAATGAAGGGTTCAATCTAGAACAATTCCGTAAATGGGTCTTCCCTAAGACGGAAGAAGAAGGCGAGATTCCTGACGAAACCCCAAAACCCTAACCCCGCCGAATGGGGTTGAGATCAGCCCTAATTCAACAAGCGGGGTTGTCACGTTTGAATAAGAAAGGAGAATGACTTTTGGCTGAAGAACCCAAAACAGTAGTCTATGAGATTGCTGATAAAACAGGTAAAGCAATTGTAACCGGAGAAGCTGCTTCAAAAGAAGTTGTAATACCCAACTTAACTCCTAATACTGATTATGCTAAAGGAGATTTTAAAGGGCGTAAGATCGATTCGACTGGTGAATGGAAGCCTAGCGATTATATTGATGTACCGGCATTTAAAACTAAACCAATCATAGTTACTGGCATTAGTTTGGATAATACAACTTTGTCACTAGAGACTGGTAAAACAGGCACTTTAAAAGCAACTGTCAGCCCGGCTAATGCAACCAACAATGTTGTGAAGTGGGCTAGTGCTAAACAGTCAGTGGCGACCGTAGACGGAAACGGTAAAGTCACTGCCGTTGGTGCTGGAGATGCTAACATCACGGCTACCACAGATGACCAGGGAAAAGTTGCCACATGTCGGGTGACAGTCACTGATCCAGTTGTAGCAGTTACAGGTGTAACTTTGGACAAGACAACTGCAGAAGTTGAAGAAGGATCTACAATTCAATTGACCGCTACAGTTGCCCCAAGTAACGCAACGAATAAGGCGATTACTTGGAAGTCAGCGGATGAAACAATTGCTACCGTTGACAATACAGGTAAGGTAACAGCAATTAAGGCTGGCACAGTCAATGTGACCGCTACAACAACTGATGGTAACAAGACAGCCCAATGTGCAGTTACAGTAACAGCAAAGGCTGAGGAACCACCTGCTGGAGAATAGTTGTATAACACAAATTAGACAGAGACGATAAAAATGAGACGAAAATAAAAGGAGAAAATTAATTATGGCTTATGAATTAACCTTGACGATCAATGATGAAAAAAAGAAGTTTATCCGCAATGAAGAGCCAATGCTGCATGATACAATGCAGGCTTTAAAAGTCCAATATCAACAAGCTCGTCAATTGCAGAGAGCTGATGGAGCAACTTCGCAAGACGCTGATGAGAATGAAAAGAATATTGCAAATTTTGCAGTTAGTTTTTGGCATGGTCAATTTAAAGCGGGCGATGTTAAACAGGGCTGCAATTTAGATAATTTGGATGTGATCAATCAGGCAATTGGTGATTCATTAGGTAATACTGATGATGAAGATACTGAAGAAGACGGTGAAGAAAAAAACTAACAGCCGAGGACATTCAGAAGGCAATGGATCGACTTGATGATATTTATAAAGTTCGTTTGAACGAAGGCTATAAATTGTATGAAGTTGACCACATGACTTTAGATGACCTCGATCATTTAAATCAAATTTTCGCAGAAAAAGAACAGTATATTGATGAAGCCTTTCCGTTCTTATTCTAGCTAGAAAGGAGGAACAAATTAATGGCAAGTGGTTCATTAGGACATTTAGCTGCGACTGTCACGCTGGATATTGATCCGTTCAAATCAAGTTCACGTGCGCTAAATTCGCAAATCAAAGCAACTGGTTCTGCTTTACGAGCCCAAGAGTCTGCTCTCAAAGGCTATGGCTCTAGCCTAAACGGTATGAAGTCAGTCTATGGCTCAATGGGTCAGCAGATGAAGAATTATGAAGCAAAGTTACAAGCACAAAAGCAGACTTATCAAGATTTGACTAAGAAAACTGCTGATACTGCTGAAGAACAAGCCAAATTAACCACACGACAAGCTAACGCTGCTAGCCAATACAACAAGACTTCTGCTCAAATGGAAGCTTTACGAGCTAAGATGAACGCCACACAGCGTCAGATTACTTTGCAAAGTAATGGCTGGTATCAAGCTGGACAGAAGGTAAGTACATTTGGCACACATATCACCAATGCCAGTCAGAAGCTTAGTACAGTCGGTAGTACGATGACCCGTGGTGTTACAACTCCGATTGTGGCCGGAATGGGACTAGCAGTTAAGTCTGCCATGAGTTTTAATGACGAAATCAATTCGATTGGCCCTTTGCTGACTAATGGTGCAGCTGTTACGGGCAAGTTTAAAACTCAGCTAGATCAGATGGGTAATGCGTCTAAACGCTGGGCCCAACAGTACGGAATTTCGACTAATTCCATTAACAAGGGAATGGCCGACTTAGTTCGTGCTGGTTATTCAGCTAATCAGACGATGAAGATGATGCCTGCGATCCTGGATGCTTCACGTGCTTCTGGTGAAGACTTCAATACTGTTATGGATGTGGTAACTTCCACCATGACACAGTTTGGAGTCAAGGCTAGCCACACAACTAGTGTAACTGACGCTATGACCTATGCAGCTAATGCCACTAAATCTGGCTTTGCTGATATGGGCGAAGCTATGAAGTATACTGGTCAGTCAGCACATGCTGCTGGTATCGATTTGAACACGACAGTTGCCGCAATCGGTCTGTTATCAAATGCTGGCTTGCAAGGCTCGACTGCTGGGACTGCCTTTAATATGATGCTGCAAAAGTTAACTGCAGGATCAATGGCAGCTGGCTCACCAATGCAGAAGTTAGGCGTTAATATCGATGCTTTCAAAAAAGGAACAATTGGGCTGCCTGAAGTAATTAACGAAGTTACAAAAGCTACAGCTGGCATGAACAAGGGCCAGAAAGTTGCTGCCGTTACTGCTGCATTTGGTGAACGTGGTGGCCGGGCAATGTTGGCTTTGATGAACGCTGGTAGCAAACAATTAACTGATTTAACAGCTAAGACAGGACAAGCTGCAGGAGCTACTAAAAAAGTTTCTGATATGATGGGAACTACTGCTAAAGCTCAATTTGACCGTTTCAAATCGTCGGTTCAAGTTTTAGGTATTGAAGTTGGAAACAACCTGATCCCAGCAATTACTCCTTTGGTTGGTAAAGCAACTGAAATTGTAAAAGCATTTGGCAATCTTGATAAAGGAACTCAACAATCAATTATTAAGTTCGCTCTGTTTAGTGCTGCGATTGGACCAGTTGCGTCAGTTATTAGCAAAGTTGGATCAGTGATTGGCGGTACTTCTAGAGGAATTGGAGCATTCGCGTCAGCAATCGGCCGAATGCAATCAGCTGCTAAATTAGGCGGTACAGGACTCCAAATTTTGAAGTCCGGTTTTAGTCAAGCAGCGTATGAGTCGACTACATTTGCCGGACAAGCGGCAGGTGCTGCGAGTGGAATGTCCAAAGTTGGAAGTTCAGCGATGGGGGCTGCTAGAGGATTCAGTCTGCTTAATCCATATGTCCTTGGTGCAACAGCAGTGATCGGCGCTGGTGTAGCAGTTTGGGAACTTTGGGGCAAGAAAGCAGTCGAAAGTTCTCAACGAACTCAACGTTGGGGAGCTGATATCGGTAAATCTGCAGATGATGCAGCTTCTAAATTTAAGAACTATGCAACTCAAGCTAATGTTGCTTTAGACGACACAGCTAGTTCAGCAACTACTAACGGTAAAACTATTGAGAAAGCTTTTGCTGGTATGGCTAAGTCGGCTGAACAAGCTGCTAAGAAACAAAAAACTGCTGCTGATAAGTTAGCTGAAAGTATTGGCGGTGCAGCAGGTGCTGCAATCGAAGCTGAAGCTGCTAAAGAAGATAAAGCTAACCAGAAACATATCTCAAAGATCAATGGTTATTACAAGCAAGTTCAGTCGATTACCAAACAGGCTCGTGATAAGAATGTTTCTTTAACACAAGAACAAAGGGATACTCTCCACAATCTTGAAGTCAAGATGGCACAAGAGCAAGTTCAAACTTTGGGGCTATCGAGTAAGAAGCAACGTCTTGTCCTGCAAGCTGAATTGAACCAGACAAGCAAAGCAACAAAAAGCCAACTCGATCAGATGGCAAAGGCTTCTGCCGATGCTGCTAACAAGGAATTGGATAACTACAATCAGACTTATGGCAAGATCAAGCACAGCACTGTTTTGTCTACCCAAGAGAAAAACAAAGCTCTGGAAGCTCTAGAAAATGAGCATAATAATACCATGAATCAACTTGGTATTGGATTTATTAATGCTGAAAAAGCCAGAGGAAAGAGCCGAGAAGGTATTTTGCAAGATATGCAGGATAGCTATGGTTGGACGGTTGAGCAAGCTAAGAGCGCAATGAAAGCCTATGAGGATGCACAGAAACAAACCTCAACGTCAGTAGTCAAAGTTACTGCTGACATGAAGAAAAGCGTATCTGCTGCAGCCGACTCATGGAATAGCTTAATTCTTGATCCTAAGACAGGAAAGATTAAGACTAATGCACAAGCGGAAGTAACTAAGGCGGTTCAGTCAAAAGACAAATGGAATCAAATTAAGTTACTCGAAAAGAAAGGAAAGCTGTCTACTAACGCAAAAGAGATGGTTGCCAATGGCTTGCTTGAATCTGGTAAGTGGAACAATATGTCTTGGTCTGAACGAAAAGCATGGGTTAGATCCAATGCGGGCGTTGAAGTTGCCAAAGGCCTAGAATCTGCAGGTAAATGGAACGGATTAACCTTGCAACAGAAAGAAGCAATCGTTAATTCCAAGGGTAAAAAAGAACTCGCTGAGAATATTGTTAAGTTTGGTTTATGGAATAGTTTGCCAGAAAAAACTAAAAAGTTACTTGCTAAAGACGCTGGAGCTCATGCCGCTTTGACTAAAGGCGGAATTGATGTTGATAAGTATAATGGTAAAAAACCGATCAAGAAAAATTTGAAAGGCGACGCTTCTTCAGTTACTAAGGCAAGTAATGAATCTCAGAAAAAGGTAGATCAACACAATAAAAAGAGTGTTAAAAAGAAAGACTTTACTGGTGCCGCCGGCTCAATTATTGGTGCAGCTAACCAATCTGTGACAGCGCAGGATAAACATAATAAGAAAAACGTGAATAAGAAGAGCTTTACTGGTAATTCTTCAAACGTTCAGACTGCTGCTCGTACCGGCTGGCAACATATCGATACCTTTAATGGTAAACATCCAGGACCAAAAACTTTCACTGGTCATGACAATGCTTCTGGTCCGGCAAGCCGGGCAAGTGCTGGTGTAGATCAGTTTGCTCGAAAGAGGAATCATACAGTTACACTGACAACCATTATTAACACAGTTAAGAACTTCTTTTCTCGTAAAAAGAACGCTAAAGGTACTAACTATCATCCTGGCGGTTTAATGGAGGTCAACGATCAAGTTGGTAGTACTTTCCGTGAATTAGTTACGATGCCCGATGGTCAGTCTTTTATTCCTGCTGGTAGAAATGTTATTTTTGATGCTCCACGTGGGACTAAAGTTTTAAAGGCTAGTCTGACACAGAAACTTTTTAATGTGCCACAGTTTGCAACGGGTACATCAGAGGCTAACCGAGCGGTTAATACAATCTTAAATACACCAAACCAGGCACAGATGGATAGCAACAACTTGGTGGCCATTCAAAATGATAACGCGGATGTGGTAGCCAGTTTGAATGAACAGACTGGTCTATATCGTGAGCAAATTGCCTTAATGAATAGATTAATAGATTTAGCGACATCCAAGAAATCAACGGATAGTGATCGAGAAATGGTACGTAATTTATCACAACAGTTCAATAAATTTGATTCTCAACGAGGTAGGGGGCGGTTAACAACATGACAGTAACAAGTTTTACTTTTAATGATTTAAAATCAACTGATTTTAATATGTATATTAATGCTGAATATGAAATTGCCAGCTCTGCTTCTGATTATCAAATTGTGGAAGTTCCTGGAAGAGATGGCGATTTGATTATTCCAAATAATCGGTATAAAAGTTTCGTTCAAGAACTACCAATTATTTATTTGGGTAAGCATAAAGAAACAATGCAAAAAATTGATCAAGCAAGACAAATCATGTTAGCAGATTCAAAATGGCATGATTTTTTATTTAGTTTTGATCGAGACTATATCTATCGTGCAGCGTATTTGTCTAGTTTTCCGGTTAAGAAAACAGTAACTGGTATAACCCAAACCCTACAATTCGAAATGATGCCTTACAAGTATCTAACATCTGGTCAGTCGTATCAGACTATTACTAATAAACAAGTATTGACCAACCCTGGTACCATTTCAGCTAAGCCGATTATCAAAGTCACTGGCGAAGGTGATTGCACGATACAAATTGGCTCTGCTAAGGTATCTCTAAAGGGTATTGATACAGGTATCATTATGGATACTGATAGTCAGTCATGCACTAATTTGGCAGGTACAAGAACGGCATTCGATAAAATGTATGGTGACTTTATGTCCATTGCTAAGGGCAATCAGACGGTCACTATCACAGGTGATAACATTACTAAAATAGAACTTTTACCTAGATGGGCGGTGAGATCATAATATGAGTTATCCAGTATTATATGCAGCAGATGCCACAGACTTCTTTAGTAACGGCTTGGGGACGTTACCAGACGCTCTGACAGCTGTTGTGACAGAAGAACGTAATGGCGAGTTCGTGTTAGACCTCACCTATCCACTCAACGGTAGAAGAGCTGGTGAGATTGAAAACAACAGAATTATCAAAGTTGATGCAGGCCATAAACTGAAAGACCAGCGCTTTATTATCAAGACGGTCACGCCTAGCATGGATAATTCTGGCAACACGATTATAACTGTCCATGCCGAACATGTATCATATTTAGCTAATGATTTGGCTATCAAGCCTAATATCACAATGCAAGATATGTCCGCAGAACAAGCTCTAACAATGTGGAATGACGGCTTAACGACACCAAAGCAATTTACTGTTGATAGTGACATTGAGACGCATAATGGCACGTCATGGACGATTGATAAGGTAACCAATGCAAGACAGGCATTAGGTGGCGTTGAAGGGTCAATCCTTGACACATGGGGCGGTGAGTACCGCTTTGACAATCTCCATATTAGCCTGCTATCACATCGTGGCACAGTCTCTAACACGCTATTATCATATGGACGCAATCTGCTGTCATTTGAGCAAGAAAATAACATTCTGGAGACATATACAAGTATCTATCCATATGCTAGTTTGTCAGAGGTTGTCAATAGTGATTCAACGAAGGTCTATACAGTTGATGGCTTAGTGGTTGATTCTGACTATCGGGATCGGTACCCTAATCAGAAAGTATTGCCAGTGGACTTTGCTAGTCAATTTGAAAACGTCAAGGTTGGGACCAATCCAACAAAAGGTGACGGTTCAGACGATAAGACAACAGTCTATATGAGTGTGGCACAGGTACAAGCCAAACTTAAATCTTTAGCACAGTCCTATATCAAGACTAATAAAGTAGGCATTCCAAAAGTCTCCATTAAGGTATCATTCATTGACTTGTCCAAGACCAGTAATTATGCCGATTACGCTCCATTGGAAGCATTGGACCTATGTGATGAGGTACCGATCAGATTCGCTAAATTAGGCATTGATACCACAGCTAAGATTAGTCGTGTTGTCTGGAACGTTCTGCTAGACAGCTATGACAGCCTTGAATTAGGCGACATCTCTGCTACACTAGGCGATAAATTAAGTCAAGTTGAACAGATTGCAAGCAATGCTAATGACAAAGCTGACAAGGCTAAAAGCATTGCCCAGACAGGCGCTGACGGTAAGTCTACGGTGTTCAGAGGTCCCGATACGCCAGTTGCTAATCATGTGGGAGACCTCTGGTACAAGCCTAATGGTGAAGATACAGAGATGTATCAGTGGGACGGTGTGACATGGGTCTTAATTGTCTCCACCAAAGATACGCATGAGATTCGGGATAAAGTTGACGCAGCTATGCAAGAAATGGCTGACTATGCCGATAAGATTAACAGTGCTAACGATAATTCAGCTCAAGCTTTGGAAGCAGCTAACATAGCCAAGCAAACTTCACAGGATGCAGCTAATTCTGTTGGACAAGCACTAAGCGATGTTGCAAATGCTCAACAGAATGCCAGTGACGCACTTGCTAGTGCTACGACAGCTAATAATTCAATTATCGGCATTAAGAACGACATTGACACTATCAATGGCAAATTTGATTTGGTTGCTTCGAAAAGTGACATCGATACACTTGATCAGCGTGTTAAAACCAACGAACTAGCAATTAAAGGCAATTCGGATGCTCTAGAGCTGACAGCTAAACAAGCTGATGTTGACTTGCTATCTGGGCGAATCGGAACTGCCGAGAACTCGATTAAGGTTAATGCAAAAGCAATTGAAGGTAAAGCTTCAGCTAGCAGCGTTGATGAGCTTAACGGCGATTTGAACACCGCTAAGAATCAGTGGATAGCAAGTGCTGATGGATTTACGGCAGACATTTTGAAGGTTAAAGGCGACATTCAAGCAAATGCCGCTTCAATAAAAGCCACGGCCGATTCCCTAAAGCTAAACTATTCAACAATAGATGATACCCAGTCTTGGGTCAACAATCAGATAAACATTGCATCAGATAGCTTTCAAGTTTCGATTAACAGCATCCAGGATGATGTTAATAACTTAGCTTTGGCAGGCACTAATCTATTGCGGAATTCTGGGGATCCAAAAACTTTAGATTTCTGGAAAGAGCCAACAGGTAGGTTGAGCGTCACCAAACACAGTTTCTTTTTTAACAGTTCACGAAATTTGTTCATGCTAAGCAACGTTCTAGCTACTGAGAAGACCTTCAGAGGCGAAAACATTCAGGTCAAGCCAAACACTGACTATACCCTATCTTTCGATGTCTTTAATAGCCAAAATGTAGTTAGTTCGGATGCTTTTCTAATAGGAAATGACGCAAGCGGGAATTCGGTTGTCATAAATATTGTTGCTAATGCACATTATGATTCTGATAGGGATCGTCGTGTTGCTTATACTTTTAATACAGGTAATATGGTGTCAGGATATATACGGTTCGATAATAATGGCACAACAAATAGCAAAATTTGCGCTCTGTATGTTGGCGACATTATGTTGACTGAAGGCACCGGCAAGGTTTGGAGCCCCTGTGTACTCGATTTTGCAACTCAAACAGATCTGTCTGTTACTAACGGCCAGATTGATTTAATGGTGAAAAAAGGAGAGATTGTCAGTCGTATTAATGCTTCTACTGAAGGAGTATTAATTCAAGGCGACAAAGTTCGCATAACTGGGCAGACCGTAATTGATAATGCGGTAATCAAGTCCACCATGATTGATACAATCGATGCAAGTAAGATTACCGCGGGAATTCTAGATGCTGCTAACGTCCATATTATCAATCTTGATGTTTCGAATTTAGTCGGCGACACCACAAATTTCGTTCAATCTGCGTGGAATGCGGTTTCTAAATTTGTGACGATTGACGGTACGGGAATTAAGATTGGCGCTGGACAGGGTGTGCTATCACTTAATAGTACTGGCATGAACATTCTAGATCAGTACAATGGGGAAGATATGGGGTCCATCAGTGCAAGTCATTGGCTCACCAATGATGCAATGAACGGTCTAAGTTTTAATCTAAATTCGAAAGCTGAGTATATGGCATGGGCATATCGAAAAGACACGACATCTCCATATACTCCTGCACTGACATACTTCCCAAGGCTTGATACTGCCAAGGGAGCTGGTATGACTAAGGGGTTCAATTTCGATGACGATGTTGCTATACGAGGAGCTCTGAAGGGTGATGGAAATGCCAGCAACTACCTAGCCTTGGGTGCTGCCAAAGTTGGGGCTTCAGACAACTTTATCACAATCATGAACTCAAACAGACAAGCTGGTTTTGTTTTTGGGAATACTGAGATGTATCTGATAGGCATGGACAACTCGGTATTCCATCTTTCAAAAATAATCCAAGGATTGGAAAAATTAGTTGGGAACAAATTTATCATCCCGTTAGAACTTGATGGTGAAGGAATCAAGACATATACGGTTATGGAATTCTAGGAGGCAGGAAATGAAGAATGTAGTTAAATTTAGAAATGCAGAATTGGTGGCTATCGGTAACTTTTTAGGGAATTTAAATCTCAAGAATATGGCTTCTTTGGGGCGTTCGAAATTGATTAAACTGATCGTTGCGAAAAATGCAGATTATCAGAGTGATTTAAACGTAATTCGTGACCAATTTTTCGAAAAAAACGAAGACGGTGAATTCAAGACTGAAAAAGGCGGTCAGAAGCTGATTTATAAGAATGTTTCTGATAGAAAAGAAGCCGATCAGCAATTTAAGAATATCAGTGATGATGTAGCAGTGATCTCAATTACCGAGTACTCAAATAAATTCAAAAAGTTGTATGAAGCTTTACAGAATTATGAAGGTGAGTTCAGCAATCAGGACGCTTTGCTTTATGAATTGGTAATGGATGCCTTTGATAAGTGTTTTAAAGACGGAAAAGAGGAATAAGGATGGAAATTAAAATGATGAGTTTAGAGTATAGTTTTGATGAGAATGGCAAAACAGACTGTGTTAGTGCAAACTTTAATGGCGGGCAAGATAAGGAATACATTAATGCTCGCGTCTGTGTTACACCAGCTGATTTGGCTGAGGAACAAGATATTGATGATTTGTCGCGTAAGCAATTGGAGAAGCTGGCACGTGCTCGGCTGGCAGAAATCGCAGCAGTTTCGGAACAACCAGCTGAGAAAGGAGAATAGAAATGAAATTAACAATCGAAGGTACTGAATCAGAAATTAAAAACGTGCTCCAAGCTATTGGGAGTAGCAAGGAACACGATAAGACAGTTCAAACATTAAACTTCCGGTTTTCCAGCAGTGATTCCGTCACTATGAAGCCACATATTCTTGCACGAACCGCAAGCAACTAGGTCAACCTTATAGCCAGCACCGATGTTAATGTTTCCATCGTCATTAACTGTCTGAAGCAGAATATGTTGACCTTCTGGCAAGTTCATAGGGCCTACATTATAAGCTCCACAGAAAGGACATTTGTTCATTTTTCTCACCTCCAATATATTGAGCTAATTCAATTATAAATGTGAGTGAATGTAAAAGATAATCAATTAATTTTTATGAATATAGTAGTAGGCATCTAGCAACCGCTAGGTGCTATTTTTGGTGCGCCCGGCATGGGCAGTAACTAGGCGGTGTGAGTCCGCTGTGAGCCGTAGTGGTCGGTATCACAAGTCGAAGGCAAGGGTGTCTATTGCGAGGTAGAATCTGAAGGAAGCCCTAGACAAAACATCGAATCGATGTACAAGAAGTGGC
>NZ_BFFP01000023.1 GCF_003864415.1 Ligilactobacillus salitolerans
CATGTCCCAGTGGTATCAGTCAATTCAAGCAAAAGCTTAAGTTGTTGAACCGCCGTATACGGTTCCGTACGTACGGTGGTGTGGGAGGTCGATAGTGTGAACTATCTCCTACCCGATTTTTTCCAAAGCAACTAGGATGCGACAGGTGTACGAAGTGCACATATCCGTTGTATAATTAAATTAGGGAAAAGAAAGGGGGGGGCCTCTGTGGATATTAGGTACCAGGCTGCTGGAAATGTAGTCTACGAAATGTACATGATTCAAAACATTGAAAAATATTTAACTCGTATGGTCCAAGATAAACTACAAGACCATACGTTACGACTGCGGCTTTTTTCATATCGGCAGCTTAAACAGACTGGAAACTTAGACTTATTAAACGAGATCGAACCATTGCTCAATATGCGCGGTACTAAGATCGAAGTGAACTACTTGTACCTGCTGCTGTATTCGGCGGAAGAGGGTTCAGAGAGGGTCGCTCGTTTTCTTGATTGTGCTCCTTTCTCAGAACACGGTCTATCATTGATGTTGCAGAATCCAGGGATCGTTTTTGAAAATAGTGACGAAGCTTTTAAAGTCGCACGTGACTGTATCCAGGCAACAGCAAGACTGAGCATGCATTTCTTTAATAGTGATTTAGCTTTGAATCAGATTTCTACCGGCCTTTACCGGTCATTTTATACTGAGGAAAATAACACTGTAACGGTAATTTTATTAACACAAGAAGACGTGGCGACAGATACAAAGCTGATTCGTAAAATTGCTGCTGTTTATCAAGTCAAAGTGATCGGTGGAGTCCAAAAAGATCTTCATGGCAAGCAATATTCAGTTTTGCGGATCACAAAGAAATTAGCTTGACTTAAATATAGAGAATAGGAAGTTATTATGAAAGTAATCCAATCAACCGGAAACACGACTGTTAAAAACTGGAAAAAACTTCAAACCAGAAAAGGGCGCAACCAGCAGGGCAAGTATCTGCTTGAAGGCTGGCACTTAGTCCGTGAGGCATTAACTGCTGGCGAAAAGATCAGCGAGATCATGGTCACAAGTACTGCTTTTGCTCAGATAGATCTGCAAGCAGATCTGCCTCAAGAAGCGGCATTATTTGAAATTTCGGAAGAGGTCGCCCAGAAGTTAAGCGCGACTCCAAGTCCGCAGGGGATTTTTGCGACTGTAATTATTGATGAAAATGCTAGTTTGCGTCCAGATCAGGCAACTGGGGCTTGGTTGTTTTTGGATACCGTCCAAGATCCAGGTAACGTAGGAACGATGGTCAGAACGGCGGATGCAGCTGGTTTTGCCGGGGTTGTTTTAAGTCATGGGTCAGTTGATTTCTACCAGCCTAAATTAGTACGTTCAATGCAGGGTAGTCAATTTCATATTCAAATTTCACAAGGTGATCTAAGCGAGTGGACCGCAGCTTTTCAAGCCAATAGCTACCCGGTGTTTGGCAGCGAGTTAAATGAAAAAGCACGCAGTTATGATAAGGTTGGCCGCCATGAAAACTTTGCCTTAGTCATGGGAAATGAGGGGAATGGACTAAGCTCGAAAATGCTGCAGCAAACATCGCTGAACCTCTATATTCCGCTAAAAGGCAAAGCTGAATCATTGAATGTGGCTGTTGCTGCAGGGATCATGATGTTCGCATTAAAGGCTTAATGCCGGTTATCTTAAGAAATGTTAAACATTGTTTGTTTTAGAAACAATTGATTGCATCTTTCAGGCTGGCGGTCTATGATGATGCGGTGAAGAAAAAATAATGACTAAATTTAAAGCGAGGTAAGCCGACCAATATGACTAAAGGCACATGGGAGCAAGATCTTGAATATTTAAGCTATGTAGGCGAGTTACTCCAAGAGCCGGCAGTACAAAAACTGGCTCAGTATGAACAACATCATGCTACTACCCGTTTGGACCACTGTATTAGTGTTTCATACACTAGTTACCTGATTGCTAAGAAAATGCATTTGAATGCAAAGGCAACCGCACGTGCAGGCTTGCTGCATGATTTATTTTATTATGACTGGCGTACAACTAAATTTGACCGAGGGACCCATGCTTGGATCCATCCAAGGATCGCAGTCAGGAATGCGGAAAAAATTACGACGCTGACCCCTTTGGAAAAAGACATTATTATTAAGCATATGTGGGGTGCTACCGTCCAACCGCCTAAATATCTGGAAGGCTGGATCGTCACTACCGTTGATAAATATTCAGCCAGCACAGAATATACTGGGCATTTACTGGATAAGATCACAACTATTTTTAAACAGCGATTAAACTTTGCAAAAGTAAGTAAATAAGTGTAAAATAAAAATAGAGATGAATATAAGGCTCGTATACATTTGGTACCGGGCTTTTTATATACTCTTAAGTGAAATATTTTTCTGGAGGTGAAGAGTAATGGCAGTTGAAGTTGAACAGAAAAACGAATATGCATTGTGTCCTCGTTTCGAAAAGACATTTGGGATCCTAGGCAAGAAGTGGAATGGCCTGATCATTGATGTCTTATTGACTGACGGACCACAGCGTTTCAAAGATATTGCTAATAAGGTCGATAAGTGCAGTGATCGCGTCTTAGTTGAAAGACTTAAAGAGCTTGAAAACGAAGAACTGATCACTAAAACACCGTTGGCTGACAGTTGCCGCGATGTCTACCAGTTGACTGAGCAGGGCGAAGACCTGATCGGGATCATGAAACAGGTTCACACGTGGGCAGAAAAATGGTACACTCTCGCCGATTGTACAAACTAACTTGACTAACAATTTTAATGAAGGTAAACTAAGAGTAATATTTAAGCGAAGACGGAAAAAAGTAAGCTATTAGCCCACACAGAGAGAAACGGAAAATTGAGAACGTTTTGTGCGGTAAAGAGCTGAAGTTCACTTCCTGAGTTAATGTTGGGAGCCATTAGGTGAAAAACGTTACGGTCGATCCTGATCGTTATCAAGATCCAAGTGTCAGCAATACAATTGTTGAAACAAGGGTGGTACCGCGAAGCCTCGTCCCTTTTTAGGGACGGGGCTTTTTTCTTTTTTCGCAAAAATAGGTGCAAGTCACAGCCAAAAGTGACCCGTGCAAGTAATTTGAAACAAATAAAATAGCATAATTAGGAAGGGAAAACTATGAATCTAAAAGACAGGCTTGAACAGCTTCAAAAAGAAAGTCTAGCACAGATCAAAGATGCTGTTGATGCAAAAAAAGTTAATGAGATCCGTGTCCATGTGCTTGGTAAAAAAGGTCCGTTGACGGAGGTTTTACGCGGAATGCGTGACCTCCCAGCGGAGGAACGTCCTAAGGTGGGGAGTTTTGCCAATAAGGTTCGTGATGAGATCGGAACTGCATTGGAAGAACGACGCAGCGAATTGGAAGCAGAGCGCACTGCTGCTAAACTTGCCAAAGAAAAAATCGATGTGACCTTACCCGGAGTTCAAGTTAAACAAGGGCAGCCGCATGTTTTAGAGCAAGTGATCGATCAGATCGAAGAATTGTTTTTAGGACTGGGTTTTCAGGTTATTGCTGGTCCAGAAGTTGAAGAAGAACATTATAATTTTGAAATGTTAAATCTCCCTAAGGATCATCCTGCCCGAGATATGCAAGATACTTTTTATATTACAGACTCGATCTTGATGCGGACTCAGACTTCGCCAGTACAAGCACGAACCATGGAAAAACACGATTTCTCTCAGGGACCGTTGAAAATGATCTCACCCGGAAAAGTTTATCGGCGTGATACAGATGACGCAACTCACTCCCATCAATTTCATCAGATCGAAGGCTTAGTTGTTGATAAACACATCACAATGGCTGATTTAAAGGGAACATTGCAACTAGTCGCTAAAACGTTATTTGGCGAAGAACGTGAAATTCGAATGCGTCCTAGCTACTTCCCGTTTACAGAACCTTCAGCAGAAGTTGACGTTTCGTGTTTTAAGTGCGGTGGTAAAGGCTGTGCAGTCTGCAAGTATACCGGCTGGATCGAAACACTTGGTGCTGGTATGGTCCATCCTAACGTTTTAAATATGGCCGGGATCGATTCAGAAGTATATGGCGGTTTTGCCTTTGGTTTAGGACCCGATCGCTTTGCAATGCTGAAATATGGGGTCAACGATATTCGCGACTTCTATTTGAACGACGTTCGCTTCCTTGAACAGTTTTCTCAGAAAGGTTAGGTTACTTGCATGAAAGTTTCAAAAAAATGGCTAAATGAATACGTTCCGGTAGCTGACATTGACGCTGCTGCCTTAGCGAATAAAATTGAATTAAGTACCGTAGAAATTGATGAATTATCTCGTCTGGAAGACGGGCAAAAGAAGATCGTTGTTGGTCATATCAACAGTTTGATTCCTCATCCTGATTCTGATCATTTAAAGATCTGTCAAGTTGATGTCGGTGCAGAAGAAGACTATCAGATCGTGTGTGGGGCACCAAACGTTGCTGAGGGTCAAAATGTGATCGTGGCGTTGCCTAATTCATGGATCGCAGGTCATAATAAGATCAAAAAATCAAAAATGCGCGGCCAGGTTTCAATGGGGATGATCTGTTCATTACAAGAGATCGGTTTTGCAGAGAATGTCGTTCCTAAGAATTACGCCGATGGGATCTATGTTTTACCAGCGGATGCAGTACCGGGCGACTCAATTTTCCCATACTTGGGAATGGACGAAGACATTATCGGGGTCGATATTACTCCTAATCGTGCTGATTTGCTCAGCATGCGCGGTGTGGCGTATGAAATTGCTGCTTTATACGACCGTCAAGTTAATTTACCTAAACCGCAGCTTAAAACAGTTGACAGCGATGAGATCACTGAGTATGTCGAAGCCAAAGCACCGCAAGAATTGGCTCCCAGCTATTTAATGCGGATCATTAAAGACGTGACGATTGCCGATAGTCCTTTATGGTTACAAAAACGTCTCTGGAATGCGGGTGTTCGTCCGATCAATAATGTAGTGGACGTTACGAACTACATTTTACTGGATTATGGTCAACCGCTGCACTCATTTGATTACGATAAGTTAAATTCCAAACAGATCGTTGTCCGTTTAGCACAACCGGGGGAGAAGATCACAACCTTGGATGGCGAAGAAAGGGAATTATCTGCAGATGATATTGTTGTTACTAATGGATCTGAACCTGTAGCATTGGCAGGAACAATGGGTGGAGAGAAGACTGAAATTGATTCTAATTCCCACACAGTCGCCTTAGAATCAGCCATATTTGAAGGCCGGCGGATCCGAAAAACTGCACGCAGAGAAAAATTGCATTCAGAAGCTTCCGTTCGCTTTGAACGCGGCATTAATGTGACGACTGTAAGAGAAGCCTTAGACGCTGCAGCCGAATTGATTGCACAGTTAGGTCATGGTCAGGTTGTCGGTGGGGTTGCTGGTGCAGAACATGCTGATTGCTCTGCCAAAAAAGTTGAAGTAACACTGCAACGGATCAACCATATTTTAGGGACAACATTAACTGCGGCTGAGGTTAAGGCACTTTTTGACCGCTTAGGTTTTCCAACTGAAGAAAGTCAAGGAGAGTTTATTGTTGAGGTTCCTAAGAGGCGCTGGGATATTTCAATCGATGCTGATTTGGTTGAAGAAGTTGCACGTCTTTATGGTTATGACAAGCTGCCAATGACACTTCCGGCTGGGCAGGCGACCCCGGGCAAATATACCCCAGAGCAAAAATTACTGAAGAATACACGCCGTTTATTAGAAAGTGCCGGTTTGGACCAGGCAATTTCTTATGGCCTGACTACCGAGCAAAAGGCAAAACGTTTTGTATTGGAAGACGCACAGACAACTCAACTGGATTTTCCTATGAGTAGTGACCACACAACTTTGCGGATGAATCTGATCAGTGGTCTACTGGACGACTTGGCTTATAACAAGGCGCGCAAAGTAGCCGATGCAGCATTATATGAACAGGGCCGCGTCTTTTTCCGAGAGACAGACAGCCCACGTCCGCGTGAAGTTGAGCATGTTGCCGGTGCCTTAACAGGATTATTCCACAGTGCAGCTTGGAATGCAGAAAAGCAGCTAGTCGACTTTTACTTGACCAAAGGTGTTGTGACCTTCTTGCTCTCATCTTTGGGGATCAAAACTGGTCTGAGATTCGAGGCGACTACAGGTCACCCAGAAATGCATCCTGGCAGAACAGCAGACATTTACTTGAACGATCAACTTTTAGGTTTCATGGGTGAGATCCATCCAACACTCGCTAAAGAATATAAACTCAACCGGACCTATGTCTTTGAGCTAGACCTTGAGCAGGTGATCAAAGCACCGAAAGCAGAGCTTGTCTACCATGAGATCTCCCGTTATCCAGAGATCACTCGTGATATTGCCTTGGCAGTATCAGACAAGACCACCAATCAGCAGATTTTAAATTCTATTTGGAAAAATAGCGGCCAGCACTTGGCAGAGGTTCATTTATTTGACTATTATCAAGGAGAAAAAATCGCTAAAGGTTATAAATCGCTAGCATACAGTTTGGTTTACCGTGATAACGAAGCCACTTTAAAAGATGAAGAAGTGACTGCTGAATTCCAAAAGGTCGTTACTAAGCTGCAAGAAGAGCTAGACGTTACTGTTCGTTAGATCAACAGCAAGATCCAATATATATAAATAAATTCAGGTTATAGCCTGAATCAGAAAAGCTGCAGTTCAACTCAATACTTGAACTGCTGTTTTATTTTATGATGAGTTTTGAGCATTTTTGGAATCAGACTAGAGCCCAAGAGGGAGTCTATACATTTTAACAGTGCTCTGGTATACTTGTTGGGAGAGTTTTTCTAGGAGGGTAAACGTTGGACGCAAAAGGTAAAAAAAATAAACTAGCGACGCGAGTGATCGGTTCAGTCGTCGCAATCATCATTGTACTGCTAGTGATCGTTGCAGTGGTGGGCTACAGTTACTTTAAATCAGGGTTAAAGCCGTTAGCACCGAATTCTAACAAACGGATCGAGATCAAGATCCCCGTTGGCAGTACCAGCAAACAGATCGGTTCGATTTTGGAAGAAAAAAACGTGGTCAAGAGCGGTTTTGTTTTTGATTACTACGTAAAATCTAAGAAAATTGCGAACTTTAAGGCTGGCTATTATGCATTAGAGCCATCGATGACGCTCAATCAAATTGCTCAACACTTGCAGAAAGGAGGGGCAAGCGAACCACTGAATTCCGGTCGAGTTTTGATCAGAGAAGGTGTAACAGCCGAGACTATCGGACAAGCAATCGAAAAAAATACGCGCTTTAAGAAGGCTGACTTTTTAAAATTGCTGAATGATGATAAATTTATCAATGAATTGCGTGCCAAGTACCCAGATCTGCTGACCTCTGCAGTTTCTGCCAAAAAAGTCCGTTACCGCTTGGAAGGTTATCTCTATCCTGCAACATATTCAGTAACTAAGAAAACTACCTTGAAACAGTTGATTGAAGAAATGGTGGCTAAAAGTAACCAGGAACTTAAGCCGTACTATGCAGAGATCAAAAAACAAAAGAAGAACGTGCAGTGGGTCTTAACATTAGCGTCCCTGGTTGAACGCGAAGGAGAAAATGCGGCTGACCGTGCCAAGATCGCAGGGGTCTTTGAGAACCGCTTGGACCAAAAAATGAGATTACAATCTGATATCTCCGTGCTCTATGCTTTAAACAAACATAAAGAAGTTGTGACCTATAAAGATTTGGAAGTTGATTCTCCCTATAACTTGTACAAAAATCAAGGTGTAGGTCCTGGACCATTTAATAATCCAAGCGTTGCCTCCGTCAAAGCAGTATTGGAACCGCAGGATAAAAACAAAGAATATATTTATTTTTATGCTGATACCAAAACTGGTAAAGTTTATTTTTCAGAGACTTACGCACAACACCAGCAAACTATCGCTAAGATAGAAGCCAAAAACAAGAAAAACTAATTAGAATGGGAGATCTGCGATCAATGACTGAAGGAAGTCACAAGAAAAAACCGATAATTATTGGCGTTACAGGAGGATCAGGCAGTGGAAAAACCTCTGTTTCCCATGCTATTTTTGATCAACTGCACGGGCACTCGATCCTAATGCTGGAACAAGATTCATATTACCGTGATCAAAGTGATATGTCGATGGAACAACGAGCGGCAGTTAACTATGACCATCCAGATGCATTTGATACAGAGCTTTTGATCTCTCAATTATCGGAACTCTCAAATTGGCAGCCGATCGATAAACCAGTTTATGATTACACTGTTTTTACACGAAGCGATCGAACTGAACATGTAAAACCTAAAGAAGTTATTATATTGGAAGGGATCTTCGTCTTGAGCGACCCGCGTTTACGAGATCTCTTGGATATTAAGGTTTTTGTTGACACTGATGATGATATTCGGATCATTCGCCGGATACAGCGCGACATGACAGAACGCGGCCGTTCTTTGCAGTCTGTGATCGATCAGTATTTGCAGACGGTCAAGCCGATGTACCACCAGTTTATTGAACCAACTAAACGTTACGCCGATGTGATCGTTCCAGAAGGCGGCGAAAACAAGGTTGCGATCGATCTGCTCGTGACCAAGATCCGCGATATTATCCGAGCAGTAGAAAATTAAATAGATTTTTATTAATTGTTAACAAAACACAAGCTGTAGTTCTCTAATCTATATGTTTGTGTTTTTGCTTTACAGAATTTGGGGTGCATTCTAATTAAAGAAAACTTGCAAATTCGCCTAAATTGCATTAGCATATAAACTTGTTATCTATTAAAGCTTAATTTGAAAGCGTTCTGGCACACATGATATAATACTTTCATGTGTCCGATCAAATAGATGGATAGCATTATTAAATTGAATTGAAGGGATTTTTAAATGGCTGAAGAAAAAACATTTCCTATGACTTTGGAAGGAAAAACAAAGCTAGAAGCAGAATTAGAGGAATTAAAAACTAAAAAAAGAGCAGAAGTTATCGATCGTATTAAGATCGCACGTTCATTCGGGGATTTATCAGAAAATTCCGAATATGAAGCAGCTAAGGATGAACAATCCTTTGTTGAAGGCCGGATCAAGGAAATTGATCACATGCTGAACTATGCTGAGATCATCGACAATGAAGCAATTGACAAAAATGAAGTTGCTGTTGGAAAATTTGTAACTTTCCAAGAAGATGACGATGAACCTGAAACTTACCAGATCGTTGGGGCTGCTGAAGCAGATCCATTTGAAGGAAAAATTTCCAACGAATCTCCAATTGCTAAGGGATTGATCGGACATAAGCTTGGCGATCAAGTCGAGATCAGTACTCCAGCAGGTGCAATGACAGTTAAAATCACTGACGTGCATTAGTTTGTATTAAGCAAACTTGCTAGGCGGAAAATAGTGTAATTTGTTATTTGGCATTGGGAGAGGATGCAGCGATGACTGGAACAAATCAAGTTGAAAGTTTATTGTTGAACAGAAGAACGATCAGGGCTTTTAAAGACCAGCCCTTGTCGGATGCACAACTGCATTTGTTGCTGGAAGTTGCGCGTCAGACAGCAACTTCATCTTTTCTGCAGCAATCGTCTATCATTCATATTACCGATCAAGAAAAAAGGGCTGTTATTCGACAGATCTGCCGCCAAGATTATGTTGGCGGCAACGGTGACTTATTCATTTTTGTCGCTGATTTGTACAGAAATCAGCAACTTAGACAGCAAATGGGCAATGATGATGGACGTTTGCACAACACGGATGTCTTTTTTCAAGCGTATGATGATACTGTTTTAGCCGCCCAAAATGTTGCTAACGCGGCGGAAAGCATCGGATTAGGCTCTGTCTTTTTAGGCAGTATCGCTAATGATTCAGCAAAAATGGTTCAGACTCTGAAGTTGCCGCAATTGACTTTTCCAATTTTAGGCTTACAGATTGGCATCCCCGATCAGCAACCAGAATTGAAACCACGGCTGCCTTTGAAGCTACGCTCTTTTGAAAATGAGTATCAAGCGGATTATCAACTGCAGCAATTTGCTGATTATGATGCGATCGTGCAGACTTATTATGACTTGCGCGATACCAATCGACGTATCGACAGTTTTACTGATCAAGTAAATTCCAATAAATTAAACCATAAACAAACCAAACGTGATGAATTGCTAGTAACGCTGCATCAGCAAGGTCTTTGTTTATACTAAAAAAACCGTCTGCGAAAATGCTTTGCAGGCGATTTTTTAGTATCATAAGGCAAAAATCACAGTGCCGGAGAGAGCAACTAGGATCATGTTGCCTAGGAAGAGCCAGAGTGAAACTGACGGGAGCCCAACTCGGTGTTTGAGGTTGCGGAAGCACAAGCACATAAAAAGCAAGGCAGCCAGAAAAAACATGAGGAAAATAGTTTTTAAAGGCGCAAAAATTTCAATTAGCAATAAGGCAGCAATCAGCAGCCAATTGCGGAAGTTTTTGTACCATTCTAATCTGCCGAAATAGGCGCGTTTATAAGAAAAATAACTCTGATTACTGAGATTTGAAAATTTGGTAGTCGTCAGCAGCAGCCACAAGACAAACAAAAAAATCCCAATATATTTCCAATTCATTTAGTCACCAGCTTTTTTGAGGTTGTTAGTTTGCCTGGAAAAGTTTGGTCAGTTTGTCCATAAATTCCGCGAGAAATCTTGTCTGATCAACGTTGACCGCTACTTCAGTATGTGTCGCAGGATCATTGATCTTGGCTTCGTTGCCAATAGTTCTTCCTGCAAATGGAGCTTGAGTGTCAACCTTCATATTCAAGAAAATTGTTGAGACCAGGTCGGGCTCTAACGCTACGGCAACAGCCAAAGGATCATGAAGAGCACAACCGCCTAAATGCGGGCTGGTAACATTATAGGCATCAATATAGTAGTCAACTATGTCAGCGTACTTGGAACCTGCCGTTGTGCCTAGTTCACGCCATTGCTGCGTTTCTGCAGTCGTTAAAAGTGCCCTCGTCGTGACATCTAGACCAACCATCGTTAACGGTAAAGAACTGCGGAAAACTTTATCCGCGGCAACCGGATCTTGATTGATATTGGCTTCTGTAACGGGGGTCACATTTCCCGGCACAGTCAAAGCGCCGCCCATTAAAGTCACATGGCCAATCAGGTTAGCAATTTCTGGATCCTGATCCAAAGCAGCTGCTAAATTAGTCAAAGGTCCGGTTGGAACTAGGAGGAGATCATGCTGATATTTATGTGCTGCCTCAATTAAAAAGTCAACTGCTGATTGATCTTCAGTCTTGCGTTGTGCAGGTTCAAGTTCAACTTCACCCACACCATTGACACCATGGATCTGTGCACTGACCGGCATGACTTCAAAATGGTCAGTGGTAGAGGAGTGTTGTGCTCCTAAAAAAACAGGCACCTCCGGGTGTCCCAACAATTCTAAAAGGTCCAAACTATTTTGTGCTCCAACTGGGGTCAAAACATTGCCATATGAACCCATGACCCCAATCAAGTCAACTTCGGGAGCGGCAAGTGCGTATGCAATTGCCAAAGCGTCATCAATGCCGGTGTCAAGATCAAGGATCATTTTATATTTTGCCATTTAATCCACTCCTATCTTAATCTTTAAGTACCTATAAATAAATTTTAGCAAAAAAAAGGCAACTTGTAATTCTTTTTATTACAATGGGCGGGTCCCACTCAACTAAAAAGTAAGCCTAAATTGTCATTTGGGTGGAAGGTAGGTTAAAATTAAAGTTAAAGTAATTTGTGAACGAAAATAAGATAGGGTGAAAGTAATTGTGAAATGGAATAAATTATCTGTCAGATGTACTGTTGAAACACAGGAAGCAGTTAGTAATATCTTAATAGAAAATGGTGCCGAAGGTTTGCAGATCGAAGATGAGCCCACCCAAGAGATGGTGAGCTTGGACACATACTTTGCTGAAGATTTTGATTTGATCCCGCTCGTAGCCAGAATTAAAGAGCAAATTGCCAACTTAGCTGAATTTGGCTTAGATCCTGGGGACTTTCAAGTAGGAACTGAGCAATTGGATGACAGCAGCTGGGCTGATGAATGGAAGAAATATTATCACACGACTAGGATCAGTCGATATTTAGCTATTGCTCCTAGTTGGGAAGATGAAGGCTCATTCGATGCTCAAACGACACTGATCAAACTCGATCCAGGCAAGTCATTTGGTACTGGGACTCATCCTACAACGATCCTCGCTTTGCATGGCTTGGAATCGGTCTTAAGCGGGAAGCATGAAAGTATGATCGATGTTGGGACTGGATCAGGGGTTTTAAGTATCGCTGCCCGGCTGTTAGGTGCTGGTCATATCGAAGCATACGATGTTGAGGATGAGTCGCTGAAGGCTGCTAGCGAGAACTTCGCCTTAAATTACTGTTTTGCTGATATCAATTTGAAGAAAAATGATTTGTTAAATGATGTTAATGGCCAGTATGACCTGATCACAGCCAATATTTTGGCTGAGATCATTGTTCCATTGATCCCGCAAGCTTTTGAACACTTGAAAACTGACGGCAAGCTCATTTTATCAGGCATAATTGCCGATAAGCTGCCTCTTATTCAAGAAACATTGCACCAACATGGTTTTGAAGTCCTGGAAACAATGAACATCAAGGACTGGTATGGTATCGTAGCTGTTAAGCTGCAGAATAGTTAAAGGCGGGAAAACAATGCAACGCTATTTTATTAATAATGACCTTCACACAGAAGAATTTGAACTGCCAGAAGAACTCTACCATCACGTCATGACCGTTATGCGGGCAAAAGTGCATACTAAATTTGAGGTGGTTGGACCTGATCAGCAGGTTAAAGTTGTTGAGTTGACGCAAGTTACCCCGAATGCAGCTAGAGCAAGAGTCATCAAGGACTTAAAGCAAAACGTTGAATTGCCGCTCAACGTAACTATTTTATGCGGTATTTCAAAGGCGGATAAAGCAGAAAAAATTGTGCAAAAGGGTACTGAAATGGGAGCAAGCAAGTTTATCTTCTTTAATAGCGAACGCTCTGTTGCGCGGTGGGATGAAAAAAAAGCCCCGAAAAAATTGAGCCGCTTACAAAAAATCGCACGAGGTGCTGCTGAACAAGCACACCGGCAAATTATACCTGAACTCAATTTTTGCCCTAGCCTTAGTCAAGCTCTTGCTCAAACAAGTAATGCTTCCTACCGACTGGCAGCCTATGAAGAATCCGCCAAAGCCGGAGAAAAAAGCAAACTAGCCCAACTTTTGCAGGAAGCTAAAAAACACATGACAGCGGATAAGAAACAAGAAATAGCTGGGTTCTTTGGTCCGGAAGGCGGTTTTTCGCCTGAAGAAAGTGACCTCTTTGGACAACAAGAAGTTTTACAAGTTGGATTGGGTCCACGCATCATGCGGGCAGAAACTGCTCCTTTATACTTATTGGCTGCAATTTCATTTAGTCTAGAGTTAGAGTAACAGCACCAACAATTTAGCTAGCGCGAAAATACCATTGTGAATTAACCAAAAATCATTAAGTTTTCACTATATTTATCTGTCTGGATCGATTCAAAAAAGGCTAAAAATAGTGGGCTGCCGGTTTTTGACGGCCTGAAGATGAGTGCGTGCAAAATTATTAAAATTAGAGTAGAATACTAGTTAAGAAAATTTGAAAAGCGGGGTCTTTTATGAAAGTTAAGGGACTTTTTTCTCTGACTACGCTCTGGTGCATAGCATTTGGTGCATTATTTGCGTTTATCTTTCCGATTATCGGAACTACAATGGAATTAAATGATGTAATGAAAGTGGGTCTGATTTTATTAGGAGCAGACGTCATTTACGTTATTATATTGGGACTGTATGCAGGTGCCAAGAAGTTATCCTGGCTGCAGCTCTTAATTTTCCCACTCTTATTTTTTATTGGTTATCGGTACTTTTTTGACAGCTATGCGGTATATTTTACGGCTGTTTATCTGTGCTTAACCTATCTTTCATATGGAATTACTAAAGATTAAGAGCAGCTGCACGTTTGTTTATCCGCATAGACAATCGTGCTTTTCTTTTTAAAAAATAATTGCTGATTTCTAGGCTGACACTTTTAAGCTTGGCGGACTAAAAGCAGACAGTACGAAATTTGCTGATTAAATGTTAGTTGGGACAGCGTTGTTATTAGGGGTGAACGTATTATGGAAAAAGAAACGATTTGGAGTGCACAAGATGTACTCACGATGTGTTCAAAATATATGAATCAAGAGCACGCAGCTTTAGTACAAAAGTCATATGACTTTGCGTCTTATGTCCACAAGGGTCAAGCCCGTAAATCAGGTGAGCCTTATATCGTGCATCCGATCCAAGTCGCTGGGATCTTAGCTGACTTAAAGATGGATCCGGCTACTGTCTGTGCTGGTTTCTTGCATGATGTAGTTGAGGATACGCCTGTTACGCTTGGAGACGTCGGTGAACTTTTTGGTAAAGATGTTGAGATCATTGTTGATGGTGTGACAAAGTTAAGCAAAATCAAATATATCTCTCACCAAGAGGCTCAAGCAGAAAATCACCGCAAACTTCTGCTAGCCATGTCGCAAGATTTGCGTGTGATCATTGTTAAGTTGGCCGACCGTTTGCATAATATGCGTACGCTGAGTCACTTGCGGCCGGACAAACAACGGCGGATCGCCAACGAAACCTTGGAAATTTATGCACCGTTAGCTGATCGCTTGGGGATCAGTACGATCAAATGGGAGCTAGAAGATACATCTTTGCGTTATTTGAATCCGCAGCAATATTATCGCATCGTACATTTGATGAATTCTAAACGCACAGAGCGTTTAAATTATATTGAAGATGTTATCAAAGAGCTCAAAAAGGCGATCGAAGACCTTGATTTAGACTGCGAAATTTACGGACGTCCAAAACACATTTATTCAATTTATCGAAAGATGCGTGATCAGCATAAACAATTTGATCAAATTTACGATTTGATAGCGATTCGAGTCGTAGTTCAATCGATCAAGGATTGTTATGCCATCTTAGGTGCGATCCACACCCGTTGGAAACCGATGCCGGGCAGGTTTAAAGACTACATCGCAATGCCTAAAGCAAATATGTATCAATCTCTGCATACGACAGTGCTTGGCCCTTCTGGTCGTCCCTTTGAAGTGCAGATTCGGACCGAAGAGATGCATCAGGTCGCCGAATATGGGATCGCCGCCCACTGGGCATATAAAGAGGGCAAAAAAGATGCTGTCGCGAAGTCCGAAACCGGCGAGAAATTGAATTTCTTTAAGGAGATCCTCGAATTTCAAAACGAATCTGAGAATGCTAATGATTTTATGGAGAGTGTCAAGGGAGACCTTTTCTCTGACCGTGTTTATGTCTTTACACCTAAAGGCGATGTTTTGGAATTGCCGAAAGGGTCAGTTCCACTGGATATGGCTTATTCGATCCACACGGAAATTGGCAACCATACAACTGGTGCAAAGGTCAATGGTAAAATCGTTCCCTTAAATTATCAAATCAAAAACGGCGATATTGTAGATATTCTGACCTCTCAAAATTCGACTGGGCCGAGTCAAGACTGGCTAGACTTGGTGCATACCAATAAAGCACGCAATAAGATCCGGCGTTTCTTTAAGCAGCGGGATCGAACAAAAAATGTTGATTCTGGTAAGAATATTTTGGAAAGTGCCATACTAAATGCAGGCTTTGACCCTCATGAAGTCTTAGTCGAAAAAAATATCGATCGAGTGCTCGAGAAAAAACATTTTAAAGAAGTTGAAGATCTTTATGCTTCGATTGGTTTTGGCGAACTGCAGCCCATCGGGATCGTCAACGTTTTAGTTGAAGATATTCGTCAGAAGCAAGAAGAGGAACGCCAGCAGCAACAAGAAAAAGATTTGTTGGAAGAGCACAAAGAGATCAGCAGCGAGAATAAAAATGCTCCGAAATCTAAAAAAGGCAACGGCAAGGATGACACTGTTGTAATTGCTGGGATCGATAATATGCTGATCAGACTGAGCCATTGCTGTAGTCCGATCCCAGGCGATGACATTGTTGGCTATATTACTAAAGGTCGGGGAGTATCCGTCCATCGAATCGATTGTCCGAACATTAAAAATGAAGAAAAAAATGGGACACATCTGATCGATGTCTCGTGGAATAATTTGCCGGAAGAGCATACTTTATATGATACAGAACTTGAAATCGAAGGGTATAATCGCTCTGGCTTGCTCAACGACATTTTACAGATGGTCAACAACACCAGCAAAAACCTAAACTCAGTTAACGGGCGAGTTGACAGTAATAAGATGGCGATCATCAATATTACGATCAGTGTACGCGACAAAGTTGAGTTGCAGCGTGTGATTGATAACTTAAAACGAGTTGCAGATGTTTATGTTGTTAAACGAACAATTCATTAATTTGATGAAGGGAATGGCAAATCAGTGCGAGTAGTTGTACAAAGAAGCAAGCAAGCCCAAGTTGAGATCCAAGGAAAGATCCATGGTCAGATTCACCATGGATTCGTCCTTTTAGTGGGCTTTACTGACGGCGACGGGGAAGAAGAGATCAATTATTGCGCGAACAAAATCTCAAAGCTCCGTATTTTTGCCGATGAGGCAGGGAAACTTAATCAGAGTTTGAGTCAAGTCAAAGGCAGCGTGTTGTCGATCTCGCAATTTACGTTATATGCTGACACGAAAAAGGGGAATCGTCCCGGTTTTTCTCGGGCACAAGAACCGCAAAAAGCTGCTGAAAATTATGACAGGTTCAATCAAGAGCTGCGTGAGCGTGGAATCGAAGTCCAGACCGGGATCTTTGGAGCCGATATGCAAGTTAGCCTGGTCAATGACGGTCCAGTCACGATCATCTATGATACTGCAGAAAATTAGGAGAAAAAATGAGTTACAAGAATTTCTTTTGGGATTTCGACGGAACCTTGTATGATACCTACCAAATAATGCCTTTAGCATATACCAAGGCGTGGCAAGCTGCGGGTTTTGAGGTCAATGGCAAGCAAGCTTACGAAGCTATGCGGCTGAATTCGCTGGGACAAGCTTTTAAACAACAGCAAGAACAATTCAAACTTTCCTCAGCTCAGCTTAAAGAAGTGCGGCAAACTTACAATGAATTTGAACAAAAGAGCTTGAAACAAGCTCAGGCTTTTCCTGGCGCAACAACGGTCTTAGCCGCTGTAGCTGCTGGCGGCGGTCAGAATTTTCTATTAACACACCGCGACCAAGGTGCCATCGACTTGCTTGAGCGTGATGGTTTGCGCCAGTATTTCACAGGGATGATCACAGCCAACGACCATTTTGCACGTAAACCTGCTCCGGATTCATTGAATTATCTCTTAGCTCAGTATCAAATCTCGCCGCAAACAGCAATTATGGTGGGTGATCGGAGTTTAGACATCGAAGCCGCTCATCGAGCTGGAATGGCTGGCGCTCTTTATGATCCGGATCAGCTGCTGGTTTCCCAAGCAATTCAAGCTGAGATCAGCTTAAATTCATCACTAGAATTAAAAAAATACGTGGCACGAGCATAAAAAAATAAAGGTCCGCACTGCAAAGTGCGAGCCTTATTTATTTGCAAAATATTTTTCCAAACCAGAGACGATTTGAGTTGAAACCTTGTTTTTATAAAGGCGCGATGAGATCTGTTCAAAATCTCTTTCAGAGTTGATATAACCCATTTCCAGCAAGATCGATGGACGCGTATTATCGCGGATAACTAAGAAGTCTCCAAAATCCACACCCCGATTATCCAAGGCTAACGCGCCGAAAGAATTGTTTATTTTTTTGGCTAAGTTCAACGAACTTTTTTGATGATAATAATATGTGGTATAACCAGATGCTACGTTCGTTTCTGGAGCTGAGTCAAAGTGAAAACTGATAAACGCGTCCGCATGAACTTGTTCAGCCAGTCTTGGACGTGCAGCCAGGCTGACGTAGGTGTCTTTGCTACGGGTCAGATAGACCTTAGCCCCTTTTTCACGCAGTTTTTTCGCTACTTCTTTGGCAAAACGCAGCGTATAAGTTTTTTCGTTTGTGTTGTGGGTAGAGACTGCGCCGGAATCATTGCCGCCATGGCCTGGATCTAAGACGATCGTAGCATTTTTTAACGACTTGATCGGTTGGCTGTAGTTAGGCGAGATCATCCAGTCAGCCACCCAACCAAATTTATTTTGTCCGGTTTTAACATACAGCCAATGGTATTTAGTTTTGATGACGGTCAGACGTGTGCCTTGTGGAACCTCTGCTCGTTGCTGGTATTCGATCCCAGGTCCGTTTTTTAGGACTGCTTGAGTTGTTTGAACTTCGAGTTGTTTGAAATAGGTGCTAGTACGATAAACTAATATTCCGGCTAAGAGCAGGATTATTCCGACTAACAAAACCTTATTTATTGGAAATCTATTCTGTTGTCTTTGTCTGTGCATTAATTCAGCCACCGTTCACTTAGTTACATCAAATTTTTGTTAGTATCAAAATAATTATACAAGACTTTTGGCTCTTTTGAATTAAAAAAATGATAATATTTTTTTAATTCACGCAATTGTGCCGTTTTTTTGCGAGTAAATCCGTCAAGCAGCTTGATTTTAGGGCTTATTGTTTGTATACTAAAAAAAAGCCGTTGAAAAAGACTAGTAATTTAATTGAACTTGTGCAGAGAGCGGGGGAAAAGCTGAAACCCCGTCAAGTTCTCCAGATGAAGACACTTTTAAGGTGTATGGAAACATACCGCTTGAGCAGCGTTATTGCTGAGTTATAAATTAAGGTGGTACCGTGCATCTGCGCCCTTGACCAAGAATAGCTTGGCTGGGCGCTTTTTATTTGCCTTTGAAAGGAAAAGCTAAATTTCATTTGGAGGCTTTTTTAAACTTTAAGTTAATGACCGACATGAAGGAGGAACACTATGAAATATCAAAGACCAAAAGGCACAGCTGATATTCTGCCTGAAGAAGCACAAAAGTGGGCAATGGTTGAAAGTAAAGCCCGCTCTGTCTTTGCTAAATACCGTTATCAAGAAATGCGCACACCAATGTTTGAAAGTTTTGATGTTTTTTCGCGGACGTCTGGTGAAACTTCAGATATTGTCACCAAAGAAATGTATGATTTCTATGATAAAGGTGATCGTCACATTACGTTACGGCCTGAAGGAACCGCGGGGATCGTTCGGGCATATGTAGAAAATAAGTTATATGGTCCAGAGATCCAGAAACCGTTTAAGACTTTTTATATGGGGCCAATGTTTAGGTATGAACGTCCGCAATCAGGTCGGCTGCGTCAGTTTCATCAAATCGGAGTTGAAGCATTTGGGTCTGATTCTCCAGCATTAGACGTTGAAGTTATTGCTTTAGCGATGAGCTTGTTGCAAAGTGTCGGGTTGAATAGTTTGAAATTAAGCTTAAACACCTTAGGCGATGATGAATCAAGAAAGAATTATCGGCAAGCACTAATCGACTTTTTGGAGCCGCATGAAGCCGAACTCTCGCAAGATTCAAAGGAGCGGCTGCATAAAAATCCTCTGCGGGTTTTGGACAGTAAAGACTCCCAGGATCAAGCAATAGTTGCAGATGCGCCGTCAATTTTAGATTACTTGACTCCAGCTGCTCAAAAGCACTTTGATGAGGTTCAGGACTACCTAAAGGCTTTAAACATCAGCTATGAGATCGACTCTAATATGGTTCGCGGTTTAGACTACTACAATCACACTATTTTTGAAGTGATGTCTGATTCAAAAGCCTTTGGCGGCAAATGGACAACCGTTTGTGCCGGCGGGCGTTACAATGGACTGGTTGAACAACTCGGCGGTCCAGAAACCTCCGGCGTTGGCTTTGGTTTAGGAATTGAGCGGTTGCTTTTGATCCTAGATGCAGAAAAAATCAACCTCGTTGAAAATCAGAATTTGGATGTTTATGTGGTTGGAATTGGCAGCCAAGCTAGCCCCAAAGCATTACAGCTAGTAGAAGGGCTGCGCAAACAAGGATTTAGTGCAGACCGCGATTACCTAGATAAAAAACCAAAAGGACAGTTCAAGGCTGCCAATAAGGCCAATGCACAGTACACTTTGACCCTAGGCGAGGAAGAATTAGCCCAAGGTAAAGTTAATTTAAAGGACATGTCCAGCGGTCAGCAAGTGTCGGTTTCTTTTGAACAGGTTTTAAGCGACTTTAGCCAAGTAAAAATGGCATTGTTGCAAGGTGAAGGAGAGAAAAATTAAATGAAACGAACAACTTATGCGGGCTCTGTTGATGAGTCGTATTTGAATCAAGAAGTTGTCTTAAAGGGCTGGGTTCAAAAACGACGTGATCTAGGCAACCTGATTTTTATCGATCTGCGTGACCGTGAGGGGATCGTTCAACTGGTTTTTAGTCAGGAATTTTCAGCAGACGCTTTGAAAGTGGCAGATACTTTACGCAGCGAATATGTGATCGAAATTTCTGGTAAGGTCGTTTCTCGTGGAGAAGGTGCGATCAACCCAGACATGAAGACTGGTAAAATTGAAGTAGAGGTCCACGAGATCAATGTGTTGAATCAGGCTAAAACACCGCCATTTTATATTCAAGACAATATCAATGTTTCAGATGACCTGCGGCTGAAATATCGTTATTTAGATCTTCGCCGCCCAGAAATGCAACGTGGGCTGCTGATTCGAAATCGGATCACCCAGGCGGTTCATCGTTATTTAGACCACAATCAATTTGTGGATATTGAAACACCTTATCTAACTAAATCTACTCCTGAAGGTGCCCGAGACTACTTGGTTCCTTCTCGTGTCTATCCCGGCCATTTCTATGCTTTACCACAATCCCCGCAGTTGTTTAAGCAGTTGTTGATGGGGGCTGGTTTTGACCGCTATTATCAAATCGCGCGTTGTTTTAGAGATGAAGATCTGCGCGGCGACCGCCAACCGGAATTCACACAGATCGATTTAGAAATGTCATTTATGACGGCAGAAGAAATTCAGGAAATGACCGAAGGCTTGTTAAAAGCGGTCATGAAAGAAGCTGTCGATTATGAATTGCAGACTCCGATCCCGCGGATCACTTGGAACGAAGCAATGGCACGTTTCGGAAGCGACAAACCTGACATTCGTTTCGGCATGGAACTCCATGATATGTCAGCTGCGGTTGCTAACGCCGGTTTTAAAGTTTTTGACTCCGTACTGGAAAATGGCGGTCAAGTTAAAGCAATTGCTGTGCCAAATGGTGCAGGAGCTTATTCGCGTAAACAAATCGATGCTAAACAAGAATATATCAAGCGCTTCGGAGCAAAGGGGCTGGCTTGGGTCAAAGTGACAAGTGATGGATTACAAGGTCCGATCGCTAAATTCTTCATGGAAAATGCCGCCCAGATCACTGAAGCTGCTGAAGCCAAAGAAGGCGACTTGATTTTATTTGTAGCCGACAAAGCTAAGGTTGTAGCTGATGCTTTAGGTTACCTCCGTGTGGCTGTTGCCAAGGAAATGAACATGATCGATGAAACGCAATTTGCATTTATTTGGGTCGTGGATTGGCCATTGTTCGAATACAGCGAGGATTTCCAACGCTATATTGCTGCCCACCATCCATTTACGATGCCTAATGAAGAAGATTTAGATCTGTTGAAGACTGATCCGCACAAATGCCATGCTCAAAGTTATGACATCGTGCTCAACGGTTATGAGCTTGGCGGCGGTTCAATTCGTATCCATCGGCGAGATATTCAAGAAGATATGTTTAAAGCGTTAGATTTCACCAAGGAACGAGCAGAAGCACAATTCGGCTGGTTTATGGATGCCTTGGACTATGGTTTCCCTCCTCATGGGGGATTAGCACTTGGCTTGGACCGTTTTGCGATGTTGTTGGCTGGAAAGAACAATATCCGAGAAGTCATCGCCTATCCTAAAAATTCTAAGGCTTCCGAGCCTCTGACTAATGCACCGAGCTTTGTCTCAGACAAGCAATTGGCAGAATTATTCTTACGTCCAGAATTGCCAGAGCAAGGAAACGACCAAGAAAGTTAATATGTTAGGTCTGCTTTAATTTTAGAGCAGGCCTTTTTTATCGTAGTGATGGAGAATATTATTTGATTCGTGAACTTTTTTTCACCGCTTTTGCTAAAAAAGAGGGGTGTTGTTATAATAAGTTAGATTTAAGCAAATTTGCACTAATACAAGGGAAAGTATAAAGGAGCAGCAAAAAATATAATGGACGAGCTACAGCGGATATGGAAAAGACATGCTTATTTAATGCGTATTTCTACGGCATTTATGTACGGGATCATCGTTTCGATCGCGATGAACTTCTTTTGGACCCCGGGTCACATTTACTCTTCAGGCATCACAGGCTTAGCACAGTTGCTGGCAACCTTGTGCAAAGGTACAGCTCTTCCGATCTCAGCCGCATTGTGGCTGTTTGTGTTAAATGTGCCGTTATTTTTCTTGGCTTGGAAACAAATTGGACATCGTTTTACTATCTTCACTTTCCTGGCAGTCATTTTTTCCAGTATTATGATCAAGGTGATCCAGCCGCTAACATTAACGCATGATCCCATTATTTGTGCAATTTTTGGCGGCGCCGTCAACGGTTTTGGGACTGGGCTGGCATTAAAAAATGGGATCTCAACCGGTGGGCTGGATATCATGGGCTTAACTGTCAAAAAACATACCGGGAAATCGATCGGCACGATCAATATGGCTTTTAATGCTTTCATCGTTGTCGCTGCCGGCTTTATGTTTGGCTGGCCGTATGCTTTTTATTCTGCACTAGGACTCGTCGTTAATGCCCGGGTCATGGATATGGTTTATACGCGGCAAAAGAAAATGCAGGTCATGATCGTAACTGCTCGGCCAAACAGTGTGATCGAATCTATTCAAACACGACTTAGGCGTGGAGTAACAATTGTTCATGGAGTCGAAGGTGCCTACAAGCACGATGCTCAAACGATCTTATTCACTATCATTTCCCAGTATGAACAATCTGAATTAGAGCGTGCAATGCATGAAGCAGATCAACACGCTTTTGTCAGCATCGCAGAAAATGTTCATATCATGGGACATTTTTATGAACCTGAACCGTAATTTGGAGGTGGTTTTTCTAATATGGTAAAAATGTTATACATATGGATGATCAGTCTTTACTCTCGGATCATTCGCATGAAAAAGCCGCAAGCGACTGTCTATCTGATGAGCTTTACTGGCAACGAAGATTTTATTTTGCGGTTGGCTGAAAGAATTTCCCAGGAACAAAGCGGGCAGCTAACGGTCTTATACCGAAGTAATTGTCAGCAAAGTGCTGAGCAATTACGAGAACGCGGGATAAAGTGTTATTTATTTGCCGATGGCTTTAAGTTTATTTTTCAGCAGCTTAAAGTGGTGATGGCTGCGCGCTTAATTTTTGCCGATAATTATTTCGCATTTTTGGGAGGATGTGCATTCGACCATTCTCAGACAAAGGTGATTCAGCTGTGGCATGCTAACGGCGCAGTCAAAACTTTTGGTTGGGAAGAACCGCGTACCAAAAACAGGTCAAAGAGCGACAAAACGCGTTTTCAAAAAGTATATGATCAATTTGATGACTTTATTGTTGGCTCCGATAAAATGGGGGAGGTTTTTTGCAACAGCTACCACCAATCGCCTGAGAAGATCCAAGTCTTGGGTTATCCGCGTACTGATCTGCTCTTTGCCAATGAAAAAACCATTCAGACCAGAAAACAGATTTATTTAAAACATCCGGAACTAGTCAACCAGGAAATTATTCTTTATGCCCCGACTTACAGAGAAACAGACGGCGGAGACACCTACTTACAGTTGCCAGCTGATTTTAAAAAAATAGTTTCTGCCTTGTCGGCCCAGCAGACCTTAATAATCAAGGTACATCCGCAAGTAACTGCAGCTTTGCAGGAATTACAGGAACAGGATTTGAAAAACGTTGTCTGGGTCGACGATTTCAGCACTGAAGAATTACTCGTTATTACAGACAGACTCATCACGGATTATTCTTCCGTTATTTTTGATTACACATTATTGAAAAACGCGCAACAGGTTATTTTTTATTGCTATGACTATAACAGTTATGCACAGATCGTCGGTATTCAAAAAGATTTTAGCGAGTGGATCCCTGGTAAACTCGTGACTTCTGCTCCTCAGTTAGCCACGCTTTTGCAAGCACCGCTTGAAAAACAGGAATTTACTGCATTTAACCATCTGTGGAATTCTGCCAATGACGGTAAAGCCGTGCAGCGTGTTTTGGAAAAATATTTTTTTGGCAAATAAAAGATGGCAGTGATCTGCGAACCGCTAGAGTTTAGGTTCATGATCACTGCCATTTTTAGAAGAGAAAAAATTTATTCAGTTGGGTCCTGATGATCATGGAGGCTTTCCATGATCAGTGTGGCTGTTTCTTCGATCGACTTATTGGCCGTATTGATCACAAGGCAGCCCAACTTACGGTATAATTCTTGGGAAAAATTAAGCTCATTGTTAATATTCTCGATGTTAGAATAGTGTGAGTCTGGATCTAACCCGTAAGCAACCATTCTTTGACGCCTGATTGAATTCAGGACAGCTGGGTCGTTGACCAGCCCAAAAATCTTTTGCGGGTCGATCGAATAGATCTCCTCTGGGATCTTTGTCTTTGGGACAAGCGGCAGGTTAGCAACTTTATATCCTTTATTTGCCAGATAAAGTGAAAGCGGGGTCTTGGATGTCCGGGAAATTCCTAGCAGCACAATATCCGCCTGAGTAAATCCGCTTGGATCTTTTCCATCATCGTAAGTTACTGCGAACTCCATACATTCGATTCGTTTGAAATAGTCTTGATCAGTGTGATGGTTCATACCAGCTTCTAGTTTGGGCTGGATCTGTGTTCTTTTTGCGAACATTTTCAACAGCCGGTCTAAAACACCGATGCATTGCAGCGAATTTTCGTGACAATATTCTTCAACTCTTTGCGATAGCTCTGGTAAGACTAAAGTGTGTACGATCGTTGCGTTGACACGCTTGGCTCTTTTTAAGATCCCATTTAAGAGCGATTCCGTTCTGACCAGCGGGTATTGTTGGACATCAAAATTTACTTCAGGAAATTGCACTGCCGCAGCTTGAACTAGATTATAGGCGGTTTCACCGATTGAATCCGAAATGACGAAAATTGTCGTTTTTTTCTTTTCTAGCATAAAAAGCTCCTCCTTAACGGTTCTGGCGGGGAATAAGGACTCAGCTAAAATTGAGTCTGACCTTGATAAAAACTGAGTGGACGTCTACCCCTAACTTATCTTTAATTATACCTGGAATTTTGGTTGATTCAAACTAAAAAAGCGGTTCCATTGATTCGAGTCAGCTGCTGGAAGGGTAATAAAAATTATCACAAGTGCTAGCTGTAAAGATAGAATATCGAAATTTTTGTGATTGAGTTTTAAGAATATATTGACGCGTATTTTATGTTTATGTATAATAATAAAGAACTGTTAAGTTTGTGTGTTTATGCAATTTTATACGGTTACACTTTAAGCTCGGAGGGAGGGAAAACATCATGTCAAAGACAGTCGTTCGTAAAAACGAATCTCTTGATGACGCTCTTCGTCGCTTCAAACGTACCGTTTCCAAAACAGGTACATTGCAAGAATACCGGAAACGTGAATTCTACGAGAAGCCAAGTGTTAAGCGTAAGAAAAAATCTGAAGCAGCTAGAAAACGTAAAAACAAACGTCGTTTCTAAAGTCCTAAGGGGGCAGATGTAGTGAGTTTGTTAGATACTCTGCAAAAAGATATGGTCGCTGCAATGAAGGCTAAGGATAAGCAGAAATTAAGCACGATCCGGATGCTGAAAGCGGCAGCTACCAATGAAAAGATTAATTTGGGGCATGATTTAACTCCAGATGAAGAAGTAGCGGTTTTAGCGCGTGAATTAAAGCAGCGCAAGGATTCTTTAGAAGAATTTAAGGCTGCTGATCGTCCTGATACTGTTGCCAGTCTCGAAGAAGAAATCAAAGTTGTCCAAGCATATTTACCTGCACAACTTAGTGAAGAGGAAGTCAAAAGTATTGTTGCAGAAACTATTGCGACAGTCCATGCCGAAACACCCGGTGATTTTGGTAAAGTCATGGGTGCAGTGATGCCAAAGCTTAAAGGTAAGGCAGATGGCAAACTCGTTAACTCGGTAGTTAAAGAATTGCTTGCAAATTAAGTAAATGGAGTTCGGTCATAACGGCCGAGCTCTTTTTTACGTCAGAAGAATTGCCGACTTGCGATAATTTGGCGGATAAGCTATATTTAAGTAAATGTTTCCGTGGAAAGCGGCCGAGTTTACACAACATTTCCAAGGCATGTTAAAAACGGTGTTAGTGTTATTTAACGGCGGTTTTCTGACATGTTCCTGACAATTAATACAAATTAAGAGCAACGTTTGACCTTGAAATGTGATCTGAGTTGGCTAGTCACATTTCTAACAACCACTTTTTTTGAGCAGCCAACCATTATCCAAATCAGAAGTATGAAAAACATGGCCGTCAAAATATTTTCATTTAGGAAATCAATGTCTTTTTTTCACATAGAGACTCAGCACACGTGTCGGTCAGCGGATAGTTGGTGCAATTTCTTCGCTCAGCGAACCGTCATGCTGAACTAGTAAAATTGCCGCGGATATTTATTAGAGGTCAGTTGTGGTCTGCGGCAGTTGACGTTAATTTAACTTTTACTTCAAAGGGGAAGTCCGATTTGTCTGAAAAACAAGTAATTGAAGAAGAACTACGAGTTGACCAGCCGGATGAGCAGGCGGTTTTATTTGGAGTCAATAACAGTTTTTTGAAATTGATCGAAGAAGATCTCTCAGTGCTCATCCGCCCATTCGGTAATGAGATCAAAATCAAAGGCTCAAAAGCTGAAGTGGCTCTTGCCAAGGCGGTGCTCAGTGAGCTGCTGAGTCTGATCGAGTCTGGGGTCACGATTGCAGAAAGTGATGTTTTATCTGCACTTACAATGGCGCATAACGAGACGCTTGCCTATTTTCAAGACCTTTACACCGAAACGCTGATCAAAGACAACCATGGGCGTCCGGTGCGGGCAAAAAACTTGGGGCAGCGCAAATATGTTCAAGCAATCAGGAAAAATGATTTAGTCTTTGGAATTGGTCCAGCTGGGACGGGTAAGACATATTTAGCAGTCGTTATGGCTGTTGCAGCTTTGAAGAAAAAACAAGTGGAACGCCTTGTCTTGACCCGGCCGGCAGTTGAAGCCGGTGAATCTTTGGGATTCTTGCCAGGCGACTTGAAAGAAAAAGTTGACCCGTATTTACGCCCGATTTATGATGCGCTTTACGCGATCCTAGGGGCGGAACACACTGAACGCCTGATTGAGCGCGGTGTAATTGAAATTGCTCCCTTAGCTTATATGCGGGGAAGAACTTTAGAGAATGCCTTTGTTATTTTGGATGAAGCTCAAAATACGACCCGAGCTCAGATGAAAATGTTTTTGACTCGTTTAGGCTTTGGGTCCCAAATGGTTGTTAATGGAGATGTGAGCCAGATCGATCTGCCTAAGGGTCATCAACAAAGCGGGCTGGTTGATGCGCGTAAAGTTTTACAAGGGCTGCCACGGATCAATTTTATTGAGTTTTCTGCAACCGAAGTCGTCCGCCATCCAGTTGTCTCTGAAATTATTACTGCCTATGAAAAGACTGGGAATCAGGTATTGCATTAAAGTGCCTAGTTAGCATAGAAATCGAGGAAAATTTGAATTATGGATCTAGAAATATTTGATGAAACAAAAACGGCTTCACCTGAGTGGCTCGAATTGATCGAAAAACTTTTGAACTACGCTGGGGAATACATTAATTTGCCCGATAACACTGAAATGTCTGTCACTTTGGTTGACAATGCAAAGATCCATGAAATCAATCGGCAATACCGCGGAGTCGATAAAGCAACTGATGTTATCAGCTTTGCTATCGAAGAAGATGACGGTAGTGAAGAACCAATAATTTTTGCTGAGGATGAAGATTTTGATTTTCCCAAAAACATTGGGGATATTTTTGTATCTTTAGATAAAGTCAAAGAACAAGCAGAATATCTTGGTCATTCACAAGAAAGAGAACTGGGCTTTTTAGTCGTCCACGGTTTTTTACATTTAAACGGGTATGACCACATGCAGCCTAATGATGAAAAAGAGATGTTCGGATTACAAAGAAAGATTTTGGATGCCTATGGTCTTAAAAGATAGAAAGCACAGCAAAACTTCATGGAAAAACCGTAGTTTTATCCAAGCCTTCAAGCATGCTTTTGTCGGTCTACAAACCGTTTATCGGGATGAACGCAATTTTCGCTTTGACTGTTTTGCAGCAATTTTAGTTATTTTAGCAGGTTTTGTGTTGCATGTTTCAAACAACGAGTGGCGCAGCTTGCTTTTGGCAATATTTTTAGTTTTAGCCAGCGAAGCTTGGAACACAGTTATCGAAAATCTGGTCGACCTGGTTTGCGGCCCGACATTCAAAGAACCGGCTAAAAAGGCAAAAGACATTGCAGCAGGGGCTGTGTTATTGGCCTCGCTCTACGCAGTTTTTACGGCAACGTTGATCTTATTACCTAAGATCTGGGCAATGTTCTTTTAACAAACTGCTTGAATGTAGTAATAATGTAATTTAGTGAGGAAAGGGAAAAAATATGACTGAAAATTTTCATTCTGGTTTTGTTGCGATCATTGGACGGCCAAATGTCGGCAAATCAACCTTCATTAACCGTGTCATTGGTGAAAAAATTGCGATCATGAGTGACAAACCGCAAACTACTAGAAATAAGATCCAAGGTGTCTACACTACCAATGAGGCGCAGATCGTCTTTATTGATACCCCAGGGATCCATAAACCCCAAAGTAAGTTGGGCGACTTTATGGTCGAATCTGCACTTTCAACTTTAAATGAAGTCGATGCCGTGCTATTTATGGTCAATGCGACTCAAAAACGCGGCAAGGGCGACGATTTTATCATCGAACGTCTTAAAAATGTTAAACAGCCAATTTATTTGCTGATCAATAAAATCGACCAGATCCATCCAGATCAATTGCTGCCGATCGTTGATGATTATCGCAAAGCTTTGGATTTTCAAGAGGTCTATCCGATTTCAGCCCTCAAGGGGAATAATGTTCCGGAACTGATAGATAACTTAGTGACGGATCTGCCAGAAGGGCCGCAATTTTACCCGGAAGATCAAATTACTGATCATCCAGAACGTTTTATAATCTCAGAATTGATCCGCGAAAAGGTCAACCAGTTGACCCGGGAAGAAGTGCCGCATTCAGTCGCTGTTGTCACGGAACGAGTTAAACGGCAAGATGAGCAAAAGGTCCAAGTTTCAGCTAAAATTATTGTGGAACGCAATAGTCAAAAAGGGATCATTATCGGCAAAGGCGGCCAGATGCTGAAAAAAATCGGAGTTCTAGCTCGTAAGGATATTGAACATCTCTTAGGTGACCGTGTTTATCTGGAGCTTTGGGTCAAGGTCCAAGAAAATTGGAAGGACCGAGAAACAGACCTTCAATCCTTTGGCTACCAACAAGATGATTATTAAAAATCGCGCCGGTTCAAGTCAGCTGACCTGGACCGGCTTCTAAGCGAAAGAAGGCAGCTTCATGACAAAGCATCAAGGAGTCGATTTTCAAGGGATCGTCGTTTCACGTGCTGACTATAAAGAACGCGATATGTTAGTTAAGATCCTGACCGATCATTACGGCTTCAAAACATTTTTTGTCCGCGGGGCACGCCGTCGCGGTTTTAAGCTTGCTTCCGCGATCCTGCCTTTTTCTCATGGGACTTATTTCGGCAATGTCAACGATGAAGGGCTGTCTTTTATTAATGGCACGCGTGAACTAGAACAGTATCAGCAAATATACTCTGATATTGAGCTGAATGCCTATGCAGCTTATATTTTAGGCTTAGCAGGGGCGGCATTTTCAAACGATGAACCCTTGCCGGCAGGCTGGTTCACTAAAATTGCGAGTGCGTTATCTTTGATCGACCAAGAATTTGACCCTGCGATCATCGCCAATATTATCGAGGTTCAGCTCCTGGATGTTTTTGGGGTCAAACCATACATGGAAAGTTGTGTGGTCTGTCATGAAACGCAGGGCGTTTTTGATTTTTCTGAAGCATACGGGGGATTGCTTTGCCAAAGACATTGGTATCTGGACCTCGATCGGCTGCACTTGGATCAGCGAACAGTGTATTATCTGCGGCTTTTTTCAGCTCTGGACTTAACCCAATTACACTCGATCAAGGTCAAGGCGGCCACTAAGAAAAAACTTCGCCAGACACTAGATACTATTTATACTGATCAAGTCGGTGTTTATGTCAAAGCAAAAAAGTTTCTCGATCAGATGGGCAGCTGGGATCAGATCCTAAAGGAAGGTCATTAAGCTTAAAAGCCAAGTGAGCTTGACGGCTGCCACGAATTTTGCTTGACAAAGCCCAAATTCTGGCTTAATGTTGAAGTATTCGAATAACGGTGGCAATAATAAGATATGATCGATCCGGCGGATCTTAGCGAGTCTGGAAAGTGCGAGCAGACATCTCAGCCGATCGAGTGGCAATCTTTAGTCGTATTAAGTAAGCAGTCGGTTGTTTTAACCGAAAGTAGGGTGGAACCGCGATCGTCTGACCGTCCCTATGCAGCATTGAAAAAATGCTAGCATAGGGACTTTTTTTGACTCAAATTGGTTAATCGCTTTGCTTAAATCTGTCGCCATGTTCAAACCTTATTCATCTATTCAAGGAGGAAACCTGCATGTCTAAGAAGTTAAGTATTCAAGAAATCATATTGACCTTGCAGCAATTTTGGTCAAAACAGGGGTGTATGTTGATGCAGTCCTATGATACCGAAAAAGGGGCTGGGACCATGAGCCCATACACATTTTTGCGTGCGATCGGACCTGAACCATGGAATGTCGCTTATGTAGAACCGTCTCGCCGTCCTGCTGATGGACGTTATGGGCAAAACCCCAACCGTTTATACCAGCATCATCAGTTCCAAGTTATCATGAAGCCTTCTCCAGCCAATATTCAGGACCTTTATTTGGAGAGTCTTGCTGCCTTAGGGATCGACTCTAAGGAACATGATATTCGCTTTGTCGAAGATAACTGGGAAAACCCGTCAATGGGCTGTGCCGGTGTAGGTTGGGAAGTCTGGCTGGATGGAATGGAGATCACCCAGTTTACTTATTTCCAACAGGTGGGCGGTCTCGAAGTCTGGCCAGTGGCTGCTGAAGTCACATATGGTCTTGAACGTCTCTCATCTTATATTCAAGATGTCCAATCTGTTTTTGACTTGGAGTGGGCTGATGGCGTGAAATATGGTGATATTTTCTCAGAACCAGAGTATGAGCAATCGAAGTATGCGTTTGAAGAAAGCAACCAGGCGATGTTATTGAAAGCTTTTGACGAGTTTGAAAGTGAAGCCAAAGCCCAGATTGCAAATGGACTGGTCCATCCTGCTTATGATTATATTCTGAAGTGCAGCCACACATTTAACTTGTTAGACGCGCGCGGAGCTGTTTCTGTGACGGAGCGTGCTGGTTACTTGGCTCGGATCCGCAATATGGCAAAATCTGTCGCAAAAGTTTTTGTCGCAGAACGGAAAAAATTAGGCTTCCCGTTGATCAAAGACGAGAAATTGAAAGCAAAATTATTAAAGGAGGACAATTAAGATGGAACACACATTCTTACTGGAAATCGGTTTAGAAGAGATCCCGGCACATGTTGTTACTCCGAGTGCTGAACAATTGGCATCAAGAATGGAACAGTTTTTACAAGATCAAAGGATCACTTTTGCCAAAATTGAAACCTATTCAACCCCGCGCCGTTTGGCAGTGAAAGTCCTAGGCTTAGCTGATAAACAGCCCGATATTAAAGAAGAGGCTAAGGGCCCGGCTAAGAAAATCGCTCTTGATGAGGAGGGCAACTGGTCTAAAGCAGCCCAAGGATTTTGTCGTGGCCAAGGCGTTTCACCGGACCAAATTTATTTTAAAGAATTCAAAGGAACTGAGTATGCCTACGTCCAAAAAGCTATTTTAGGTCAGCCAGTGGCGGAAGTTTTGCAAGGCGTGGACTCAGTGATCACTGCGATGCGTTTTCCAACGATGATGCGCTGGAGCACAAACAGTTTCGAGTATGTTCGTCCGATCCGCTGGTTGGTTTGCCTACTGGATGATGCGGTGATCCCCGTTCAAGTGTTGACAATTAAAGCAGACCGGATCTCAGCAGGTCATCGTTTCCTCGGCCAAGATATTCAGCTTTCATCAGCAGCTGATTATCCAGAATTGTTACTCACAGAAAAAGTGATCGCAGATGCACAGCAACGTAAGGAAATGATCACCAAGCAAATTAATGAATTAGCAGCTCAGCATAACTGGGAAATCGTGATCGACCCAGATTTGCTGGAAGAAGTAAATAATTTAGTTGAATACCCGACTGTTTTTGCCGGTAAATTCGCCGAAGAATACCTTTCCTTACCAGATGAAGTCTTAATTACTTCAATGAAAGATCACCAGCGTTTCTTCTATGTGCTAGGAAAGGACAAAGAAATGCTGCCATATTTCGTTTCTGTTCGCAATGGAAACCAAGAACATTTGGAGAATGTGGTCGCCGGTAACGAGAAAGTTTTGACTGCTAGACTTGAAGATGCGAAATTCTTTTACGAAGAAGATCAAAAGACCCCGATCGAAACTAGTGTCGATCGGCTCAAAAATGTCATGTTCCACGATAAAATTGGAACAATTTATGCTAAGATGCAGCGGGTCTCAATTATTGTTGAATATTTAGGTGAAAAATTAGGTCTGAATGCCGCGCAATTAAAAGATCTTGCACGCGCATCCCGAATTTATAAGTTCGATATTGTGACTGAAATGGTGGGCGAATTTTCAGAATTACAAGGAATTATGGGGGAGATCTACGCTCGTTTATTTGGTGAAAACGACACTGTAGCTCAAGCAGTTAGAGAATCTTACTTGCCGCTAGGTTCAGAAGGACAGTTGCCTGAAACAGAAGTTGGGGCGATCCTGGCAGTGGCTGACAAACTGGACAGCATTCAATCCTTCTTTGCGGTTGATTTATTACCAAGCGGATCAAATGATCCTTACGCTCTGAGACGACAGGCATTAGGGATCGTTCGGATCGCCTTGGACCAAAACTGGTCCCTCTCGTTAAAAATGCTGCAGGATGCAGTTGATCATGCCTTTAACAAAGAGCAAAGCCTGTACGAAAATACTGATCCGCAGCATAACTCAGCTGAATGGCACAAGTTTATTTTAGACCGGATCGACGTATTATTAGCCGATCAGGACTATAAATACGACATCATTCAAACAGTCGTTGCGGCTAAAACTAATACCTTCCAGCAGATCTTTGCTGCAGCCGATGTCTTAACTAAGCATCAGTCCGATAGTGACTTTAAGGAAAGTGTCGAAGCCTTAACCAGAACAGTTCGGCTGGCAAGTAAGAATCAAGCTGAAATTTCTGAACATGTTGACCCAGCGTTGTTCGAAAATGAAACCGAAACAAAGCTCTTCCAAGCGGTCAGTCAGGTAAAAAATAACTTTGCAAAACAAGACCTCGACGAGAAATATTTGGCACTGGCCAGTTTGCGCGAACCAATCAGTGCATATTTTGAAGAAACAATGGTTATGGCTGATAATCAGCAAATCAGAAGCAACCGTCTTTCAGAATTAAACTTAGTGGCTGAACTAACTTTAGCTTTCGGCGCCCTTGATAATCTGAACGTCAAATAAAACAAGCAAGACTAAAAAACGGAAGGGATCATTTCCTCCGTTTTTTAACTAACTTGAATTTAGAAAATTACTAAAAGTGAGAGACTTTTTGCTTGCATCAGAATGGGTTTCATTATAAGATTAATATTGATTATGTAAAAAAATAACTGTGGTAAAGTCGCACCTCTGGAGTGCGGCTTTATTCCACTTAAATTGCAGCGTTTTGAGGTGATCACTTGAGCAGAATGATCCCTGAAGTGGTGATCGATGATGTTCGTTCGCAAGTCAATATTCTGGACATTGTAGAACAATATGTCCAGATGCATCGTTCAGGCAAAAATTGGTTTGGTTTGTGTCCATTTCATCCGGAAACTTCTGGTTCTTTTTCTGTGAATGAACAAAAACAAATTTTCACTTGTTTTTCTTGTCATCGTGGTGGTAATGTCTTTAAATTCATGATGGAGATCGAGAATCTCGATTTTCCAGCGGCTGTGATCAGAGTCGCCGAACTTGGCAACATCAAGATCGACAGCCAGTATGCCGATGCGGTTGCCGCGGGTGAAAATGGTGGTGCTAGTGACCAAGATAATAGTACAACTCGGACGCTCAAAGAATATCACCGTGAGGCGGCTGAATTATATCACCATATTTTGGTTAATACGCAGCTGGGTGAAAGTGCCTTAGAGTATCTGCATCAACGTGGTTTGTCCGATGATTTGATCACAGAATTTCAGTTAGGCTATGCGCCGTCGAAAAGGCTGTTGATGCCGTTTTTTAGTGAACATCAACCGGATTATCAGTTGTTGCGCAAATCTGGACTCTTCGTTGAATCACAAGATGGTAAACTGAATGATCGTTTCACTGACCGAGTGATGTTTCCTTTGAGAAATGCAGTGGGGCAAGTAATCGGTTTTTCAGGACGTTTGCTGGCAAAGAACGATAATAAACCCAAATATCTAAATTCACCAGAAACTGAATTGTTTAATAAACGGGAAGTGCTTTTCAACTTTGACAAAGCCCGCGTTGAAGCGCGGCGAGAGAAAAGTATTGTTCTGTTTGAAGGTTTCATGGATGTCTTAGCGGCTTATCGGTCCGGTGTCAAAAATGGGGTCGCCTCGATGGGGACGAGTCTAACGGAACAACAAGTTTATACGCTGGCACGTGCCACCAAAAATATCAGTATTTGTTACGATGGTGATGAACCTGGGCAAAATGCTACAAAACGGGCCTTAGAATTACTGAATTCTGTAGAACGTTTTGGTTTAAGTGTGATCACGCTTCCGGAAAAACTAGACCCGGATGAATACGTTAAAAAATACGGGGCAGAAAAGTTTGCTGATCGTGTTCACCATGGTAAAACAGGGGAGCTGGATTTTTATTTCAGTTACTATCAACAAGACCGTAATTTAACTAATGAGCAAGATCAGCTGGGCTATATCGATGACGTTTTGCATGAATTAGCCCGAAGTAATGATCCAATTGAACAGGATCTATACCTGAATCGAATCGCTGAACGCTTTCAAATCACTAAAAGTAATTTGGAAACACAGCTCCGGGATGTTCGGGCTTCACTTCAAGCAGACCAACAAAAAGTCCGCCAAAAAAAAACTAATAGCAGTGTTCCAAGCAGTGTACCAGACCGTAAGTCCCAAGCTCCTGTTCATCTGACTAGAGTTGAACAGGCTGAGCGTCTGTTGCTTTACCGCCTTTTGCATGAACATAGCATTTGGCTGAAAGTTCAGAGCTTGCCGGAGTTTAGTTTTGTCCACGAAAATTATCAAACACTGTATTTACTAGCACAGGGCTATTTTAACCAGTACCAAGAATATGATAGTGCATCTTTTTTGGATTTTGTTCAGGAAAGTGCGCTCCAACAGATCGTAGTTGCACTTGAGATGAATAATTACGCCGAACAGGCTAGTGAGATGGAGATCAATGACTGTTTACGTTTGATCTTGGAAGCTTCACCGCTTGAAGAAAAGATCCATTCCACTAACGACAAGTTAGCACATGCAAAAAGAATGAACGATCAAGACCAAGTCACACTATTAACAGTTGAATTGATCAAACTACTACAACGTAAACAAGCAGCAATTTCAGCAATATAAGGAGGATCTCACCTTGGCAGAAGAGAAAAAGAACACAAGCAATGTTGAAAAACAATTTAAAAAAGAGCTTCGGAATTTAATTCATCAATATAAACCAAAAAAACAGATCAAGTATTCAACCCTATCTAAAGAATTGGTCGAACCTTACCAATTAAATGCTGATGCAATGGACAAATTGATCGAATCAGTCGAAGACGCAGGGATCTCGGTGGTAGATGAAAAAGGCGAACCGAGCGAACATGCACTGCACGCTGCAACCAAGCAGGCAGAAAGTGCTAAACGTGATGTTTCAGCCCCTTCCGGCGTCAAAATTAATGATCCGGTCCGGATGTACCTCAAAGAAATTGGTCGAGTTGACCTGTTGACCGCTGATGAAGAAATTGCCTTAGCATTACGGATCGAACAAGGCGATGAATACTCTAAACAACGTTTAGCTGAGGCTAACTTACGTTTGGTTGTTTCGATTGCGAAACGCTATGTCGGACGCGGTATGTCCTTTTTGGATTTGATTCAGGAAGGAAATATGGGGCTGATGAAGGCTGTCGAAAAATTTGATTATCGTAAAGGATTCAAATTTTCGACTTATGCAACCTGGTGGATCCGTCAAGCAATCACACGTGCAATCGCGGATCAAGCCCGGACAATCCGGATCCCAGTTCACATGGTCGAAACGATCAATAAGCTGATTCGAATCCAGCGGCAATTACTCCAAGACTTAGGCCGAGAGCCGATCCCTGAGGAAATTGGTGCAGAAATGGACATGCCGACTGAAAAAGTCCGTGAAATTTTGAAAATTGCACAAGAACCAGTTTCTCTGGAAACGCCTATTGGTGAAGAGGATGATTCACATTTGGGCGATTTTATCGAGGATCAAGAAGCAACAAGCCCAGCAGATCACGCTGCTTTTGAATTATTAAAAGAACAGTTAGAGAGTGTCCTAGATACCTTGACTGATCGCGAAGAGAACGTCTTGCGGTTACGCTTTGGATTGGACGATGGCCGAACCAGAACGCTGGAAGAAGTCGGCAAAGTCTTTGGTGTCACTCGTGAACGGATCCGTCAGATCGAAGCTAAGGCTTTACGTAAATTACGTCATCCTTCCAGATCAAAACAATTAAGAGACTTTTTGGATTAACAAATAAATATGGCTGTTTCAGCTGAATCAGCCAGGCAGGTTTCACAACAAAGGGTCGAATGGATTTCGGCCCTTTTTTTACATATTTCAGCAAAGTTACGCTTAAATGAACTAATTATTGATTCATTAGACTTGTTGAACAATTACTTTAGCGGTCAAGGAGAATACTTAAGAATGGATGCAAATAATTTATCACAGAGACTCATGCGTGTAGCACACTATGTGCCCCAGGGCGCGCGTTTGGCAGATATTGGCTCTGATCACGCCTATCTTCCTGTGTATCTTGCAAAAAAAGGACAGATCTCATATGCGGTTGCAGGTGAGGTCGTAGCCGGTCCATACCAGAATGCGACTAAGGTCATAGCTAATTCTCATATGGATCAAATCGTTATTCCCCGCTTAGCCGATGGTTTACAAGCTTTTTCTAAGGCTGATAAAATTGATACTGTTACTATTTGCGGGATGGGTGGGCCATTGATCGTCAGCATTTTAAATGCCGGGAAACAGCAGCTTGCTGACAGGCCGCGCTTGATTCTCCAGCCGAATGTGGGAGAAGACTCTGTCCGTCGCTGGCTCAATTCCCATGCCTATGAGATCACTGCCGAAGAGATCTTGGAAGAAAGCGGACATATCTATGAGATCATTGTGGCTTTTCCAGTAGATGCTGTTCCAAAATTAGCTGCAGAGGAAATGTTGTTTGGTCCTTTTTTGATGCGAAGTAAAGAACAAGCTTTCATAAAAAAATGGACGCGTGAATTGCACCGGGAAGAAAAAGTCCTGCATTCTCTAACTAAAGCCAAAACAGATTCAAGTGCCAGGTCAAAAATGGTGCAGGCACGGATCGATTTGATCAAGGAGATGTTAGCTGATGACAACAGTTAAAGATATTGTCAGTAAATTTGAAAATTTTGCGCCTCAGCAATTGGCAGAAAAGGGAGATCCTGTAGGATTACAGCTAGGAGATTTAAATCACCCAGTTCACAAAATGCTGGTGACGCTCGATGTCCGGCCAGAAACAGTCCAAGAAGCTATTGCTAAACAGGTCGATTTTATTTTTGCACATCATCCGATGATGTTTCATCCGATCCACAGTTTTGATCTCAGCTCCCCGCAAAATCAGATGTATGCTGAATTGATCAAACATAACATCACAGTTTACGCTGCACACACAAATTTAGATAATGCCAACGGCGGGATGAATGATTGGTTAGCTGAGTGTCTTGGACTGGTCGATTGCGAACCGCTCCTTGGACCTCAAGCAGAAAAAATCTACAAATTAGCCGTGTTTGTTCCGGAAACGGCTGCAAAACGTTTACGAACCGGTCTAGCACATGCGGGTGCAGGACAGGTCGGAAATTACTCGTCTTGTTCGTTTTCTCAAGCCGGAACTGGTCGTTTTCTGCCTGAACAAGACGCGCAGCCCTATATAGGCACAACCGGCCGTCTTGAAGAAGCAGCTGAAGAAAAAGTTGAGGTTATTTTTCCTGCGCGTAAAAAGGCTCAGGTTTTAAGCGCGATGTATGCTAATCATCCATATGAACAGATCGTTTTTGATCTGTATCCAATTGAAGGTATGGGAGACAGCTACGGGATGGGGCGCGTTGGTCAACTAGAGAAACCGCAAACCTTGTCAGATTTTATTGAACTTTGCAAAAATGCCTTAAAAATTCCTGCCCTGCGGGTCGTAACCGATGACCTTGAGCAGACCGTACAAAGGGTGGCACTTTTAGGCGGGAGTGGTGCGAAATTTTATCCGGACGCCATAACTAAAAAAGCTGATGTTTATGTCACTGGTGATGTCAGCTATCATACAGCACATGATATGTTGGCGAATAAGTTGAATGTGATCGACCCCGGTCATCACTTTGAATGGGTTTGTCAGCCGCGCTTGCAAGAGCTCTTTACCAGGTGGGCGAAGGAAGAAGATTGGCAGCTCACAGTGATGGCAACTGAATTAAATACTGATCCATTTATGTTTGTATAACCGTACCGCGCCGGTGGGGATCTGTGAACAAAATATACTGAAATAGAGAAATATAACTTTAAAAGGAGATTTTTTCATGCCAAAATATAATGATTTAGTTCCACGCTTTTTAAAATATGTGCGTAAGGAAACACGTTCCAACGAAGAATCAACCACAAGCCCTTCAACTCATAGTCAAGTTGAATTTGCCAATGAATTAGTACTCGAATTGAACGAATTAGGTTTGTCTAATGTCCGGATCGCACCTGAGAGCAGTTATGTCTTTGCAACTTTGCCGAGCAATTTACCTGCTGGTCAAGAAGCTAAAAAAGTTGGTTTTATTTCTCATATTGATACTGCCGACTTTAACTCCCATAATGTTTCACCTCAGCTGATTGAAAATTATGATGGTCAATCTGAAATAAAACTAGGCCAAAGCGGTTATTCATTGACACCAAAGGATTTTCCTAACCTCAAACATTACAAAGGTGATGATCTGATCACCACCGATGGCACTACCTTGCTTGGTGCCGACGACAAAGCTGGAGTTGCTGAAATCATCACAGCACTCGAATTTCTGGTCCAGCATCCCGAGATCAAACACGGCGAGATTGAAACTGGTTTCGGTCCAGATGAGGAAATTGGAACTGGTGCTGATCATTTTGAAGTGGCTGATTTTGGTGCCGATTTGGCTTATACAGTTGATGGCGGTCCGCTTGGGGAACTTGAATATGAGACCTTTAACGCAGCTCAAGCAACCTTAACTTTCACCGGCAAAGATGTCCATCCATCAACTGCAAAGGGCGTGATGATCAACGCTTTAAAGTTAGCGATTGAATTTGAGAATCATCTTCCAAGTGCAGAAGTCCCAGAAAAAACAGCTGACCGTCAAGGTTTCTTCCATTTACTTAGTCTAAATGGTACCGTTGATGAAGCTAAAATGACCTACATTATTCGGGATCATGATCGAGCTAAATTTGAAGAACGCAAAACATTGATCAAAAATATTGTTGCTAAGCTTAACGAACAGTTTTCTGAAGAGCGGATCCATTTGGACCTTAAAGATCAATATTACAATATGCGTGAAATAATCGAAAAAGACATGACAGTGGTTGAATTAGCTAAGCAAGCGATGGAAAACCTTGACATTCAGCCCGTGATCGAGCCTGTCCGCGGCGGGACTGACGGTTCTAAAATTTCATTTTTAGGTTTACCAACACCCAACCTTTTCGCAGGTGGTGAAAACATGCATGCTCGTTTTGAATACGTTTCGGTTCAAACGATGGAGAAAGCCACAGATGTCATTTTAGAGATCGTGCGCTTGGCAAGTGCAGAATAATGCGATTGAAAGAGAGGCTCTTCGTCAAGTAGTACTGATGGGGAATGATATTTAAAATTTCAAAAAATTGGTATAGCTTGATCAAGCTGCCTGTTCCTGAATGGGACGGGTGGCTTTTTTGATCTCTCTGCGCATATTCATGCTTAAAAAACTGGTCTTTAATGCCAGGAGAATACGCAGGCGGAAGTTGGCAAAGTTTCTAAAGCCATAGGCAGTCTTCTTGATAACCTTGATTTTGTTGTTGG
>NZ_BFFP01000024.1 GCF_003864415.1 Ligilactobacillus salitolerans
TCACACCGCCTAGTTACTGCCCATGCCGGGCGCACCAAAAATCCCCGCCAGCTCAGCCCTCAATTGGCCCAAACTTGGCGGGGATTCTGGAGGGGAACGTAACAATTCCCCCGCCAATCATATCCTTTGTATCTTCCGAGAATGCCGTTAAATCAACATTCCGGGTCCAATTTACATGTACCTTTTATTCCCACTCGATCGTTGACGGCGGCTTGCTCGTGATGTCGTAGACAATGCGGTTGACGTGGTCAACTTCATTGACGATCCGCACTGATATCTCCTGCAAGACATCCCATGGGATCTGAGCAAAGTCGGCGGTCATCCCATCGATCGATGTCACAGCACGGATCCCGACTGTATAGTCATAGGTCCGTCCGTCGCCCATCACACCAACTGACTTAATTCCCGGCAAAACAGTGAAATATTGCCAGATCTCTTGGTCTAAGCCGCGTTGCGCGATGACTTCACGTAAGATCGCGTCGCTTTCACGCACGATCTCTAATTTATCTTCGGTAATTTCACCAATTACACGGATCCCTAAACCAGGACCTGGGAATGGCTGACGCCAGACCAGTTCATGCGGCATGTTCAGCTTCTCGCCCAATTCACGGATTTCATCCTTGAACAATGTGTTCAAGGGTTCGATCAGCTTGAAGACCATGTCTTCCGGCAAACCGCCCACGTTGTGGTGAGATTTAATCGTTTGTGCTGTATCGGTCCCAGACTCGATCACATCAGTATATAAAGTGCCTTGAGCTAGCCATTTGACACCCTTGAGCTTGATGGCTTCGTCATTGAAGACTTGGATAAACTCATTTCCAATAATTTTACGTTTCTTTTCTGGATCAGTCACACCGGCTAATTTGTCCAAGAAACGCTGCTGAGCATCGACTTTGATGATGTTCAAGCCAAATTTGCCAGCAAGACTATCCATTACCAGCTGAGCTTCGTTCTTGCGCAACAAGCCGTGATCAACGAAGATACAGGTCAACTGATCCCCGATCGCCTCGTGCAACAAGACACCGACAACGGAAGAATCTACCCCACCGGATAAACCAAGCAAGACTTTGTCGTCGCCGACCGTTTCTCGAATTTTAGCAATTTGCAAGTCAATGAAGTCTTCCATCGACCAGTTAGACCGGGCTTCGCAGACGTCAAAGGCAAAGTGGCGCAAAATATCATTGCCGTATTCAGTGTTGCGAACTTCCGGATGAAATTGCAAGCCGTAGAATTTCTTGGCATTGTTGGCCATCGCCGAAATCGGACAGTTGTCGCTGGTTGCAGTCGGTAAGAAACCTTCCGGCACTTCAGTCACTAAGTCACCGTGACTCATCCAGACTGTCTGTTCAGCCGGCAAGTTCTTGAAAGTTGGTGCTTGTTCATCAGTGACTGTGATCATTGCTTTACCGTACTGCTTGTTATTTGCACCCTCGACCTTGCCGCCCAATTCGTGCGCCATGATCTGCATTCCATAACAGATCCCAAGGACTGGGATCCCTAAATTGAAGATCTCAGGATCGACAGAAAATGCCCCTTCATCATAGACGCTATTAGGGCCGCCCGAAAGGATGATCCCCTTGGGCGCCATCTGCTTGATTTCTTGCGCGGTCAGCTTATTAGACAGCAATTCAGAGTAGACACCAAATTCACGGATCCGTCTGGTGATCAACTGATTATACTGGCTGCCGAAATCGAGCACGATGATCTTGTCGAAATCCTGCATATCAACTTTAGCCAAGATATTCACCTCATCTTAAAATTTACACTCTTTACTCATATCATTGTACCGGCCAAATGCATGGCGGTCAATCTTTTCACCGGAAAAGCCGGACAAAAAGCGTTTTAAATTAGAATTTACGGAGAAAAAGTTCGTCAACCAGGTGGTTTTCTCCCTTTGTTAAGACTAAATCTGCGCGATTTCTGGTCGGCAAGATATACTCGTGCAAGTTTTTATGGTTCACATCCTGCCAGACTTGTCCGGCCATTTTGTGAGCAACGTCCCGGTCTCCTTGGGCATAACCATAATAATAGTTTGTTGGATCTTTTTTAGCCCGCTCTAAGATTAGGTCAAATCTCTCAAAATACCACTTTTCGATCAGTTTTTCGTCCGCGTCGACATAGATAGAAAAATCGAAGAAATCACTGACATAGATCTGCTGATTTTCAGGGAGCTGTAAGACATTGATCCCTTCCAGGATCAAAATATCCGGCTTGTCGATCACATCGTACTTGCCTTCGATCCGGTCATAGATCTGGTGTGAATAGACTGGAGCTTTGGCTTTCAGACCGTTTTTGACATCGTTAATGAATTTGATCAGGCTTTCCATATCGTAACTTTCAGGAAAACCTTTCCGGCTCAAAAGATGTTTGGCTTTCAATTCCTTAGAAGAATATAAAAATCCGTCAGTCGTGATCTGCTGCACCTTTTTGTCCGGAAAAATTTCCGTCAACAAGTCGCTGAGCAAACGGGCCACGGTACTTTTACCCACGGCGACTGAACCTGCGATCCCTAAAATGAATGGTGTCGGTTTATTTTCGATCCCCAAAAATTCAGCCAAATTCGCTTGTTTGGCTGCCTGCTGCTCCATCCGCATGCCTAGCAAATGAACCAGCGGCATATAGATCTCCTCGACGTCTTGCAGCGAGATCACATCATTGAGCGATTTCAGACGCATCAATTCGCGGCTCGTTAAAGGGACGTAATGGTCACGATAAAACTGCCGCCACTCCGAACGCGGGATCTTGTAATAATTAAGTTGATTTTCCATGAATACCCTTCTCTTTTGCCTGTACTTTTTACACATTCGCTAAGCATTATAGCATAGATTTTAATGGATTTGCGGAAATCGCCGGCAAAAATTAAAGCGGTTACTCTTAAGGGCCTTCACTTCATTGACAAATATCCATCTACATCACTAGTGGTGTAGCATCAGGAGAAATTTGACTTGCACGAGCCTAGTTTGACTGAATGCCTTACTACATTCCTGGGAAAAGATAACTCTTATACTGCCAAAAGTATGACCAAATTAAAAGAAAGCACTACTTGCTTTCAAGCAAATAGTGCTTTCTTTGGGCTTTCAGTTCGATAATTCCTACAACTGATCATTGAACCTAATGACCTTGATCATCAACCCTCAATGAAGGAACTTCTGTCCAATGGTCGATCGCGTTTCCGATAAATCCTTCATGATAGGAAACAACCTTAGCCATCAGTCTTTGGCCTTCTTTGTTGTCTTCACCGTGCGAAGCTTCATAGAGTGAATGGATATAATCTTCATAGTCTTCAAATTTATCTACGAACATCCAGTATTCTTTTTCAGGATCTTCTTCGTCGGGCATTGTATAGGTGCGGGTCGAAGAATAATGGTAAATCTCTGGGTGTGCACTCTCATAATCATAGAATTCACGCATAGCACGTTCAATAGCTTCGTGATTCTCTTTTTTAGCTCTAAAACGTCCGATACCTAGATTTTCAACTGTCATCAAAAAGAGCCCCTTTCTTTAAAAAACAAGTCTTTTTAGCAATTTTTTCACCAGCAGCGTTCACTGCACATAATTTCTGAATTGCACTTGCTGCTGACATGACCATGCTTAGTAAATTTATTTGATCTGTGGATCTCCGACGATTTCGCCACAACCGCGGCTGGTAACAGCTTCACCGTTGTAAGTTCCTTCGACGTGAGTCACACTTTCAATTCTGTGGAAGCCTTCGAAAGTCTCTTGCCCTTGGAAATCAATTGTAACTTTGAGCTTTGCATTGACGCTCGGAATAGTTACATTCCAGCCTGAAGGCCATTTGATCCCGCTCTTTTCACTCGTCCAAATGCCGAACATATTCTGCGAGATCGGCTCAACATCAGCAATAGTGTGACTGCCATCAGCGTGCAAAATATCTGCCCAACCGTGTTCTTCCTTACCTGTAGCACTCCACACCGCAACGACTTCACCGTTGGAAAGCGGCATTGAGATCCAGACCCAACGTGTGTCCCCGGACGCCAAGGTTGAGGCATCTGCGACTGGGAACCATTGTCTGTCAAACCAGCCGTTGCCGGTCACAGGATAATTTTTTCCGTCGACAGTGACACTGCCTGTGATGTCCATCTTCGGAAAGCCATATTCATAGGTGGTTAACTTATTGTCGATCAGTGGAAAATATCCAGTACCGTTATAAGCAATTGCTGGTCCTTGACGTTTGAACGATAAGTCAAATTCATCGCCAGCTTCTGTTTTCCCTTTTGCCTGCATTGTCGCTGCATCAGCAGACCACTTTAGATTGTCGCTGGAGACTTCGAATCCCTGCCCGGCAATTTCATAATCTGCTTCTTTAGCTTCATCAAGAAGGTAACGACTAGTAGAAATATCAGCGATCGCAATTGTACTTGTCCCGGATAAAGTTGGTTTCTTAATATAATGGATCAAGACACCAAATTCCCGGTCACCGGCATCAAGCGTGCTGCAAATGAACCATGAGTCTCCCATCATTCCTTCTTGGGGATGCAGATCTCCAACTGGGTCGATAAACATCGGTCGTGTAGGTCGTTCCATATTGTCTAGTTTGGTTTGAGGCGCTGAAAAGTTTTCTGTCATTGCGTATTCCTCCTAAATTTTTTGTTTGATCTACATAGGCCTTGTAATACAACACCTGATGTATTAACGTAATATTAGCAGTTAAAATTTAGAAAAAAAACCATCAATTTTGCAATTTTGTCGGAGGAAAGACTATGGCTAGACCCAAAAAGAATGAAAATCTAAATCCAGTTCGCTCGCGCATTGAAAATGAGTTCTGGAAGTTGATGAAAAAGAAATCGTTAAAGCAGATCACGGTCAGCGAACTAGTGAAAAATGCAGAGTGTAATCGGACAACATTTTATTACCACTTTGATAGTGTGGAGGATTTGGCCTGGAAAATCATTGCCGAAAGCTTACCCGTGGAATTGCCCAAAATCGCCCAAGCCTACTTCACCGGTAAAATCGAGAACGTCACGATCGACTCAGAAACGATGAATATAATTGAACGTTTAAGTGTTTTGATTGGTCGGGATGGCTCATCTGAACTGGCCAATCTTGCTGCAGATGCCCTCAAAAAAATGTGGATCAGGGAATTTTTGCAGCGAGGGACCAAGTGTGATGAGGAACTTTCATATGTCTTTGAATTTATGGCCAGCGGGATCATCAGCATCATCAGTCGCTACGGCAAGTCAGAAGATATCGTGAAACTCAAGGAAAGCATCTTATTGCTAAATAAGCTTTTTTCAAAGCCAACACTGAATTTAATTGAATCAAAACAAATGAATTAAAACCAAAATCAAGTTAAAAAAAAGAGTCAGCTTTTATGTCCAACTGACCCTGAAAAAGAGGATGAAATCTATGCGAAAAAGAATTGTTCTATTTGGCGACAGTATCACCGCTGGCGCCACCCACGGCCACCCTACTCCGGTTTTTTCCGACAAATTACGCCAAGCACTCGCCCCAGTTGCAGTGGAGCTGATCAACCGCGGAGTTTTAGGCGACAATACGGAGGGAGGCTTGGCGCGGATCGTTCCGGATGTTTTAGAACATAAACCAGACATCGTCGTGATTTTCTTTGGAACAAATGATGTTCAGGTGCCAGGAATGACCAAGGAACACTACCAAGCCAATCTAACCAGCATGATACAGCAGATCGGCGCAGAAAAGTGTATTCTGATCACGCCGGGCATCACGGGCCCAAGCAGACAAGAACACCGCCCGCTTGACCTGCTCAAACAGTACGCGCAAGCTACGGTCAAGACAGCCGAGGAACAGCAGGTCCCGGTAGTCGACTGGTTTCAAGAAGCTAGTCGGCATGAAGCCAGCACAATTTTGCAAAGGGACGATTTGCACTATCGGCCCGTCGCCTACGACTTGCTGCTGGAAAAATTAGTACCGCTTGTACTGCAGAAACTAGGGTAATACCAATTTGCTTGGAGCTTGGACTAAACTTTGTCATTTCTTGGTCCAAGAACACCGACTTCTTCGACAAATATAAAAACGGGTTGAGCAGCCATTCTCAATATGGTCGCTCGACCCGTTTTTCATTTAGACTCTGCTAGTCAACTTGTATTTATCAGCAGAAATTCCCGCCATCAGCGGTGTCAATTCTCCAACCGCAAAAATGTTTAAGCGGTGCATCGCCCGCGAGCAGATCGTATAAACTAACTGTCGCTCATCTTCACGCGCGTAATTTTCTTCGTTAGCGTTCCAGACCACGATCGCGTCAAATTCAAGTCCTTTTGCCAAGTACGATGGCACGACGATCGTTCCTGGTACGAGGCGCTGATTCTCCGTTTTGATTGCTGTCACCTTTTGCCCACGCTGCTTGAGTTTTTCCGTCAACTCGATGGTCTCCGAGAAATTCTTGGTAATGATCGCCGTGGTCATATTGTCACGCTCATTTTGTGCCAGCTGCTCTGCCACGTCGCCCACCAGTTGCTCTTGATCGATATCGACCGTGATCGTCGGCAGATCGCCATTCCGGTCAAAAGCCTCGACTGCTTCGCCGTCATGCAAGATCTCCTTAGAAAAATCAGTGATCTGCTGGGTCGAACGGTATGATTTAGTCAGCTGAACAACTTGGGTCTTGGCGGCATCAAACATCGTATTCAACTCATTCAACAAAGAATGACTGTTTTCTTGGGTAAAGATCGACTGGTTCAAATCACCCAGCATCGTAAACTTAGCCCGCGGGAATTCTGCTTTGAGCAAGGCCAGCTGAAAAGCAGAATAATCCTGAATTTCATCGATAAAGACTTGGCGCATTTCCAGGTCGCCGCGCTTGCCAATGATCTGATCGAATAAATAGAGGTAAGCAGAAACATCCGCTAAGGAAATTTTGCCATTTTTCAAGTCAGCAACCGTTTCGTCAACAGTCGCCTGCCATTCATCAACCGTCAAGCCAGCTTCTTTGACATCCACCAAGTCCGGCAAATGGCGCAGAAAATGGACATACTGCCCGTTAATATTAATGAAACGGTTCCTCGTGATCGACTTTTTGATCGACTGAAATTCCCGCGTAACATAGGCTTGGGTCAAGAAAGTCATTTCCTTATCACCATTGGCAAAATTACGCGGATGATCGCCATAAAGGGCATTCAACTCATCTTGTCCCAACTCTTGGACTGCTTTTTGGACCCGTTCTGTCCGTGCTTCCCGGTTGACCCGGCCGCTGAGCTTTTTCAGCAAAGCTTCCCGTGTCGCTGACAAGCGATTCCGCAGATTGTAATTGAGATTAAAGCCATAATAGATCTCTTTGATTTGCTCTTTGGAGAAAAATGGCTTGCCGCGAAACGAGATTGCTTTGAAGTGCATGCCCTGCTGATTTAAAAAGTCAGCGTAAGCATTGACCGCTTTAAAGAAGGCCAAGCTGTCTTTCAGTTTTTTGGCAGCTCGTCCCTGAGGCTCAGTTTCTTTTTCAAATCGTTCCTGCAAAGTCTCGACGTGCAGTTTGGGCACCCGGCGCTTAGCGTACTGATAGAAAGTCATCTGGACCATATTCTGTTCGCCTAATTCCGGCAAAACTTGATCGATATAATCGTTGAATAATTGGTTCGGTGAAAACAAGATTACCTGGCTGGAACTCAAATTACCGCGGTAACGGTAAAGTAAAAAGGCTACTCGCTGCAACACGGCGGAAGTTTTGCCTGAACCAGCAGCACCTTGCACGAATAAGAGATCTGATTTGGTATCACGAATAATTTTATTTTGTTCTTTTTGAATCGTGGAAACGATGCTTTTCATTTTGGTATCAGACGCTTCATCTAAGACTTCTAAAAGCATCTGGTCGCCGACAGTTTCATCGGTATCAAAAACAGTCAAAATCTGCCCGTTTTCAACCATAAATTGCCGCTTTAATGTGAGGTCCACCGTTTGCTCCCCATCGGGCGTATCATAGGAGACTTGCCCCAAGCCGCCGTCATAATAAATGCTCGAGATCGGCGCGCGCCAATCATAGATCAAAAAGTGATCTGTTTTATCAGTGAACGAACTTAAGCCGATGTAGACACTCTCTGGTTTTTTCTCGCCGTTTTCCTGGAAATCGATCCGGGCAAAATAAGGCGTCTTTTTCAAGCGTTGCAGCACGTCCAGTTGCTGTGTCGCCTGACGCCAGTTGTTCTCGCGCTCCTGAAGCATGGTCTGCTGCTGACGCACGGTTAAAGCAGTTTCCATCATCCCGGAATATGTTCCGGTCTTGATGCGGACATTATTTTTAAAGTCCTCCATGATCGCCCGCTGGTCTGCACCAGCACTATCAATATTAGCCTGGCTTTTAGCCGCGGCTTGGTCGATTTTAGCAACCACTTGGTCCATCCGTTTTTGTTCTTGCTCTTTAATAGTCAAACTCATGCCATCAAGCCCCCGTTTGAGATAAAATCTAATATACCATTTTACCATCATTTAAGGGCAGCTACAATCAAAGCGCCTAGCCGCTAGCAATCACAAAAGTTGCCGAGTCAGCCGAATTTTCAGTACAATAACGGTAATCATTTATCTTTATTCGTTAAGGAGCCCTATTTTATGGATCTTTCTTTAGTTATCGTTGCCGTGGCAGCTTTCTTAATTCCTATGCTGCTGGCTCGCTTCAAAATCTCACTACTACCCAGTTCGATCGCCGAGATCATCGTCGGTGTTTTGCTTGGGCAAAGTGCCTTTAACATTGTCCACGTCAATGAAGTTCTAACGACAATGTCCACCCTTGGCGTGATCTTGCTGCTCTTTTTGAGCGGGATGGAGATCGACTTTTCGTTATTTACCCGAACCGACACCTCCACCGCTCTGGCTGCCAAAAAGGCTCAAAATAAAACTAACAATTCGCCGGTCAAAACGGCTGCTCTCGCCTATGGTGCTACTGTTGTCTGCTCCTTAGCGCTAGCCGTGATCTTGCATCTCACAGGTCTCTTTACCGATCTTACCTTAGCCACGATTTTGCTGGCAACCGTTGCCCTGGGACTGATCATTGGGATCTTAAAGGAAAATGAACTGCTGGGAAAAGCCTATGGTCAAAGTCTCCTGCTCTTTGCAGTTTTAGGCGAGGTTATCCCTCTTCTAGCGTTAACTTTTTACGCTGCCCTAAAGAGTGGCCACAGCAGTACAGTTTGGCTGGTTTTGCTGGTCTTTTTGGCGGCAATCGTTTTATTACGGCGTTTCAAGAACTTTTTTCGCAAGTTTCAGCAATACACCAAATCAACGACCCAGCTCGATATGCGTTTTGCCTTTCTAGTGATCATCATTTTAGTCGTGCTGGCAGAAACTGTCGGAGCCGAAAATATCTTGGGGGCGTTCATCGCGGGGATCGTTATCAAATTACTGGAGCCGACCGAACAGACCCAGCAGAAACTAGATGCCGTCGGCTATGGCTTCTTGATCCCCTTCTTCTTTATTCTGACGGGTGTCAAATTAAACTTGCCCGCATTGATTGCTTCCAAAACCACTCTGGTCTTGATCCCAGTCTTGCTGGTCGCCTTTTTGATCGCCAAATTGCCTGCTTATTTTGGCTATCGTACATTGTTTTCCAAAACTAATTCTTGGGCAGCTACACTTTTATCTGAAACGACTATCACCTTGATCCTAGCTGCGGTCACGGTGGCCGAAAACATTCATGCCATGACTTCAGCTCAAGGCGGCGCCTTTATTATCGCAGGGATTTTGACCTGTTTGGTCGGACCATTACTATTTAAACAGATCTATCATCCCGAACACGAACCTGCCGTCAAAACAGACGTGCATATCATCGGTGCAAACCTGATCGCGGTCAATACTGTCCATGATTTGCCCAAAGATTGGTATCAAGTTAAGCTCTATACCGACAACCCTCAACGCTATGATGCTTACCATGGGGTCACTGACATCACCTTGCTAGACACGATGGATCCAAAACGTTTGATCGCTGCTGAAGTCTTTGACACCGACATTTTAGTTTTGACCCACCGCTTTGCCTCTGATAACTACAAAATAGCGCTCGCCGCCAAAGAGTACGGTGTTCCACGCGTCATTTTGCGTTTGGAGACTCGTGACCCAGAAGATTCGCAGCAAATGAAAAAAGAGCTCACCAACAAGGGGATCGAATTTTTCAGCACCTTCACGACCAGCGTCGGTTTACTGCGCTCAGCGATCGAATCGCCTGAAATGCTGCACATGCTGACTTCGTCGCGATCTGAGATCTTTGAAGTCGTCTTAAACAACGCGCGTTACGCAGGGACTGCCCTGGCGGATCTGCCGGAAATTAAAAATATTGTCGTCAGCCGGATCGTGCACAAGGGCAAGTTTCTGCCCCCCCACGGCAGTACCCAATTGGAGCTAGGCGACCACTTGCTGCTGTCCGGCAGTCACGAGGTGGTCGCAAGGCTGCGCAAGATTCTTAGCAAGAACAATCAATAGTATTGTATACTAGTGTTAGCAACACTATTAGAGGAGGAAGATAAACATGGCTTTTTCAGTCTACCTAGTGCGTCACGGACAAACTTTTTTTAACATGTACAACCGCATGCAAGGCTGGTGTGACTCGCCTTTAACCGCCAAAGGCTTAGCAGATGCTCATTTGGCAGGTCAGCGTTTAGCCCATAAGAAATTCGACTATGTCTTTCATAGCGATACAATGCGTGCCAAAAGAACATGCGAATACATTTTGCAAGAAAACACAGCAACCCCTAATGAACTAAAGCCTAAGGAGCTGCGTAATTTCCGCGAGCAAAGTTTCGGCTATTTCGAAGGCTCAGATGCTAATCAAGCTTGGCGGATGATTGGGGCGGCTCATAACTGCTTGTCCTTTAAAGACATCGTCACCAATTATTCTTTGGGAGCGTCACGCAACTTCATGAAAGAAGCCGACCCGTTTAACGACGCGGAAAACGAAGCTGACTTTTGGAGCCGGATCAAGATCGGTTTTGACTATCTGCGCGACAATATTCCTGATGACAAAAATGTGCTGGTGGTCAGTCATGCGATGACGATCCGCAGTATCGCTCATTTGTTTGACCAAAGTACACCGTTATTTCCGGACCCAGACAACGGTTCAGTCACCAAACTGACTGTCGATGGCCACAAGTTCACTGTCGATTACTACAATCAAACCGACTCAGATTTTGACTACTAGATCTCAAAGTTAGGAGCAGACGTTATGGCATTTAATATTTACCTAGTCAGACATGGGCAGACAATTTTAAATAAATACAACAGGATGCAAGGCTGGTGCGACTCGCCGTTAACACCCAAGGGAATGCTGGATGGACATATGGCAGGCCAACATCTCAGCCACATTAATTTTGCCCGTGCTTTTCACAGCGACACAACACGTGCTGAAAAAACCTGCTACTTTTTACTGCAAGAAAATGTTTCCTCGCCGGAACTGCCAGACCCAGAAGAGCTCTCAGCTTTCCGTGAGCAAAGCTACGGCTACTTCGAAGGCTCGGATTCAGACCAAGCTTGGTTGATGGTCGGCGCGGCGCACGGCTGCCGCTCGTTTCACGAAATGGCCGCCAAATATTCAATGGATGACACGAAGAATTTCACTAAACAGGCTGACCCCTTCCACAACGCGGAAGACGCTGAGGAATACTGGAAGCGAGTCGATGCCGGCTTTGACTATATCAAAGGGATCGCCAAGGACAACGACAATATTCTGATCGTCAGTCATGGCACAACGATCCGCAGCATTGCCGCTCGTTTCGATGAAAACGTCGACCAGACCGTCGGGCCGAAAAACGGTTCTGTGACTAAATTAGTCATGGATGGCGATCAGGTCAAGGTAGCCTACTTTAACCAGGTCGATGATGAATTTAACTACGGCCAATAAAATAAAATCTAAATGAAAAACGTTAATTATTCATTGGTTTACTTAAATCAAGGAGTAATTAACGTTTTTTTATTCTAATATCCTGTACTTTGGCTGATTTACGGCAGAGAGGTCCCGAGCTCGGACATTACTTTGCTAAACTTATGGCCGACCTCGGTGGCTCGGACGTTACTTTGCTAAACTTATGGCCGACCTCGGCGGCTCGGACATTACTTTGCCAAACTAACGACAGAGCTGCCGGGCTCTGGCTTAAACTTAGTAATCCTGTGGCAAACTGCTATTTTTTATATAGTTAATTATCTGCATTCCAATTGACTCTGCGTCCAATATTGTTAAAATATTCAGATTTATCATGAAACCAATATTCAAACCGGACCCCTTCGTTTTTATAAAAACTTTCTGTGGAACGGTGCTGTACTATATCAAAGTGCTTATTAAGCACCATTTTCAGATATCTATTATTACAACCAGGACCCAAAAAAATTTCCAAATCCCGTTTATAAAGATCCTTCTTAAAGTAAAACGTTCCATAGTCGCAAATAGTGCGGACATAGGCTTCTTCTTTAGTTTGGCAAAAGCCGCAGCGTTGGCACGCGTAAAAGTAGCGGTTATCATTCCATTGATTTCCGAAGCACTTCGGACAAACTATCCCTTGGCGCAATCTTCGTTGCGGATCCACGGAGAAATCTTCTGCTTGCCGGTAAGGTTCAACAACATAAGGACGGAGCACCTTCTGCCACTCCCCGATTGGTCGTGGGAGCCCAGCCTGTTCGCGATAAATTTTTTGGATCCAGTCACAGAAATCCCAGAGATATTTCGTCACTATCCCTGTTTGCTCTCCAACATCGATCGTTGCCGTTGAGTCCAGAAATACTAAAACTTTAACGATTTGCAAGTTAACGTGCTGTTCAAATAAGATCCGTGCCAGCACATCATGTGCCCGGTCGATCTGGTTAAAGATGTTGTGCGTCGTGGGTTTGCCGTTACAATACCAAGTCCGGTCGCGATAAGTATAGTGTCCATGATAGTTTTTGACGTCGATCAAATACAGCGTTGAGCAAATTTGCAGCAACTTATCGATCTGGATTCTTTGACCGAGATAGTTTAAATTCAAATCGTCCCAAAAAGACTCAGCTCCCTGGGTAACCAACTGCAGGGCTTGATCCAAATAAACTTCCCCACTGTATCCTTTTTGACAAGCATTCAATGCGTCACGTTCCCGCACAGTTAATTTAGACCGCTCATTCAGCACTTCCAAGTACTGGAATTCATTTGATTTACTGCGCAAATTATCGCCTCCCTTCTACTTATAAATACGCAAAAAATCCAATTTTTTTGCAAAAAAAACAGCTGTCTTTTAAAAAGACAACTGCTCTTCTTTCAAAACGACCTAAACCGTTGGCAGAGGCTGTTCTGTTGTTTCATATTTTTCCGCACGTTCCTTGTAGAAAGGAATTTCTGCTTCCGAACACCGAACAAAGTGACCTGGAACGATCTCACGCAATTTACGCGGTTGACCTTCCTTGTCTTTTTCGATTGAAGCATCATACGGTACACGTTTACGCGTTCTTTCAAACTCTGGATCCGGCTCTGGGACCGCTGAGATTAAACTCTTGGTGTAATCATGCAGCGGTTTGAGATAAACATCGTCGGCTGGTCCAACTTCCAAAAGTTTGCCGAAATGCAGCACGCCGATCCGGTCAGAAATGTACTTCACCATCGACAAATCATGGGCGATGAATAAGTAGGTCAAGCCCTTTTGAACCTGTAAGTCTTTCATCAAGTTGACAACTTGGGCCTGAATGGAAACGTCCAAAGCAGAGATCGGTTCGTCAGCAATGATGAACGACGGTTCAACGGCTAGGGCACGGGCGATCCCGATCCGCTGCCGCTGCCCACCGGAGAATTCATGAGGATAACGACTAGCATGGTCGCGGTTCAAACCAACTGTTTCCAGTAAGTCTTCCACTTTTTTGCGCCGGTCAGCCTTATCCTTGGCCAAATGATGGATATCGATCCCTTCAGCGATGATATCTTCAACTGTCATCCGGGGATTCAAAGAAGCCTGCGGATCCTGGAAGATCATCTGCATATTGCGGGTAAAGTCCAGCTTGTCTTGTTTGCTTTTAAAGGAGCTGACATCCTTACCGTTAAAAATGATTTGTCCGTCTGTTGGATTGTATAAATGAATGATACTGCGCCCTGCAGTAGTTTTACCTGAGCCTGACTCGCCAACAAGTCCGAAAACTTCGCCTTCGTAAATATCAAAGGAGACGTCATCGACCGCTTTGACCATTCCAGGTTTTCCCACGCCGAAGTATTGCTTTAAATGCTTAACTTCGAGAACTTTTTTTCGATTTTCTGGCATGTGGTTTCTTCCTTCCTTGGTCTATTAATTAGCACTGGCTTGCATTGCAGCGAAAACCTTGCGCCGTCTGACAATTTCGTCTGGCGGTGTAATTTTCGGTGCATCTGGATGCAAGAGCCAAGTTGAGGCATAGTGAGTGTCAGAAACCTTAAAGAACGGCGGTTTTTCTTCCGCATCGATCTTCATTGCATAAGGATTTCTGGCGGCAAATGGATCACCCTTCGGCGGATCCAAAAGATCTGGCGGGGTCCCAGGAATAGCTTCCAGGTTAGTCGAGCTCAATGTCGGCATCGAATTGAGCAAGCCCCAAGTATATGGATGTTGCGGGTTGTAGAAGATCTCGTCAACTGAACCGTATTCGATGATCTGCCCGGCATACATTACAGCTACCCGGTCAGCCATCCCGGCAACAACACCCAAATCATGCGTGATGAAGATGATCGATGTTTCGATTTTTTGCTGCAATTCCTTCATCAAATCAAGGATCTGCGCCTGAATAGTAACATCCAAAGCCGTTGTTGGTTCGTCAGCGATCAGAATTTCTGGGTAGCAGACCAAAGCGATCGCGATCACGATCCGTTGGCGCTGCCCACCGGAAAATTGGTGCGGATAATCATTCATCCGTTTTTCAGCCTGATCGATCCCAACCAGCTTTAAAATCTCCAAGGCTTGTGCAAGTGCCTTGCGTTTTTCAACATGTTTATGCTTGATCAGCGGTTCGGCAATCTGCTTACCGATCTTCATTGTTGGATCAAGCGAAGTCATCGGATCCTGGAAAATCATCGCGATATCTTTACCGCGAATGTTTTGCATCTGCTTTTCAGACTTCTTTAAAATATCTTCACCATGGAAGAGGACTTGGCCGCCAACAACTCGCGCGTTATTAGCCAAAAGTCCCATTAAACTTTTGGTGGTAACTGACTTTCCAGAACCAGATTCCCCTACGATCGCCAAGGTTTCACCCTTATCTAAATGAAAGCTGACGTCACGAATGGCTTTAACGTCACCGGCGTAGGTATGGAAATTGATCTGGAGGTTTTTAATATCTAAAATTCTTTCACCCATAATACGACCTACCTTCTTGTTCTTGGATCAAATGCATCACGTAAACCATCACCTAGCAAGTTGAAGGCGATCATCAAGATAACCAAGACAATTGCCGGATACCACATCTGGTATGGCAAAAACTGGAAGTTCTTCTGGCCGTCGTTCAGCAAAACACCTAATGAGGTCTGCGGTGCTGAGATCCCAATACCAATAAAGCTCAAGAAAGCTTCGAAGAAGATGGCGTTGGGGATCGTGTACATCGTTTGAATAATAATGATACTCGACAAATTCGGTACCAGATGCTTCCAAGCGATTTTTCCTGTGGATTCACCGAGGGTCCGCGCCGCTAAGACATATTCTTCGGTCTTTAACGACAGCGTCTCCGCTCGGATCATTCGGGCCATCGTGGTCCATTCAGAAATGGCCAGGGCCAAAATGATCGAAGTCATCCCAGGTTTAAAGATGATCAGCATCAGCACAACAATGATCAGGTTTGGAATGGACGAAATGATTTCGATGATACGCTGCATCACGTTATCAGTTCGTCCACCTTTCCAACCGGAGACTATCCCATATGTCACCCCGATCAAAAGGTCAAACAGCGTTGCCACGATCGCAACGGTCAAGGAAATTTTCGTCCCATAGATGATCCGTTGTGCTAAGGAGTGTCCTAAGTAATCTGTACCCAGTGCAAAGTGCACGCTGTCTTTAATGCCGTTTTGTTTGTAAACGTCTGTCCAGACGCCGCTGACCTTCATCTTACCGTTCAAACCATTGATGTCGATGCCCGGAATTTTAGCCGGGAGGTTAGCATATTCTGGGTTAGATTTAACCAACTCAGCATGGTTGATGAAAGGAGTCGAACCGAAAGATACGATCACCATGATCAAAATCAAGAACAATGAGATCACGGCACCCTTGTTTTTCTTCAAACGTCGCCAAGCATCCTGGGAGAACGTTAGCGAAGGGGCAGCAATTTTTTCACTATCAAGCTCGTCTTCAGTATGTTGAGCCAATGGTTCAAAGCTGTCGGCTTGTAAATTAATTTTCTCTTCTGCCATTTATTAGTCCTCATTTCCAGTAAGTCTGATCCGGGGATCGATAATGCCGTAGATAATATCTGTCAGCAAAATAATCAAAACTAAGCCGAAACAGAATAACATTGTCACACCCATAATCGTTGGATAGTCATTGGTCTGGATCGACTTCACATATTGTTCACCAATTCCTGGGATCGAAAAGATATTTTCAATAACCATCGACCCAGTCATCAAAGCGACAGTATATGGTCCGATCAAAGTAACCAATGGGATCAAACTATTTCGTAAAGCATGGTGGTAAATGATCCCTGTCTTATTCATCCCTTTAGCGCGTGCCAGTTCGATGTAATCGGAATTCAAAACATCGACCATCCCGGTTCGAATGAAACGCGCCGTTTCGGCTAGGGGTCCAACACCTAAAGCAATTGTCGGCAAGATCGTATACTCAAAGCCGCCCCAATCGGCAATTGGGAACCAGCCGAGCTTCAAAGCAATATAGTATTGCAAAAGGACCGCCAAAACGAAGTTAGGCACTGACTTACCAATGATCGAAAGCACTGTGGCAGTTGTATCGACCCAGGTATTACGGTAGATAGCTGCGATCGAACCAACAAGGATCCCCAAAACGACCCCAAAGATCATGGCTTGCACACCCAATTGAGCGGAAGCGCCAATCCGGCTGGAAATCAAGTAGGAAACCGGCTGGTTGCTGAACTGGAAGGAAGTTCCCATATCACCGTGCAGCATTCCGAAAATGTAGATCACGTATTGCAGCCAGATCGGTTTATCCAATCCATATTGCTGGTTCATGATCTTAATTTGTTGCGGGGTCATCTTTTCCTGGTTGGAATATGGTGTCCCAGGCATTAACTTCATTAAGAAGAAAGTGATCGTCGCAACCAAGAACAAGGTCAAGGCCATGTATAAAAGCCTCTTTAATAGGTACTTTTTCATAATTCACCCTCACATTCTAGGTTTGTCTCTATGTACAACGAACAAGCGGCTGCACAGCCGGTCTTGATCGAAGTATCATGATGCAATTAAGCATCCTATAATTTTAACTTTAAATCTATTAAAGCGCAATTAAAGTTACTTTTTTAACTGCAGATCCACGATTATAAAGTCAAGGGGAACTGACAACGTTAAGCGTGTCAATCCCCCTATGGCTTTATTCGGCCTTTAGACTAAAGGAACCGGATTATTCTTTAATATAAGCATCCTTGAAGTTGTAGTTAGAACCGGATGAATTGTAGATAACACCCTTGACTTTGGACTTAACCATCCAAGCTGTTGCTTGTTGATACAATGGTGCGATTCCTTGTTCTTGAACTAAGATCTTTTCAGCTTTGACCAAGTCATCCCAACGCTTGTCAGTATTGCCAGCATCAGTTGTCTTGGAAGCCTGGATCAACTTGTCGTATTCAGAATTCTTCCATTCGCCATCGTTTTGTGAGTTGTTAGAAGTGAACAGATCCAAGAAGCTGATCGGATCAGCAAAGTCAGCACCCCAAGCGGAAATTACCATGTCAAAGTTACCTGCTTCAGAACGAGAAAGACGTGTCTTGAACGGTACGTTTGAGGCGTTTACTCGAACGCTGTCGCCCAATGTAGATTCGATCTGGCTTTGAATGAAGTCAGTCGATGCCTTAGCCTTATCAGAATCATCACTCAACATGTTGATATCCAAGTGATCGATCCCAACTTCTTTCAGACCTTCTTGCCATAGCTTCTTAGCTTCAGTCTTGTTATGGGAAACGCCGTCCTTAACGTATGCATCTGCAGCGAAGTCTTTACCGTTGTTCTTAGCTAAATCGCTCGATACGAGACCCTTAGCAACTGTTGAGCCGTCACCCAAGACCTTCTTGACGAACTGTTCGCGGTTGATCGACATTGATAATGCCTGACGGATCTTCTTGTTCTGGAAGGCTTTCTTTGTCTGGTTGTATTGGAAGTAGAAAGTACTTGCACCACGACGAGTAATGAATTCTTTATCATTCTTCAACTGCTTAGCTTGTTCAGAACTCAAAGGAGTTGCGTCAAGCTTGTTGGTCTTGTACAAGTTATAGGCAGTTGAGTTACTCTTGTTGACCTTGTAGTTAATGGTATCAAGTTTAACGTTCTTCTTATCCCAGTACTTGTTGTTCTTAGCTAAAGTCCAGCTCAAGTTAGAACCTGTCCACTTGGTCAGCTTAAATGGTCCGTTATAAACCATGTACTTGGAAGCTGTACCGTACTTGTCGCCGTATTGCTTAACAGCTTTTTCATTTTGTGGGAAGAAGACTGCAAAGCCCATCAGCAGCTTGAAGTATGGCAGTTTCTTATCTAATGTAACTTGCAGCTTGTAGTCGCCGACTGCTTTCACACCCAAAGCACTCAATGGCTTCTTGCCATTCATAACATCGTTAGCATTCTTGATGCCATCGAAGAGGTAAGCATACTGTGAACCAGTCTTAGGATCAACTGTCCGTTGCCATGAATAAACGAAATCTTTAGCAGTTACTTTTTGACCGTTTGACCATTGTGATTTACGCAAGTCAAATGTATAGGTCAAGCCGTCATTAGAAACAGTGGTTTTCTTTGCCAAACCTGGTTCAATCTTGGAATCTTTGCCCAAACGGTAAAGACCTTCCATCGAATTATTTAATGCATTAAAACTAACAACGTCAGTTGCTTTAGAGAGGTCCATTGTTGGCAATTCAGCAGATTCATCCCAGTTTAAAACTTGTTTAGAAGATGAATCGGATGATTTAGAGCCGCAAGCAGCTAAGGTTAATGCTGAAACAGCAACTACCGCACCCGCAGCAGCAAATTTTTTTAACTTCATGTCAGTAACAACTCCTTTTAATATGTATGAGACAGATCCTGTCGATCTCTTCTCTGATACTGTTTTAAATTCTATATGAAATTGATGTCAAAATCAAGACTATCTTCTAATTTTTTTAATTTTTAATTTTTGCTTTTCCTAATATGCTCGGTTTTCCTAGACTTAGCAGCACTTTATTTTCTCATTTAACTTTTCAAAAGATCGATGGCAGCGTTTTTATTTCTGGCATTTTTTGTTTTACAGCACGCACATTTTCATTTCAACGATTTTTTTATTAAACAGCCTTTCATTTGGAACTTACATTTTTTCAAATTCCCCACCAAGCACTCATCATTTACTCACGCTTGCGGCAAACGACTGGGATAATGTTATAATACAGTCAGCAAGCAAGTTGAATGGACAGCCATCCAGCTGCCTGTTTCCCACTCACTGATGAAATGAGGTAATAATTATGGATCTTGCAATTCTTGCCGGGATCGATACCGGCAGAGAAAATTTTGACTATGAAATGAGCGAACTTGCGGCCTTGACCGAAGCCGCGGAAATTAAACCTGACTTAACTATCATTCAAAAGCTGGACAAACCGGTGACTGCCACTTACTTTGGAAGCGGTAAATTGACCGAGATCAAGGAAGCCGCCAGCGCAACTGAAGCGGAGTTTTTGATCATGAACGATGAGCTGACGCCGACTCAACTGCGCAATTGTGAAGATCAGACTGGTTTGACCGTGATCGACCGGACCGCCTTGATCTTACAGATCTTTGCCCGCCGCGCCCAGACCCGCGAAGCCAAGCTGCAAGTCCAGATTGCCTCGCTCCAGTACCGGCTGCCGCGGCTGCGGACTTCTAGTCTCAACCGCTTTGACCAGCAGACTGCCGGGAGCGGCGGCGGCTTCACCAGTCGTGGTGCTGGTGAAACTAAGATGGAATTAAACCGGCGGACGATCCAAGACCAGATCACTCACTTACGCCGACAGCTCAAAGAAGTTGAGGCGGAAGAAAAAACCAAGCGTAAATCTCGCGACCGCTCGAATTTAAAAACTGTCGCACTAGTCGGCTACACTAATGCCGGCAAATCCACGACTATGAACCACCTGTTGTCGTTGACTGGACAAGACCCGGACAAGCAGGTCCTAGAAAAGAACATGTTGTTTGCGACCCTGGATACCTCGGTGCGGCACCTGGAATTCGACGACCATAAGCAGATCTTGCTCAGCGATACCGTCGGTTTTGTCTCCCGCCTGCCCCACCAGCTTGTTGAAGCCTTCAAGACCACCTTGGCTGAAGCTGCGCAAGCCGACCTGTTGGTGCAGGTCGTTGATGTGTCGGATCCTCATGCCAAACAAATGGTCAAAACAACAGAAGAGACCTTAGAAGAGATCGGCGTGCGCGGGATCCCCATGATCTATGCCTTCAATAAGGCCGACTTGACCCCAGGCTTACGCTACCCGGAAATCGCAGGCGACCAAATCACCTTCTCCGCCAGGGATGAAGAGTCGATCAAGCTTCTCAGCCAGATGATCAAAAAAACGGTTTTCGCGGATTTTGTCACGCGGACCTACTTGATCCCGTTTGATCAAGGCAAGTTCCTAGAACAGCTCAATTCAAATGCCACCATCCAAAAAACTGACTACACCGCGGAAGGCACTTTGATCACCGCTGAGGTTTCGCCCGCAACCGCTGGGATCATGCAGCGGTTTGAATTTGAAACAAGCAAGTAAAAGCAAAAAGAGCAATGATAAGTTTAGGACTTGTCATTGCTCTTTTTAATTTGCTCTGGCTCGGCGATCCATTATGTAGGCTGATAATTGACGGTCGCTTCCCTCTTGGAAGCCCAAGTAACGGAAAAACTTGCGTGAATCATTATTGGGTTTAGCAGCGACCACGACCTGGCCGACCGCTCCAAAATAATTCAGCAGGTGGAGCATTAACGTTTTACCGATCCTTTTTCCTTGCTCTTGCGGACACACCAGCAAGTCTTGAATATATACGATGGTGGAAAAATCGCTTAAAGCCCGTACTAGGCCAATCAAGCGCTGGTCTTCGTAAGCAGCGATCACAAACGACTTCCTGAGACCTTTTTTGAGATTATCAATATTTTCGACATCTTTTTGCCAACCTACAGAACTGTACAAAACAGTGATCTCATTTTTTGTCAGTCTGGGATTCACGATCAGCTCCATGCTTCCATCCCCTTTCAAGCTATTATCCAGTCTTAAGATTAGAATAGAATGATAAATTCATGACTTTTATTATAGAAAAACTAAGGCTTATTTTCAAGATAAAAATCTGTTTTTCCCCAAATTTTGGCTTTTTTTATTTATTTTAATCAAGGAACTGCCTGATAAAAATGAGATATTATTTTTATTTACCGTCAAATCACTCATTTTAAAGCGGGCTTTCTGTTCATCATGCTGGAATAAAAAAGCTCCGTCTGGTAAAAATTTACCGACGAAGCTGACTTGTTATCTCTCTTTATCCGAATCTCTTCTCAAGTCTTCTCGCTACTAATGACAAAGCATAGCAGACAATGAAGTACATCACCGCGATCATTAAGTACATCGGCAGCATGTAGCGGGTATCTTGCCCGTAAATGATCTGTGCGCGGTACAACAGTTCCGGCAGCACTATGATCGTCGCTAAAGACGTATCCTTGATCAGGGAAATAAACTGCGACACGAGCGGCGGGATCATTTTTAGGAGTGCTTGCGGCAAAATAATATGCTGCATCGCTTGCCAATAACTCATCCCCGTCGAACGAGCGCCTTCCATTTGTCCTGGGTCAACAGCAATGATCCCGCTGCGGACAATTTCAGCCAGCATTGCGGATTCAAAAACTACTAAAGCTGTGATCGCGGCTGACATCGCTGACATCCTTAGACCCGTTTGCGGCAAGGCAAAGTAGGTGAAAAAGATGATCAGCAGCAAAGGCAGGTTACGAACAATATCGATCACAAAACCTACCGCTGCGGAAACATATTTAAATCCGACATAGCGGATGATCCCCAAAATCAGACCGATCGCGAAACTCAAAGCGATCGAGATCAGAGAAACTTCGATCGTGACCCCCAGACCGGCTAATAAAAACTTCAGGTTGATCCATGAATAAGCTTGACTTAATATTGACATCTTTTCTCACCTCCTAGGCTAATTTCTTTTCCAAGTGCCGCATATAATAGCTCAACGGCAGCGTTAAGATGAGGTAAAAGACCCCAACCACCAAGTACGTATTAAAGGTATCAAATGTCGCTGAAGCTAAGGCATCGCCTTGATACATCAAATCAAAACCAGCCACAAAGGCTAAGACAGACGAGTTTTTGATTAAGTTAATAAACTGGTTACCCAAAGGCGGGATCACCAATCTAAAGGCTTGCGGCAAGATAATGTAGCGCATCGACTGCCAGTAAGTCAAGCCAGTAGACCGTGCCCCCTCCATTTGCCCAGTGTCGACGGCTTGGATCCCCGCCCGCACTGTTTCAGCGATAAAAGACGAGGTATACAAGGTCAAACCGATCGTCCCAGCGGTGAAGCCGGACATCTTGAGCACGTATTGCGGCACGACCACATAAAAGAACATCGTGATCACCAGCAAGGGAATATTGCGGAAAATTTCAATGTAGGTATTAGCGATAATTCGGCACAGCTTATTAGGCAGGGTCTCCATGATCGCAAAGCCAGAACCGATGATCAGCGAAAAGAACAACGCGATCACGCTGCACAGCAATGTATTGCCGAAGCCTGTCAACAATGTGGGCCAGTTGTTTGTAAGTACCTGGATCATGGTTCTTCCACCTCCTTGATATCAAAGCCGGGGATGCCGCCAAACCATTTTTTCACCAAACGGCTGTATGTCCCGTCAGCTTGCAATTCGTTCAAGGCTTTATTTAGTTCATCACGCATTTTGCCCTGACCTTTGTTGACCGCCAAACCGTAGGGTTCATTGGTAAACGCCCCGCCAACGACCGCATAGTCTGGGTTTTCTTTAGCGATCCCGTATAAGATCCCATTATCCGTAGTCATTGCAACGCCTTGTCCGGATTTTAATGCTGTGAAAGCCTGCGCGTAGTCATCCAATTCTAAGACTCGCGCCTTTGGAGCATACTTATGGACATTATCAACGGCTGTCGTTCCTTTGACCGCCATCACCTTGACACCATTCTTGTTTAAGTCTTTGATCGACTTGATCGGACTGCCCTTTTTTACCAGCAGAGACTGGCCGGCACCGAAATACGGCTGGGTAAAATCAACGATTTTCTTACGATCATCTGTGATAGTCATCGCAGCCGCAACTGCATCAATATTGCCGTTTTTCAGCAAAGGGACCTTGGTCTTGGCTGTTGTTTGCACGAATTCTGCTTGTGCATCTTTGCCGTACATCTGCTTTGTTAAGGCTTTGGCTAAGTCAACGTCAAAACCGTCGATCTCACCAGTCTTAACGTTCATCAGACCAAAGAGCCGGGTGTCGGCTTTGACGCCCCAAACGATTTTCTTAGCATCTTTGGTGCTTTGATAAACATCGGCCTGTTTTTTACTAGCACCGCAACCGGTCAGGAGTGTCAGCAAAAAAACAGGCACTAGTAAATAAAGCATTCTTTTGAACCATTTTGCCATGCTAACTCCCTCCTATTTGTGCACAATGATCTTGCTTAAGAATTGCCGTGCACGTTCTTCTTTTGGATGATTATAAAATTCTTCTGCCGGATCATCCTCGACGATCCGTCCCCCGTCAACAAAGACAACACGGTCAGCCACTTCACGCGCAAAGCCCATTTCATGGGTCACAACGACCATCGTCATATCGGTCGTGTGGACGATCTCTTTGATAACATTCAAAACATCATCGATCATTTCTGGATCAAGCGCACTCGTCGGCTCGTCAAAAAGCATGACTTTTGGCCGCATCGCAAGTGAACGCGCGATCGCAACACGCTGTTTTTGCCCGCCTGAAAGTTGGCGCGGTTTAGAATCAACTTTGTCAGTCAGGCCAACCAGCTTGAGATACTCCATCGCAATTTTTTTATTCTCTGCTTCATCCCGCTTTAAAACCAGTCGGGGTGCTAACATCACGTTTTCCAAGACTGTCTTATTGTCATACAAATTAAAGTGCTGGAAAACCATTCCGACATCACGTCGTAAGGCATTTAAATCGGCTTTCTTATCCGAAAGATCCATTCCATTGACGACTAACTGACCGTCAGAAAAGCCTTCCAGACCATTGATCGTCCGGATCAGGGTACTCTTACCTGAACCTGAAGGTCCGATCACAACAACGACCTCACCTTGATTGACCTTCAAATCGATATCCTTCAGAGCATGAAAGTCACCATAGTATTTATTTAACTGATTGAACTCGATCATTGCCATCTGCATCGCCTGCTTTCATCATATAGAGTATGCAAATTTTAATTTGCTTTTTAGTCACACTAATAATTTTATAGAAAAAAACAAATAAAAGCAAGAAATCCGTTGACCCACCTCAGAGGTATTTGCCGTTTTCAACCGCATAAACCCTTTTAAATCAAGTATTTATCAGGATCAAAAAAGTTTTTTCAGTCAGCCGCGTCTTCTAATGTTTATTTTTTTAAAAATTTTTATTTCTAATATTTGATTGTTTTCTGAGCTGTGAGCTAAAAATGATATTAATAGAGCAATTTTTAACTACTTCTTCTAACATACTTATGTTACCGCCTGTTCTTCTTCGTTTTGTCCCCTTTTAGGTTCAAAAACCACTAAAAAATACCCTCTGCGTGTGCAGAAGGCAATTGAATAACTAACATGACAATGTGAGCTAAGTGTTATTCTTGTTTGTGCGCCCGACTCAGATGCTCATCATTGTTAGAATGTGAGCGGGGCTCATGTTTACTGTCTTTCACAGCTTTTTGGGAGCTGTCCGAGCTTTTTTTCCGGTAGGCGATCCGGACATCTAAACTGTAGGGATGTTCGACTTCGACCACACCTTGGCGAGCTGCTGCTTTAGCGGGTCCGCCAGTCAAAACGGCCGTTGCCAAGAACAGATCAAATTTCTGCGCCGCCTCTACCGCGGGCAAAAGCCCCACCGTTTTGACGGTGGCGACATCAACGGAACGCATCTGATTGACCCCGCCGCGGATCACAAGTTTTTGATCATTAACTGACATTGCAAAGTATGGCAATGCCACCGGTTCTGGCAGCTCAGGGACTTCTTTGCCAGTCTCTTGGGCTTGTTTGAAGATCTGCTTATCGTTTAAACCGGCGTAATCATCGGTGAAAAAGCCGATCTCACGCAAGGTTTTAGCCACCGCCTGCAAGTTCCCGCTTTGGACTGGAGAAATATCCAGCGTTGCGGGCAAAAATTCTTCATTTTCGAAGATCCCGTTGGTTTGAATAAAACCGCGGCCGCCGTTAGGTTTGACCTGCGGCTGTTCAGAAAGCGGGTCTTTACCTTGAATATGCAAGACCTTTTCAATTTTAGGCGAAACATCAAATTTAGCTTTTTTGGAAGTGAAATAATAAAAGATATTCAGATAGCAAAAATAAGCGATGGCTAAAAAAGCTAAGATGAAGAGTGAACCACGCACAGGGAAGCCGTTCGCAAAGAAGCGGTAAGCGACGTAAAGCAGGTAAAAATTACCTACTGCCGCCAGGAGAGTGTAGATCTGATTTTTAAGTTTCACACTCAAATTAACGTAGCCCAGTGAAGCGGCAATGGTTTGAATTAATGTAAACATCGACTATCACCCTCCCTATTCGCCTGTCGTTTGGTTATTTTGTGTCGTATTGTCGTTAGTGGAATTAGTCCCGGCATTATTTTGCTGGTCGTTATTAGAACTGGATTGTTCATTGGTGCTGCTTTGGTTAGCAGATGAACTATTCTGTGAAGCCGAACTGCTGCTGGCCTGTTCATTTTCATCCGTTGATGAAGCACTTGAAGAATCCTGTGTCTTATCCTCCGAGGAAGCAGAATCAGCTGAACTAGTGTCTTCCGAAGAGCTGCTCGGTTCGCTCATTGAGCTGCGGGAGTCCTCGGAACTAGAAACGACCGAAGAACTAGAAGCAGGCATCGAACTGGAAGAGACCGAAGTCCTAGCTTTTCCTTCAGACGAATGTGTAGCCGTATTGACAACGACGTTGGTCGCGCCCAGAGCAAGTACGGCTGAAAAAATTGCAAATGGGGTAATAAAAGGTGCAGTCCTTTTGGACATTTTTGCCCCTCCTTTTTCTTTTGCCATGATAATTTTTCACGGAAATTTGCTGGTCTGACAAATCCTGCTCAGACTCTCAGCCATCATCTTCTTATTATAGAAGAATTACCCTGCAGGGTGAATGCATTTTGAGTCAATCTTAGATTTTTTTAAATTATTTAAATAAAAAAGGGCTTTCACCTTACTGTTGCACAGCACCTGCCGCGACACAGTCAGCGCAGATCCCGTAAATTTCAAAACGATGGCCCTCGATCTTGGCTCCTGGGAGCTGTTCTTGAAAGTAGTCTAAAGGACATTCTTCAAGTTCCAGCACTGCACCGCAATTGCGGCAGATAAAATGATGGTGGTGCATCTTGCTAAAGTCGCACTGATACTTAACACGGGTCCCACCCGCTAAATTTTTACTCTCAATGATCCCGATCTGTTCAAACTCTTTCAAGTTCCGGTAAACCGTATTGTAGCTCATAGTCGGATAGATCTTGCGCATATGTTTATCAACTTCAGTCACCTCAACATAATCATGGCGATGACCGCTCAAATATTCTAAGAGGCTGCGCCGCTGCTTGGTCAGCTTATACTGATTATTTTTCAAGATCCGAATTGCGTCAGCGATCAAATCTTCCACATCCCTTACAAAATGTAATTATTACTATTAACTATCATAGCATAGAAAGCTGCAGTCGTTAACCCTTCTCCTCAGCCGCCTGTTCATGGTCACTTTGCTTGGGGCGCGCCAACTCTTCTGGAGCTTGATCCACCGAGGAACCAGTCGTTTGGAGCCAGTCAGCCAAAGCTTGCTTGGTCTGCTCCCAGTCGTTATTGCGGATGACACAGGCATGCCCTTGCAATTGCTGGGGCAAATGGAGGTCCCGTTGTGCTTCTTGGCTGGCCAGACGCTGTTTGATCAGCGCAGAAGTGTCGCCGCGTTGGGCTAAGCGCACCGCTTGCTGCGTTTGACTACTAGTTAGGTACAAGACCAAAGTTTGTTGCGGCAGCTGCTGCAAGTATGAGATTGCGCCCGCTGTATCTAAAACGATTACTGCCCAATCATGTTTTTGCCAAGCTTTTTGCAGACCTTCTAAGGAGGAGCCGTATTTTTTGCCGTCATACTCAACATGCTCGAGAAAATGATTTTCAAAAAACGTGGCATCCGTCTCAAAATAATAGTCCACGCCTTCTTGTTCCCCCGTCCGTTTCGGCCGGGTGGTGTGCGTCAGGACTTTCTGCATGCCATATTCTTTGGTTAAATAATTGCGGACAGTCGTCTTGCCGGTCCCTGGTGCGCCGCTGATCACGACCACTTGCTTCATGAAAATTCCCCCTAAAATGATCCTATAAGTGACTGATCTGAACCATAAATCTTAAATGTATTATCGTATTAACCTATTTTTCCATTTTAACATTGCCTCATTTTTCTGGGTATTATTTCGTCTGGTGAATTTTTCCCTGTCACGATCGCAAAAGTACAGTAAAGCCAGCAGCTATTTTTTCTCGTTTGCAAAAAAAGTTCTAATTTAACTTTAACATTCTAATGCTTTGTGTTATAACCTTATGTATACTGTTTTCACATACGTATCAAATCAGTCTTAATTAAATTCTCATTTTTAACTAAACTAATATTTTATTTTGAACTGGAGGTATTTTTATGAGTTTAAGGGAACGCGTCACCCGCAAGGAGGACCTGTCACGTTACTTGGACCAAGATCAGCATTTTGAAAAAACTTTAGGTTCTTCTGACCTGATCGCAATGGGCGTGGGGGCAGTGATCGGAACGGGGATCTTCATCTTACCCGGTACAGTTGCTGCTGTCCATAGCGGCCCTGGTATCGTTTTGTCCTTCGTTTTAGCAGCCATCGTCTGTTCCACCGCAGCTATGTGTTATGCGGAATTTTCTTCGGCGTTACCGATTGCTGGAAGTGCTTATTCTTTCGGTAACGTTATTTTCGGCGAAGGTACCGGCTGGTTTTTAGGCTGGTCGCTGATCCTAGAATACATGCTGGCAGTGGCCGCTGTTTCGACCGGCTTTGCATCTTACTTCAATTCCTTTATTGCAGGTTTTAATTTACATATCCCACAGGCCTTCAATGGTCCGTTTGACCCAGCCCACGGAACTTACTTTAACCTGGTAGCGGTCTTGATCGTCTGGTTTATTTTCTGGCTTTTATCTCGCGGTGTCTCAACCTCGATGAAGATCAATAACTTAATGGTCGTGATCAAAATTGCGATCATTATCCTGTTCCTTTTAGTGGGGGCTTTCTACATTAAACCAAGCAACTGGACTCCTTTTGCCCCGTTTGGTTCTAAAGGCATCTTCACGGGGGCCTCGCTGGTCTTCTTTGCTTACCTTGGTTTCGACTGTGTTTCAGCGGCAGCTGCCGAAGTTAAACAGCCTGAAAAAAATATGCCGCGCGGGATCATTGGCACCTTAGTGATCTGTACTGTGCTTTACATGCTGGTTTCCATTGTTTTAACTGGCATGGTCAAATACACTAAGCTCAATGTCGGCAATCCAGTGGCCTTCGCTTTACAGCTTGTCCATCAAAATTGGGCGGCTGGTGTGATCTCGATCGGTGCGATGCTTGGCATGTTCACGATGATGGTCTCGATGATCTACTCCGCTTCCCGACTAATTTATTCGATCGGCCGCGATGGTCTTTTCCCTAAGTTTTTGGGTAAGATCAACGACAAAAACCACCTGCCGCAGCATAGTATGCTGGTCGTCACGATCATTATCAGTCTCACCGGTGGTATGTTATCCTTAGATCAGCTGACCAACCTGGTCAATATCGGAACACTGATGGCCTTCACTTTTGTTTCAGCAGGGATCATCCCCCTGCGCAAGCGTAAGGACATCCCCAACGAAAACGGCTTTAAAGTACCCTTCTACCCGGTCTTGCCGATCATCTCAGTCCTTCTTTGTATTTTGATGCTGACCCAGCTGTCAAAAGAAACCTGGCTGATGTTCTTGATCTGGCTGGTCCTTGGCATCGTGATCTACTTTGGCTATGGGATCAAACATAGTCAACTAGCTCAAAAAGATCCCGTCAGCCAAAACGGCGCCTCTAAAAAAGCTGAATAACTAGCCTAAATGCAAAAGCTTCCCGTCAAATGACTATCAGGTCTTGGTGGGAAGCTTTTTTGCTCTTTTTGTCAGCTCGGACGTTACTTTGCCAAACTTGTGGCCGACCTTAGGAGCTCGGACGTTTCTTTGATAGTCCACCAGCAGCTATGACAGAATCAGCCTTTTGAGGCCGTACATTTTGTTGCAATCACTCCTAGTCTAGTTCAAGCGAAAAATAACTTTGCGAAACACAAAAAGACCGCCAAATTCTCAAATAACGCGAAAATTTACCGGCCTAATGACGGAACAATAATAGTTAGAATTGTTTGTGGCTGACTTTGAAGCCGGCAGCCTTAGCAGAAAGCCAGCCGTGGATCTTAGCATAAACCAGCGCAAAGACTGCGATGACCGACGCTCCCTTGAGCAGATTGAACGGGATCACGCCATAAAGAACCATTTTGCTGATCGGCAAGGAAAGCTGCATCCCTAAAGCCGAGATATATGCAGGCATGATCACCGCCACATTAGCGACTGCCAAAATCAGTGTTAAAGCGGCCGTCCCGGCTAGTCCAGCCAGCAAGTAGTCTTTGACCCGCGGATCGTCCTTACCGCGCAAGATCAGGTAAACTGGCAAAGCGATCGCTAGGGTCGAGATAAACTCAGTCGAAGCATCGATCAGGTTAGGCAAAGAAACACCCGAGACGATGAAAAAAAGTACCGAGCGCAAAAGGCCGATCGTCAGCCCCCCGCTAAGTCCTAAAGCGAAAAAGCCCAGCAAAACGGGCACATCAGCGAACTCGATCTTTAAGTACGGGACCAGCGGAATAATTGGAAAAGCGATGAATCTTAAAAGGTAAGAAACACCTGCCAAACCCGCTGCGATGACCCATTTTTTCATTGAACTATCCTTCATTATTAAACCCTCCATTATTTTCAGGCCGGTTTTGCCCGCACCCTTTGAATAGAGGTTTATCTTCACAGGTAATGAATACACAAAAATACTCTGCCGCCGCTTCAGGACAACAGAGTTAATTTGCACACTTCAAATTACTCTATCTTCTTCCATCCAGACTTTACTGTCGGTCTTGGAGTCGCACCAAGTCAACCTTATCACACGATAAGGGTCGCGGACTATCACCGCCGGTCGGGAATTTCACCCTGCCCTGAAGATAAACCAAATATACTTACCTTAGTATGGTAACATTTTTGAAGTTAAACTGCAAGCGGTTTAGCTCAAATTTTTTCCTCCGCCTTTAAAACTGCAGTTCCACAGTCCTTGCGGTATAATGATTGATAACTATATCAAGGCAAGGAAGGTAAAGAAATGAAATTTAATCAATACTCCGGTGTTTCAACTCCCTACCGCCAGCAAGTTGCTGAATTACAGGAGATCTCTTATTTAGACCAGCTGGTCACGCCGCAAACTGACCTCAACGAACTTTGGCTCTCATTTTTATCCAAGTCATTTCCGCAAGCCAAGAGCCAAGCCGTCCTGCGCCAGCAGATCGGTAACATCCTAGCGTCAGCGACACAAAACGTCTGGGATTTCACCGCAGAGCACACCGTTGACGCTGCTGCTTTTTACACGGTGGGTTTGCAGTTACTGGGCTTCACTTGCGGGGATGATTTTCAAATTGCTGCGCCATTAGAAGCACTCAAGGATTTTAACCTTTTCTACCACCCGCAGATTTCTGAGGTCACTGACCTGATCGCTGCCTGGTACGATCTCCTCAACACGCGGGGCAAAAATGGTCAGATTCTGCTCGATACCTTAGCCAGCCAAGGCTACTTTCTTGCCCTGACAGATCTGCCGGCCAGCCAAAAGCCACTGCTCTTTAACGGCAAATCACAGCCTGTTTTCAATACAGACGAGCTGATCCGTGAGGTCGTCTACATTGAGTCCAGTCTGGACACCGACCATGATGGTCAACTGGACCTGCTCAAAGCGGAGATCTTGCGTCCACAAGACACCAATGCCGGGCTAAAAGTTCCAGCCGTTTATACCGCCAGTCCCTACAACCAAGGGACTAATGATGAGGCGGGAGATAAAATGATGCACAATGTCGACACTCCTTTGACCCGCAAAAAACCTAACGAGCTGACTTATGCAGACATCGAATACCACGCGCCGGAAACTAAACTCCCGCCCAAAAGAAAGGTCCAAGGCCAAGCGCAACAAGCTGAGGAAAGCTTTGCCCGGGAACAGTCTTACACCTTAAACGATTACTTGGCCGCGCGCGGGTTCGCGATCGTCTATGCCGCTGGGATCGGTACTCGCGGGTCGCAAGGCGTGCGGACCTGTGGCGACCCTGCCGAAACAGCTTCAACGATCGCGATCATCGAATGGCTGGCCGGCAACCGGCGTGCCTTTACCAACCGCACTGATAATATCGAGATCAAAGCATGGTGGTGCAACGGTTCAGTTGCCATGACCGGCCGCTCTTATTTAGGCACCTTGGCCACCGCCGCAGCGACCACGGGTGTTGACGGTCTAAAGACGATCATTTCCGAAGCTGCAATTTCTAACTGGTACGATTATTACCGTGAAAACGGCTTGGTGGTCGCACCGGGCGGCTTTCCTGGAGAGGATGCTGACGTTTTGGCAGAAGAATGTTTCAGCCGGCAACTCGATGGGGCGGACTATCTGCAAGCTAAAGAAACGTTTGCCCAACAACTGGCTGAAATCACAGCCGGACAAGACCGCAAAACCGGTGATTATAATGAATTTTGGGATGCCCGCAATTATTTAAAAAACGTCCACAATATCAAGTGTGATGTCTTGATGGTCCATGGCTTAAACGATTGGAACGTCAAACCGCGCAACGTTTATAATCTATACAATGCCCTGGCAGATCTGCCGGTCGCACGCAAATTGATCTTACACCAAGGGCAGCATATCTACATTAATGCCTTCCGTTCGCTGGATTACAGTGAAATGATCAATTTGTGGCTGACACATGAACTTTATGCAGTCGATAATGGGGCTGAAAAACTCTTGCCGGACGTCTTGGTCCAAGACAACGTCCAACCAGAAACTTGGCACGAATACCCTGACTGGGAACAAACTGCCACGCTGAGCCGGGAATTGTTTTTGGCACCGGAAAAGCTGACCTTAACCAAAGCTGCCGCGAAGCACTGCCTGAGTTTCCAGGACCATTTGCCTGAACCAGACCTAAAAAAATTCCGCCAGAGTGAAACGGCGTGGCAAGCTGAACTGCTAGACCAAAATTCCAAGGTCATGGCTAATAACCGGCTGATCTTTAAGACAGAACCGCTAACTGAAGAACTGGTGGTGCGCGGGGCGGCGCATTTGAAGCTAAAAGCATCCGCCAGTCTGGATCATGGACTGCTGTCAGTAATGCTGGTCGATTACGGTCAAGCCAAACGTTTAGGCGTAATTCCGGCTATTTTAGGGTGCAAAAGTATCAGCAGCGGCTATCACTGGCGTGAAGACGACCTAAATGAATTTCAGCTGACCAAGCCCACTCCTTGCAAAATGATCAGCAAAGCCCACATCAACTTGCAGAACCGGACTGCTGCCTATCGGACGGATGACTTGATCCCCGGTGAATTCTACGACTTGGAATTTGACCTCCAGCCGACTTTCTACCGCTTACCGGCTGACCATCAGCTTGGTTTAGTCGTTTACTCGACTGATATGGGCATGACAGTGCGCGGCAATGAGGACAATACCTACCAATTGGACCTAGCTGGCTGCTCATTGACCTTCAACGCAACACAAACAAGCAAATAATACTTTTTGGCATCAGTCGGATGATCTTGGCTGATGCTTTTTTTACGGAAATTTCTGCAGTTTGCCCAATAAAATGTTAAAATATCCTTATAGAATTATGTTTGTTGTTGGGAAAATTCCCACTATCTACATAAAATTTTAAGAAACAAGGTGAACACAATGCGCGAGGGAAACACGATCATCACACTCGATAATGGTTACCACCTCTGGACGCGGACTGATAATGTCGGCGGCGATATCCAGCTTCTCTGCTTACACGGCGGCCCCGGCGGCAACCACGAGTACTATGAGAACTTTGCTGAAAAACTCAAAGATCTAAATGTTCAAGTCACAATGTACGATCAATTGGGTTCATGGTATTCCGACCAGCCTGACTTTACACAACAAGAAAACGTCGACAAATTTATGCATATGGAATATTTTGTCGATGAAGTTGAAGAAGTCCGGCAGAAGTTAGGTTTAGACGACTTTTATCTGATTGGTCAGTCATGGGGCGGAGCTTTGGTTCAAGAATACGCGCTCAAATATCCGGATCATTTGAAAGGGATCATTATTTCAAGTATGACGGATAATATTGACGAGTATATCGAGAATATCAACAAGATCCGCGAAACAGAGTTTACAGCGGATGAATTAGCTTTCTTGAAGGAATGTGAAGCTAAAAACGACTTCAACGAACGCTATGAGGAACTGATCGACAAGCTCAACCGCGACTACATCGACCGCAAGCAGCCGCCGGCAATCAGTCATCTCGCTCCAACCATGGGTGTCCAGGTCTACAACTATTTCCAAGGCGACAACGAGTTCGTTGTGACCGGCAAATTAGCCGGCTGGGATCGCAGTCAAGATATCCATCGCATCCAGCTGCCAACGCTGATCACTTACGGCGAACACGAATCCATGCCGCTCGCTACCGGTAAACGCATGTCCGAATCGATCCCGCATGCACGTTTCGTGACAACACCAAATGGCGGCCACCATCACATGGTTGATAACGCGCCGGTTTACTTCGCACACTTGATGCAATTTTTGCAAGACGTCGAGACTGGCAATTTCAACGACTAGAGCATCAGATCTCCCGCGCTGCGGTAAAACGAGTGGGAGATTTTTTGCATACAAAAAACGGCAAGCAGCGCCCTGCCGTTTTGCATGTCTAACTGATGAAGCTAAAGTCTGCCTGTGCTAACGAGGACCGTTTTCCGCCGTTCCCCGTCAAAGCAGCTTTGGTCTGCATCAGTTATGCCATTTTTGTGCATCACTTATATATACGCAAAAAAAGTCCAATTCTTTTTTTATTTTGCAAATTTTTTGAGAAAGGAAACCACATTATGTCAATCAATTTAGTTGCGATCGATATTGACAACACTTTGCTGACCTCTGCCCCTGAACGAAAGCTAACTCCAGCAAATATCACCGCGATCCAACATGCCCTAGATCTAGGTGTCAAGATCGTTTTGTGCTCAGCCCGCCCGCTAGCCGGGGTCAAACGTTATTTAGATCAGGCTCAGATCAGCGGCGACGACCAGTATGTCATTGTTGACAACGGGGCTTTAGTCCAAACAGCTACTGGCCAAACGATCGCCACGCATTTGCTGGACTCGCAAACAGTCCAGGAATTAGTCCGCTTCAGCCAGACTCACCAGCTGCATTACAATGTGATCGCAGAAGATTCAACCATGTGCACGACTAACGCGCGCCTGGGAGCATACACAGTCCAGCTAGCAGCCAAGTACCAGGCCCCGCTGCAGGTTTTTGCAAATCAAGAGGATTTTGCCAGCCTGCGCTTTGCCAAGTTCGGGCTGACAGATGACCCCGAACTGCTGGATCGTTTCGAGCCGGAACTCAAGCAGCGATTTGGAAGCACCCATTATGTCGTCCGTTCCCGACCGTTCTTGTTGGAAGTCATGCATAAAGATGCCAATAAAGGAACTGCCTTGGAAAGCCTGGCTGAAAAATTAGCTTTGCAAAAAGATGAACTCCTGGCAATCGGGGATGAACAAAATGACCTGCCGATGTTTGCCGCGGCTGGAACTGGCGCCGCGATGGGTAATGCCGTCCCAGCGGTAAAAGAAGCTGCCGACTATGTCACCGCCGACAATGACCATAGCGGGGTAGCTCAAGCCTTGCACAAATTGATCTTAGATGCATAAATATATTCAATTAAGGAATCAGCTCTGATTTTGCATAGTGCTGGTTCCTTATTTTTTGCTGGAAGCTCGAAAAAGGGTCTCCCAGGGAGAGCAAAGTATAATTCTGCGCAGGATCTCCCCAGAACCATTTTTTCTGGAGGTTACTTCCTGGATACTACTTTGCCCGACTTGTATCCACGACTTACTTTCCTGGATACTACTCTGCCCGACTTGTATCCACGACTTACTTTCCTGGATACTACTCTGCCTGACTTGTATCCACGACTTACTTTCCTGGATACTACTCTGCTTGACTTGTATCCACATCGCTTGCGCCCAGCACGCACACCATTTGCCCGCAAAAAAACGCCGTTTGACAACGACGCTTTTCTCTATTTGATGGCCCCCTCTGTCACAGAGGTCATGATCTGCTTTTGCAAAAGCAAGAATAAGACAATGATCGGGATCATCGACAAAACCAGCCCTGCCAGTGCTAACTGCCATTCACTATTAGTCTCGCCGAAAAACATGTACATCTTCAGTGGGATCGTGTACATCCCATTTTTATTAACTACAAGTGACGGCAACAGGTAGTCGTTCCATAATTTCATGGCATTTAAGATAATGACTGTACCTGTCATCGGGTTCACCGCGGGCAAAACTACGTCTGTAAAGGTCCGCAAGGCGGAGGCTCCATCGAGCGTCGCAGCTTCATCCATCGATTTCGGCACACCCTCAAACGCTCCATAGTACAAAATGATCGATAAGGAGACTGACAGACCGGTATTCATAATGATCAAGGCCGTCCGGTTCAAAAAATTCAAAGTCCCAAACATCGAAACCAGCGGGATCATGATCGATTGAAATGGGATCAGCATTGTCGCTGCACAAAGATAATAAACAAATGAACTCATTTTAACTTGGACCCGCGTCAAAGCATAAGCTGCAGCGGCCGAGACGATCGTGATCAAAACCACACTCCCAACCGTGATCAAGACCGAGTTCACGAAGCTGTTCGTGAAGTCTAAAGCCTTGTAAGCAGTGGTAAAATTTTCACCCGTAAAATCATGGGTAAACCAGAGAGGATTACTAAAAATTCCCCGTTTAGTCTTCAGTGAGTTGACGATAACGATCACAAACGGATAGACCCAAAGCAAACCAACGGCGGCAGCCAAAATTCCATAAATGATATTCTGTCCCTTTAACTTTTTCATTGCCGCTCCCCCTTCCGACTAACGTAGAGTTGAATGAACGAAACCGCAGCGACAACCAGGAATAAGATGATCCCAGCTGCTTGCGCATAACCCTGCTGAAAATTAACGAAGGCCGTGTTGTAAATAAACATTGAGACCATCTCGGTCGAACGATACGGACCGCCGTTTGTCAAAGCCAAGTTTTGTTCATACATCTTAAACGAATTAGCCAGTGTCAAGAAGAGGCTGATCGTAAAGGCAGGCGCCAGTTGCGGCAGCTTGACGTTAAAGAAAGTCTGTATTTCCGAGGCGCCATCGAGCATTGAAGCCTCGATCGTATTGTGCGGGATCGCGTTTAGAAACGAGATATAAATCAGCATAATGTAGCCGCTCATCTGCCAGGTAAAGAGGATCACCATCCCCCAAAAACCGGTCGTTTCATCGCTGAGCCAGCCCGACAGCCAGCCTTGGCTCAGGTTGCCCGCGAGTGCTTTGAAGGCATTGGTGAAAATAAACTGCCAAATGAACCCCAGCAGGACCCCACCGATCAAGTTCGGCACGAAGAAAATGGTCTTTAGAGTATTGTTGAACCAATTTTCTTTATGGGTCACGATCAAGGCAAAGATCAACCCGACCAAGTTGATCAAGATCACCGAAACCACGGAAAATTTGACCGTCAGCCAGAAACTTTGCAGAAAGTTGTAGTCATGAAACAACAAGCTGTAATTTTGCCAGCCGACAAACTCCCGGCTGATACCATTCGAATTAGTGAAAGAATCAAAAATCCCAACGATAAAGGGCAGGATAATGATCCCGAGGATAAACAGCAGTGCCGGTACGACGAAACCGTAATATTGATGTTTTTTCAGCATATGCTCACCTTCCTTAATTAGCTCATGTGATCATTTCCCACTTTGCACTGTCTTTAACTGCCGGTATTGATTGCTGATAACTTGCTTGAGGTTTTCCCAGCTGGTTTTGCCGGCAAAATACCGTTGGACCATCGGCCCGATCACTTCGTTGGCAAAACCGTTCGGATATTGCTTATGGATCGGGGTCATCGCATTTTTGGAAGTCCCGACCTGATAAATATCCTTGGAAACATCGTCCGGCAAGCGTGCCGTATTGAAGTTCTTCGTTGCCGGCACGAACCGCATTTCATTAATGATCACATCCTGAGCTTCTTTGGAGTTATACATCCAGTTGATGAAATCTTTGGCGGCTTTTTCATGGCTGGGATGATCTTTAGTCACACCCAGGTACCAAGATGAGCCGGTCAACAGTTCATCCTTGCCATTATCCTTGACGTAATACGGCAGCATGCCCATCTTATTTTGCACCCAATTTTTCTCCAGGCTATCTAAGGTCGGGATCACCCAATTACCCTGGGGGATCATTGCGACTTTGCCGTTAAACAGCAGATCCTGGATCGATGGGTCATATTTGACTGATAAAATCGGTTTGACACTGTATTGCTTGATTAAATCAAGATATTGCTTCATTCGTTTTTCCTGGGTCCACGGGAACTTCTTGCTTTCAAATGCTTTGACCTGATCATTTTTGTAATAACCCGAGGTAAATTGAGCGGACATTGAGGTGATCGAGTTGGTATCCGCGCCGTTAAAACCAAAGACTCCCTGGAGATGCAAACGATCTTTTTGGGCATCGATCTTCTTGACCGCGCTGACAAACTGCTGGTAGTTATGGATCTGATCCGGGTCAACACCTGCTTTAGCGAAAACTTTGCGGTTTATGACCCAGCCATAAGCTTCAAGGTCGACCGGGATCCCGACTAGCCGATGCTTTTCCGTCATCCCGCCAGAAACCAGACGGGGCAAAATGTTTTTGGACGCTGACAAATTCTTGAGAGTCAGTAAGTGGTCTTCATACCGTTCAATATCCGGCAGACCGCCTAACATGATGATATCCGGAGCTTCACCTGATGAAAATTTCGACTGCAGAGCCGCAGCTCCGCCGCCTTGTCCCGCAGTAGTCAGCTGGATCTTAACGTTCGGGTGCTTTTTTTGATACATCTTGATCAGCTTTTGATACTGCGCGGTGATCTCTGGTTTTTGATTAAAAAAATTGACCGTAACTTTCTGATCCGAATCCGAGCTTGAGGAATTCGAACCGCAAGCACTGAGTACAAAAGGCATGATCATTAGCAGGAACAAAGCCAGCAACCGTTTAAATATTCTCATAAGAACTCCTCCCCTGTCCGAGACTTGTAAAAATGCAAAGTTGTCAAAATTGCGCTTTTGGCAAATTTGATGTAAAAAGAAGGTAGTAACCGATTACGACAGCCCTTGCAAATTTAGCAAGACTGCTTTCAAACCTTGAACAACGAAGCGAACCCGGTCCATCGGTTGAGCTACACGCTAGTAACAGCAAGTTTTTGACTAAGATGAAAGGTGGTCAATTAAATGGCAAAGATCGAAATCAAGCACTTGTACAAAAAATATGACACTCGTGATGACTATACATTAAAAGACATTAGTCTAAGTATTGATGAACATCAATTTGTCGCGGTCGTTGGACCTTCCGGCTGCGGAAAATCTACCCTCTTGCGCTGTTTTGCCGGCTTAGAAGAATTGTCCAAAGGCGAGGTATTAGTGGACGGCGAAAGGTTCGATACCAAGGACCCGCGGAAAAGGAACATCGCGATGGTCTTCCAAGACTATGCCTTATACCCGCACATGACCGTTTACAAGAATTTGGCCTATAATTTAAAACTCGCCAAAACCAGCAAAGAAGAGATCGACCAGAAGGTTCATGAAGCTGCCGAAAAACTCCAGCTTTCGGATAACTTGGACCAAAAACCGGCCCAATTATCTGGCGGGCAACGGCAAAGGGTCGCCTTAGGGCGCGCGATGGTCCGTGATCCTGAGATCTTTTTAATGGACGAACCGCTCTCCAACCTGGATGCCAAGCTGCGGGTCAAGACCAGACAAGACGTGATCGACTTGCACCGGCAATTAGGGACTGTGACCTTATATGTCACCCACGATCAGGCTGAAGCCATGGCGATGGCCGATCAGATCATTGTCATGCGCGATGGGATCATCATGCAGACTGGTTCGCCCGATGACCTGTACGACGACCCGCATCACATCTTCGTGGCCCGCTTCATTGGCTCACCCAGCATGAATATTTTGCGGGGCTTCTTGCAGCCGGACGGCCAGTTCAAGACAGACAATAATGTTTATGATCTGCAGGGAATTATTCCAGATGACCTGATCCCCGCAGAAGAAAAAGAGATCTTCGTTGGGTTCCGCCCAGAAAAAACCAGTCCGTTGAATGAAAAAACAGCACAGGAAACGCAAATGGACGGCAAATTCAAGTTTAAGTCAGAGCTGCATTATGCGGAATACATGGGAGCCTATACCTTACTGTATCTAGAAACAGATGGGCGGAGCATCGTTGCCCAGATCGATCGCAAGATCACAGGCAGTGATCGCAACCGGGATGTCACTATGGAAGTGGCACCGGAGGATCTCTATTTCTTTGATGCAGAGAGCGGAGCAAGAATGTAT
>NZ_BFFP01000025.1 GCF_003864415.1 Ligilactobacillus salitolerans
AGGATATAGTTGTTGATCCGCTTGTAGACCACCACAGTTTTATTTTGATCAATGCGAAACTGCATCGCCTTTTGAGACTTAACCTCATTCGTTGATCTAGGACCATCAATTTTAACTTGGACAAAATCATGCTTGTTATCCAAAAAATCACCTCATCTCATTTGATAAGGCAATTATATTAAATCTGGTTTTTTATTTAAATACGTCCCGCTGGGCACTGCTTACGTTGTTTCTATGGCTGATACATCCTATTTCCCACAGGGGCAGTTATTAAACATTGAGGTAAGGGAATATTAAACTTAAAAAATGTAGTGAAAATAAAGAAATTGGCATAAAAGAGGCGATAGGAATGAACGAAGACACAATAAAGTTTTTGGCTGCGCGAATTATTGAAAAGGCCAAAGAAACTGCAAGTGAAAGTGCAAATAAAAATGAGGATGAGTTTTTTGTTGGCAAGAAACTTGCTTACTACGAGGTGCTGGATATTCTTCAAAGCGAACTTTATGTTAGGGATGTAGATTTAGAAAAATTTGGCTTGAATTTAGATTTGTTGAACGACTCGTCTTTATAATCTATAGGCTGCCTTGATTAGGATGGATTTTCTTAAAGCAGGCAATTAACCTCGCTACTCTTTGTAAAAAATGTTTCTTCAGTTCACTTTTCAACATAAAGGGCAAATACCAACACTTGAGTGTGAACAGGTTAGAAGGGACATTTTTTGCGTTGTTTGTCATGTTTTTGGGGGATAGAGCATACTTGAGTCATAAAGGCTGCCTTTCTATAATATGGTTGATTATAGTTTGGGATTTTACGGCTTTTCGTTTAATCATTAGTTTGTTGCACTTGAAATGTCAAGCAATCTTACTATTTGAATGCTAAAATTGTGTTTGACATAATCCAGTAATTCATCTTATAATATACTTTGCATTGGTTCGGTAGCTCAGCTGGATAGAGCATCCGCCTTCTAAGCGGATTGTCGAGAGTTCGAATCTCTCCCGAATCATAATATATCAAATTAGAACATTTTGTAATTTTAAGAATGTCTTTATACCGGCATTCTTTTTTTGTGTCTTGTTATAAAAGCCGCTGAAAACTTTAGCGTTATGGGTGATTGATGAACGTGATGAGTTTTATAAATGGGATCTTTTGGTCGAGTGATACAGTTCATAGTGTAAGAATTGAAAATCAAAAAAAGGACAACCGAAATGAACCGGCTTTTTTTTAACTCTTTTAAATACTTTTTCCTCTCTCACCAACATAACTGAGGCAATTCATCTAAATTTTTTGCGTCAGAACAGAAAAAAGATGGTTGAATCTGCCTGAAAACAAAAAGTAATTGACTGTGGGGGCTTTTTTTGGTAATATAACTCTGTTGTATTTGTGCATGCCACAACTACAACCGCACGTTTTAAGTTTTTTAAGCATTCAGTTTAGCTGGATCACTACATTACGGCGAGTCTAAGTCAAATACAAGGAGGTGCACATTTAATGTACGCAATTATTAAAACTGGTGGTAAACAGTATAAAGTTGAAGCAGGTCAAGCTATCTTTGTGGAAAAGTTGGCTGCTAACGCAGGTGACAAAGTCACATTTGATGAAGTTGTTTTGGTCGGTGGTGACAAAACTGTTATCGGAACACCTGTTGTCGACGGTGCCACTGTTACAGGTACTGTTGAGAAACAAGGTCGTGAGAAGAAGGTCGTTACTTTCAAGTATAAACCTAAGAAACATTCTCATACCAAACAAGGCCATCGTCAACCTTATACTAAGGTTGTTATCGATGCAATCAATGCCTAAGGCATTTAAGGAGTTGTACTTGCGATGATCAAGGTTCAGTTCTTTCACACTGATCAGCAGATTTCCGGTTTTTTGATGCGGGGACATGCTGATTCTGGTGACTACGGTCACGACATCGTCTGTGCAGCAGTTTCAGTTTTAGCTATCAATACTGTCAATAGTTTGGAACAGTTAGCCTTGGCCCACCCAGAAGTTGTCTCTGACGATGAAAACGGCGGCTATTTAAAGGTAACTTTGCCTGCTGAAGAAGTTTCTGAGCAGGCGATTCAATTATTCTTGAACAGTTTGAAACTAGGACTTCATGATATTACAGATAATTATCAGAAATATCTAACAATTGAAAACGATTAGGAGGTGCTTGTCTTATGTTAATGAACTTACAATTCTTCTCCCATCATAAAGGGGGCGGATCGACTTCTAACGGTCGTGACTCAAAAGCTAAGCGTTTGGGTGCTAAGCGTGCTGACGGTCAAACTGTCACAAGCGGATCGATTTTATATCGGCAACGTGGTACACATATTTACCCAGGTGCGAATGTTAAGATCGGCGGCGATGACACATTGTTTGCAACAATCGAAGGTGTCGTAAAATTCGAGCGTAAAGGGCGTAGCAAGAAACAAGTTTCTGTTTACCCTGTAGCAGAATAAATTGCTGCTCAAGGCCGGGATTCCATTTGGAGTCCCGGTTTTTTTCAATTTTAAACTAATTTGTTTGCTTTGTTGCTGGCAAATGAAAAACTGAGTAATGATAAAATTTCAAAGAGAAAGGTCTGGTCGAGATGACAATGCCACGAGTGGCTAATCTGCGCAGTAAATTGGCAGAGTTGAAAATTGACGGTTTTTTGGTTACGGATCCTTTAAATATCAAATACTTGAGCGGATTCACGGGTGATGCGGGAGTTTTGCTGATTACTGAGAACCAGCAGTATTTGATTACTGACTCGCGTTTTGAAGAACAGGTCAAGGTTGAAACTCCGGATTGGCAAACGGTGATCACACGCAACTATTTGGGCAGTGCTTGCGATTTGGCTCAAAAAGCCTCTCTTGCTGCTATTGGTTTTGAAGATTCGATCGACTATGCCTCATATGACTTTCTTGATGAAACGGCTGTTTGCGATATTGTCGCTTTTAATGGGGTCGTTGAATCTTTGCGATCTGTCAAAGATGAAAACGAAATTGCGGCACTTAAAGAAAGCTGTCGTTTGGCTGATCAAGGCTTCGATTTTGTTTTATCACATTTAGCCGCTGGGCAGACCGAACTGGATGTTTCCAATGATTTGGATTATTTCATGAAGAAACACGGTGCGTCTGAACGTTCTTTTGAAACCATTGTTGCCAGCGGTGAACATACAACTTGGCCGCACGGAACAGCCACAACTCGGGAAATAAAAAATGGCGATCTGATCACACTTGATTACGGCTATTTTTATGCAGGTTATACATCAGATGTAACTCGGACTTTTAGCCTTGGTCAACAAAACCAGCAAGTTAAAGAAATATACCAGGTGGTTTTGGAAGCACAGCAAGCAACGATCGCTGCGGTTCGGGCCGGTGTTAGCGGTGCGCAGATAGATCAAATCGGGCGTTCTCTGATTCAAAAAGCAGGTTATGGCGAGTATTTTAATCATGGGATGGGTCACGGCATCGGACTGGATATCCATGAACTGCCTAATGTTGGGACAAGGTATCCAGACGTGATGCAGGCCGGTCAAATTGTGACAGTTGAGCCTGGAATTTATGTCCTAGGTCTTGGCGGGGTTCGGATCGAAGATGATGTCCTCGTAACTGCAACCGGATCTGAAATTTTAACAAACTCAAACAAACAGTTCATTGAAATTTAAGGTCGAGTAAGTGCCTTCGCTGCTTGACAAAGCTTCCGATCCACGTAACAATAAAGAGTAATAACTTTTACGTGAACAGGATCAATTACAATTACAGATAATAATTAGCCGAGTGCTAAGGAGGATTTCATAAATGATTTCAGTAAATAACTTTAAAACTGGTTTAACTGTTGAAATAGACGGTGAACTATGGCGTGTTGTAGAATTTCAACACGTTAAACCTGGTAAAGGTTCAGCTTTTGTACGTTCGAAGCTGAAAAATTTGCGGACAGGCGCTTTACAAGAAAAGACCTTCCGTGGCGGCGAAAAAATCAATCAGGCTCAGATCGATCGCAAAAAGATGCAGTATCTGTACGCTGATGGCAATAACTATGTCTTCATGGATACAACGACCTATGAGCAATTAGAATTGCCAGCTGAAAGAATTCAAGATGAACTAAAATATTTGAAAGAAAACATGGTTGTCAGCATCATCATGTATGGTTCAGAAACTTTAGGTGTTGAACTGCCTAATACCGTTGATTTAGTTGTTTCTGCTACCGAACCTGGGATCAAGGGCGATACGGCTTCAGGCGGTTCTAAACCAGCTACGATGGAGACCGGTTTGGTCGTTCAGGTGCCGTTCTTTGTTAACGAAGGAGATACATTAACGATCAATACAGCTGACGGCACATACATTTCTCGTGCGTAGTCTAAGGAGGTTTTGTGATGTCTGAGGAAAATAATATTGTTTTAGCCAGTAAAGATCCTGATCTTGGTCAAATTAAAATTGCCCCTGAGGTTGTCGAGGTAATTATTGGGATCGCAGCGAGCCAAGTTGATGGTGTTTATTCAATGCGCGGATCAATTGCTAATAGCTTTTCCAAATTGTTTGGCCGTCAGGATCGCAAACAAGGCGTTAAATTAGCAGCTGCTCAAAGTGAATTAACTGTGGATGTGAATGTTTTCTTGAATTACGGAGTTTCAGTCCCTAAAGTAGGAGCAGTTATTCAAGAGAAGGTTGCACAACAGGTTTTATTTATGACGGGTTTGAAGTTAGCATCAGTTGATGTTCACGTGCAGGGGATCATTCCAGAAAAACAGGAAGCAACTGTTGATCCAAATAATATTTTTGGAGAAGAGAAAGAGGAAACAAATTAATGGCTACTAGAAGAAACATTACAAAACAAGTAGCACGACAAGGTGCATTTCAAGTCTTGTTTGCCTTACAAAGCAACCCGGATGCTGATTTGGATGACTTGATTGATCAGGTCGTATCAGAACTGACTGAAGAGGTTGATCAGGAATATCTGCATACCATCGTCAATGGGGTCCTAGAACAGCAAGCTGAGCTTGATCCGGTAATTGCTCAATATTTAAGCGAGCACTGGTCCTTAGGCCGTCTCACAAAAACCGACTTACTAATTTTAAGGATCGCCGTCTATGAGATGAAATTTCAGACTAACGTGCCTAATAGAGTGGCGTTAAATGAAGCATTGGAACTTGCTAAATTGTTTAGTGACGATAAATCTCGGCGTTTCATTAATGGTGTTTTATCAAATTTGATTTAAATTCTAAGGCTCAAAACAGCTCAATACCTGTTTTGAGCCTTTTTTAGCGAGTAATTATTTTCTGGGTTCAGATCGGTTGCATTAGTTTTGTCTTTGGACGTGTGCTAAAATTAAGGGTAAATGATTTCTGTGAGGTAGAATAATGACAGTTTTAATGGATGGAAAAAAACTGGCCCAGAAATACCGTTTGAGCCTGAAAAAGGATGCTGAGCTTATTAAACAGCATGGTGTGGTTCCAACCTTGGCGGTGCTCATGATCGGGGAAGATCCTGCTAGTCAGGTGTACTTTAAGAGTAAGCAAAAATTGGCAGCTGAAATTGGCATTGCAACGATCGATACAGTGATGCCGGTGGATTCTTCGCAACAAGCGGTTATCAGGCAGATCAAACAGTATAATGAGGCAGCCAATATTCATGGGATCTTAGTGGAATTGCCTTTGCCGCCGCAGTTGGATGAGAAAGCAGTGATGGAGGCGATCGCGCCGGAAAAAGATGTTGACGGTTTTCATCCTTATAACATTGGTCGGCTTTTTATGGACGATGCTGGTCCGGTTCCCTGTACACCTGCAGGGATCATGGCTTTATTAGCAGAGTATCAGCTCGATCCTGCTGGTAAAAGGGTCGTGATCATCGGGCGTAGTACGATCGTTGGTCGGCCGTTAGCAGCAATGCTCTTAAATGCAGATGCAACGATAACGATCACACACAGTAAAACAAATGAATTGGAACGGATCACACGGAATGCTGATATTCTAGTGGTAGCCGCTGGTCAACCTGAGATGATCACTCAGAAATATATTAAGCCGGGTGCAATTGTAATTGATGTTGGGATCAATCGTTTAGGTTCCGGTAAAATCGTGGGGGATGTCGCCCAGGAGGATGTCAAGCAAAGGGCAGGATATTTAACACCAGTTCCTGGCGGAGTTGGTCCGATGACAAGCGTGATGTTAATGAAACAGACTTTAAAATTAGCAAAAAGGAGTGTCGAGTTTGAGCGTAGATGATGGGGAAAAGTATCTGACAGTTACAGCTCTAACGCGCTACTTACACCGTAAATTTACGGTGGACCCATACTTACAGCGGGTTTTCTTGACCGGAGAGATCTCAAATTTTCGCTTGCGTCCCAGACATCAGTATTTCAGCTTGAAAGATGACAATGCTAAAATTGGTGCGGTGATGTTTCAATCAAATTTTAGCAAGGTCAAATTTCGACCGGAAGAAGGGATGAAAGTCCTAGTTGTTGGTCGGATCGATCTCTATCAGCCAAATGGGACCTATCAGATCAATATCGAACGGATGGAACCAGATGGAGTTGGGGCTTTGTATCAAGCTTATGAACAGTTAAAGAAAAAATTGACCCAAGAGGGATTATTTTCTGCTCCCAAACTTCCGATCCCGCGTTTTCCTAAAAAAATAGCTGTGATCACTAGTCCTTCAGGTGCTGTCATTAGGGATATTATCACGACTGTTCGTCGTCGTTATCCGATCGTCGAGCTAGTTTTATTTCCGGCGGTAGTTCAGGGTGACCAGGCCGCGGATTCGTTAGTAGGACGGTTGAAAGAAGTTGCTGCACACGGCGACTTCGATACTGTGATCATTGGTCGCGGCGGAGGCTCGATCGAAGATCTGTGGCCTTTTAACGAAGAAAAAGTTGCACGAGCCCTGGCTGCACTTGATTTGCCTGTGATCTCATCAGTTGGTCACGAGACAGATACTACTATCGCAGATCTTGTTGCAGATCTGCGAGCACCAACACCAACGGCAGCAGCAGAATTAGCGACACCGGTCCGTGCCGATGAGATCTTGAAGCTAAAGCAGCAGCGTTTGCGCCTAGTCCAGGCGATGAAGACGATTATCAGACAAAATGAAAATCGAGCTGCAAAACGAATGGATTCATATATCTTTAGGAGCCCAGGCCGTCTGTATGAAGGGTACTTGCAAAAGCTGGATTTTTTAAACTCACAGCAAAATGCTGCTTTTCGGCAGATAATTGCAGGAGCTCAAAGAAGCCAGTTACAGGCTGTCAGCAGTTTAAAGCTGGTCGCTCCGACTACACGTGTCCAGGCTGCTAAAACTAGAATTGGGTCAGTCACGCGGCAGCTTGATCAGAGCATGGATCAGTATATGCTCGACCACAAAAACAGATTCAAGCAGGCAGTCAATCAATTGAATGCATTGAGTCCGCTGGCTGTGATGGGACGGGGTTTTTCGTACGTAAGTCAGGAAGGAAAGATCGTTAAAAGTATTCACTCTTTGCATGCAGAAGATCAAATCACGATCCATCTGGCAGATGGGTCTGCCCAGGCGCAAGTGATCACCACTAAGGAGGAAAAATAACTTGGCAGAAGAGAATAAAAAAGAGCCGACCTTTGAGGAAAATTTAGCTCAGCTTGAGAAAATCGTCAGTAAGTTGGAGCAAGGCGATGTTCCTTTAGAAGAGGCCTTGGATTCATTCCAAGCCGGGGTCAAATTAAGCAAAGAACTGCAAAAAACTTTGGAAAAAGCTGAGGAGACACTGACTAAGGTTATCAATGAAAACGGCGATGAAGAGCTGTTTGAGCAAGGAAACGATGAGAATGAACAACAATAAGCTTAAAGCCTTGCAAGAAGGTGAGATCCAGCGTTTGAATCAAATGATGACAGATTATCTTTCAGGAATGCGCAATGATGATAAGTTGAGTCAAGCCATGGCATATTCGGTTAACGCGGGCGGCAAGCGGATCCGTCCCTTGATCATTTTTGCAACTTGTGCTGCTTTTGGTGTATCTCTTACCAACAGTGCTTTTATTGTGGCTGGAAGCCTTGAGTTTGTTCATACCTATTCTTTGATCCACGATGATTTGCCAGAAATGGATAATGATGATCTCAGACGAGGACAGCCGACCAACCATAAAGTTTTTGGGCAAGCGCTGGCTGTTTTGGCTGGTGACGGGCTTTTGACTGCTGCTTTTGAATGGTTAGCCTCTGCGAAGCTTGCCCCAGACAAAAATTTGGAGTTATGCAGGCTCTTGGCTCATGCTGCTGGTCCTTCAGGCATGGTTGACGGCCAGGCTCGAGACATCGAAGGAACCGGTCATCAACTAGACCTCGCTTCGCTGCAGGCTTTGCACGCGGGTAAAACCGGTGCTTTGATTCGGTATGCTTTCGAAGCAGGCGGGATCTTGGCGGAAGCTAGTCAAGCCCAACAAGAATTATTGCGGCGATTTGGCAGCGATTTTGGTTTAGCTTTTCAAATCTATGATGATATTATGGATGTAACCTCTACCGTTGAAAAAATGGGGAAAGCCGTGCACAAGGACAAAGGGGAACAAAAAAACACTTATCCAGCTATCTTAGGACTTGAGGGTGCAAAAAAAGCTTTACAAGACACGCTCCGGCATGCTAAAGCTTGTTTAGAAGAGTTAGCGCAAACCGGGCTTGATGTTACTGTTTATCAAGAATTGTTAAATTATTTTATGCTATAAAGGTAGAAATTATGAAAAAAGAACGAATCGATGTTTTATTAGTCGAACAGGGGCTGTTTGACAGCCGTGAACAAGCCAAACGTGCAGTTATGGCTGGCGAGATCCTGGGTGAAAATGAAGAACGGTTGGATAAACCCGGCATGAAGATCGACCCTGCCGTCAAACTGCATTTTAAGGGAACTAAAATGCCTTATGTCAGCCGGGGCGGGCTCAAGCTTGCTAAGGCGCTGAAAGTCTTTAAAATCAACTTAGCCGACCGGATCGTCTTGGATATCGGGTCGTCGACTGGAGGGTTTACGGATGTTGCTTTGCAGCACCACGCTAAATTAAGTTATGCTTTAGACGTGGGGACCAATCAACTCGCTTGGAAGCTCCGGCAAGATCCGCGTGTAGTCGTGATGGAGAATACCAATTTTCGTTATTCTAAGCTGCAAGATTTTAATGCTGGGCAACCAAATTTTGCTTCGATAGATGTTTCCTTCATTTCTTTAAAGCTGATCTTACCAGCCCTGCATGAGATCATAGCTCCACATCAAGATGTAGTAGCTCTGATCAAGCCGCAGTTCGAAGCTGGCAAGGAAAAAGTTGGCAAACATGGAATTGTTCGGGATGAAAAGACTCATTTGGAGGTCTTAAATCAGATTTTAACTTTTGCTGTCGGAGCCGGTTATGATGTGAGCGGATTAGACTTTTCACCAATCACTGGCGGGACGGGGAATATTGAATTCCTAGTCCATCTGATCTCTTGTGCTCCGGGGGAGAATGGCCAGATCGATGCTTCTGTTGACTTGAATGAGGTCGTAAAAAAGGCACATCAAACACTGGTCCAGTAATTTTATTTGAAATAATCAACAAATAGTTTGAAGTGTGAGGTTAATGGCATATGAAGAAACAAGAAAGGCATCACTTGCTGAAACAATTGCTAGCTGACAATATCGTTTACCGGCAAGAAGACCTGGTCAAACTTTTGGCTAAAAGAGGGATCAAGGTCACTCAAGCGACGATATCACGTGATATTAAACAACTGCAGCTGGTAAAAGTTCCACTCAATGATGGCAGTTATCGCTATACATTGCCGTCTGAAAAAGAAGTCGATACAGCAGTCAAACTTAAAAAGACACTGCAAGACGCATACATTGAGTCTGATGTACATAATGATATGTGTGTGGTCAAAGTCCAGCCGGGTAATGGGCCGACTGTTGCCAGCTTGATCGAACAAATGCGCTATCCGGAAATTTTTGCTTGCATTAGTGATGATGATACGGTGATGATTTTCGCGCGCTCGATCGAATGGGCGAACTCTTATCAGCAAAAAATGTTGCAAATGGTCAAAGAAGATTAGCTATGTTAGGTAAAAACTCTAGACTATCAGGAAAGTGACAGGGGGGGGAGAAAATTTTGTTAAGAAACTTAACAATCAGAGACTTTGCAATTATTGATAAAATTGAGATCGACTTCCAGCCGCGGATGACAGTCTTGACAGGTGAAACCGGGGCGGGCAAATCAATTGTGATCGATGCTTTGGGCTTGCTGGCCGGCGGTCGCGGATCAACAGAATTTATCCGTAAGGGCGAGAAAAAAGCTGTCCTCCAGGGCTTATTTACACTGCCGGAGAATGCCCCAGCCTTTTTGATCTTGGATGAGATCGGGATCGGTTATGAAGACACTGATTTGATTTTGCAGCGTGAATTGTATCGGAATGGACATAACATCTGTCGCATTAATGGTGAGTTGGTTAACCTTGCCAGCCTGCGGCGCGTGGGAGAAACTCTGATCGATATCCACGGGCAAAATGAACATCAGGAGTTAATGCATCCGGATAATCACTTGCCTTTATTAGATAGTTTTGCGGCAGACCAGGTTGCTGATTTGAAGGCAAAATATCACCAAGTCTACCAACGCTACCAGCAGCAGCGTCTTAGTTTAGAACAGAAAGAAAAAAACGAAAAACAATGGGCCCAACACCTCGACATGCTGCAATTTCAAGTCGAGGAGATCGGGGCCGCTGACCTGCATGCGGATGAAGAGGAACAATTAATTGACGAAAAGCAGCAACTGGACAATTTCCAAGCCATCCATGATGCTTTAGAAAACAGCTACCAGCTTTTATCGGGGGAAGAAACTGATGCCTTATCTCAAATAGGAACGGTGATGGAGAATATGCGTCAGGTAGCGGACTTTTCCTCGGAGTTAGATCAAATCAGTCAACGAGTCAATGATGCATATTATGGATTATCCGATTCTGTCCACGACATCTCTAATCAGCTTTCTGGAATGGAGTGGGACGAAAGCCGCTTAGATGAAATCGAAAGTCGGCTGGAAGAAATTCACCAGTTAAAAAGAAAATACGGCAGTTCCATTGCAGAAATTCTGGCATACTACCACAAAATTTCTGGCGAGTTAAAGGAAATGCAGCAGACAGATGCAGACTCGGGTGACCAAAAAGCAAAGGTTGACCAATCGTATCAGCAAGCTCGAAAACTAGCGCAAAAATTATCACAAATCAGAAAAAAAGCCGCACTCCGTCTTGAAAAAGCAGTTCAGAAAGAACTGAGAGATCTTTATATGGAAAAAGCAGTTTTCTCAGTTAAATTTATGGACAGTTCTGCGGGAAAGCTTAATCAAGATGGACAGGATCACGTGGAGTTTTATATTCAAACTAATCCAGGGGAGACGATGGGAGCCTTGGCTAAAATCGCTTCCGGAGGCGAACTTTCGCGGATCATGTTGGCTTTAAAGACAATCTTTGCGCAACGACAGGGTGTGACCAGCATCATCTTTGATGAAGTTGATACTGGCGTCAGTGGCCGTGTTGCTCAGGCGATCGCCGAAAAAATCAGCCGGATCGCCCAGAGCTCGCAGGTTCTGTGCATCACCCATCTGCCGCAAGTTGCGGCTGTGGGGGAGCACCATTATTTGGTTACCAAAAATGTGCAAAATCAACGAACAGAGACAACAGTCACGAAACTGCCTCAAAATGATCGGATCGAAGAATTGGCCAGGATGCTAGCCGGAACTGAGATCACTGATCTCGCACGCGAACATGCCGCAGAGTTATTGCACTTAGGGAATGAACTGCATCAAGGGGAAAATGACTGAGCTTTCTGGCCAGACCATCCTGTGGATAGGAGCAGACAAAAAAATTCAAGTTGACATTTAAACTGTCAACTTGAATTTTTTGCTGCTAACCGATAAAATCTCGGTAGAGGCCGACAACTTTGCCTAATACCGTGACATTGTCTAAGATGATCGGCTGCATTGTGTCATTTTCCGGCTGCAGGCGAAAATGATCAGCTTCTTTGAAGAAACGCTTGCAGGTCGCTTCATTATCTTCCGTCATAGCAATGATAATATCACCGTTGTCGGCTGAACGCTGCTGTCTGACGATCACTTCGTCTCCGTCTAGGATCCCAGCATTGATCATACTCTCGCCGCGAATGGTCAGCATGAACAAGTCTTGGGCGGAATCGTAATTTGGCGGTAACGGGAAATAATCTGTTGTTTCTTGGACGGTTAAAATTGGGTTCCCCGCGGTAACGGTACCTAAAACTGGAATTCTTTTGGCCGTAGGTTTGATCCCCAGAGCCGTCATTCCGTCTTTGGTGATCTCAAGTGCGCGTGGTTTAGTTGGGTCTTTACGCAAATATCCTCGGCGTTCTAAACGTGCGATATGTCCATGAACTGTTGATGTTGATGAAAGGCTGACTGCTTCGCAAATCTCTCGGACAGTCGGAGGATACCCTTTCTCATGAACACATTCGTAGATGAATCTTAACACGGCGATCTGTCTTTCTTCGAAAACTTTTGACATCACGAACACCTCATTCTTTTTTATAGTCCTAGCATATCATAATCCTCATGATCTTTCAAACTAATGTTCGGACTATTTGCTTGAGTTTTCGTGCGGAATTGTTTAGGATAGAAGTATTGAATTGAAATGAGGTAACATCGATGGAAAATGGAATACCAGAGGAATTGATCACAAGGATCAATGAATTGGCTCGGAAGAAAAAGAGCAAGGGTTTAACCCAAAATGAGCTGCAAGAGCAAAAAAAATTACGGAATAAATATTTGAAGCATTTCAGAAAGAACTTTCGGAGTCAAGTTGAAATGCTGCAAGTTTATGATAAGCATGGCAAAGAAGTGACTCCTGAAAAAGTTAAGAACATCCAACGTGACCGCGGTTTACGTGACGATTAGCTGCAAGATATTTGTTTTTTAAGCCCAGATGACTGTTAATTACGACTTGCCCTTTATTTTTCACAGGGAATTGTGTAAACTTAATTAAGTAAACAAAAGTTAACGAAGGGAGTAGTTGATGATGTCCACTGGAGTTTGGATCTTAATCGTCATCATCGCATTGGTATTGGGCCTTGTTGGTGGATTCTTTGGTGCACGTAAATACATGGAAAGCTATTTACAAAAAAACCCGCCGATCAATGAACAGATGTTAAGACAAATGATGCTGCAAATGGGTCAAAAGCCTTCTGAAAAGAAACTGAATCAAATGATGACCGCAATGAAATCAGGTTACGGCAAGAAGAAGTAAGCTAAATAAAAAGCCGGGCAATTACCCGGCTTTTTATTTTTGCGAAGAATTATTTTCTTTTTTTCCGCTAACATCGATATATTTGAAATTAGGGTCAATTTGTTGATCCAGCTGCTGAAATTGCTGTTCCATCTGGTCAAGCAAGGAAGTTTGATATTCGTCAGTCATCTTTGTTTTCCTGTCAACAGTGATGGGTTCTCCGAAAGCAATAGTGACTGCTTTGCGTGAAAAAAGCTGTTTGAAGGTCAGAGGTCCTTGATAAACCGCCGGCACGATCGGCACTCCTGCCAACTTGGCGATCAGTGTCACGCCGCCTTTCATTTCTTGTGAATGGCGAGTCCCTGATGGAAACATGATCAGTGAAATATCACGTTGACGCAGCCATCTAACAGGTGTTTTGATGGCTGAAGGACCAGGGTGGGCCCGATCGACTGGAAAAGCGTTAGCGTGTTTTAAAATGAAACGCAAAACTGGGTTCTTGAAGAGTTCTTCTTTTGCCATAAAAGAAAACGGCTTGGGTGCTGCAGCTAAAGCAAAATAGATCATGTCAAACCACGTCCGGTGCGGCCCAACTAGAATATAATTTCCCTTGGGAAGTTTTTCTTTGTTGAGATAAATGCTGTGACCATTGATCAGAAAAACAATCACGCGTGCAACAACACGAATAAATGTGTAGAACATCGAAGTGACATTCCTTTCCAAAAAGTAGTATAGCTTAAGTATGCAAAATTTCCCTAAAAGTTGCAAGTCTGTAATGAAGAAAGATCGTGGAACAAAATAATGGAAAAAAATAATTTGTTAAAGCCAGGCGAACGGATCGATGAATTATACGCTAATAATATTAAAATCATTCAAAGCGCAGAAGTCTTTTCTTTCTCGCTCGATGCAGTATTGTTAGCAGATTTTGCCCAGCCAGTTTTAAAGCAGACCGGCAAGGTCGTTGATTTATGTGCTGGTAATGGGGCAGTCGGACTTTTTGTGAGCAAAAAAACTCGTGCCTCAATTGTGGAAGTCGAAGTCCAGCCTCGCTTAGCTGAGATGGCGGAACGCAGCATTTTGTTAAATGATTTGGGTGAGCGCATCTCAACTTTGAATGTTGATTTGAAAGAAATTTACGCGCACATCCCTAAAGATTCTGTTGATACAGTGATCTGTAATCCGCCGTATTTTGCCAATCAGCCGACCAGCAAGAAAAATCCTAATCCATACTTGGCATTGGCACGACACGAGAGCACAGCGTCTTTAGCTGATATTATTCAAACGATCAGCGGGCTTTTAAAGATGGGCGGTAAAATGTATATGGTCCATCGACCAGAGCGGCTGCAGGAATTATTCCTTCTTTTAGCACAAGAACGTTTGGTCCCTAAACGAGTTCGTTTGGTTTACCCCAAAAAAGAACGTGAAGCAAACATGGTTTTGGTTGAAGCAATTAAGGATGGCCGCCCTGGAGGTTTGCGTTTTGTGCCGCCAATTACGGTTTATGATGAACAAGACGACTATTTGCCTGAAGTAAGAAGGGTATTGTATGGTTGAAAAAAAGTATTTCTTTTATGTTTTGCTTTGTGCCGATTCTACCCTTTACGGTGGATTTACAACGGATCTGACTAGGAGATTAGCTGAACATAACGACGGGATCGGAGCTAAGTACACTCGCAACAGGCGTCCTGTGCAAATGATCTATCATGAAGAATACACTGAAAAATCTGCAGCTCTTAAAGCAGAGTATGCCTTTAAACATCAAACACGCAAAAGCAAAGAAGTTTTTTTGCGACAGCATGGAGTGGTGTTGAATTTGGAATGACCGAACTTGAGAATTGAGTAAAAAATAGTGCTGTTTGAGTTTTGATAGTATAAAATGAATTGTGGCTCTTTAACACAAGGGCTAATTATGCACGTTTTACTGTTAAGTTGATTTAATGTGCGCTAAATTATTGAAGTGAGGAGTTTTTTTGATGAAATTTATTGCGTTTTCCGTTCGCACGGATGAAGAAAAATATTTTGCAGAGTGGTCGCAGAAAAATAATATTGAGGTCAAATTAGTAAAAGAAGCATTAACATCCGAGAACCTTGAGCTTATTCAAGGTTTTGATGCAATTTTGGCTTTGCAAACCGGTTTTTATCCTGCCCAACTTTTCGAAAAGGCTCAGGAGTATGGAATAAAATCTTTTGCCATTCGAAATGTTGGTGTTGATAACGTTGATTTGAGATCAGCTTTTGCTAACCATGTGATCGTTACTAACGTGCCTGCTTATTCACCTACGGCGATTGCCGAATTTTCAGTAACTTTACTGTTACAGCTGTTGCGAAAAACTGAGATCTTCCGTCAGAGAAATGCTGTCCAAGATTTTCGCTGGGAGGGCAATATCGGCAAAGAGATCCATGATTTAACGGTTGGTGTGATCGGGACTGGCCGGATCGGTAAGGCAGCTATTTCGATCTACCGTGGGTTTGGAGCAAAAGTAATTGCTTTTGATCCGTATCAGGACAAAGAATTGGCTGCTTCAGGTATCTATGTTGATAGTCGGGAAGAAGTGTATCAGCAAGCTGACGTGATCACCTTGCATATGCCGGCATCTCCGAAAGATAAGCATCTGATCGATAAGCACGCGATCGAACTGATGAAAGATGGTGTTTATTTGATCAACACAGCTCGTGGGACCTTGATCGATACGCAGGCTTTATTGGACGGCTTAGACGCAGGGAAGATCGCGGGTGCAGGACTAGACACATATGAAAATGAAAGTCCTTTATTTAATCATGATTTACGCGGCCAAAAAATCATTGATCCATTGTTTAACCAGTTGATGGAACGAGATGATGTGTTAGTTACACCACACGTTTCCTTTTACACTGAAACGGCTGTTAAAAACATGGTTAATTTCTCTCTAGATAGTGCCAAATCAGTGATTGAAACAGGGACAGCCAGTTCGATCGTAGAGGCGAACTAATATAGCGCGGCTAAGGTTAAAAAAATGCTTGGAAAGAAGTTGCATTTGCAGCCGAAATCCTTTACAATAATATAGGTCCTTTTTGGGCCTAATTCACACCTTGCATGCTGGGCAAGCGGTGCTTACATTGCTAAGTTCTTGCCAAATGAATGTGGGGGAGGAAATAAAACTATTTTGGAGGTATTTTGTAATGGCAGTTATTACCATGAAACAATTACTTGAAGCTGGTGTTCATTTTGGACATCAGACACGTCGTTGGAACCCTAAGATGAAGAAATATATCTTTACAGAACGTAATGGTATTTATATCATCGATTTGCAAAAAACAGTTAAGCTGATCGACAAGGCTTACAACTTTATGAAGGAAACAGCCGAAAATAATGGTGTTGTTTTGTTCGTAGGGACAAAGAAGCAAGCTCAAGACTCGATCGCTGAAGAAGCTGTTCGTGCTGGTCAATTCTACGTCAACCATCGTTGGTTGGGCGGAACTTTGACTAACTGGAACACAATTCAATCACGGATCAAGCGTTTGAAAGATCTGAAGAAGATGTCTCAAGACGGTACATTTGACATCTTGCCTAAGAAGGAAGCTGCCAAGTTGACCAAAGAAATGGAAAAACTTGAGAAGTTTCTGGGCGGGATCGAAGATATGCCTCACATTCCAGATGCTGTCTTTATTGTTGATCCTCGTAAAGAAAGAATTGCTGTTAAGGAAGCTCAAAAATTGAACATTCCGATTGTTGCTATGGTCGATACTAACGCTGATCCAGACGAAATCGACGTTAAGATCCCATCTAACGATGATGCGATCCGTGCCGTTCGTTTGATCACATCGAAGATGGCTGATGCAATCATCGAAGCAAATCAAGGCGAAGAAAACGAACAAGTTACCGAAGAAACATTCGGCAAAAAAGATGAAAAAGTAGATTCCATCGAAGATATCGTTGAAGCAGTTGAAGGCAACAACGATCACAAAGATGCTGAATAGTTAATTTCAACTTAGGCTGTCTTAGATGTTGGGTAAGTTTGCCTAATGCTCTGAGGCAGCTTTTTTAAAGAAAATATTAAATAAGGAGGCCATTAATTTATGGCAAAAATTTCTGCTTCTCAAGTTAAACAATTACGTGATAAAACAGGTGTCGGTATGATGGATGCCAAAAAAGCTTTAGTTGCTACTGAAGGAGATATGGAAAAAGCAATCGACTTCTTGCGTGAAAAAGGGATCGCAAAGGCAGCTAAGAAGAGTGACCGTGTTGCAGCTGAAGGTTTGGCAAGTGTTGCCGTTGCTGGCAACGATGCAGTGATCGTTGAAGTGAACGCTGAAACAGACTTTGTTGCTCAAAATGCTCAATTCCAAGAATTAGTTAAGCATGTTGGTGAAGTTATCTTAGCTAACAAGCCAGCTGATGTTGAAGCTGCTTTAAAAGTTGCAACTGACAAGGGTACTTTGAATGATGAATTTATTGAAGCTACTCAAGTAATTGGCGAAAAAATCAGCTTGCGTCGTTTTGAATTAGTTGCTAAGGCTGATAACGAAAACTTCGGTGCATACTTGCACATGGGCGGCAAGATTGCTGCTTTGGTTGTTGTTGCTGGTGCTGATGAAGCTACAGCTAAGGATGTTGCTATGCACGTCGCTGCAATCAATCCAAAATTTGTTAACCGTGAGCAAGTACCTGCAGACCAAGTTGCCCATGAAAAAGAAGTTTTAACTGAAGAAGCTAAAAACGAAGGCAAGCCGGAAAAGATCATCGAAAAAATGGTTACTGGCCGTTTGAACAAGTATTTTGCCGAAGTGACTTTGGAGGATCAGGAATTTGTTAAGGATCCCGACCAGACGGTTGCTAAATACGTTGCCTCTAAAGATGGTCAAGTTAAGAGCTTCGTTCGCTACGAAGTTGGCGAAGGGATTGAAAAGAAGCAAGAAGACTTTGCTGCTGATGTTTTATCACAATTGAAGTAAGCTAAACTTTCAAGGTTAAACTTATAGTCAATCTGTGTTGACAGCAAACAAAAAACAGTTATTTCCCTCAGGAAATGACTGTTTTTTTGTTTGGCTATTTAAAGCAAAAAGCGAAGAATTTACAGGTCAACTAACAGCTCTTGCTGCCATTTAGCCGGGACCTGCCGTTCGAATTCGAGACTTTTGTCTGTTTTCATAATAATGTTTTCTGCACCAACAAAATCTGTAAATTCATTCAGTTCTGCTTCTGACAGAGCGCAGAGAGGTTGTTGGTAAATCAAACCAGTACTATTGATCGCGTGCGGATGCAAGAGGGCAGGGTCCAAAAAAACGGGCATCGTATTCAGCTGACGGCTTTGTTCCACTTGAACCAAGACTTGGGCAAAGTCTTGGGGCAGATTTTGCGCATTATAGAAGTCAGCGAAAGGATAGAAAGCCTGTAAAAGCTGGAGGTAATTGTGATTCCAGATGATCGGACGGTGACAGTTCTTGGCCGTCTTATCATAGCGATAGAGGCGTTCTGGGTCCCATGGCGATAAAAGAACCGTTAAGAGTTCAGCAGCAGAGTTTTTGCTGATGAATTTAGTGAGCATTTCCTGCATTCCATTTTCGCTCAACTGATTTTCTTTTTTGGCGAAAGGTGCGATCCTTGAACCTAACAGCAGCGTGGTTAGGTGTGCATCCCGAAAAGTCTTCTTCCACGTTTTGATCCTTTTATTGTGATTTCCATGTAAATAGAAGGCATCACAATAACCAACTGTGGCATTAGCGCCTTTTGCCATTAGTGCCAGGCTGCCAAATAGACCGTCATCGTTGCTCAGCGCATGTATTTGAATGTCACCGAGTTGGACTGGGTAATTATAGGGCAAAATCGCTAATTTAGTTTGGATGTTTTCCACTAAATTAACTTTGATCAACTTTTGCATGAGTTTAAAGAACTCAAAGGACACATAGACGGGTTTTTGCTCAGCATAATTTGTTAGAAAATCCACAGCATCAAAATCTAAGTGAGTCAAAATTACGTAGTCATGTTCTTCTAAGGTCAAAGCTTGCTCGATATCTGGATCAAGTAAAATTGTTGTTTTCTTGCTCCTTAAAGTTGTATAACTATTACTCAAATGGTTTCGCTGCCTCTCTTCTAAAGATTTGCATCAGTGGTAAAATTCAGGACCGAAAGATCAGTTGAGCGTGTTACCAATTCACTGATCAATTTTTGCATATTGTCCAAGCCTAATTGCTGCATTTCAATACTTCGTTTAGTCAGAAATTCTGTTCGAGCTTGCTTATCTGTGATCTGAAGTGCCTGCTCGTCGCTGCTAGCTAATAAGTTAGCTAGAGCGATCGAAGTGTCCTTTTGTGCGTTTCTTAAAAGGTCTTGCAGTTCAGTGTAGTGTCCATCGACTAAAACACCGACTAATTTATAAGTCCAGTAAGCCGAGTTGCTGCTATACTGACCTTGTCCGACCTTGTAAGCAGGGTGAATATCTTCTGTACCGGCATAGGTTGGAATATAGACACTTTCGGCTGTCACACCCATTGCTAACCAGTGTATTCCAGCGATTTCTTTGGGTAAGTTCGGACGGATCTGTAAGATGTGGGATTCTTGTGTTTTTGCCAGACTGATTGGACGAAATTTATGTTTCTGTTCTTCATTTCCAAAACCCAATGGATCATATGGAGTGTCCTGAAAATGCGAGCCAAGCACATATTTAAAATCGTCTATTCCTAGCAAACGATCGGCCTGACGAATAAACGGGAGGTCCTGGCTCATTGGGTCCTGCTCGATTTCAGGGTTAAAGTATTTTTGCCCGTACCATACCCGGGGAGTGCTGTAGATCTCGTCTGAAAGATCATGAGTTCCAAAAATATTTCTGAAATTGAAGCCGCGTTTTTGCGGATTAAGATGATGCTTCTCAACGAAAGATTGAATGTTGGTCGAAAACATAAAATTATCCGGTTGATCAAAAGAAATATCTTGGATCGCCAGCTGGTTAGCAACCACGGCATATGAATCATCTGGGATCCGTTGTGCCACCCAGTGGTGACCGCTGCCTGTTTCCAAATACCAAACCTCATCTTGGTCAGAGAAAAGGATCCCATTACTTTCGCATGTTCCATATCGTTCAACCAAGGAGCCCAGTCGTTTAACACCTTCACGAGCCGAATGAATATAAGGGAGCACAACCGTGAGCATTGCCTCTTCGCCAATTCCATCCTTGACTAAAGGATCATAGCCTAACACGCGTTCGTTGGCATATGCACTTTCTGTGGCACTCATAGCCACCCCGTACTCATTGAAGCCATCTTCTTCGAAGACCCCAAACTTGTCTGTCCATTCAGGAGTAGCGGTATACTTGCCGCGTACCTTAGGTAAAGACAGCTTGAAGCCGTTATCTGGCGAAACAAATTCTGGCGTTTCAGCATATTCTTTATGTGGATGAACTTTCATATGCTTGGGCCAAGCACTTTTAGAATCTTCGTTGCGTGCAATGATCGTTGAACCATCTATAGTGGCAGCTTTTCCTGCTAAAATACTAGTACAAGCTGAAAAACTATCCTGATTGTTAGTGAGCATCTCTTTTTCCTTCAATCTTTATGTTTTTATGCAGGGATTTCCTGTTTTTTCGCTAAAGTTATTTTATCATAGAATTAAAGTTTTCGACCATTTCATTGTTCTCATTGATTTGGCTAAAAGGCTATAATGAGAAAAAATTATCAGATTTAAGGGTCAAAAGGGAGAACCTTCGTAACTTAAATTGCTTTTTAGGCATATTTTAAGTAACATAGATTGCAGTAGAGCGGCTCTGAAACATTGATACTATTAAGACGGAGGGTTAGTCATTTGCCAAACAAAACTGAAGTACACAATAATGGTCAACTAAAAATCGGCGGGGTGCCGGCTTTAAATTTAGCGGAGAAATATGGCACTCCATTGATTGCCTATGATGTTTCTGCAATCAAACAACAAATTGCGTCATTTAAAAAAGGATTGGCGAATTATCCAGCCGGCGGCCGCATCATTTATGCCAGCAAAGCTTTTTCAGCCTTGGCAATGTACAGACTGGCAGCTAAAGAGGATATTGGCTGTGATGTAGTTTCTGGAGGCGAATTATATGCTGCTTTGGCTGGCGGAATGGACCCTGAAATGATTGAATTTCATGGCAATAATAAACTCCCGGAAGAATTGGAGTACGCAGTCAAGCAGAAAATCGGCTGTATCGTAGTGGACAATTTTCATGAGATAGAGTTGCTCGATAAAATTCTTGCTGCGCACCATACAACTGCTAAGGTCGCATTGCGAGTTGCACCTGGAATTGAAGCCGAGACGCATAAATATATCGCCACTGGTCAATCCAATTCGAAATTTGGATTTGACCTGGATTCCGGGCAAGCGCAGCAAGCCTTAAAAGCGCTGCTGGATTCGCCTCACTTTGACGTAATAGGTTTGCATTGTCATATTGGGTCGCAAATCTTTAATGCCGAGGGCTTTGAGATGGCTGCAGTTAAAATGGTCAAATTAATGAAAAGATGGTCAGAGGAGTTTGGCTTTTCAGCACGGATCTTAAATTTGGGCGGCGGTTTTGGCATTCATTATACCGAAAGTGATCAACCGTTAAAGCCGGAAATAATTGTAGCCAGCCTTAGTCAGACCGTACAAACTGAGATTCAGAAAGCTGGGCTTGAACTGCCTGAGTTATGGGTCGAACCAGGCAGATCGTTGGTCGGTGAGGCTGGGACCACTTTATATACAGTTGGTTCAACTAAAAAAGTACCTGGGCTGTGTAACTTTGTTGCAGTTGACGGCGGGATGGGTGACAATATTCGGCCAGCACTTTATGGGGCAGCATACACCGCTTTGCTGGCAAAAGATACAAATGCTCCGCGGAATGAATTGGCAACGATCGTCGGTAAATATTGCGAATCGGGCGATGTTTTGGTCCAAGCGCAAATGCTGCCTAAGTTCCATGCAGATGATATTTTAGCGCTTTTGTCGACAGGCGCCTATGGTTATTCGATGGCTTCAAATTATAATCGCAACGGACGTCCAGCTGTTGTTTTCTGTGAGAAAGCAAAAGATCAGCTGGTCATTAAAAGAGAATCTTACGCAGATATGCTTAGGAATGAACTGTGAAAAACGGTGGTATTAAGAGCTTTTAAAGATCTAGTTGTTCCGCTGGTCGATTAGTGGGATGCGTTATATAATTAAAAGAGTATTTATCGCTTGGAGGAAATAAAATGATCAATGTTTGTGAAAAGCAGGTAGCTGGTCTCCCTGTGCTTGAAGTTGTAGATGCTAAGTTAATGCACGAAAAGCTGCCGTTAGTGCTGTTTTACCACGGCTGGACTAACCGTAAGGAAAGTTTTTTAATGCAAGGCTACGAGCTTGCTAAATTAGGCATGCGGGTGGTTTTGCCGGAGGCTTTGTACCACGGTGTTCGCGCAGACGGCCCGGTCGAAGATCATGCTGTGTCGTTTTGGCAGATCACTATTAATTCTGTGCAAGAATTTCCTAAAATCGTGGATCATTACCGCAAACAAGACCTGCTTTTAAACGAACAGGTTGGTGTCGGCGGCTTTTCAATGGGCGGGATCACGACTTGCATGCTGATGGCACAATATCCTGAGATCAATGCCGGCGTGGTGGTTTCAGGGACTCCTAGTCCGGTTGAATTCGCCAAGATCATCTTGAACAACTTGCCTGCTGGCATGGAAGTCAGTGATGAAGAGATCCAAACAACGTTGACTGCTTTGGCTGATTACGACCTTTCATTGCATCCGCAAAAGATTGGCCAGCGGCCGTTGCATTTTTGGCATGGGAATGCCGATCCGACGGTTCCGTGCAATCTGACCCAGGATTTTTATGAAAACATCAAAAATCAGCCAAGTGCGCTCCATGTTTCAGCTCATTTCAGTGAAGGAGCTGTACATAAAATGTCAGATACAGTGACAGATGAAATGATCGAGAAAATTAAGGAGTTCCTTTTGTGAGGAGGTGCCAGAGATGGATGAACAACAAAGAAAACCACAGGAAATCAAGGATGATATTATTGCTCGTTTACAGACTGTGATAGATCCAGAGCTTGGCATTGATATTGTCAATCTCGGCTTGATTTATAATGTAGATTTAAAAGATGATGGATCCTGTTTAATTGAGATGACGTTGACAACGATCGGTTGTCCGTTGACCAATATCCTTGCAGATATGGTTGAGAGTGCCTTAGACGATGTTCCAGAGATCAAGGATGTCGATGTTGAGTTTATCTGGGAGCCTGAATGGACGATCAATCGAATGACACGCTATGCTAAAATGGCTTTAGGTATTCATTAAATCAGAGGAGAAGAAATGTGTTTAGAAATAAGACGCTGTTAACTTTACTGCATGTTGGTTTGGCATTTTTGGCAGTATTTATTTTTTTTAAGATCCAGCAGCGAGATGTTGTGATCCGTTTAAATGCGCATAATTTATCCTCTGATGCTTACGAAGTTTCTTTTAAGCAGAACCTAACGGCAGCAGATGTCACTGAGAAGTTAACACGATCAAAACGTGTTGATGATTTACAGGTGCACTTTCAGCCAAAAGGCTCCAAAAATTTGACATATTTTTTTGGTAAAGGTTCGTTTGCTACACCACCGTTGTTGTCAGGCAGCTTTTTTTCAAAAAGTGATTTTGTTTCTGATTTGAATGTCGCAGTTGTGGGTAAAAATCTTTCCTCCAAATTATACCAGCCTAAAGACCAACAGTATCTAAAAGTGGATGGTAAATTTATTCCAGTGATCGGTGTCATGGGTGAAAAAATCAATTCAGAACTTGATCGCCAGATCTTCATCGCCCCCTCGCGTCAAAAATTAGCACAAATGAAAACTAGTCACTATCGGGTGATCATTGACGGTGAGCGTGGGTTAAAGGCGGCTGACTTGAAGTCGATCTTGCCAATTAAAAGGATTGCAAAGAGTCATGAGCAGCAGTTCGTATTAACTAAATGGGAGTGGGCAACCTCGCACAAGTTGCAGCTTTGCGGTTTAGTTATTTTAGTAATCATGGCTTGTTTAGCAATTTTGTTGTGGGTCCGTTCTTCCCAAGGCTTATACCAGCAGCAATTATCTGCCAAGTATAGTGCACAGCAAGTTGCACTCAGAGAATGGGGGACTTATTCCCTTTTTAATGGGTTAGGTACATTGCTGGGGGCTTTATTGGGCGGGTTGATCTTTGAAGTTCAAAATTATTTGCCTTTAATTATTTATTTAGTTGCTGCTTTTGCTTTAAACAGTCTGCTTTTTGATTTGTTAGTTAAGAAAGGTTTGCGTAAAATTCAATGAATTTACCCCAAGATTTTATAAACAAATACGAAAAACTGCTTGGGACTGAGGCTGCAGATTTTCTTGCAAGTTTCGATGACCCGACCCAAAAAGGTTTTCGAATTAATCCACTTAAAAATGAACCTAAGCAGCTGGAATATTCATTAAATCAACCAGTAGCTTACACGAAGACTGGATACTACGGCAGCGTTAGTGGACATTCACTCGAGCATCAAAGCGGTTATGTCTATAGTCAGGATTTAAGTGCAATGTACGTCGCAGAAAATGTGACCGTGAAACCCGGAGCAAAAATTTTAGATCTCTGTGCTGCCCCAGGCGGGAAATCAACTCAAGTTGCTTCGCAAATGAATAATCAGGGATTATTAGTTTCTAACGAGATCAATCATGGACGGGCTAAGATTTTGGCGCAAAACCTGGAGCGGATCGGGGCTAAAAATACAATTGTTCTGAATGAATCTCCTGCTAAGCTGGCAGCAGCATTTCCAGGGTATTTTGATCAGATCTTGGTAGATGCTCCCTGTTCTGGGGAGGGAATGTTTCGCAAGGATCATCAAGCAGTAGCTTACTGGTCCAAAGATTATCCCGATCAATGTGCCAAAAGACAGCGTGAGATCCTGCTCTCTGCCTACCAGATGCTTGCACCTGGCGGTTCGTTGCTCTATTCGACTTGTACTTTTGCACCAGAGGAAGATGAGCAGATCGCTGCTTGGTTGTTAGAGGAATTTTCAACGTTAAAAATCGTCCCGATCAAGACTTATCCTGGGATGGACCACGGGCGGCCGGAATTTGCTAACGGAGAGGGAACTCTAGCTGGTACAGTTAGATTGTGGCCGCACCATTTTCAAGGTGATGGGCATTTTATTGCAAAATTTATGGATACACGCCAGCCGGTTGCCGCAAGCGAGCAGGCACCGAAAAAGAAAACTAAGAAAAAAGAGCGGCAAAAAAAACAGCCTGTAATTTCGCGTGAACAGCTGGAGCTCTGGCAAAACTTTGCCGCTGCATTGAAGCCGGATCTGCGATTTGGCCGAGCTGATTTGCGCTCCTATGGCGACCACCTATATTACTATGATCATAGCTGGCCGGATATTTCCCGGTTAAAGTTTATGCGTCCGGGGCTGCTATTAGGAGAATTTAAGAAAAAAAGGTTTGAACCCTCGTATACTTTAGCCTTGGCTTTACGGCCGCAAGATTATGCGCAGACGCTGTCGGTTACTCATGCACAGTGGGCTCAATATGTGCATGGCGATGTCTTGCAAATTGCACAAAAGGAAAGCAAGGGCTGGGCTTTGCTAGTCTGTGAGGGAAAGCCGTTTGCATTTGGCAAAATTAGCGGCGGTTCGGTGAAAAACTTTTTCCCTAAAGGGTTGCGGTTTAGCGATTAAATAATAAAGTTGCAATATACAAATATGCAAAAAGAGGAGCGTCCTTGTTGGTCGCTCCTCTTTTTGTATAATGCAAATTTCAATTTGAAAGCTGTTTTTTAAAAGACAACAATTGATCTGAGAGCAGGTATTTTTCCTGATGCAGCTCAGTGATATTGCGACAGCCTAAAAGCAGCATGATCTTAGCAACTTGAACCTTTAAGTTTTTGATCAGATAATCCAAGCCGTCATCGCCTTGTTTGATCAAAGTATGCAGGAAAAGGCCGGAGATCCCGACATTATCTGCCCCGAGCACTAAGCATTTAACGATGTCCAGTGCATTCCTGATCCCGCCTGAAGCTGTGAAAGAAAATGACTCAGCAAATTGTTGGGCCGCTAGGAGCGCCTTAGCCGTCGAGAGACCAGCATTTTGAAGAAAGGCAAACTCTTTTTCGTGCCGCCGCTGATTTTCGATTGCAACAAAGTTAGTTCCTCCGGCACCGGAAAGGTCGACATAAGAGACGCCTAGCTGCTGCAATTTACGCAAAGTCTTGGGTGAGATCCCCATCCCGACTTCTTTAACTAAAACGGGTACCGGCAGGCCGGCTATGATCTCGCTTAAGTTTTTTTGCCAATAAAATGATCTGTCACCTTCAGGCATGACCAATTCTTGAGCGGGATTTAAATGGATTTCCAGCGCTTGGGCATCCAACATATCGATCGCTGCTAGAGCAGAGTCCAAACCGTGAGATGCCCCGAGATTCCCCAAGATAAAACCGTTAGGATCTACTTGACGTGCACCCGTGAAGTAAGGGGTCGCAGACGGATCTGCTAAGGCAACACTCTGGGAGCCTGTAGCGAATGGCAGATCATTATCAGCTGCAGCTCGTGCAAGACGCCGGTTGATTTTTCCGGTTTCAGGACTTCCGCCAGTCATTGCGTTGATAAAAAAGGGGGCTGAGATTGGACGAGAGACTAAGGTCGTTGAGATGTCGATCTCCTCCAGACTTAGTTCTGGTAGACTGTCAAAAAGAAGCTCAACGTACTCCAAGTCGTTGGCAGCTTCTTTTTGATATAATTTTTCCGCAATGATCACGTGTTCGTCTTTGCGATGTGCTTGAATGTTCATTGCATGGCTCCTTTTCTATTCGGTAACATTGTGGACCTGGAGATCAAGGGGTTCGATCCCTTCCGCCAGCCATTTAGTATAGACTTGCTGCGATGGAATCTGTTTGTTAAGAACGACGATCCCGCAGTCCCCGCCGCCGGCACCAGATGATTTAGCCACACCGCCAAATGATTCTGCGATCTGAATCAGGCGTGATAACTTGGGCGTCTCGATCTCAAGTTTGCTGAATCCTGCTAAATCGGCTAATGCATGGCGGTTTTGTTGGAGGCCATCTTGGATCAATGTGAGTGAATTTTCATGAAAACCCTGAATAATTAATTCCAAACACTGCTTACTTTGAGTGAGAAAGCTGGTATATAGTCTTTGTTTTTCGGCTTTCTTTAAGCCAACAGCATCAACCAGGTGAGAAGTTGACGCTGGCGAGCCAGTCCAGCCGATCAATAAAGAAAGGTTTTCTGGAGGTTCTAAGAGTTCAATTTGCAGCTGGGGCCATGCAAGTTCGATAATTTCTGTTAATGAGTATTTTTTGCGGGCCAAAGTGAGCCAAGTCCGATCAAAAGAGTGGTAGGCTAAAAAGCCGCCATAAACGCTGGCAGCGATATCTCCTAGCGAACCGTTTCCTTGGACTTCAAAATGTGCAATCGCAGCCAGCTTGAAGAGTTGATCCTTAGAAACAGGCAGTTCGTAAAAAGCACACAGAGCCTTGACAGTAGCCACAGTTACAGCTGCTGAAGACCCCAAGCCGTATTTTTTGCCATCAGGACTATCTAAATCGCTATCGATCTTGAGATGATAGCAAAGCATTTCTTTGCCTAAAAGTCGGGCATATTCTTCGGTGATCTTGATTCCAGACAGAATGTAGTGGAAAGGATTATCCCGGTTGTCAAAGACCATTTGGTTGCCTTGTCTTCGCCAATACAGTGAATCTTCCTGGTACTGACGCGAAATAATCGAGCCATAATCTTTGCTTGCCTCGACTGAGACACGTACGAATTGATTAAGTGCGACTAATATCGCAGGGTACCCGGTCTCAACGACGGCGTATTCACCTGCTAAGTAAAGTTTGCCGGGGGCTTTGACCTCGATCAAATAAATCAGACCCTTTCAGGATTATAATTATCTTTAGTCTAGTAATTGAGCTCCTGGACCAGGTGCTGCAACGAGCAGGTGGTCTGCAGGAAAGTGGTTTTGCAACTGTCTTAATATAACACTAAGATCTGCATTTTTACAAATTACTTTCACGTTTGGGCCCGCATCCATCGTATAGTAACAAGGATAGCCAAGCTCGCGAATTTCTTCAATTATATTCATTGCTATGATGCTTGCTGGAGCAAAGTAGTTAAAATGCGGCTGTGCGCTTAAATTGAGGGCATGCATTTTGAGAGCATTGCTTTCGGCTATTTCACCAAAATGCTTGAAATCTTGGCTTGCTAAGGCTGTTTTGATATTTTTTAAATCAGTCTTGGCCGATTTGATCCATTCTGAATAAAAAGGCGAGGTTGCAACAACAGTCTGCATTCCTTGTCGTGAAGAGACCTTCTTGGGTTGATCATCGATCACAATTGCGATCATTCTAATATCCCAGTCGTTTTCATACTCAAGCGGTTGCGCATAAGACGACTGATCGTCTGTACCTTCCAGCCATTCAGCGAACCCTCCGAAAATTGACCGCGTCGCTGAACCTGAACCTCGCCGAGCGATCCGCGAAAGTTTTTGGCGGTCAAATTTTTTATTGGCAGCAGCTGTTGCAGCTAAGGCTAAAGCAGCATACGCTGAGGCTGAAGACGCTAGCCCTGCGGCTGTCGGAACGTGATTAGTCGACTTGATCACGGCGTGACTGTCAAAGCCGGTATTTTGCCGGACAATGTCCATGAAATGCATAACTTTAGGGTCCTCTTTTTGCGCCCCATTCAAATAAAACTCGTCTTGAGTTAAATTTTTGTCATAACTAACAGAAGTATCGGTATAAAACTTATCCAGTGTCAACGATAGCGAACCGTTCATTGGTAAGATCAGCTGCTGGTCTTTTTTACCCCAATACTTGATCAGAGCAATGTTGGTGTGTGCTCTTGCTGATGCTTGATATTGTGCCATTATAATCCTCCCATAGCAGATGACAGGGGCTGGATCCACGTCTTGGTCACACCGTTTTTTTCTAAGAGTGCGGCTAATTTTTCTGCATCAGCCCGGGTGTTAATTAAATTAATAAAACAGCCTCCACGCCCGCCACCGGTCAACTTACTGCCTAGAGAGCCGTTCTCTTGTGCCAGTTTGATCAGAAAGTCTAACCTTTGTGTACTGACACCCAGAGCGGATAAGTGTCTTTGCGCAGTATTCAAAGAGTTGCCCAGACCTCTGACGTCGTTTTGTGCCAGCTGCTCTTTGACTAGACTGGTTAAAGAGCCTAATTTATCTAAGAGTTTTTGAGTTTGTGAATGGTGCTGCTCAAACCGTTCTTGAACGATCTTGATCGCCGCGCTGGTCTGACCCTTGATCCCACTATCACAGATCAGCAGGTAGGCATTCATAGAAAGGGGCAACGGGGTCAATTCTTGCCCTCGGATCATCCAGACTGGTCTTTGACTTGCAACTGTTGCCGCGTCTAGACCACTCGGATTTTTATGTGTGTCTTTTTCAGAAATATCTGCCAAATGCAAGGTTTTAGCGTGGGTCAATTTTAAAGAAAAGGCATCATAAAAACAGCGGATCACAGCCACGGCTGCTGCTGCTGAAGATCCCATTCCGCGTTCAGCAGGCAGCTGGCTGCGAATCGTTAAGGTGAAACCAAGGTCTTCTTGCTTGATCTCTTTTAAAAGGGTGATGATCAAATGATGCAGTCCCTCCATGCTATGCGGCATCCGATCAAGCGGCCCGTCAAAGTATGAGCTCTTGATCACTTGTGTGTGCTCCTGGGTGAAACTTAAATAAGCTTGTGTTTGAATGGACGGTAAAGGTAATGCGATCGCGGGTTTACCGTACACTACAGAATGTTCTCCAATTAAAATGATTTTGGCATGACTTTTGCCAATGCCGTCATATTTCTGTTTCATAGTGAGATTTTGACATCCTCTCAGTGAATTTTGCAAACTCTGAGCATTAAGAGTGGAATTGAATCTCGAACAAAGAGTTGCTGCAAAGCTTCTAAACCGAATAGAAATATTTGTTTAGCAAGATAATTATACATTTTCACCTTTGATCAGACAATTAAAACTACAATTAAGTTTAGGTGAATAGCTTTACGATCACGGAAACACTCCGAGTAAAGCTTTATCAGAAGTGGACAAATCGCGCTATTACTGGTATTATCAACGGTTGTAGATAGAAGGCTTTCATTTTACTTTGAAGTAGAAGCGGTGAAAAAATGAGCAGTAAAAAAATATATGCCGTGGTTGATTTAGAGACCACTGGCACGGCAATCAACGGGACAAATCGAATCATTCAGTTCAGTTGTGCATTTATTGAAAATCAGCAGGTGGTCAATGAGTTCTCTACCTTGGTCGACCCCAAGCAGCCTATTCCAGCTGAGATTTCTCATTTGACTGGCATCTTCGATCGGGATGTTAAAGAGGCTCCAAGTTTTGAAGAGGTTGCGGGAACCATATACGCACTCCTGCAAAATACGATCTTTGTGGCACATAATATCGCTTTTGACTATAATTTTCTGAATAGTGAATTAACTCGGGTGGGTTATCCTGAACTGGGCTTAAAGGGGATCGATACTGTTCAGTTAGCTCAGGTTGTTTTGCCGACTTTGCCATCATATCGTTTGTCAGATATCAGCCGTGTTTTGCACTTGGAACATGAAAGACCGCATAATGCAGCTAGTGATGCTCAGACCACTGCCGAACTTTTCATTGAACTCCAAAAAAAGATCGCAGAGTTGCCTGTGGGGGTCCTTGAGCAGCTGGTTCGTATGGGCAGGAAAATGGAATTTGAAACTGTGGACTGTTTTAAGAAAGAATTCCGTAAAAAGAAACAGCAAGAGTACACTCTTCCGTCCGAATTGATCACAGTTGCAGGGATCGTGCTGCAGAGGCCGGTTTTTGAGCAAGAAACGCTAGCGCCTTTAGAGTATCCGCGAACAGTACAAGAAAAGCAAAAGTTGTTTGCCCATGAAATTGAATGGCGCAAGCAGCAGGCAACAATGATGGATCAAATTGCGGATTTTTTCGAGAGTGAGCAGCATGTTGCTTTAATTGATGCACCGACCGGAATGGGAAAAACGCTGGGGTACTTGTTTCCGGCAGCTTATCAGACGGGCCAAAAAAAGCAGGTCGTGATCAGTACTGCCACTACAGCATTGCAGGCACAGTTAGAAGAGCGCGGCTTTACCTTGCTAAAAAAGCTGCTGCCATTTGGGTGCTCGTATGTTTCTTTGAAAGGCAATCATCATTTTATTGACCTTGACCGTTTTTATCGTTCTTTGTACCAGCCGCAAAATGCGCATACGGTTTTGCTGCAGATGCGCATTTTGGTCTGGTTGACTCAGACTAAAACCGGAGATTTTGACGAACTGCATCTGACAAAGATCCAAGATCCTATTTTTGCAGAGATCCAGCATCATGGGATCGAAGGGCTGAACCAGGAGAGCCCATTTTACGCTGTTGATTTTTTACGGCAAAAAAGGGCGACGGAACAGAAAGCAGATTTTTTGTTGACCAACCATGCCTATTTGAGCCAGCATGTTTTAGAATTAAGTGGGCCTAACAGTATTTTGATCGTTGATGAAGCGCAGCATTTGCCGGAAATGACTCGTTCCAGCAACAAACAAACTATTGACTTTGATGAAATCAAGATCTTGGCTGATTCATTACTAGTTAAGATCGAGTCCAAGGAGTCATATTCTTTTGCAGAATTAGTTAAAAATCAAATTATTTCTGCTGCTAGTTATCACAAGGTATTACGCTTGATCCGTCAAATTGATTCGCGCGTCCCGCAATTGCGCGCAGAATTTTTGCATGCTTTTTTGAAAAATGGGCAAAGAAATGAAAAAAATTATGAGCAGCTTGTTGCCCCAGCTAAATTACGAGGCTTTATTAAAGCCCACTTGGAAGAATTCGTGGTGGTTAAAAATTCTGCAGCTGCGTTGCTTAACTTAGATCAGGAAATTTACCGTGAATATATCCAACAAGCCGAGGGCGGACACCTAAGTTCGGTGCAAAGCAAACTCCTCAACGACTATTTTACTCTCGTTGATGCCTTGCAGGCGGCTTTAAAAAATTGGCCAATTTTTTCTCTCGATCGGCTAGAGCAGGCTGGAGACAATCAGCTGATCTGGCTGACTAAATCAGCTTTTAAAGAGGCACATCTGCGGCTGAATGTGGGCTTGATGACAACCGAAGGCTTTTTACAAAAGCAAATTTATGCTCACTTTGAGCACGTGCTGCTTACAGGTGCCGGTTTGGCCTTAGAGGGGATGGAACAATATGTTTGCTCGAGTTTAGACCTCGCCCCCGCAACTGTTTTTTCAGTGTATGATGCGCCTTTTGATTACGGACAGCAAGTTAAAGCAATCATCGCAAAAGACGCACCCGATGTTGGTGCTGTGGCGTATTCTGATTACTGTGCCTACCTTGCGCAAGCCATCGGCGAAATTTGTCAGCAAGTTCAACGTCAAACCTTGGTTTTGTTTAATTCTTTGCAAACGATCCAAGATGTTTATCGTTTGTTACAGGAAAATGGGCAGCTTTCTAAGCGGACGCTGCTTGCGCAGGGCATCTCTGGCGGGGTTGAAAAAATCCGCAAGAGATTCTTGATGGATCGTGACCACCAGGCGATCTTACTTGGAACAGGCAGCTTCTGGGAAGGAATTGATCTACCTCAAGACGACTTGGAACTGCTGCTGATCACGAGGCTGCCATTTCAGCCAGTTGAAACTATCGTCAATCAGGCACGCTATCAGGCGGCTGAAAGAGAAGGACAAAATCCGTTTTCAACGATCGCACTGCCTGAAGCAGTCAGCAAGCTAAATCAAGGCTTTGGCCGATTGATCAGGACCCCGCAAGATCAAGGCGGCTTCGTGTTGCTGGACTCACGTATTTTGCACAAAAAATATGGGGTTGTTTTTGAAAAATCATTCCCTGTTGGTTTGAAATTAGAACGGTTGGCAACGGGCAGCATTAGTGCCAACTTGCAAAGTTTTTTCAAAAACGTTCCAAAGAAACTTTAAAGAAGATTCTTTGGTTGGTATAATTAAGTTATGTTTCTTTTTAACCAAGGATAGGTACAGAAATGAGAGAAAACAACGGACGCATCAAAAAATGGACACTCTGGACACTGCTTTTAGCATTCCTGTTAGTTATTGGAGCGTATTTTTACGGTACTTTTTTGCCCCATTCGCAAAATCGGCAGCAAGTGACAGCATTAGCTCAAAAATACGCTCATTTAACAAAGGTTAATAAATACTATGAATTTTCATACGATGGGCAAAATTACCAGAGTGTCCTGGGCAGCAACCGCCAAGGCAAAAAAATTTATGCAATTGTTGCCGACAATAAACGCAAGATCAATGTTTATTCTTCCAGTAAGGTCATCTCGGCCAGAACGGCGATCAATTATGTGAAGTCTAAGCGCCAGCCTAAAAGGATCCTTAAGGCGGTACCAGGGTTGATCGATCATGGTAAACGTCCTGTCTGGGAAGTGACATATCTGAATCAGGAAGGCAATCTTTGTTATACCTTAATGTCTTTGAAAAATGGGACAGTTATTAAAGAGATCCGTAATTTGTGATAAGGAGGGTTTTGAGATGAAATTAGCACAACGAGTTCAAACGCTGGAACCGTCAGCAACGATCGCACTCTCTGATCAAGCCAAAAAGTTACAGGCGCAAGGGGTCGATGTTGTTAATTTAACGGCTGGAGAGCCTGATTTTCCGACACCTCTAGCAATCAAGCAAGCGGCGATCGAGTCGATCCAAAGCGGCCAAGCGGACTCATATACCGCTGCTGCAGGGATATTACCTTTACGCCAAGCACTTGCAGATAAAATCAATCAGCAGTATCGCACAGAGGTAACTGCGGCTGATGTCGCGATCACCACAGGAGCGAAGTTTGCTTTGTATTTAGTCAGTCAGGTTTTACTTGACCCTAATGATGAAGTTTTGATCCCTGTCCCTTATTGGGTCAGTTATAGCGAGCAGGTCAAGTTGGCAGGAGGAGTTCCGGTTTTTGTTGTTCCAACAAGCCGGGATAATAAAGTCTCAGTTGCCGATCTGAAAGCTCATGCAACAGAAAAAACCAGAGCACTCATCATTAACTCACCGCAAAATCCATCAGGATCAGTTTATTCAAAAGATGAGCTGGTCCAGATCGGGCAGTGGGCGGTGGAAAATGGGATCACGCTGATTACAGATGATATCTACCGTGACCTGATTTATAATCAGACTGAATTTCATTCTCTGTTTGAATTTGCGGGCAAGATCCGCGAACAAACGATCCTGATCAGCGGTTTTTCCAAAACTTATGCTATGACTGGTTGGCGCGTGGGCTTTATTGCCGGACCGGGAGAATTTATGCAAAAAATTTCTGCTTTGCTTAGCCAGACTACCAGCAATTTAACGGTCTCCAGCCAATATGCGGCTTTAGCTGCATTGAGTTTGCCGAACAGTGAGATCGAAAAAATGCGCGGGGATTACGAGCAGCGATTGAATCATTTTTACCCAGAATTCAAAGCACTGCCTGGTTTCAGTTTTCCTGTTAAACCGCAGGGGGCGTTCTATTTATTCCCGGATGTGACTGAAGCTTTAAGCCTATGTCAGATCGAGACTACGGCAGAATTTGCCCGTCGTTTGTTAGATGAAGTTCATGTTGCTGTTGTACCGGGTGAAGCCTTTGGGCAGCCTGGATCACTGCGCTTGAGTTATGCTGCTGCATCCGAAAGCTTAGAAAAAGGTGTCCAGCGGATCAATAAATTTATGAGAGTACATACGCAGGAGGAAAAGTAAGTGGAAACAATTAGTATTATCGATGCCAAAAAATACGTGGATCAGAAAGTCAAAATCGGTGTCTGGCTGACTAATAAACGTTCGAGCGGCAAGATCGCATTCTTGCAGTTGCGCGATGGTTCGGCATACTTTCAAGGGGTAGTTGTTAAAAGCAACGTCTCGGCGGAAGTATTTGCATTAGCGAAAGAAGTCAAGCAGGAGACAAGTCTTTACGTCATTGGGACGATCCATGAAGACGCTCGTTCACATTTCGGTTATGAAATTGAAATTGAGGATTTAACCGTGGTCGGTGAAAGTGAAGATTATCCGATTTCTCCTAAAGAGCATGGAACTGACTTTTTAATGGATCATCGTCATTTATGGCTCCGTTCTCAGAAACAGTTTGCTAATATGCAAGTTAGAAATGAAATCACGCGCGCAACCTTTGAATTCTTCAACCAGGAAGGATTCATCAAGTTTGATGCTCCGATCTTGACTGGCAGTGCTCCAGAAGGAACGACTGAGCTTTTTCATACAGAGTATTTTGATAAGGACGCTTATCTTTCACAGTCAGGTCAATTGTATGCGGAAGCAGGGGCAATGGCTTACGGCAAGGTCTTTACTTTCGGGCCGACTTTCCGCGCGGAGAAGTCTAAGACTCGCAGACATTTGATCGAATTCTGGATGATCGAGCCGGAAATGGCATTCATGCATCAAGAAGAAAGTTTGGAGTTGCAGGAACGTTATATTGCCTATCTGGTTCAAAATGTTTTGGATCACTGTGACTATGCTCTGACCATTTTAGGTCGAGATAAGGAATTGCTGCAAAGTTATACTAAGCTGCCTTATCCTCGTATCTCCTATGATGAAGCCGTAAAACTGCTGCAGGATTCAGGTGAATTTGGCGACATTGAATGGGGTGCTGATTTTGGGTCTCCTGAAGAGACTTACCTAGCTAATCACTTTAATCAACCAGTTTTCGTGGTCAACTATCCTAAAGCAATTAAGCCGTTTTATATGAAGCCGCACCCAACACGGGAAGATCTCGTGATTTGTGCCGATTTGTTGGCTCCAGAGGGTTATGGTGAGATTATTGGCGGTTCTGAGCGTGCAACTGATCCTGAGTATCTCAAAACACAGATCAAACAAGCCGGCTTAAATGAAGATGATTATCAGTGGTACCTTGATTTGCGTCGTTATGGCAGTGTCCCGCATTCCGGGTTTGGTCTTGGATTAGAGCGGATGGTGACCTGGGTCACCGGCGAAAGCCATATTCGTGAAGCAATTCCGTTCCCACGGATGCTTAACCGAATCTATCCGTAAAAAGAAAAGGAATGGGTCTGATCCCATTCCTTTTTTGCATGAAGTGAGTGATGAGCCATCCTTTCAGGTTGGTACTTAAGCGCGAATGATTTAATTAAAAACAGCGCAGAAATCCCGTGACTTTAGTCATGGGTTGAATGCGCCCCTTCTGTGCGGTGAAGCACACCTATTTTTGCATTGTATCGTTGGTTTTCAAATTACACCGTTTTTTTGTGACGAAATCTTCGCTGATATTGTTCCTAGGGAACATATGTTTTGATATTTGTACCTGGTTCATATATAATATATTTAGTAATTTATGGAAGCAGGTGAAAATAGTGGCAAAGTTGAGCATGAAAAAACTGCCGTATCATTATGGCTTAAAAGTGCGTTGTTATCCGTCTAGTCAACAAAAGGCAATTATCAAGCGCAACAGTGACGCTAGTCGTTTTGTCTACAATGAACTAGTGGCGATCAGCCGTGAGTTATATGAGTTAAAGCGAATTAAGTTACCAATCGATACGGTCCAACAACGAATTCACCAACTTGAACAGCGTAAAAAGTCGACCAAGAACATCAGTGATGAGCACTTGTTTTTATGCCATAAAGATATTGACAGCTTGAGTTTAGCGAATGCCAAACAAAACTACGCTAAAGCATGGAAAGCTTTTCGTAAAGTGCACCGGAGTGGAGTCCCTGTCTTTCACAAGAAAAATTATACTTGGAAGTATCAGACTAATGCCCAATACAGCAGCAAAGCCAGTCGACCGTCTTTGCTAAATGGCACCGTCAAGTTTCTGGGCCGTAACCACGCTAAATTACCTAAGCTTGGTGTCATCAGAACTAGCGCAATCCGGAGTAAAATTTGGAAGATGCGTGAAGTGGTCAGAATTGGCACAGTGACGGTCACTAAAGACAGTGCTGACTGCTTTTATTTGAGTTTCCAATTAGGTTCAACCCAACCTTTTATCGGGGCGGTGACCTTTAACAACGAAAAACTGGGTGTTGATCTGAATACGGAAAATTTTTTGACTGACAGTAATGGCGCAATTGTTGCCAACCCTCGTTATTATCGCAAAGTACTCAAACAGCTTAACCAGCAAAAGCGTAAACTCTCACGCCGACAGCTACGGGCCAAGAAAGAACACCGCCCCTTGCGTGAAGCTAAAAATTATCAAAAACAACGACTGCTCGTAGCTAAAATGCAAGTCAAAGTAGCACATCAACGACTGAACTTCCTACATAATTTGACAACTGAATTGGTCAAGAACCACGACTTCTTGGTTGCCGAAGAGTTAAGAAGCAAAAATCTGTTGAAGAATCATGCGCTTGCCTTATCGATCAGTGATGCTGGTTGGCGATTGTTTTTACAGCAACTGCAAAACAAAGCTGAACTTTATGGCAAGACTTTTGTGGCAGTCGATCCACGCAACACTACGCAGACATGCTCAAAGTGTGGTTACTTGTTGTCAGGAAGTAACAAACTGACCTTGAAGGACAGAACCTGGCAGTGCCCACAATGTCACACCAAACATCAACGAGATCATAATGCAGCCAAGAATATTTTGGTAAAAGGAATCGATCAATTAGCGTAAAAAATATAAAAAGCCCCTTGGCAACTTGGGGGCTCAATGCACTTGGTAATTAGCATGTCAGACGGCTTAACGACTTCGGTCCATAAGGCGCAGTGCTGTATCTAGTGAAATTGCAGCAGGCACTCGATGAGTACTAACGACTACAAGCCACGGGTTTTAACCCGTGGTAGTTGACAATGGGGTCAGAAATTAGTTTGGAAGGAGAAGGTTGAATGGAACAGATTTTTGCACAGTATATTAAAGAGGGGCAAATGACCGTTTCCAATATGGTCTTACGCAATTACTCCAAGTTAGGTTTAACCAGCGATGAATTTATTTTGTTCTTGCAGATCTCGAGTTGTTTGCAAAGCGGCAAAGATTTTCCTGACTTGGATGAGATCGGACACCGGATGGGGATCAAAAATACGGAAGTCTATGATTTAGTCCATCAATTGCTAGCTAAAAAACTTTTGACACTTGTACCTGTCAGTGATGCTTCTGGCAAACAGCATGACCGGTATAGTTTTGAACTGCTCTATCGCAAGCTGAGCGCCTTGTTGGAAAAACAGGGCGAAACAAAAAAAGATATTAATGAACAGATGCAAAGAGAACAGGTCTACAATCAAATTGAAGAGGAGTTTGGCCACCCGCTGTCTCCAATTGAAATGGAAACGATCGATTCTTGGCTAAAACATGATCACTATTCAGCCGAGCTCATTAGCGCAGCTTTAAGAGAGGCTGTTTTGGGCAGAGCGTATAGTTTAAAATATATGGACAAAGTTTTATTGAATTGGGAAAAACACAATATTAAGTCAGCGGCGGACGTTGAGGCTTTGCAGAGTAAGCGGCGCAAAGACCAAGGCGACGACGATGGCCAGGGGCAAGCGAAAAAGCGTGGTCAGGCTAATCAGCCGCATATCCCGCTGTATCAATGGTCACAGCGATCGGACTCTAAGTTGAAAGGCAAATGAAGATGGAGCAAGAAAGTGCAAATGAATTATTATCTAATGAGCAAACCTTGCTGGCAGTGCAGGTCATGGGCAGGATGTTTCTAGATGCCAAAACGACCCTTCAAGCTGATTCCAAATTTCATTTTTTGTTGGCAGTGATTTTAAGTGCCCAAGCAACGGATCGCGCGGTCAATCTGGCGACTCCAGCACTTTTTGCCCAGTATCCGCGCCCGCAAGATCTAGCCCGTGCTGTTCCAGCAGAGGTTCAGAAGTTCATTCAAAATTTAGGCTTGTCTGCACGCAAAGCACAATATTTGGTAGGCTGTGCGCAAAAATTAGTCTCCGACTTTGGCGGGGAAGTACCAGCTGACCAAGCGCAGCTGGAATCCTTGCCAGGAGTTGGGCGTAAGACCGCCGATGTTGTTTTAGCAGAATGTTTTGGTCAGCCGCGGATCGCGGTTGATACACATGTTAGTCGAGTTGCACGGCGCCTGCAAATCGTGCCCGCCAAAGCTTCCGTGGTTCAAATTGAAAAAATATTGATGAGTAAATTGCCGCAGAACTATTGGATTCGTGCGCATCATCTGCTGATATTCTGGGGCCGTTATCAGTGTTTAGCGAGAAAACCTAAGTGTGATCACTGTCCTTTGTTGAAAGTCTGTCAATATGGAAGATCACACTTGTTA
>NZ_BFFP01000026.1 GCF_003864415.1 Ligilactobacillus salitolerans
AGTAAATTTAGGATAGAATTGTCTTGGGACATCATTAAAACCTCGCTTTGATTGATTTTTGGACACTTTAATCTTAGCACTTGAGGGACAATGATGTCCTTTTTTAGTATTTTGAGAAAAAAATAGTGCTGATGATTTTACTCATCAACACTAAAAAGTGTACACCCAAAAAAATAAGCCGCAGAAAATTTTCTGCAGCTCATTTAAATACTAATTAAATTAGAATTCAGCGGAAGTATAAACCTCTGAAACGTCATCTTCATCTTCTAGATGATCGATCAGGCGTTGAATTTTTTCGATCTTGTCTTCTGGAACTTCAACTGTTGTCTTAGGAACCATTGTCAGTTCAGCGTTAGCAAGTTCATATTTCTTTTGCAAAGTATCACGTACTTCTGGGAAAGTCTTAGGATCTGTATAAATCTCAAAAACTTCATCTGAAGTTTGCAAGTCATCTGCCCCAGCTTCGATCACATCTTCAAACATCTGGTCTTCATCGACGTCTAAGTCTTCACGTACGATAGCAATATAACCCTTACGATCGAACATGAAACTAACTGAGCCGGTTTCACCCAGACTGCCGCCGTTATGATTAAAATCGGCACGAACAGCTGAAGCGGTCCGGTTACGATTATCTGTCAAAGTGTGGACTAAGATCGCTACGCCAGCAGGACCATAGCCTTCATAAGTGATTTCTTCGTAGTCGGCACCATTTGCACCAGATGCTTTATCAAGGGCACGTTTAATGTTGTCTTTAGGCATGTTGGCGCTGCGAGCTTTATCCATCATTAGGCGCAATTGTGGATTCGAGTCTGGGTCAGGACCGCCACTCTTTGCAGCCATATAAAGTTCTCGTGATATTTTCTGGAAAATTTTCCCACGTTTTGCATCCTGAGCGTTTTTACGGCCCTGAATGTTATGCCATTTTGAATGTCCTGACATTTCATATACCTCTTTCCGAAAGTTTCTTTTAGCATGGTTAGCCATAATAAATAGTACCAAATCATGGTTGGTAACGCAAATTTTTCCGCGAACAAAAACACTGAACTAGAATAGCTGCCTATTCAAAGCCCAGTGCTGATTTAAAGTTTATTTGCTAGAACCGCGTTTAATAAAGCCGTATGGCAGGTCGATCGTCTTTTGCGTAGATTCTTCTTTATTCATCATCTTAGTCAAGAAGCGCATGGAAACCGCACCGATATCATACAGCGGCTGAGTGATCGATGAGAGCTGCGGACGCACAATTTCTGTCAGTTTAGAATTATTGCTGGTAACAACTTCAAATTCTTCTGGGATCTTGACTCCTGCATCACGGGCTCCGTTCAAAACACCAGCAGCCAATTCATCATCAGCAACAAAAGCTGCTGTTGCTTGGGCTGAAGCTAAGGCTGGCCATAAAACTTCACCTGAGCGGTAGCGATAATCAGTTTCGAAGACCAAGTTCGGGTCAAATTCGATCCCGTTTTCAGCCAAAACGTCTTTATATCCCTTCAAACGATACTCACCGTTGATCGGGTCTGACAAAGGACCAGAAACAAAAGCGATCCGCTGGTTGCCATGATTGATCAAATTCGTCACTGCACTTGCAACGGCTTTAACGTAATCAATATGGACACTTTCAACTTCGCCCTTTTGGTCAACTGAACCAGCCAAAACGATCGGTGTTTTTGCACGTTTAAACTGAGCACGCAATTCATCGGTCAAGTTATGACCCATGAAAATGATACCGTCAACTTGCTTAGCTAAAAGAGTATTGAGTACTTGGATCTCTTTTTGATGGTTGCCGTCAGAATTAGCCAAGATGATGTTGTATTTATACATCGTAGCAACATCATCGATCCCACGAGCCAAAGATGAAAAATAAACATTGGTAACATCGGGGATGATCACACCAACAGTGGTGGTTTTCTTGCTAGCTAACCCTTGCGCAACAGCGTTTGGACGGTAATCCAAACGATCGATCACTTCTAAAACTTTCTTACGAGTTGCAGGTTTAACATTAGGATTGCCGTTAACTACACGGGAAACGGTTGCCATTGAAACTCCGGCTTCTTTAGCAACTGTAGAAATCGTAACAGCTTTTTCTTCTCTAGATTCCATATAATAATTACCCTTTCTAATTTCTTCATTAATATTCTTTTCATTTCACTTTCAAGTCACAACATCAAATATAGCAGACTTTCTAAGCAAATGCAAGCGTTTCAAGGGAAAATAGCAATGTATTTTCATAAAATTTTCAAACTCCTTTTCAAGATGAAAATAGTCATTGTGTTATAATGTGAAGGTAAATCTTATCAAGGGAGCGATTCTATGTCACATATTAATTCAGTTCAGAAGTGGCTGGCTGACAACAATTACGATGTTGCCTATATCAGTGACTTCATGAACATTCAATACTTCACTGGTTTCTCCAGCGACCCGATCGAACGGATCCTTGCCTTATTTATTTTCCCAGACAAGGACCCCTTCATTTTTGCACCCGCTCTTGAAGTGGAAGCAGTCAAAGAAACTGGTTGGAAATACCCTGTCTTCGGTTACTTAGATCATCAAGATCCCTTTGCCCTGATCCATGATCACATCACTGACTTGGCAGGAACACCAAAAAATTGGGCCATCGAAAAGAACAATTTGACTGTGGAGAAGTATGCAGCGATCAAAGCACAATTTGCAGACAGTGAATTCACAGGAAATTTAACTCCATTTATCGAGCAGCTGAAACTATTTAAGACTCCAGAAGAAATTAAAGAGCTTGAGATCGCCGGCAAATGGGCTGATCGTGCCTTTGAAATCGGCTTTAACGCTTTAGCTCAAGGCAAGACCGAACAAGACATTGTTGCGGAGATCGAATACCAGCTGAAGCGCGAAGGGATCATGCATATGAGCTTTGATACCTTGATCCAAAGCGGTGCCAACGCAGCTGAAGCTCATGGTGCTCCGCGAAAAGTTGAACTTTTCCCAAACGAACTCTGCTTGTTTGACCTCGGTGTCGTTTACAATGGCTATATCTCAGATGCTACTAGGACCGTGGCCTTCGGTGGTGTAAATGAACATGCCAAGGAAGTTTATGATGTCTGCCTTGACGCTCAGCTGACGGCGCAAGCTGCTGCCAAGCCTGGCATCACTGCGGCAGAACTTGACAAGATCGCACGGGATATTATTTCCAAAGCTGGCTATGGAGAATACTTTAATCATCGCTTAGGACATGGGATCGGCCAAAGTGAACATGAATTTCCTTCGATCATGGAAGGTAATGATCTTGTCTTACAGCCTGGTATGTGTTTCTCAATTGAACCTGGGATCTATATTCCGGGTGACGTTGGTGTCCGGATCGAAGATTGCGTTCATATCACAGAAAATGGGGCTGAACCTTTCACCCACACTACCAAGCAGCTCCAAACATTCCCACTTTGATCAGAACTTGATCACATCAAGCTTCAATGGTTCGTCCATTGGAGCTTTTTTTATTTTCAAAATAAAAAAACCGCCGTTAGAGTACGGCAGTTTTAGGCAGTTAGACCCTTCTTCTTAATTGCTAAGCGGGTAGAATTTTTCAGTTGGGCGTTCATCATCGGTCTGAACATTACTAATTACTTTACTGAAAGCAGAACGATGATCGATCACAATGTCATCTTGCATTTTTTCAGGCTCATCCGTTAAATTATCACGGGCAGAAGTAAGCTGCTGTTTCAGCTTACTGGTCGAGTCTTTCAAAGTTGAAAGTGCTGTCTCTGCTTTAGGACCAGCAACTGCTGCAGCTTTTTCTTCCAAGGCTGCGGCCTTATCGCGCCCGTTAGCAAGTTTATCATCGATTTTAACTGCTAATTGATCGCGTTGCTCAGCACTCAGCCTTTTCCAATATAGGTAACCGGCGGCTACAGCAGAAAAACCGATGCTAAATCCGAGCAGGAAATTTTTATTCATAATTAAATTTCCTCCTTTGAACTTTTCCCCTTCTTCTTGCTGAAGATCTTTTTACCTAAAGCAGCAAGTGAAGACAACTTGGAAACATTGCCTACCATGCGCGTGGAATTAGCAACTTTTTGAGCCGCTCCTTTTCCAGCATGGTTTAAATCTGAAACACTTTCGCTCAAATCAGCGATCGCTGTGAACAAAGGATCGATCGTTTTAACTTTACCATTCACGTCAGCCAGCAAATCATTGACTTTTTCCAAGAGATCATTGACTTGATCCAAAGTGGAATGTGCATCATTGGTTAAAGTATTAACGGTCTGGTTGACCTCCTTTAAGGTCGTAACTAACTTAATCAAAACTAAGCAGAGATAGATCACCAGAATTAAAAAGGCTACAGCGGCGACAAAGCCCGCAATTTGTCCAAAAGTTATCTCCATGTTGATTTCCTCCTAAATTACAAGATGAGCAACGGTTTTTGGCTCCAGTCATTGATCAAAACAAGCTGTGCCGCATAAAACTGCTTAAGTTGCCGTTACTTTCTTTTATAATTCTTATTGTTTCAAGAATATCATTACGAGAATAAAACTTCAAACAAAATCTTTTCTTGCCTCCAAAACCCACACGGCTACAATTTGAAAAGAATTTGGCGAAGTATTTAAAAACCAGCGTTTTTTTTGTTATCATTACAGTACAGAACTTAAATAAGGAAGTGGACCATTTGACAACTGCTGACCATTATTTGTCTCTTGCGGTGTCTAAAAGTAATTTTTTTAGCCTCGACGTGGTCAAACATTACTTTAATAATTTTGATTGGGATGGGACGATCAGTTCGATCCTGCAAACGATCGGCTCGCTGCTGCTGGTATCTATCCTTTTTTTGCTTGTCTACCTGATCGGCAAAAAACTGATCAAACGAACTTTTAACAGCAAAAAGGAAAATAAAGCCAGCCGCTTTTCTGAAAATCGTAAGGCAACTATCTATACTCTTTCATTAAATATTTTCCATTATGCGGTGCTTTTCTTTTACCTCTATGCGATTCTTTCAATCTTAGGAGTTCCGGTCGGTACCTTGATCACCGGTGCCGGGATCATGAGTGTAGCCCTAGGCTTAGGTGCTCAAGGCTTCGTCACCGACATTGTGACTGGCTTTTTCATCTTACTAGAAGAACAATTTTCAGTGGGCGAGTATGTCAAACTGGGCGAAGTCAGGGGCACGATCCATGCGATCGGGTTGAGAACGACCCAAATCCTTGGCGATGATGGTGCTTTACATTTTATTCCCAACCGCAGTATCACTGTCGTCAGCAATTTTTCCCGGAATGATATGCGTGCCTTGATCGACATTCGGATCGATCCAAACAAAGATATCCAAGAGATGGAACGTATTATTTCTGAAGTCAACGAAAAGCTGGTCCCAGAATATGACGAAATTACCCAATCGCCTCAAGTCTTGGGGACCGTCGATACTGGAGATGGCAACTTAGTATTAAGAGTGACTATTTATACTAAAAACGGTGCTCAAGCATCGATTCAAAGGGATTTTCTTTCTGCCTATCTGGCAGCACTGACTAACGCAGGCTTCAAGATCCCGACCTCACCAGTCAACTTATCTAATAGCAAGTAATAGCAGTAACAACTTAATTAGATTCAAAGTTTTTCAGTACAGGAGTTTAGCAATTTCACTTTTTTTCAAAAAAACCGACCAGAAATTTTCTGGCCGGCTTTTTAGTTTCTAACGTTCTGTCATTAACTCACACCAAGGCGGAAGCATTTTTTCAGTCCTGCTTGCCTGAATGACTGACCTGGCGTGCCTTCTCCTGCAAATATGCTGCAAAAACGCCTACTCCAGCCATAATTGCTGAGGTATCGGGTACCATCCGATCTGAATGCAGCGAATAAGGTGAATCCACACCCAACCAGCACATCGTGCCAGGAATTTTAGAGAGCATGAAACCAAAATCTTCACCCGTCATTGCTGGCGGCATTTCTTGATAGTCATAATCAGAATTCTTAACAAAGTCAATAAATTCCGGGGTAGTGCGAGGATCGTTCACAACCGGCAAATACCCTCCTTGATGCAAGTCGAGCTCCAGGTCACAGTTAAACGTCGCCGCAGTTCCTTCAGCGATCCTACGCACCTCATTTTGGATCTTTAAATTGACATCTTGGGTCAGCGCACGGATAGTCCCGTCGATCTGACATTCACCGGCGATCACATTGCCAGTAGTACCAGCATTAAAATGACCTAGGGTAACTACTCCAGACTTAATTGGGTCAATCCGTCGGCTAACGATCGTCTGGATCGAAGACACAAAATTAGCCCCGCAGACTACCATATCGTTAGCATCGTGAGGAAAAGCAGCATGCCCGCTCTTACCCCTAAACTTGGCGTGGATCTCACAGGTCCCGGCAAATAAAGTCCCTTCCCGGCAGCCGATCGTCCCAGCCGGCAAAGTTGGATCAACATGTAAAGCATAGATCTCATCAGGTTGCCACTTACCCAGAACGCCGCTCTCAAAAAGCTGTTTGCCGCCGCTGGCATTTTCCTCTGCAGGTTGAAAAATAAATGTCACAGAGACTGGCGGCCGGCTTTCAGCCAGACGACTCAAGACACCTAGCGCAACACTCATATGAATATCATGTCCGCAGGCGTGCATTCTGCCAGGATGCTGGGAAGAAAAAACTAAGCCTGTTTTTTCTGCGACAGGCAAGCCGTCAATATCTGTCCGATAACCGATCGTATAAGTTGGATTTGCCCCAGTTAAATGGACTAAGATCCCAGTCTTCCAAGTTTTAATTTCAAGATGATCTTGCGGCAGATGTTGAATGATCTCCAACAATTTTGCTTGGGTCTCATATTCTTCCATCCCGATCTCGGGAATTTGATGCAGTTGCTGATAAATATCTTGCAATTCAGTCTTCGCTAAAGCCATCCATTTCCCCTCTTCTTTCACGTCAAATACATTAGTGATGTTAAATGAGCTTATAGTTTGCGCAAATCATCAACAAGCTCGATCTTAGAACCTTTGACTTCACTGACATCCTTAACCTTGCGCGCCGGAGTTCCCATCACAACAGTGCCAGGCTCCACATCTTTGGTTACTACTGAACCGGCACCAACAACAGCGCCCTTTCCGACTGTCACACCTTCAAGCACTACCGCGTTGGCACCAATCAGAACGTCGTCTTCGATCGTGACTGGTTTGGCAGATGCCGGTTCTACGACACCGGCTAAGACCGTGCCGGCACCAATATGACAGTTCTTACCGACCAAAGCACGACCGCCTAAAATAGCACCCATGTCGATCATTGAACCAGCACCGATCTCGGCCCCAATGTTAATGACTGCTCCCATCATTACCACAGCCTGATCACCGATCTCGACTTGGTCACGAATAACAGCGCCAGGCTCGATCCGTGCATTATAACTGCGAACATCGGCTAGGGGGACACCTGTATTACGGCCATCTATCTCCACGTGCTGGTCTGTAATTGCTGGAGTCTGCTTTAAAAATTGTTCGATGACAGTCCAATCACCAAACAAAACCCCGGCTTTTGCACCAGTGTACGCTTCAATTCCACTTGGAAAGCTTAGATCCTGTAAATCACCTTTAATATATACTTTGACAGGAGTTTTTTTCTTTGCGTTAGCAATTGTTGCAATAATTTCTTTGGCATCTAATTGTGTCATTTAAATTCCTCCAGTAATTTTTTGTGAGCCTTGCGGTCCAGATCTATCAGCTTGAGTCTTCCAGGAAGTCGAAACTACTAAAAAAGACAAATACCCTTCAAGGGATATCTGCCCGTAATTTTTCCCGTGAGCACTGACGAGTATCTGTCAAATAATATACCGCCATTCTCCAGTCAGGACAATCATTAATCTTTTTGTATTTAAACTATGCTTGGGATCCTTCTTTTTCTGCCGGTATGATCTCATATTCATTGCCGATCTCATGTGCCATATGATTGACACTTTTAAGCAATTCACGCCGTGTAATGATCCCAGTAAAAATTCCATTTTCATCAGTCACAACAACAAAGTTGTCATCAACTAGGACATGTAGAATATCCTCTAATTCAAAAGGGGGCTGAACAGTCGGCACGTTTGTTTCCATAATGTCTTTGACCTTAACACGATTCAGCTTGCTAGGATCGATCCCATTTAAGCCCAGCATTGTTTCAGTGATCATCGATAATGACAACAACCCCCGAAAGTGTTGTTTGCTATCCAAGACCGGGATCTTAGCGTAACGGATCTTAGTCAAAACCATAAAAGCATGTTCAAGATTGTTATCTTCTAAAACATTTGCAACTAATTCAGCGGGGATCATAAACTGATCTTTACGCTCTTCCATCAGATGTTCAACAGCTTTCGCTATCATCCAAATTACCTCCTTGCAGAATTTATCTGCCACTTATAATTTTATGCACATTGGAGGAAATTACAACCAAAAATACCAGCTCTTTGCTATTTCTTCAAAACTAGGTCAGTTGTTTAGACCTGCGTAACCGCACAAAAAAACTCCGGTCCGCACAACTGCAAAACCGAAGTTTAATTAGCACGCCTATTACAAGCGAGCGTTTAATTCTTTAGTCAATTCTTCGTAGCCGGGACGGCCCAACAAAGCGAACATGTTCTTCTTGTAGGCTTCAACACCTGGCTGGTTGAATGGGTTGATTCCATTCAGATAACCAGAGATCGCAACAGCGATTTCGAAGAAGTAGATCAAGTAGCCTAAGGTAAACTCAGTCTGATCAGGAATATTAACGATCATATTAGGAACATTGCCATCGGTATGGGCCAAGACAACACCCTGCATTGCCTTGCCGTTGACAAAGTTCATCGACTTGTTGCTCAAGTATTCCAGACCGTCCAAGTTTTCTTCGTCTGCTGGGATCGTTGTATCACCTTGTGGGTCAGCAACTTTAATGACAGTTTCCATCAGATTGCGACGGCCTTCTTGGATATATTGTCCCAAAGAGTGCAAATCAGTTGAGAAGTTAGCAGAAGAAGGATAAATTCCTTTTTCATCCTTACCCTCTGATTCGCCCATCAGTTGTTTCCACCATTCAGAGAAATACTGCAATGATGGTTCATAGTTTTCAAGGATCTCAGTGGTGTAGCCCTTGCGGTATAAAATGTTACGCAAAGCTGCATACTGATATGCTTCATTTTTCTCAAGATCGGCATCAGAATAGTCAGAGCGTGCAGCGGCAGCTCCTTCCATCAACTTATCGATATCAGCGCCGGAAACAGCAATCGGCAATAAACCAACTGGTGTCAAGACGGAGAAACGGCCACCGACATTATCAGGGATCACGAAAGTTTCATAACCAGCAGCATCTGCTTCAGTCTTCAAAGCACCGCGTGCACGGTCTGTTGTTGCATATATTCTTTCATTAGCACCTTGTGTGCCGTATTTCTTAACTAATTTTTCCTTAAAGACCCGGAAAGCAATCGAAGGCTCGGTCGTTGTTCCAGATTTAGAAATCACATTCACAGAAAAATCACGGTCGCCGATAAATTCAACTAATTGTTGCAAATATGAACCTGAGATCGAGTTGCCAGCAAAGAAAATCTGCGGAGCATTGCGCTGTTCAGGAGCAAGCATGTTGAAAAACGAATTGTGCAAGAATTCAATGGCAGCACGAGCACCCAAGTATGAGCCGCCGATCCCGATCACAACCAAAACTTCAGAATCTGACTGGATCTTTTGTGCTGCTTGCTTGATACGCTCAAATTCTGCCTTATCAAAGTCAGCCGGTAAATTCAAGAAACCGGTAAAGTCGTTGCCGACCCCTGTTCCTTCACGTAATTCACTGTCAGCAGCCTTGACTAATGCCTGCATTTCACCTAATTCATTAGCGTGAACAAATTTTTCTAAATTAGAACTATCAAATGAAATATGAGCCATGTTAAACTCTCCTTACTTTATATTGATTACTTGTTTATTATACAACATTCGCAGGGATTTAACAGCAAAAAAACTGACAAATTAAGATTTTTGCTTGTATTTACTTACAAAAACGATCCAACCTATTTTTTGGTCTTAACTCCGCTTTTTACCGCCGATGAACTGGTGCTGCTTGAGGTCTTACCCTCCTTGGCTTGTTTATCCAAGTTAGTTTTAATTTTCTTATCAGCGCTAGAGACGTTTGCTTCATTCTGATCTGTATCATCAAGTTCGGGCGCATCCGAATCATAATCTTCGATCGTAGAGTGTTTGCCATTTTGCGACCAGATACTGGTGGAACGCTGCTTGAGTTTCTTTTCAGTTTGCAGCAGCTGATAATAGTCATTTTGATAATCATAATTCTTAGGATCAACGGGAGTAAATCCATTTGGCACATAGAAGCGCAGCAAGTTTTTATTGTTCAAAGCATCTGACAGGCTCAGTTCTCGCGTCACCTTTTGTCCGCTTTGGTCCAGTTCTTTTTTGACTGCTGCACTCGGATGGGTAATTACATTGCCGGATCCATTTTCATAAATCGTATTGCCGGTCACCGTATATTTAGGTGTAATGTAATTATCATTGCGGAAAGCCACCGTCTGATCATGATCTGGCGAGAACAAGTCCGTCCCAAATTGGAGATATTTTTGACTGTTAATGCCTAACAAGTGCAATAAAGTCGGCAAAACGTCGATCTCACCGCCATATTGCTTCTGGACTCCGCCATCAGTTTTTCCTGGAATATGCAGCATAAACGGCACCCGTTGCAGCTGTGTATTATCATAATCACTCCAAGTCGAAGAGGACTTGCCTAATAATTTGGCTAACTTTAAGTTACGAGTATCTGAGATCCCATAATGATCACCATACAACATGATGACAGAATTATCGTAGAGACCAGATTTTTTTAGATAATCGAAAAACTCCTTCACAGCTTGATCGAGGTAATGTGCGGTCACAAAATAGTTGTCGATCGACTTATCCCCCGTACTGGCCGGTTGAAAATCAGTATTCTTCTTATCTAAGTTATATGGAAAATGATTGGAAACCGTAATGAACTTGGCATAAAAAGGCTGTTGCAAATGTTCTAAATATTTGACTGAGTCATGAAAAAGCAGTTTGTCTTTCAGTCCGTATTCACTTAGATTGTTGGCATCTTGATTAAAGTAGCTCGCATCGAAGAAATTTTGATAGCCTAAGTTTGGATAAACTGAATTTCGATTCCAAAAAGACCCATTGTTTCCATGAAAAACTGCGGAAGAATAGCCAGCTTCCTGGTTTAAAATCGCAGGAGCACCTTGAAAGGTGTTTTCTGATCCCAACGCAGAAAAGAGTGAGCCTTGCGGTAATCCATAAGTACTTGTTTCCAGCATATTTTCTGCATCAGAGGTCTTCCCCTGACCAACCTGATTGAAGAAGTTGGCAAAGCTGTACATGTCCTTACTATTGTAAAGACTGTTCAAAAAAGGTGTCACTTCTTTGCCGTCTAACTTATAGTTGATCAAAAACTGCTGAAAACTTTCTAAATGGATAATGATCACATTTTTATTTTTAGCGACGCCAAACATTTGCGGGTCAGGTTTAGCATAATGCTCCGAAGTAAAGTTGAGAATATTATTCAGGTCAACTCCGCCCGCCCTGCTGCGCGCCTGGTTGTTTTTGGCAGTCTTTAACCCGTCGTAGACTGTAAAAGTATCGATCCCCAAGTATTTAACTAAGTAATTACGATCAAAAGTCCGTGTCAAAAGCTGCGGCCGATCGATCTCGCCTAAAACAAGATTGAACATCAATAAAAAAAGCGACAGGGACGTAACTGCAGCAGCAGTTCTCTTTTTAAGGGGCCGCGGGTCGAGGCGAATAAAACGAGTTGCCAACCCGAGCAAAATCAGCACGATATCGGCCACCATTATGATGTCTTGTGGTTTAAGCAAGGCAAAAGAACTGCCGCTCAGCCCCTGTGAGACTTTGGAGTAGCCGAACATGACGTTGATCGTCATAAAATCGGTAAACTCTCGGTAGTAGATCACGTTAAAGAAAAGTAAAGCGGTGTTCGCAACGAAAATCAAGAACATCATGATATAAGAAGGCAAGGTCCGTTTGACAAACAGCCCTAAACTGATGAGCAAAACAGTTGTCGCTAACGGATTGACCAGCAAGAGCAGATACTGATACAGTCCCTTGACTCCTAAGTTAAAATCGATCAGATAGACCAGAACCGTCTTGATCCAAAAAAAACCAACCAATAAGGCCAAAAAACCGATCCGCGTGTTAATAAAATTCTTTATTTTTTGTAAATTCAAATCAGCCGAAATCCTTTCCCAGACTCTAATACTTATTTAGTCTATACATTTTTAAAGCGCGCGTCAATTTGGAAACAATTTTATTAAATAAAGCTTAATTGGTCATTTAGCTCGCACCTGCTAGTACTATTGTGTCCTAAAAAAAGAGCCCCGAAGCAAGCTTCGAGGCTCTTGCGATAATGGAGATGGCGGGGATCGAACCCGCGTCCAAGCATATCGCCGCTTAGATATCTACGTTCATATTCATGCTATTTAAATCTCACCGTCAGTCACGCCGCATGTCAGGGCAAAGCACTAACAGCCAGCCTGATGATCTCTTGCTTTTATTCCAGGCGGAAACAAAAACCGTAGCCTACTGATTATAAGACCCGGAAGATCGGTACATAGGCGATACCGGCCGGATCTACGTTAAAGCTGACTAGGCAGCTAAAGCGTAAGAGTTATTGTTATTTTTTGCAGTTATATTTTAACTGAGCGTTTTATGGTAGACGCAACCTACCAAACGCAATCTAAGCTCGACCTATACCTGTCGAATCCAAAACATCCCCAGATACAATGTCATTATAGCATGGATCAAGCCAAAAAACAAAATCCCAAACTACCAGCTGCCTGGGTTCCAGACCCGCCCATCGAGTTCGCCCTGCGCTTGTTGCAGACGCTGGTCTTGCTTAACGATCAATTTTCTTAGCTGCTGAAAAAAAGCCCGCTGCTCATAGTCTGGAGCATGCAAGGCCAGCTGTTCACACTGTTCAAGTAGCCAGCGGCTTTCTTCATTCATTGATCTCCCTCCTCCACATCTTTGATCATTTGTATTTCTTCTTTTAACTCTGCCAAGCGCTCACTGCGTTCATCGATCAGGTCAGCCAGCTGAAGCAAGAGTTGTTGAGCAGCCGGATCATTCTCAAGCCGACTCAATTTTTTCAGCCGCTCCACTGACCACTCTTCTTGCTGTCGAAAAGAAAAATCAGCAGGCAATTCAAGGTACTGACAGTAATCGATCAGCAGCTGTTGGTGTTGTTCTTCAGTCTGATAAGCGAATTGAGCCACTATAAAAGCAGGTAATTCCTTTAAACCTAAGTTCAGGGCTAAAGCAGAAAATGGCCGCAGTATTTCACTTAAGGAGAAATGCTGCGCTTTACCAGCGGCAAATTCTGCTGCAGGACGTCCCGTAGTTACGACTAAGCCTAGTTCTTTGCCCCGCAGCTTTTCACGGTACGGAGTCACCAGACAGTCGGCTAGCCACTGATGCAACAGAGCTGGCGCACTATACCAGTACAAGGGAAACTGAAAAATGATCCGGTCACAAGCTAAGACGTCTTGCATTTCCTGGTTCGCATGAAAGGTTCCAGTCTGATCAAGGACCAATTCACGCCTGGAAACATTTTGTGTTGATTTAACTGCCTCTTTTAAAAATTGTTGTGTTCCTGAATCTTTGACTTCTGGATGAGCAACTAAAACTAGTGTCTTCACTTCATTTCTCCTCACATCTGATCCATTGTTTCATTCAGTAATTTATCGACCAAAATATTACCGGCATTGCGCGCATGCCCCTTAGTCCACTGGAAATCCAGCTTGCTGAAGTATGGCAGCAAATTGGTCATTTCCTGCCACAACTCCTGGTTAGCAACCGGTTTGCCGCCGGCAGTGACCCAGCCTCTTTTTTTCCAGCCAGTCAGCCAATTTTTCGTGATCGCGTCCAAAACATATTTAGAATCTAGGATCGCCAAGATCTCTTCATCCTGCCATCCTTGTCGGCCCAAAAATTTTAAGGCCTTGACTAACGCCATGACCTCCATTCGGTTGTTGGTACTGCCATACTCACCGCCGCTAGCAGTGTATTTTTTTCCATCTTTGACCACACAAAAGGCCCAAGCTGCTGGATCATTTTTTTTAACATGCTGGCCTTTTTTATTCCCATGATTGCGAGAACCGCCGTCAGTCCAAAATTGAATCCCAGCTGTTTTTGTTAGGGGAACTTTTTTTCGCTTTGACTGTGTGTGACTTAGCTTTTCTTGACCAGCATTTGCCAGCCAATCATCAGCTTCGGCTTTATTTGTAAAACTTTTAAATTTTGCTCCAGGATAACCCTTAACTTGCTTTTCACACTCAGCCCAACTGGAAAACATTCCTTTCTTTCTTCCTTTTAAAACGGCATAGTATTTCGCAGCAATAATTTCCATCTCCACTTCGGCTATTACTTTAACCAATTTATTTTAAACTATCTTTCATTTTTAGCAAAGAAAAACCGTCCGCAAGACATTGCCTCGGCGAACGGTTCAATATTGAAAATTTACTTATCTCCCACTTCGATCCGTAGATCGTGGATCACCCGTTCCAACTGAGTTAAGGGCTCTGAGAGAGTTAGATAATATAGACTTTGTAATCCATTCTTCCGAAAAGAAACTAAACCTGCTTCACGCAAAATTTTGAGATGGTGGGAAACCGCGGGTTGGGTGATCGACATCTGTTCAGTGATGTCTGTTACAGTCAGCCCGTCGTTCAAATTATGGCACAGTAAAACGATGATCTTCTGTCGATTCCTGTCAGCTAATGCATTTACTACTTCAAAATCATCAACAAAGTTTTCAATTGCCGAACTTTGTGCGGACGATAAACGAACAGCTTGCATACTTTACACTCCCCTTTCCTGGAAGATCCATACTCTATATATAGAATAGCATGAATGGAAAGCATAAGCAAGCGTTTACATTACCCGTATATTTGACTTTATATAGTCAAATATATAAATATATGGAAAGGAACATTAACAAGCTGCCAAGCATGACTGCTAAGTGCCAATAAACATGCGTATATTTTAAGCCTTTAATACTATACAATAAGGCCCCAAAGGTAAAAGCCAAACCACCGACAAACAGCAGCAGCATTCCACTCATGCCTAAACCAGCGAAGAGCTGCTTGATCCCCAGCAGACAAGTCCAACCCATGAGCACATAAATTAACGTTTCTACATTCTGCTTCCTTGCAGGTGCCAGCAGGTGATAAAGTATCCCAAAAATGGTAGTCAGCCAAATCAAGGTCAAGATCACCCAGCCGAACTTACCACCGATCACTAAGAGGCAATAAGGAGTATATGTTCCTGCAATTAGGAGATAAATCCCACAGTGGTCAAAGATTTGAAAGACTCGGCGTGCTTTTGTAAAGTAAAAGCAATGAAATAAAGTCGAGCATAAGTACAGACCCAATAAAGAGATCCCATAAACTAAATATGCGGTCAAAGTTATCCCCTGAGAAGCGGCCGTGCCTTTGAGCGTCAAAAGGACCAAAGCCAAGATACTGAGGGCGATCCCTACACCGTGCGTGATCGCGCTCCAAACTTCATTTAAAATTAAACTCTTTTTATGCATTACATCAGCTCCTTATTCAAAGCCCAGTATAGCACAAATAGATAGTTTTACAACAACATCTAGACTTTAAATCTAGTTATAATGTGTTAAGATATCATTAAGCAGCAAGTGAACATCATCAGCAAGGAGAACATGCAATGGAATCCAAAACTAATTTATCCTTACCCTACTGGAACGACTTTCCTGATATTGACCTCTACATGGATCAGTTGATCAACCTCGTCAATCGCTATTTAAAGGGATTTTTGCCGAATCCGCTGACACCGTCAATGGTGAACAGTTATGTCAAAAAAGGGTTGTTGCAGCGGCCGGAAAAAAAGAAATATCAGCGGCAGCACTTGGCTGAATTAATGATCATCTCTCTCTTCAAATCAGTTTACTCTTTGGAACTAGTGAAACAAGTGGTCCAATTAGTTTTTGAACAGGCTAAACCCCAGAATGATTACGACAATTTTGCCATACTTTTCAACCAGGAACTCAACCTGGTCATTAATCAAAATAACACAGCTGTAAGCCGCAACGAATCCAAAGCACCAGTGCTGCATCAGATTGAAGGTTACACGATCCGGGCTGCCATTTACCAAATGCTGGGGCAACGTGCGATCAAAGCGGAAATGTCTGCCGCCTTAGAGGATAAATAACCTTGTTTCTCAGTCAAATATCACAAAAGTCCAACAACCAAGCCTTGTAGTTGACAAGGAGTTGTTGGACTTTTTATTGCTGTTTTAAAATTACCTAGATCATACTGCATTTCATCTCTTGTTTGGACAGACTAATTAGCCGCAACGTAATCTGCCAATTCTTTCAAATAGATATCCTTCTTTTCTTGGCTAATCCAAGAGGTTTCAAAGGAATTCTTGGCTAATTGAACGACCTGTTCTTTCGTTAAAGCAAACTGGTCGGCTAACTGGTAGTAATTATCCCCAATATAACCGCCAAAGTATGCCGGATCGTCAGAGTGGAGCGAAACTTTCACGTCTTGGGCTAAAAGCTCCAAAATTTCTTTACCCTTCATCTCAGGAGAAACAAAGCCATTTGATAACGGACAAGAAGTTAAGCCAATTTGATTTTTGGCTGCAAATTGCACCAAATCAGGATCTTCAACGATATTAGTCCCGTGATCGAGCCGCTCAACTCCCATGATCTCTAAAGCCTGCCGAATATGTTCGATCGAATCTTTTTGATCGATATCGCAGTGGGCTGTCAGATGCAAACCCTCAGCCGCCGCGTCTTCGTACTGGCGTGCAAACTTCAGCGGTGGATTGTTGTGTTCATCTGAGTCAAGACCGATCCCGATAAATTTATCTTTATATGGTAATGCCTCAAGCAGCGTTTTTCTCGCGGATTCCTTCGAAAAATCACGTAAAAAGCACATGATCAAGGCGGCATCAACATTCAGTGCCCGCGCGTCTACTACAGCCCGATATAAGCCATTGATCACTGTTTCAAATGCGATCCCGCGACTTGTATGTGCTTGAGGATCAAAAAATATTTCAACGTGACGCACATTATTGGCCGCTGCTCGTTTTAAATATGCAAAAGCGAGTTCATAAAAATCTTCTTCTTTCTGCAACACATTCATGGCTGGATAATATACCGCCAAAAAAGAAGCTAAGTCATCATAATCGTATGTTTTTTGAACTTCCTCGATCGTGGACTGGCCGATATCAATATGATTCCGTTGGGCTAACTTTAACTTCAATTCCGGCTCTAAAGTGCCCTCGATATGTAAGTGTAGTTCGGCTTTAGGTAAATTAGCGGTAAATTCTTTAGTAACTTCTGTAGACAAGCTGATCCCTCCTGGTTTGCTTATTGTTCACTCTTCTATACCCAAAATTCTACCATGTTTATGATTTAAGTCAATGATTAAACACGAATAATTTTGTTGATTTATCAAATATTGTATGTAATAATCCATAATGTACTAAAACAAGCAAACAAAAGGAGCTGGATAAGCAGTGGATGATTTAGAAAAAGCAACTACAAAAACACCTGGTCTGGTAGAGCGGACTTTCCATATCTCAGAACAGGGTTCGACAGTCAAGCGCGAAATCTTGGCTGGCCTGACAACTTTTGTCTCGATGGCATACATACTTTTCGTTAACCCCAGCATTCTAGGCGCTGCCGGCATGAACAAAGGTGCAGTCTTTACTGCAACAGCGATCTCGGCGATCCTTGGTTGTGTTTTAATGGGAGTCCTCGCAAATTACCCCATTTCGATTGCGGCAGGTTTAGGCGATAATGCATTTTTTACTTTTTCAGTTGTCTTGGGAATGGGTATCCCCTGGCAAAAGGCGATGGCTGGTGTTTTCGTCGCTTCTGTTTTATTCACGATCCTCTCATTTTTTAAGATCCGCGAGGTTGTTATCGATGCCATTCCCCAAGATCTAAAATATGCGATGGCAGCTGGTATCGGGATTTTTATTGCCTTTGTTGGTCTGCAAGGCGGCGGGTTGATCGTAGCTGATAAATCTTCCTTGGTCGCGATCGGTTCATTTACAGTTCCAACGACCTGGCTGACAATTGCGGGAATTTTTATCATCGCCATTCTGATGGCTAAAAAAGTTCCTGGTTCAATTTTTATTGGGATCTTCGCGACTGCCGTCCTGGGGCTGGCAACTGGCCTGATCAAAATGCCAACTCACTTAATTTCCTTAGCTCCAAGTATGAAACCAACCTTTGGCGTCGGAGTCGCTAATCTAGCAGCCTTAAGCGACCTGCAAATGTGGGCAGTAGTTTTGATCTTCTTACTAGTCGCCTTCTTTGATACAGCTGGTACCCTAATTGGCTTAGCCCAACAAGCAGGCATTATGAAAGACAACAAAATGCCCCGGATCGGCAAGGCATTGATGGCTGATTCTCTTTCGATGCTAGCCGGTTCGGTAATGGGGATGACACCTACATCTGCTTACGTCGAATCTTCAGCTGGGATCGCAGTCGGAGGCAAAACAGGTTTAACAGCAGTTACGACCGGCTTTTTCTTCTTTGTCAGTCTGCTTTTTTCGCCTCTGTTAACGGTCGTCACCGACCAAGTTACGGCTCCTGCTCTGATCGTAGTTGGTGTTCTCATGGCTTCATCGATGCGTGAAATACACTGGGACCAATTCGAACTCGCCTTTCCTGCCTTTATCACCATTATTGGCATGCCTTTGACCTACAACATTTCATACGGGATCGCCTTCGGTTTCCTGACCTATCCGATCTTGATGACCGCGGCCGGAAGAAGAAAAGAAGTCAACTACATCATGTGGATCTTGCTCTTCGTCTTTATCCTGCTGTTGTATATCCTGAACATCTTACATTAAACACAGCAGCTCTTTAAAAAATCAGTTTAAGAAAGGTTGTTATTAATTTGCAAACAATTCAAGAATTAGCCGGTCTGATCGATGCCGGGGCTGCCAAAATTCCAGCTGACACTGTCATTGAAAATGGAACGCTCGTTAACGTCGACACGTCTGAATACTATGCAGCAAATGTCGCAATTTATCACGGAATGATCGTGGCTGTAGATCCTGACGTCTCGGCTTATGTCGGTGAAAAGACTGAGCATGTCGATGCCAGCGGCAAATATTTAGTGCCCGGTCTGATCGATGGTCACATTCACGTTGAGTGCAGCAAACTCAGCCTGACCCGTTTCTCCCAAGCCGTTCTACCGCACGGGACAACCAGTATTATTTCTGGGCTGGATGAATATATTTCAGTCGTTGGCCTCGATGGCCTGTCAGAGATCTTTGCCGAGCTTGAACAGCTGCCGTTTAAAGTCTTTTGGGGACTTCCTTACAAAACACCGTATACTATCCCCTCATCAACCATTGCATACAATGTAAATGGTCAGGACCATGAAAAATATCAGGCTCTTGCTCAATGTTACGGTGTTTGGGAAACTGTGCGTGAATCCATTCAAACCAAAGATCCAGATACTTTACAAGCCTTGCTTGCAGCACAAAAAAACCACAAACCGATCTTCGGCTGCTCCCCCATGGCGACTGGCCGCGACTTAAATCAGTTCCTAATGTCAGGAGTCCAGGTTGACCATGAAAGCTACAGCCATGAAGAATTTCTTGAAAAAGCCCGCAAAGGTTTGCACGTTGTGATCCGTGAATCTTCTGTCACACAATTTCTAGCAGAAAATATTCGCGCGATCACGGAAAATACAGCGGGTGTTGCACGTCATACTAGTTTTTGTACAGATGATGTTAACGCCCATGATGTGCTGGAACACGGACACCTTGATCACATGGTTCGTTTAGCGATCCAAGCCGGTGTTGCCCCAATGACCGCAATTCAGATGGCAACCATCAATGGCGCTGAGGCATATCACATTAACGATCAGGTTGGATCCATCGCCCCGGGCAAACAGGCCGACATTCTTCTAGTTGATCACCCAGGAACTTTCAACGTTGAAACAGTGATCAGTAAAGGCCGTTTAGTGACTGCCAAGAATCAAGTTGTAATGGAATTTCTCCCTCCTACCCGGTCGGAAAAACTCTTAAATACAGTTGACCATCAACCCTTAACCGCTGAAGATTTCGCAACCCCAGCCAAAATCAAAAATGGGACTGCCACAGTTGAAACCATCAAAAGTGTAGGCCCATTTGTCAGAAAGCGGCTCGATGTTGACCTTCCAGTTCAAGAAGGTGTGATCGAACCCGATATCGAGCAAAAGGTTGCTTTAGCTTCAGTGATCGAACGATATGGGATCAACCAAAACCACGCACACGGCTTTATCTCAGGCTGGTCATTTCAACGCGGTGCGATTGCAACGACCATGGCACCAGATGACAACAACCTTGTCGTTGCAGGAGTCAACCGGGAAGATATGGCACTTGCCGCAAATACCCTGATCAAATGCGGTGGCGGCCAAGTTGTCATTGCTGACGGAGAGATCTTAGCGTTGTTAGAATTACCGCTCGCAGGCATAAATACCGATCTAACTCCTGAAGAATTGGCTGCAAAAGAGGTCGAATTGAAGCAGGCAGCTCAAAAACTCGGCAGTACTTTGCCTGACCCACTGTTCTATCTTTCATTCTTACCAATTACATCGATCCCCGATTTAGCCTTGACTGACGGGGGAAATGTCGACTACCCAAATTTGGCCTATTTCGAACCAGTACTTTCAATCTCTGAATCAAAATAAGCCCTTCTCTGATCAACAAAGGCAACTGCACGATCTGCACCCACCTAAGGGAAGCAATCATGCAGCTGCCTTTTTAACTATCCTTTTTCTAATAAAACGGCTGTTAGTTGGACCCTGCTGAAAAAGCCGCTTTTTATCTGATCGTGCTAACAACTGCGGTCTACTCCGTTGTTTGTGAGTATTAAGCTCAAACTAAACCAGCATCTGCAAGATTTAAGGACTGCGATTATCATTGCCATTGGACCAAGAACCAAAAAACACACCTTACCCCGAAAGGTAAAGTGTGTTTTTCATTTTGATTGAAATTAGCCGATGGCTGGTGTACCCATCCAGTCGATAATTTCTTTAACTGTATCTGTGATTGCATCTGTACCAGGTGCAAGAAGTTTACGTGGGTCAAAGCCCTTACCTTCTTGATCCTTGCCTGCTTCGATGTACTTACGAGTAGCAGCAGCAAAGGCCAACTGGCATTCAGTGTTGATGTTGAGCTTAGCAACACCCATCTTGATAGCTTTAACAACTTGATCTTGAGGGATGCCGGAACCACCATGCAAAACAAGCGGTGTCTTGATAACGTCAGCTAATTCTTGCAAACGGTCGAAGTTCAAACCTTGCCAGTTAGCCGGATATTGGCCATGGATATTGCCGATACCGCAAGCAAGATAATCAACGCCCAAATCAGCGATCTTCTTAGCTTCTTCAACGTCGGCTAATTCACCCGCGCCGATGATACCGTCTTCTTCACCACCGATTGAACCAACTTCTGCTTCAACAGAGATGTTCTTGGAGTGAGCTAATTCAACGATTTCTTTTGTCTTGGCATAGTTTTCTTCGAAGGGAAGATCATGGCCATCAAACATAACTGAAGTGTAACCAGCGGCAATGGCTTCTTTAGCAGCCTCGTAGTTACCATGGTCTAAATGCATGATAACAGGAACTGTGATGTTCATTGAACGCATAACTTGTTCAACCATGTTTCTAACCAATTGATAGTCGCCCATGTATTTAGCAGCGCCCATTGATGATTGGATCAGAACAGGAACGTTCTTTTCTTGAGCACCTTTCAAAATTGCACGAGTCCATTCAAGGTTATTAGTGTTGAAAGCACCTACAGCGTAATGACCCTTACGAGCATCTGCAAAGATTTTATTACCATTAACGAATGACATAAAATATAGCCTCCTAGTTTAGTTTACATCTATAATTACTCATCTTGAGCACAAAACAATTTTACCACACTTTTCTTCAAAAGCGAACTTATTTTGTACTTTTTTCACGTTATTTACACAAATAAATGTAAACTACAGCTATTTTTGCAAAAACTAGTTGGCAGGCTAGTAGTCACTACGTCCTAATTCTGTGATCCGTCCGCGTGTTGTATAGACGATCCATTCGGCAATATTAGTCACGTAATCACCAATTCGTTCCAAATGATTGCCCAATTTCATGTAATCGAAGCCTTCGATCACGAACTCATGATCCGCCTTGATCTCCTCTAAAATCAACTGGTTTAACTCTTGGAGATATTGGTCAGTCAAATGATCTTTTTCAGAAACTGCAATTGCAGCATGGTCATCTAAGTCGCCATATGCTTGCAAAACATCCTGCAGCATTTTCAAATCATTGTCTGCCATTTTTAGCACGAGCCGGTCTAATTTGGTTTTCCGCGGACTATTCTGACTGCGGACTGCTTTTCTGGCAATATGCACAGTGTGATCCGCCAGCCGTTCAACATCGGAACTAGCTTTGAGGATCGCCACGATCTTGCGCAGGTCGCCAGCAACGGGTTGCTGCAAGGCAATGATCTGCGCGGACTTCCCCTCAAGATGTGTTTCCTGCTCATTGATGTCTTCGTCGCCATCCACTACTTTTTGACCAAGTTCTTGATCCTCGTTCTCCCAAGCAGTGACTGCATTTTTCAAAGCAGTAGCGGTATTTAACCCCATCTTAACGAAATTCAATTTTAGTTCTTTGATTTGAGTATCAAGCAATCTACTCATTTGTTTCACCCTTTCTAGCCGAAGCGGCCGCTGAGATAATCATCAGTCTGCTGTTTTTGCGGTTCCACAAAGATATCCTTTGTTCGGCCAGTCTCAACCAGACTACCATCGAGGAAAAAAGACGTTGAATCCGAGATCCGTGAAGCCTGCTGCAAGTTATGGGTGACCATCACACAAGAATAATTTTCCCGCAGTGTCAAAAGCATCTCTTCGATCAGATTACTGGAAACAGGATCCAAAGCACTGGTCGGTTCATCCAGCAAGATCACCGAAGGCTGCACAGCTAATACCCGTGCGATACAGACCCTTTGCTGCTGCCCGCCCGAAAGGGAAAGCGCGCTTTTGTCCAAGTCATCTTTGACCTCATTCCAGACCGCAGCCTGCTTCAAACTCGTTTCGATCCGCTCATCAAGGTACTGTTTATCTCTTTTCTTACCTAACTTTAAACCATACGCGACGTTATCATAAATAGAGAATGGAAACGGATTTGGTTGTTGAAAAACCATGCCGACTTGTTTCCGCAACTCTACCGTGTCGGTTTTCGGTCCATAGATGTCATCCCCGCCAATTGCTACCTTCCCAGTAATTTTAACACTTGGTATCAGATCGTTCATCCGATTGAGGCAACGAAGATAGGTAGACTTTCCACAGCCGGAAGGACCGATCAAAGCGTGGATCCCATTGTCTGGAAAAGAAAGGTCGATCCCCTTTAGAGCTTCGTTTTCACCATAATACAAATGCAAGTTTTGCGTGGAAATATATTCGCTCACTTCTTCAACCTCCTGCATATCAGCCAAAATTACCCGAAACGTAATCATCCGTCGCCTTTTTTTGCGGCAGGGTGAAAACATTTTTAGTCTTATCGTATTCGATCACGTGTCCTAAATGAAAGAAAGCAGTATAATCACTGACTCGCGAAGCTTGCTGCATATTATGCGTCACAATTATGATCGTATACTTCTTCTTAAGCTCAACCATTGTTTCTTCGACTTTCAAAGTCGAGATGGGATCTAACGCGCTGGCTGGTTCGTCCATCAACAAAATATCAGGTTTCATCGCGATCGCACGCGCAATGCACAACCGCTGCTGCTGACCGCCAGATAAAGCTAAGGCACTCCGATCTAAGATATCTTTGACCTCATCCCATAGCGCAGCACCTTTCAAGCTTTCCTCAACAATCTGGTCCAATTGCTGCTTTTTCTTAATGCCGTTTTCTTTCAAAGCAAAAGTAATATTTTCTCGGATCGATTTGGAAAAAGGATTAGGCCGTTGAAAGACCATGCCGACATGTTTGCGCATCTCATAAACATTGATCCGTGGAGAGTTAATATCCAGTCCGCGGTACCAGATCTGACCATCGACGCGAGCTACTCCATCGTTCATCCGATTTAAAGACCTCAAAAAAGTCGATTTACCTGAACCCGATGCCCCGATCAGCGCCGTGATCTTATAGCGTTCAAATTGCAGTGAGCCATCATAAAAGGCATGATTATCACCATAGAAAACCTGTAAATTATCCGTTGAAATTGCTAGTTCATGTTCTTTTGGATCAAAAGTTCTGATCGCAGTGTCATTCAAATCATATTGTCCAACATCCATCTTAAAACCTCCAATTTAAAGCTCCGAAAACATTCTTCGTCAAACAGAAACTTATTTATCTGCCGCAGTAAATTTACGGTACAAACGGTTTCCTAGATAGCGTGCAGACAGGTTAAAGATCAAAACTACAATAATCAAAACAGCCGATGTACCAGCAGAAACCGCAGCTGCATCTGGCATGATTCCTTCTGAATTGATCTTCCAAATATGAACTGCCAAAGTTTCAGCTGGACGCGACCAGTTCAAAGGGCTCGCGGCGTCAAATGGATTCCAATTGGTAAAATCGATCGTTGAAGCACTCTGACCGGCGGTGTAAATCAAAGCAGCAGCTTCACCAAATACACGCCCTGCGCCTAAGACGATCCCGGTAATGATCCCTGGCAATGCCTCGGGGATAATAACCTTCAAGACTGTTCTCCATTTGGAAAGACCTAAAGCAAGTCCAGCCTCGCGTTGCAGGTCAGAGACTGCATTCAGTGATTCTTCAATGTTTCGGGTCAGCAAAGGCAAATTAAAGAAAGTCAACGCAATCGCACCAGCAAGTATGGAAAAGCCCATCTTCAACTGGACAACAAAAAGCAGGAACCCAAAAAGGCCAACCACAACTGACGGCAGTGAACTCAAAATTTCAATTGCCATCCGGATCACTTCGGTGAACCAATTTTTAGGTGCGTATTCGGCTAAAAAGATCCCTGCTCCCAGAGAAATCGGAAATGAGATCACTAAAGTCAAAATCAACAGGTAAAACGAGTTAAAGAGTTGATAAACGATCCCGCCTCCGGCAATGAACTCTTGCGAGGGCTTGGTCAAAAAGCTCCAGGAAATATGCGGGACCCCCTGCAGCAAGATCCTTCCCAGCAGGAAGGCGAGGATCACAACTACGATTCCAGCGATCAATTTGATCGTTAATAAGGCTAGTTTATTCGCAGTTTTTGAATCCATTAGAAACGCCCCCTTCTTCCGATCCATTTGATCAGTAAGTTAAAGATCAAAGACATCAGCAATAAGACTAGCGCTAAGGACCACAAGGCATTATTGCCCACGGTTCCCATGACAGTATTTCCGATCCCCATTGTTAACACACTGGTCAAGGTCGAAGAAGCCGAAAGCAGCCCTTTAGGCATCAAGGTAGCATTTCCGATAACCATTTGGACTGCCAAAGCCTCTCCAAAGGCACGTGCCATGCCAAAAACTACGGCGGTCAAGATCCCAGGCAATGCCGCGCGTAAAATAACCTTGTAGATCGTCTGCCACTCCGTTGCACCTAATGCTAACGAAGCAGATTTATAGTATGAAGGAACCGCACGTAAACTATCTTCAGTCATCGAAGTCACTGTCGGCAGGACCATCACAAACAAAACGAAAGACCCTGATAAGATCCCATAACCTGAACCGCCAAAATGAGTCCGAACGAACGGGACCACGACGCTTAATCCGATAAAGCCGTATACGACTGAAGGGATCCCAACAAGCAGTTCGATCACGATCTGCAGTAAACGATGTCCCCTTTTACTAGCTATTTGCGTCATGTAAAGAGCAGTTCCGATCGCAAAGGGAGTCGCAAATAAAACTGCCAACAAGGTGACCCCAAACGAACCGAGGATCATTGGCAGGGCACCAACCAAGGGGCGCCCGTCTTTACCGACTGCTGTGGGAGACCAGTCCGTGGTCAGAAAAAAGTCCTTTAAACTTGCGTGATTTTGCGTAAAAGTCGCGATCCCTTTAGATGCAACAAAAGCAAAAATTGAAATCACTACCGCAACGATCAATATGATCGCCGAGTAACTTAAAATCTTGCCTGTGACTTCCTGTCTAGTTTCTTTAGATTTACTTTGAATCTTCTCCTTGATCGAATCCATATTCTCCACCTCTCAATTAAAACCAAATGTCCAGCTCAGCTTAAGAGAAGATTTACTCAACTGGTGTAACCTTGCCATGCTGGTCTTTTTCAACCTTCATTGACCGCAAAGAAATATAGTGCAGTCTCGTTAAAAGCTTTTCCTGAATTTTATCTGATTTGAGCAGATAATTAATAAATGCTTTGGTTTCTTTGGAAGGACTCTTACCAGTATACATATGTTCATATCCCCAGAGTTTCCAGGCATTCGTCGTCACATTTTTGGTAGTTGGAGCGATCCCATCGATCTTTAACGCAGTAAAAGTGTCTTTTAAATATGGGAAAGAAACATAAGAGATAGCCCCTGGTGTATCAGCGACCATATGCTGAACCGAACCATTCGAATCTTGTTCTTGCGCCTTCATTTTTTTCTGACCGCCAAGAACTTCACTGTCAAAGATCGAACGAGTGCCGCTCCCTTGTGCCCGATCGATCACAACGATCTCAATATTCTGACCGCCCAGCTGTTTCCAGTTCGTATAATGTCCAGTGTATATTCCTCGCAACTGGGCCATCGTGATATTCTTAACGCCCACATCTTTGTTAACGATCGGTGCAACTCCGATCACAGCGAGCTTGTGGTCATGCAGCTTAGAAGCAGCAATTCCTTTTTGATTAGCCGCAAAAATATCGGAATTGCCAATGTCCACCGCACCGCTCTGAACCTGGCTCAATCCAGTTCCAGAACCACCGCCTTGGACAGTTATTTTTTGTTCAGGTACAGAGCGTTGGTATTCATGAGCCCCCATTTCAACAATAGGCTGCATCGCACTTGAACCAACGACTTGGATCGTCTTCTTTGCAGAAGAATCTTGTTTTGCACACCCAGCCAGAGCTAAGCCGAGGACTAACAAGGTAGTGATTATTTGCTTTTTTTTCATAATTACTCTATCCTTTCATAATTATTCTAAAGATTCTTTGTAAAAAAAAGCTCTTCTTTGTGTAAAGAACACGTAAATTTTTTTACAAAAGGATATTTTGCAGTTTCATTCAAGTATTAAGCTGCATGTTTTTTGTTTTATGAATAAGTACAGCATAATTTAATTTTAATAAAATGTGTACAAAAAAAGATCAACTTTTTCTTAACTTAAAAAAGTTGATCCTTTTACATGATATTTTCTAACTGCTCAGGCTGGGTTCGAACCAGCGACCTCTTGATTAACAGTCAATTATTCTACCACTGAACTACTGAGCAATATGTTTAGTGCTAAAAAGTTACTACAAAAATCTAACTTAAGTATTAACTTAACATATATAGTTATACCATAACATTCTCAGCGTGTAAACAATATATTTTAATAAAACTCATGTTTTTTTAATGCATTCGACCTAAGCGACATGATTTTCACGCAAAATGGACTGAACAACTTGTTCCATTTCAGGCGTTCTAGTCCATTCTTCAAAATGATCCATGTCCTCATTGGGCATTGTAAAATTTTGATTGATGTACTCTTCATATTTAACGACACTTGATGAACGGGGAATATTCAGCTGCACTATTCTAACGCTCTGAATGAATTTCCTGACTGCAGCCAACTCTGCCCGCCCATTCTGAACCATATTGGAGATTTCATAGTACTGCGACCCATCGTTTCTAGTGATCTCTTCTATTAGCGTTAAAGTTTCATTACTCACTACTAGCACCCTTCCCGACTGATCGGCTAACACAACATTCAACTATCCGATCTCAGCAAAATTTATTCTGTACATAAATTATATCCAGTATTGACGTTTAGGTCAAAAAACCGCCGACAGTGATCTGTCGGCGGCGGCATAAGAGAGAAAGAGAATTGATTAGAAGGTAAATTACTAAATACCTTACACATAAAGTATAACGTATTCTGAAAGCGGTGTCAATAAAAAGTAAAAATATATTTTGATATATCTTTTCTTGCGAAAGGCAATCCCTTTATTTGCACCGCGGCAAGAAAAACATAGTTGAATTTCTGGCAAAAGAGAAACTAAGCTCAAATCTTTTCCCTTTTTCTTTGAATTTTTTGTCCCACCTATAATATAATGAACTTGTAGTTTTAACGAAGAAATAAGCTGTCTAAGGAGGAAACTTCATGATCAACAAAAAACAACTGCGAGTTAGCCGTAAATTAGCATTAGTTTTTTTAATCGTGCAACTCTTGCTAAAAATACTCCATTTTTCCTCTTTCACAGCAACTGCTTCAACCTTCTTTGCAATTTTTCACGGATGGCTGATCTTATTGTTGCTAGCAGGGATCTTCTTTTATTACATACTTTTAACCAGCATTGTTTATCTGGGGCTGCGGATCCTAAATTACAGTTTTAACTCCTTCTACCGTTAAGATCCGCTATTCACAAATACCTGGCAATTTTCGTTTGCCGGTAACGCAAACAGGCTTTGAATGACTTAAATCATTCAAAGCCTGTTTTAGTTTTTAACAGATTTTTCAGAGAGTTGCATTTTTTAGCGCACGATCACTACTGTTCTTCAACGCCGACTTCTGCTTTGACAACATCAACAATTTCCATCACGTAGTCATGAACCAATGTTTCCGTAGCAGCTTCAGCCATCACACGCAAAAGATTCTCTGTCCCGCTTGGACGGACCAAGACGCGCCCTTCGCCAGCCATTTTGCCTTCAACTTCTTCGATCTTAGCCAAGATTTTTTCGTTATTCAATGCCTTTTGCTTATCTTGGACCCGAACGTTGACTAATTCTTGCGGATAAGTGGCTACTTCAGCAGCCAATTCTGAAAGCCTTTTACCAGTCTGTTTCATAACGTTCAAGAGCTGCAAAGCAGTCAGCATCCCGTCACCGGTCGTGTTGAAGTCCAAAAAGACAACGTGGCCTGACTGTTCACCGCCAACGTTATATCCATTCTTTAACATTTCTTCAACGACGTAGCGGTCACCAACTTGAGTTTTGACCGAAACCAAACCGTTCTTTTCCATTGCCTTGTATAAGCCAAGATTGCTCATAACAGTTGTTACAATGGTATTCTTCTTTAACCGGCCGCGTTGATCCATATATTTGCCGCAAATATACATGATCTTATCACCATCGACGATCGCACCAGTTTCATCAACTGCAATACAACGGTCGCCATCACCGTCAAATGCCACCCCGACCTGAGCGCCCTGTTCGACAACAAACTTGCTCAAAGCTTCAGGGTGAGTCGAGCCGACACCATCGTTGATATTGAGACCATCAGGGTTAGTCGCCATCGTTTCAAAGTCTGCCCCTAAGTCAGCAAAAAGATTCGAAACGATCGCACTCGTAGCCCCGTTAGCACTATCAATTGCAACATGAAGTCCTTCCAAGTCATCAGGGATCGTCTGCTCTAGGAACTGGACATACTTTAAGGCACCTTCATGGTACTCGCTGATCATCCCTAGACCTGCAGCAGCTGGACGCGGCAAGTCATCAGTTTCTTGCTCTAAGAGAGCTTCAATTTCTTCTTCCTTGGCGTCAGAAAGCTTATAGCCGTCTCCGCCAAAGAACTTGATCCCATTATCTTGAACCGGGTTATGGGAAGCAGAAATCATGACACCAGCATCAGCATCTTGCAAACGAACCAGGTAAGCAACCCCTGGAGTTGTGATCACCCCTAGTGGGAAAACTTCAATGCCGACCGACAAAAGTCCGGCGATCAAAGCCTCCTGTAACATCTCACCAGAGATCCGGGTATCACGAGCTACTAAAACACGGGCAGGCTCATCCGGGTTCTTTTTATGCTTGGTTAATACATAGCCCCCACAACGGCCTAATTTAAAGGCCAATTCAGGACTCAACGTTTCATTTGCGATACCCCTAACCCCGTCTGTACCAAAATATTTCATCATTATTGCTCCTTAATTGAATTGTTTAAATTTTGCAGTTCAAAACCTGCTAGCTAGCTAGCTTCATCACTAGCTGAACTAGCACTGCTGGAAGAACTGGAAGATGATGATTGAGAACTTGTGGTCGTCTGGCTCCCTTTTCCAGAACTGCCCGAATCATTATCATCATCAGAATCACTTGCAGCAGGCTGTGAAGAGGTTGAACCCGCAGCGGAACTGTTATTCTCTGTCGAAGAAGATGAACTGCTTGCGCCAGAAGAACTGCTGCTTGAGCTTTGATCTGTCACCTTAATACTAACTTGAACCGAAGCAGGCGACACCTTGGTGACCCCTGAACGATTCGAGGCTAGAGAAATTGTCCGCTGCTGATCATCACTGACTCCTGCCAATGAAACCGGAACTTCCAACTCGTCGATTTTTTTTAAGGCATCTTTGGTCCCTGTCAACGTAGCATACTTGGTCTTTGATGATAAACTGTACTTCTTGCCATCAACACCTGAACCATCAGCAACCAATTTCAGCGGAACTTTCTTATCTGAAGATGCTAGGTAAATCGGAATATTGACCCTGGCCGTTTCAGGCGAGATCGTCACATCTAACTGCTTGCCAGAAGAACTGATCGCCCGAAGCATAACATTCTTAGTCGTTGATTTTTTTGCATCCTTGTCCAGGTCCACATCAGCTACAACGCTGTCGATCTTCTTGATATCTTTTTTGGCACCGACTACTTTAACCGTCTGCCGACTGGACGTTGCAGCACCAGCGGCATAGCCATCAGCGATCTTAGCAGAATCATAACGAACTTGAACCGGCAAAGTAGCTTCAGCACGTTTACTGATCTTGACCTTGATCGAACTGGGAGAAACTCGCGAGGAAAGTTCAGAACTCAACCCGCTTGTTTTCAGTTGGACTGTATGTGTCCCGGTCTTTAAACCGCTCAAGTCAGCATTGACTTGAAAATTGCCCGTATTTTCTGCAGACTTCACCAGACCGCTCGGGCCGATCAAGGTCACCTTGACTGTCTGCGGAGCTCCAGAAACATAATACTTGTCGCTATCGTAATTTAGGTTGGGGCTTTTTTTAACAGTCGCGCGTGTGTTTTTCATCAGCGAAATGCTTGTGCCTGACTGATTATTTCCGCCTGAAAGCTGCTCCGAATTAACATAGACGAACAGGAAGACAGTAAACAATAAGGAAATAAGGCTATAGGCGATTTTCGAATTAAAAACTTGAGCTAGTTTCAATGTTTAGCTCCCCCCTTGAACAAACCTTCAAAGAATTGGGTGATGGGGTTACTCTTCTTGTTATCGTCTGATGGGATCAGCTCGTTTTTCAAGAATTTCAAATAATCTTCTCGTGACAAGTCCCGGATCAGTTCACTGTTCTTAGTAAAAGTTACGCCGCCGGTTTCTTCTGAAACTACGACCGTTAAAGCATCAGTTACTTCACTGATCCCTACTGCCGCTCTGTGTCTAGTCCCTAGTTCTTTAGGGATCAGGTTAGACTCGGACAAAGGCAGATATGCAGCAGCAACAGCAATTTTATTATCTCTGATAATCACAGCACCGTCATGTAAAGGTGTGTTGGGAATAAAAATGTTGATCAGCAGTTCCCCTGTCACCTCGGCGTTAAGATCGATCCCAGTTTCAATGTAATCTTCTAAACCAGTATTCATCTGGATCGAGATCAACGCTCCGATCCGGCGCTTAGACATGTATTGAATTGCCTTATCTAAGGCTTCTACTAATTTGATCTCAGCTTCATTTTCTCGTCGATTTGCAGCAAAGAATGGGTTCCTTCCCAAATGCTCCAAGCCGCGCCGGATCTCAGGCTGGAAAATCACAATGATCCCGATCACGCCCCAGTTGATGATCTGGTCCATGATCCAAGAAACAAGATGCAGCCCCAGCCAAGCACTAAGCACTTTGATCAAGATAATGATCACAACGCCCTTAAAGAGCTGCACTGCCTTCGTGCCGCGAATCAACATCAATAACTTATAGATGACGTACCAGACCACTAAAATATCCAAGAGGTCAGTTAAATTACGCCAGGTAATGATATTACTCCAGTCAAAGGACACCTGAAAATTACCTCCTTTGAAAAAAATTTACTTTTTCATTATAGCACAGCGCCCCAGTCGTATCGAATAAAACATTGAGTCGCTCTAGGCGGAGTTTCTTAAATTCATCTAAAAAATGTTTGCAATTAGCTTTCTTCCTATTTTTAACTGTTAGAATGGAGAATAAATGAGGGATTTTTGAGAAATTGGGTGAAATTTATGGCAAAAAAAAGCAGATGGCTGATCAGGATCTCTTTTCTAGTTTATCTGGTTTATATTTATCTAACGGTTTACCGGCAAGGCGGCTTCTTTAGTTTTCTCTTGCTAAATACTTTTTTAGGCTATTTACCGATCGAGCTGGCCATGCACTTGGATCATAAACAGCCGCTTTTACTTTTTGTACCGCTTGGCATTTTGTGGCTGCTTTTTTACCCAAATGCACCCTATTTACTAACAGATCTCTTCCACCTTTCACGGATCAACCCCTATAATCCGGAAACTGGGTTGATGTCATTTAACTTGCATAATTGGTTAAACTTTACCAATATCTTAGTTAGTGCGTTGTCTTGCAGTATTTTAGGAACGTGGAGTCTCGAGCATGTCGCCAATCAAATCATGTTAAAAATTAAAGCACACAGTTTCTGGCTGCGCAACGCGTTCGTCTTTGTCTTGATCCTTGCTGCCTCAATTGGGGTTTATGTCGGACGTTTTCTGCGCCTGCATACTGCCTATCTATTTTTTAACCCAGATCAAGTTATCGATCAGCTAGTTGAGATGTGGAGTCCACGGATGCTTGTTTTCGTAACCTTCATGACGCTGATCCAAATGGTCATCTGGATCACACTTAGACTATATTTATCAGCCAACGATACGCTAGTGCAAGAACAAGAAACACAAACTCGTACTAAATAAAAAATTACAGTCAAAAAGACTTCCCAGGTAAGCTGCCAGCATCCGGTATTATTTCTCTAATAATACCCAGTGCTTCAGACCTGAGAAGCCTTTTTTATGTTTGACTTTTTATGCGCCTAAGATCCTGACTTCTGTTTCTAAAACTACGTCAAACTGCTTTTTGATCACAGCTTGAACATGCGCGATCACCTGCAAATAATCCGTAGCAGTCGCCCCGCCCCGGTTAACGATAAAACCCGCGTGCTTGAGCGAGACTTGTGCTCCGCCGACTTGGTAGCCTTGCAAGCCGGCATCATGGATCAATTTGCCGGTAAAGTATCCCTTCGGCCGTTTAAAAACACTGCCGCATGAGGGGTACTCGAGCGGTTGTTTAGATGCACGCAAGAAATTTAGTTGGTCCATTTGTTCACGGATCAAGCTTTCTTTTTTAGGCTGCAATTGAAAAGTTGCCTGAACTACGATCAGCTGCTGCTCTTGGATCAGACTATGCCGGTAACCGAAATCAAGCTCGGATCCACGGTAGACATGCTCATTACCTGCAAAATCAACCGTTAGTACTTCCTGAACAACATCTTTGATCTCACCCGCATAGGCACCAGCGTTCATAAAAATCGCACCGCCAACAGATCCTGGGATCCCCGCGGCGAACTCCAAGCCGCTTAGTCCTGCCTGACAAGCTGCTTGAGTAGTTGCGATCATTGCAGCTCCGGCTTGAGCAGTGACAGTCTGTTCATTCACCTGGATTTGATCCATCTTCGTTAAAATGATCACTAAACCGCGAATACCGCCGTCCTTGACGATCAAATTGCTGGCATTGCCCAAGATCGTCAGTGGGATATTTTCTTGTTTACCCCACCGACACAATAATTTCAGTTCAGCGGCTGTTTTAGGAAAAACCAAAAAATCCGCTGGGCCGCCAGTACAAGTATTCGTATAATTTGCTAAGGGTTCATCTCTTAAGATTTCAATGTTTTGCAGATCTGTGACTGTGATTGAATTTGTTAAAACCATTATTTTTCCTCACTATCTGATTATGCTACCGTCAATTTTACCATTTTTCTGTTATAATTGGGCTAATATCAGCTAGTTTCTTGCTTAAATTCGCAGATCGCGTTTTGTTCTGCCTGATTTGAACAAACTAGTCATTCTAAAAAGGAGTTTTTGCTGCCATGAATTTTATCGCTCTGGATTTTGAAACCGCCAGTCCCAAGCGACACAGCGCGTGTTCCTTAGCTTTAACAGTCGTTCGTGATAATCAGATCGTCGATGAAATGTACTCTTTGATCAAGCCCCCGACCCCGTTTTCTCCAAACAATATCAAGATCCATGGGATCACAGAAAGAGACGTTGCCAATTCGCCTACTTTCCCTGAACTTTGGCCGCATATCTCTCCTTTTTTTGCGCAGGATAAACTGGTCGTTGCCCACAATGCTTCTTTTGACTGCAGTGTCTTGAAAAAAACGCTGGAGTTTTATCAAATGCCCTTACCGAACTTCATGGTACTTGATACGCTCAAAACCAGTCGCCAGCTCCTAACCGACTTGCCAAACTACAAGCTAAATACAGTGTGTGATTTTCTAAAAATCCCCTTGATCAACCACCACAATGCTCTAGATGACAGTCAGGCATGCGCGAAGATCCTGCTCTATCAAGCTCAGAATTTTGGCACGGAGCAGTTAAAATCCCTGGTCAAGGCATACTAAATTAGACCAGATCAAATTTACACAAAAAAGGTCCCTATCACCTCGGATAGGAACCTTTTTTATTCGTCCAGCTGTTTGATCAGCTGGGTATAATGTAAACCATGGGCTTGCAGCTTAAGAACACGCTGATCATCCGCATCAGGATCCTTAACAAAACTGATTTTAAGATACTGATCAGGCAGATCATCCCCAGCATATTGCGGCCATTCAACCACGCAAACACCATCACCATCAAAATATTCGTCTAAGCCGAGGTCTGCGGTCCCGGTGCCCTCTAGGCGGTAGACATCCATATGGTACAAAGGCAAGCGCCCTTCAGTATACTCCCGAATGAGCGTAAAGGTCGGGCTTTTAATGTTGCGTTTGATCCCGAGACCCAAAGCTAATCCTTTGGTGAAAGTCGTTTTACCCGCTCCAAGATCACCTTGCAGCAAGATCACATCTCCAGCTTGAAGATGTTGTGCAAGTTTGTGTGCAAATTGCTGAGTTTCTTCCGGGTTGTGAGCAATAAAGTCCATTCGATTCATCTCTTACTTTTCTATTATTCCATGACCGCTTGGGCAGCTGTCATAATAGCTACATTATACACGTCTTGCTCGTTGCAGCCACGTGATAAGTCAGAAACCGGCTGATTTAAGCCTTGCAAAACAGGTCCAATAGCTTCAAATCCGCCGAAACGCTGCGCGATCTTGTAGCCGATATTCCCTGATTGCAGCTCTGGGAACACAAAAACTGTGGCGTGGCCGGCAACTTCTGAATTAGGTGCTTTTTGCTGTGCAACAGTTGGGACAAAGGATGCATCAAATTGCAGTTCACCATCGATCGGCAGAGATGGAGCTTTTTTGTGCGCCAATTCCGTTGCTTGAACCATTTTGTCGACCTGTGGTCCTTTAGCAGAACCCTTAGTTGAAAAGCTCAGCATAGCGACCTTCGGATCAATATCAAACAGCCGCGCAGTTTGCGCACTCGTGACTGCAATTTCAGCCAAGTCTTCAGCACTTGGATCAATGTTGATCGCACAGTCTGCAAAGACATAGGTTTCTGAACCATCGCCGCGTGTCATAATAAACGCACCGCTGGTCCTCTTCAAACCTGGCTTAGTCTTGATGATCTGAAGAGCTGGACGGACTGTATCACCAGTCGCATGAACTGCACCAGAAACTAATCCGTCTGCTTTATGCATGTAAACCAGCATTGTCCCAAAATAATTAACGTCCTTTAACCATTCGCGCGCTTGTTCTTCGGTATTCTTGCCCTTACGCCGTTCCACGAATTTAGCGACCATTTCTTCAAAGTCTGTTTGCGGATATTTTTCTGGATCGATCAAAGTGACGTTAGCCAGCACATCTTTGCCCAGATCATGAGCTTTTTCTTTGATTTTTGCTGCATTACCTAAAACTATCGGACGGAGGATACCTTCCTGTGCTAAACGCAAAGCAGCACCTAAGACACGGCCATCCTCGCCTTCTGGGAAGACAATTGCTTTATCTTTACCCTTGATTTTTTCCTTTAAACTTGTAAACAGATCCATCTAAGATCCCTCCCTATTTTTTTGAACATGATACTATGATCGATCCGGTGAACCGAATTTTTGTTGATCCTTCATGTCTTGACAGGTGTTACTACAAAAGTTCTTCTCTTGGTCGGCTTACTTGGGAAGTGAAACTGTCTGCGGCAGTTGCCAGTCAATTGGTTCTTCTCCCATCGCTTCCAGTGCGGCATTAGTTTTGGAAAACGGCCGCGAGCCAAAGAATCCGCGATTCGCTGAAAGTGGGCTCGGATGCGGAGAAGCAATGATCACATTGCGGCTCTGATCGATCAGCCTGATTTTATCTTGAGCTGCCATACCCCACAAAATAAAAATCACCGGCCGTTCACGTGCAGATAATTTTTCAATTGCAGCATCAGTCAGCCGCTCCCATCCTTTACCATGATGCGAAAAAGCCTGACCATCACGGACCGTCAAAACGGAATTCAACAGCAAAACACCCTGTTTAGCCCATTTTTCCAGGTAGCCGTGGTTAACTGGCTTAATGCCCAAATCACTTTGCAGTTCTTTATAAATATTTCTCAAGGATGGCGGGATCGCCACGCCCGGTCTAACAGAAAAACTGCAGCCGTGAGCCTGATTTTCACCGTGATACGGATCCTGACCTAAAATCACAACTTTTACCTGAGAAAAAGGAGTCCACTCAAAAGCTTGAAAAATATGATACATATCTGGGTGAATATCATAGTGCTGATACTCTCCCCGCAGAAAAGTATGTAAGTCATGGTAATATTCCTTTTCAAATTCAGGCTCCAAAACAGTTTGCCAATCATTTTTGAGCAACGCTTTCATAAAAACACCTCAAATTTATTTTAACATAATAAAACGCTTTCTACTAAAATACTTAGAATTAATTTGATGCAAACCAAACTTATTATTACTGACCCTATTTGTCAAGCTAAAACGGTAAAAATAAACGTTGTAGTCCCACGGTCCTCTCCTATCATGCTAAAATAGAAATAAGAAAATAAAAGTGAGGTCACAGTTTATGCTACAATTAATTGCTTCCGACATGGACGGTACCATGCTCAATGATCATATGGTTATTTCAGACTATAATATTGCCGCCATTAAGCACGCGCGGGAAAAAGGTGTCCATTTTATCGTCTCAACTGGCCGGGCTTTCAAGGAGGTCAAGCCTCTTTTGGATGATGCTGGTATTTCCTGTCCGCTGATCACTCTCAATGGGGCTTTGGTCCTAGACGAAGCCGGCAAAGTTCTGAGCTCTGCGCCGTTGGCCGATTCGCTGGTGCAAAAAATCATGGTTTTGCTCAAAAAAGCTGGTTTGTATTTTGAAGTCATTACATCCAAAGGTGTCTGCTCTGATGACAAAGCTGCCCGCATAGAAAATTTTGCTGAACTCTTGGCTAGCATTGATTCAACCACACCGTTTAAATTGGCTGTCAGTCTAGCTTCCGCACGGCTAGAGTTAATGAACATCAATTATGTCGATGATTACTACCAACTGGTCGAAGATCCCAACATTCGGATTTACAAGATAGTTGCCTTCAGTCCGCAAGGTCAAAAGGGATTACAAAAAGTTAAAGAACAGATCGCCCAAAATGAATCATTAGTCATCACCTCTTCAGGCAGCGGGAACATTGAGATCAACCACGTCAATGCACAAAAAGGGATCGCTTTGCAGGCTTACGCTGACCGGTTAAATATCCCGCTGGATAATGTCATGGCGCTTGGCGATAATGGCAATGACCTCTCTATGATCCAGGCAGCAGGGATCAGCTACGCGATGGAAAACGCCACTGACGAGATCAAATTAGCTGCCAATCATCTGACCGCAAAGAATACTGAAAACGGTGCGGGATTGGCAATTGAAGAACAGCTGAGCGAGCTCAGCAAATAATTTAGTCAACCTCTGTTAAGGCAGATTGGATGTGAAATAAATGCGGTCTTTATATGCCCAACGTCTTGGTTTTACCAAGAAGGGCGTCACCACCATTAAAAATGAAAATAACGAAATAATCTACTTCATTACTGGCCGCTGGGGGCGCGTTCATGATGCCCTTTCCGTCTATGCAGTTTCAGGCGACCTATTGGCTGAGATCAAGCAGAGTTCCCTCGGCGTATTTCCCAAGTTTGACCTTTACTCCAACGGAAAAAAAGTCGGCTCTTTACGGCGCTATTATGGTGTGAGTTCAGAAATGTTATTCGTTAAGGGCTTAAACTGGTTTTTGCTGGGAAACTTGAATAATTTTCGCTATAAAATTTTCTCCGGCCGCGATTTAGTCATGCGAACAGGTGATACTTATAAAAATGGGCAGCTTTGCATCAAGTTTGACTTTTATTCTCAGTCAGATGAACCTTTATGTTTATGTGTCGCAGCGATCCTGGATCACTGGGCAACCGGCGGCAAGAAAGTTAAACAAAAAAAGCACAACCTTGGTTGGCAAACCCGTCCGAGCTTCGATTAAAAAAGGTTCTATAATATCTGGTACTGATAGAGAAATTTTACTATCTGTACCAGTTTTTTTGTTTTTTGTATTATTATAAAAAAAGAGACAAGGCCACTACACCGTGTCTCCCCAAATCCAATTCGTCTAAATGACGAAAATAGAAAGAAGTTTTGTTCATGGATAATTGTACACTTGATCGTC
>NZ_BFFP01000027.1 GCF_003864415.1 Ligilactobacillus salitolerans
AACAACTGCCTAACGTCCAGATCGACACCCTACAGCGGAACAGCGACAATTACTCGCGCCTGTACCAGACGATCAAGGCTCAGTGGCAGGAAGTCTTTTTTGACAAGGAACTGACCGAGCCGGAAGTTCAGCTGCTCTTGCTGTATTTTGCCAATGAATACACCAACCGTTCCTACCAGCGCGGTTTACGAGCCTTAGTTGTCTGCGAAAACGGCTTTTCAACTTCGCAGATTTTAAAAAGCCGTTTGCTTAAAGAGGTCCCCGAGATCCAACAAATCGCAACTTCTAAAGTCAGTCAACTCGACCAGATCAACCCGCGGGAATATGATTTGATCCTCTCCACCCTTGAATTACCCGGCTTTCCGCGGGAATATCAGGTGGTCAGCCCGCTTCTACTGGAAAATGATGTCGCCAAGATCCGCAACTGGCTCAACTCTTATCAGAAAAAATTTACCGTAGATTCAGTTCCAACGGATACTAGAAAGACTGAACAACTTGCTGACCCGCAGATCCTGGCTCACAAGGCTGAGCAGATCACGCTCTACAACCGCATCGTGACATCTTGCTCAGTCACAAGTCTGCCTAATACCAGCGAAACATTATCAGAGTTGACTCAAGCAATCGTCGCTCAGATTTCAAATAAATATATCAGTCAGCCAGACTCAGTGATCTCTGGTCTGCTATCACGGGCTGAACTTGCCCCGATCGGGATCCCGGATACTAACCTGGCTCTCTTGCACACGAGTAATCAAGGAGTCAAGCAGCCTTTCTTTGCAATTTTTGAGTTAAGCTCTCCTTTAACACTGAGAGCAATGGACCAAGAACCAATTGCTGTTAAACGTCTAGTTGTCTTGCTGGCACCGGAAAAAATCAACCATCTAACCGAAAGTACACTCGGCATGATCTCAAGTCTAATGATCATGAATGATGAGAACACAGCTCTTTTTCAAACTGCTTCTACAAAGCAGCTGCGTTCTTTTTTGACTCAGAAATTCTTGGATGAGATTCGGAAATAAACTTTTCATCTGTAATTGAAGGTAAAAAAAGAGGGACCCGCCAATGGATGGCGAGCTCCTCTTTTTTAGACTACTTTTTAATATTTCTGAGTTAATTTGGAAGCTGCTGCTTCGTCGATCAAAACAACAACATCATCATGTTTTTGCAAGATACTTGCAGGCACGTCTTTTGTGACTGGGCCTTCGATCATTTTAGCAACAGCATCTGCCTTATCTTCACCGAAAGCTTCAAGCAAGATCTTCTTAGATTTCATGATCGAACCGATCCCCATTGAATAAGCTTGTTTAGGCACATCTTCGACATGTTCAAAGAAACGTGCATTAGCTTCAATTGTAGATTCTGTCAAATCAGCAACATGTGTTTCTAATTCAGTTGAAGTTCCTGGTTCGTTGAAGCCGATATGTGCATTGCGGCCAATACCAAGCAATTGCAAGTCAATTGGGTTGTCAGCAATGATCTTGTTGTAACGTACTGTTTCAGCTTCAGGATCTTCAGCCAAGCCATTTGGCAAATATGAGTTCTTGAATGGTTTCTTAGAGAAAAGATGTTCATTCATGAAGTACTTGTAGCTTTGATCGTTGTCTGGGCTGATACCAACGTATTCATCCAAGTTGATCGAAGTCGAGTTCGAGAAATCCAAGTCGCTCTTAACGATTTCTTCATAGGTTGTCACAGGAGTTGAACCTGTTGCCAAGCCGAATACCTTAGCCCCATTCTTGATTGCATCTGCAAAAACTTTATAGCCTTCAACGCCTGCTGCTTTTTGATCTTTAGTAATAATAACTTTCATTGTTGTTAACCTCCGCACTGTTTTATTGGTATAGTCCAATCATAATTGATATAGACCAATAATGCAAGTGCTAAGTCTCAATTTACTAAAATTTTTCTCAAGCAAAAAACTTGCCGCCCTGACTTACTTGGGGTGACAAGCTTTTTGCTTTAATTCAGGATAAAATTTCTATTCAACGGTCACGCTCTTGGCCAGATTACGCGGCTTATCAACGTCATAACCCCGTTCCTTACTTGTATAGTAGGCAAGCAGCTGTGCTGGAATGATCGCTGCCAGCGGAGTCAGCAGCTGGTGAACTGCCGGTAAGACGATCTGGTCATCTTCTTCAGCTAAGTTTTCCGAGACAATGTTGATCACGCTGGCGCCCCGTGAAATCACTTCCTGCTCATTACTGCGGGTTAATTCCGCAGTCTTCTGATCAGTGATGATCGCAATCACCGGTGTGTTTTCTTCGATCAGAGAAATCGTACCATGCTTCAATTCGCCTGAAGCAAAACCTTCAGTCTGAACGTAAGAAACTTCTTTGAGCTTCAATGAGGCTTCGATCGCTGTCTGATAGTCGATCCCACGGCCGATATAAAAGGCATTTCTTGTCGTCGACAAATGTGTGGCAGCCAGGTCTTCCACAATATCTTTTTGGTCAACTAAAGTTTGAATAGCATTAGCAGCCTTGGTCAATTCAAAAGCAGTGTCAAATTCCGCAGCAGCTGGAGTTACTTTAAGCATTCCCAGTCCCTTCGCTAGGATCGTCTCGGCGGCGATTTGAGCAGTGTAAGCCTTGGTCGAAGCAACCGCGATTTCAGGACCGGCATTTAGCAGCATCGTATAAGTTGCTTCCCGAGAAAGAGTCGAGTTAGGTACATTGGTGATCGTCAGGCTCTCATAGCCCAACTGGTTGACCTTCGCCAAAACTTCGCGGCTGTCTGCCGTTTCTCCGCTTTGAGTTAGGAAAATAAAGAAAGGTTTTTCCGATAGCAGCGGCATGTTATAGCCAAATTCCGATGCAATGTGGACTTCCGTTGGCACGGCAGCCAGTTTTTCAAAAATATTTTTGCCGACCAGACCAGCATTGTAACTTGTGCCGGCAGCGACGATATACAAACGGTCGGCTTGGTTCATGGCACTCATCAGCTTGTCATCAACTTCGATCTGACCATCCTGGGCGATGTAAGTTTGTTCCAAACCGCGGATCACGCCCGGCTGCTCGTCGATTTCTTTTAGCATAAAGAAATCATATGCACCTTTGTCAGAAGCAGTAGCATCGTCATCAACGTGGAACTGATGCCGGGTCACGCTTTGACCCTCAGCATCCTCGATCTCGACCTTGCTTGGTGTCACGGTTACGACATCGCCGTCAGTCAGCTCGATGAAGTCATGTGTTTCTGATAACATGACCATCGCATCGGAACAAACGACGTTAAAGTCGGCACCGACACCGATCAAGAGCGGGCTCTTCTTTTTAGCCACATACAAAGTGTTGGGCTGATCTTTATCCATCAATAGAAAAGCATAAGAGGAAGAATCATCGATCAGGTGCAGGACGTGCACAAAGGCCTCTTTACTAGACATGCCCTCTCCCACGAAACGGGCGATCAATTGTACGATCACTTCTGTATCTGTTTCACTGACAAAATCAACATCAGCCAGATATTCTTGTTTCAATTGCCGGAAGTTGCTGATCATCCCGTTATGTACCAGGTAGAAACGGCCGTCAGCGGAAACTTGCGGATGCGCGTTAGCTTGACTTGGAGCACCATGAGTTGCCCAGCGAGTATGTCCGATCCCAGTTGTTCCCTTGACTGCAGGGCCAACTGCAGCCTGCAAGTCTTCGATCCGACCCTTTTCCTTCACGAGATAACCGTTACCTTTTTGGTCATTCACGTAGATCCCAGCCGAATCATAACCACGATATTCCAGCTTCTTCAATCCCTTCAGCAAGATCTCCGTTGCATTTTCCCGACCCGTAACGCCAACAATTCCACACATAATTAAAGTCTCCTTTTCAGCTTAATTCAAGTATACCTTTTACTAAAGATTAAAATTGGTATATATCTATTTGAAGTTCTATATCAGTTAACAAAGCTAAAGATACAACTGTTTAAATTATTTGTCAATGCTAAATTTAGAATTGGTATGGTAATAATCCAAAATAAGCTGATGGTAGATTTGCTAACATGGGATCTTAGTAATTTTTTGTTGTGTGTTGACCCGAGTTCATTTTTTATTCTCGCCATACTTTGACTGCTGAGGCGTAGAATAACAGCTATTCTGCACCTCTTTGTTCAAAACAAGTGTAGTTTATCGTCTATTCTCACCCTCTTTTGTACTAACACGGTGAGTTTCATCCCCCTTGGGCACCGGCAAAAATTTGACCATAAAAATAGTGCTGATCAAGAAAGCTCATCAGCACTATTTATTCAAGTTATTTAATTTTTAAAACTGATCGATCAGCAGTTGCCGGATCTCATCCAAGCTAGGTTGGCGCGGATTGACAGCAGTACATTGATCGTTATAAACCAAATCAACAAGTTTGTCCAAGGAAGCATCAAATTGCTTCTTAGTAACACCGTTAGCTGACAGCGTTGGTGTCACACCGACCGCTTCCATCAGATCAGCGATCCGTTTGCACAAAGCTTCTACTAATTCAGCGTCATTCTTACCCGTGCAGCCGATATAACGTGCGATATCAGCATAGTCTTTTTGGGCAGTGTAAACTTCATAACGAGGGAACGGTGTCCGTTTAACATTACCGCTCACACCGTTGAAACGAACCACATGCTGCATTGCGATCGAGATCGCCAAACCATGCGGCAAACCGAACTCGCCGCCAGTCTTGTGGGCAAGTGAGTGGTTGATCCCCAAGAAGGCATTAGCAAAGGACATTCCGGCTAAGGCAGCAGCATAATGCATGTTGACGCGTGATTTTTCGGCACCCTTGGTCCGGTGTTCGATCCGGTAGTTATAAGAAGCTTCCAAGTTTTCAAAGACAAGCTTGATTGCTTCCAAAGCCCATGGCCGCGTGAATTCAGAGGACATTACAGAAACATATGATTCCAGGGCATGAGACAAAGTATCCAAACCAGATAAAGCAACCGTCCGTGCAGGCACAGTTAGTGCAAAGCGCGGATCAATGATCGCAACTTCTGGTGTCAATTCGTAGTCAGTCAATGGGTACTTCACGTGAGTTTCATCATCTGTGATAACCGCATAAGGTGTGACTTCAGAACCTGTCCCAGAAGTTGTCGGGATAGCTACCATCTTGGTGTGAGTCTGATGCTTGAAGGTCACGATCCGTTTTCTGATATCCATAAATTTCTGCTGCAATTTAATGAACAAAGCCTTGACCTTATCGTAGTCTTCCAAGAAGCCTTCTTCATCCAGAGAATATTCATAGATGTAACGTGCGATCTTAGATGCGTCCAAAGCAGAGCCCCCGCCGATTGCGATGATCGTGTCTGGTTTAAACTGCTGCATTTGTTTGGCAATTTCGATCGTTTGGCTCAGGGTCGGATCCGGGTTAACTGTCCCATAAAGTGAGATCTTAACTGGGTTCGGACGGATATTCAATTGGTCATAGACTTTGTCCACGAAACCAAATTGGACCATTCCAGGATCAGCAACAACGAAGACTTTTTCCAAGCCAGGCATTTCTTGCAGGTAGGTAACTGAGTCTTTTTCAAAGAAGATATCTTCTGGTAAACGAACCCATTGTGGACGGTTACGGCGTTTAGCGATCGTCTTGATATTGAGCAGGTCCTCAGTTGATAAGTTATGTGACAATGAATTATCCCCCCATGAACCTGTACCTAAGGTCAGACTAGCACGCATAGCATCAGTATAGATATCGCCAATTCCGCCCAAAGCATCAGGCTGGTTGACTAAGATCCGGGACACTTGTGTCCGGTTGGCAAATTCTTTAATGAATGGGTCAGCCTGTGTTCCGACTTGAATAGCTGCGTTATGCCCAGCGCCTTGGTAGTTGAGCAGTTCGCAGACGATCTGAACGCCTTCTTCACGGTCTTTAGCGCGGTAAACAGAAACCATTGGACAAAGTTTTTCAGACGAAAGTTTTTCACCGATATTTTTCCGATCGAGTTCAAACAGCAAAACATCTTTATCATCTGGCATCTTGATCCCAGCGTGATCAGCGATCCAATGAGCAGATTTACCAGCAATCTGGCCGTTAACACCATGCTTTTCGTTAAAGACATAATCAGCAAGCTGCTTGTAATCTTTCTTTGGTACCAGATAAGCTCCCCGGTCGATCATTTTTTGCAGCCATTCGTCATAGATAGAGTCTTCAACTACAGCGGAGTTTTCTGTCGCACAGATCATCCCATTATCAAAACGCTTGGAGAGCAGCAGATCTTCTACTGCGCGGTCAATTTTTGCCGTATGGTCAATGAAGACTGCACCGTTACCAGCACCAACACCCAAGGATGGATTACCGGAACTCAAAGCGGCGTTAACCATGCCAGGGCCGCCAGTTGCCAAGATCGTTGCGATGTTACGGTTTTTGATCAAAGCCGTGGTGTTTTCCAGGGATGATTGGTCGATCCATTGGATAATGTCTTTTGGAGCACCAGCTTTCACAGCTGCTTCATACATGATCTGAGCAGCGTGAGCAGAACATTTCTGGGCTTGCGGATGGAAAGAAAAGACGATCCCATTACGAGTTTTCATTGCCAATAATGACTTGAACATCACTGTTGAAGTCGGGTTAGTTGTCGGCACGATCCCAGCAATTACCCCCAGTGGAGCAGCAACTTTGATGCTGCCGTGGATCACATCATCTTCGATAATTCCGACAGTCTGGTCATTTTTAATTGTATGGTAAACATTTTCAGTTGCAAAACGGTTCTTGGTGTCTTTATCTTCAACGACCCCACGGTCTGTTTCTTCCACAGCTTCATGGGCGAGCATCAAGGATGCTTCCGAACCAGCCAAAGCCATCGCTGCGACAATTTTATCAACTTGTTCCTGAGTATAGTTGCTGTATTCCACCTGAGCTTTGACTGCTTTGCTAACTAATTCACTTGTATATTCGTTAGCTCTTTCCTGTGCATCGATCGGATCGATAGTCACGCTTTTCTTATTTTTAACTGTTGCTTTCATGCTGATCTCCTCCAACATAAATTCATTTGATTGTCTAAGTGAAATATTTCACTTATGATAATAACCTGTTTGTGCAAAAAATTCAAGGGTATTTAATAAAAATTTCACTAATTATTTTTGAAAGCGCTTTACTTTTGATCAACACAAAAGCCCGAGATAAAGGGATTTACTTGCCTACAATATATTTATTTAAATGGATAAGCTCAATTTCAGCTCTCCACGTTATTCTTATCTATCGCATAAATATTTTTCCGTATTGTTAACGTTTTCACTAAGACGAAATATCACTTTTGCCTTTTAAAATTAAATTGAAATAGCCGTCCCTCAAATCTCTTCAGGGGACGGCTAAGTTACAATATTTAATTTTTATTATGCACTAGTCTTGGCGATCTTGCCTTGTTCGATATAAACAGCCAAAATCGAAAGGTCAGCCGGGTTGACCCCACTGATCCGTCCAGCTTGCGCAAGGGTTTCTGGTTGGATCTTCGCTAATTTCTGTTGCGCCTCGGTCGCTAAGCCTTCAATAGCTGCATAGTCGATCCGGGCTGGGATCTTTTTGGCTTCCATCCGTTTCAGCTTGTCGACCTTTTGGAGGGATTTTTTAATATAACCCTCATACTTGAACTGGATCTCGATCTGCTCGATCCCCTGTCTGTCCAAAGCTTGAGCTGGCGCGGGAATAAACTGCAGCAGATCATTATAAGTCACATAGGGACGACGCAAGAAGTCGCTGGCTAAGATCCCATCCTTGAGTTCATGTTCCCCATGTTCCAGCAAATAGGCATTGACTTGGTCATTAGGCTTAATTCTGACGCTGGCTAAACGTGCCATCTCGGCGTTGATCAACTGTTTTTTTGCTTCAAATTGAGCGTAACGTTCATCTGAAACCAAGCCGATCCGATGTCCCAGCTCGGTCAAACGCAGATCAGCATTGTCATGGCGCAAGATCAGACGGTATTCAGCCCGGGAGGTCAACAAACGGTATGGCTCATTGGTACCCTTAGTTACTAAATCATCGACCATCACACCAATATAGGCATCGCTGCGCTTCAAGATAACCTCGTCTTCACCCAAAGCATGGCGCCCAGCATTGATCCCGGCTAAGATTCCTTGTCCAGCAGCTTCCTCGTAACCCGAAGTTCCATTGGTCTGACCAGCTGTGTAGAGACCAGAGATCAGCTTAGTCTCGAGTGTCGGCCGCAACTGGTAGGGAGCAACAACATCGTATTCGATCGCATACCCGGGACGCATCATTTCGGCATGCTCCAAGCCCGCGATCGAGTGGACAAATTCCTGCTGCACTTCTTCAGGCATTGACGTCGACAGGCCTTGCAAATAGTACTCATCGGTGCTGCGTCCTTCTGGTTCCAAGAAAAGCTGGTGGCGCGGTTTGTCAGCAAAGCGGACGATCTTATCTTCAATCGAAGGGCAATAACGCGGACCTACCCCTTCGATCACACCAGTAAACATTGGCGCGCGGTCCAAGTTGTCGTGAATGATCTGGTGTGTCGTTTGGTTAGTATACGTGAGCCAGCATGACATCTGATCAGCAGCTGCCAAATAATCTTCGTCCTTGGATTCATAGGAAAAATGATGAGGCAAAGCATCGCCCGGCTGTTCATCGGTCTTAGAATAGTCGATCGTATTGCCATCGACCCGGGGCGGAGTTCCGGTCTTGAAACGTTTGAGTTCAAAACCCAATTTTTCCAGATTACCTGACAGCTTCATGGAAGGCTGTGTGTTATTAGGACCAGAGGAATACATTAATTCCCCAATGATGATCTTACCGCGAGCAGCCGTTCCTGTGGTTAAAACAACAGCTTTAGCACTGTATCGAGCACCAGTATTAGTGATCACACCCTTGACTACACCGTCTTCCACGATCAGGTCATCGACGATCCCCTGACGCAAAGTTAAGTTTTCCTCTTCTTCCAAAGTGTGCTTCATTTCGATCGAATACTGGCGTTTGTCAGCCTGAGCCCTCAAGGCACGGACAGCCGGTCCTTTCCCAGTATTGAGCATGCGCATCTGGATGTAAGTTTTATCGATATTGCGGCCCATTTCACCGCCCAAAGCATCAACTTCACGAACCACGATCCCCTTGGCCGGTCCGCCGATCGAGGGGTTACATGGCATGAAAGCTACCATTTCTAAGTTAATGGTCATTAGCAAAGTCTTGTTACCCATCCGCGCAGCTGCTAAAGCTGCTTCGCATCCGGCATGACCCGCTCCGACAACGATCACATCGTAATCCTGACCAGCGTATTGTTTAATTTCCTGCATTTTATTTCTCTACTCCTGCTGATTATTTTTCTAAAGATCCTGATTTATTTGCCCAAACAGAATTGACTGAACAACTGATCTAACAATTCATCTTGGTATGAATCGCCGGTAACTTCGCCTAAATCATCCCAGGCATCAGTCATATCGACCTGACAGAGGTCAACCGGCATTCCGGCATCGATCCCGCGCAAAACCGCATCCAGAGAATCTTTAGCTCGGTGCAGCAAGGCAATATGGCGCGAGTTGGTCAGCATGACCGTTGTCTGAGAATTTTCGATCCCATTAAAGAACATCTTGGCGATTCGCTCTTCTAATTCATCTAAACCGTCGTTTTGTAAGACAGAAGTGCTGAGCAATTCGTCTGGTCCGACCAGCTGCTTGACCTCATTTAAGTTGATCTTAGTTTTCAGATCCGTTTTGTTTAAGATCACGAGACGCTTCTTGTCTTGCGTCAACGCTAGCAGTTTCCTGTCCTCGTCGGTCAACTCTTCGCTGGCATTTAGCAAGAGCATGACCAAGTCTGCTTGATTGATAGCTTTGCGCGAACGCTCTACCCCAATTTTTTCGACCTTATCTTCAGTTTCACGGATGCCTGCAGTGTCGATCAATTTCAGCGGCACGTTGCGGATATTAACGTATTCTTCAATGACATCCCGGGTGGTCCCGGCAACGTCGGTCACGATCGCTTTATCTTCGTGCAGCAAGTAGTTCAACAAGCTCGACTTGCCGACATTTGGCCGCCCAATAATTGCAGTAGCCAACCCTTCACGCATGATCTTGCCCTGGTTAGCGGTTTGAAGCAAATCTTCGATCCGCGTTTTAACCTCGGCAGCTTTTTCCTTCAGCAGCTTGGTGGTCAGAGTTTCAACATCATCGTATTCAGGATAATCGATGTTAACTTCAACTTGCGCCAAGACATCAAGGATATCCTGCCGTAAACTCTTGATCAATTTGGCCAAATTACCGTCCAATTGATTTAAGGCGATTTGCATTGAACGGTCAGTCTTAGCCCGGATCAAGTCCATTACCGACTCGGCCTGAGTTAAGTCGATCCGTCCGTGCAAGAAGGCGCGTTTCGTAAACTCGCCCGGTTCCGCTAAACGAGCACCATTTTGCAATAAGAGCTGCAAAATTTTATTAGTCGGCACGATCCCGCCATGACAGTTGATCTCAATAATATCTTCTCTAGTAAATGTTTTAGGCGCACGCATGACCGAAGCCATGACTTCATCAATTTCTTCGTTAGTTTCTGGATCAAAAATATGACCATAGTTGATCGTATGTGATGCGACCTCTGCTAAATTTTTGCCTTTAAAAACCTTGGCTGCAACTTGCAGTGCTTCCTCACCGCTCATGCGGACGATGGAGATCGCTCCTTCACCAGGAGGCGTCGAAATCGCGGCAATTGTATCAAATTCTGTTGTCTGCATGACTGTCATTTTTAAAATAGCCCTCCTTAGGACACAAAAAAAGCGCCACTCCACGCCAAATAAAAGGTGTGGACAAAGCACTTTGACTACTTTATCTCGTTAAGATAAGAATGATTACTTACAATATACGAGCAAAAAATTTAAAAGTCAAGCGCAATATTAAGGAAGAAACAATAGACGAGGTGTGCCAAAATCATTTGCTGAAACCGGGGAAATTAATTAAAATATTTTAAATTACGCAAAGGGGTTGACAGGCGTTAGATGATTAGAGTACAGTGAGAGTATTCTTACAAAACCAGGAGCGATTATTCATGAAATTAGCTAAACAACATTCGAATAATTGGTATTACAACTTTTATTTCTTTAGATAGTGTTTGCATCTTAACGCCAGGTGCAAACACGTCACGCATGTTTGTACCTGCAGGAAATAAAAGCTAGTTAACTTGGCTTTAATTAGACCTTGCAGGTTAGAAGCTGATCTGCAAGGGAGAAACTTTAGTTGAAATTCAACGACTCTCTTGGATCGGATTCGATCGGGAGGGTCTTTTTTTGAATAAAAATTACTGAAGGAGTGTGCTGCAAATGGAAATGACAAACTATCTGAACAAGCAACTGGGAGGGCTCAAAAGTTCTGCAATTTTAGCCTTCTCACAGTACGCACAAGAAATCCCAGGCTGTGTTAACTTTACGCTTGGCGAACCTGACTTTAATACTCCGGATCACATTAAAGAAGCTGCGATCCGCAGCATCAATGAAAACCATTCACACTATGCCCCTTCCAATGGGACCGAGGAATTACGCCAGAATGCCTCGGAGTTTTTGGCCAAAAAGTACGGTCAGCAGTATAGCGCAGATGAAGTGATCGTCACAGCCGGCGCGACCGAAGCGATCTACACAGCCGTTTTATCGGTTTTAAATCCAGGTGACAAGGTGATCATTCCAACTCCAACTTTCCCTTTATACATTGCCGATGTTTCCCTGGCAGGCGGACAGCCGATCCTAGTAGACACTTCTGCGACTAACTTCAAATTGACACCTGAGCTGTTAGACCAGACTTTAACTAAGGAAGGTCCTCAGGTCAAAATGTTGATCTTAAATTATCCCGGCAACCCAACTGGAGCAACGTATTCGCAAGCCGAGCTGGATGCCTTAGCAGATGTTTTGCGGGGCAAACCAATTTTTGCAGTCTGCGATGAGATCTACAGCGAACTCAACTATGATCAACCGCACGCTTCTTTGACGAAGAGCCTGCGCGAACAAACTATCTTGATCACCGGGGTTTCTAAATCCCATGCCATGACTGGCTGGAGGATCGGTCTTTTATGTGCCCCGCAGGATCTCGCAGCTGAATTAAGCAAGATCCACCAGTTTACGATCACCAGCACTGCCACTGTCACCCAAGATGCCGCCGCGGAAGCTCTGGGCAACGGTCAAGACGATGCAACACCAATGAGAGAAGAATACCGGCAACGGCGCGATTATATTTTAAGTGTCTTAAACGAACTTGGATTCCAAACAGCCAAGCCCAGCGGCGCATTTTACATTTACACTAAAATTCCCGCTGATTTGGAACAAGATGATGTCAAATTTGCCTATGACCTCGCCGACAACGGTCATGTCGCAGCAGTCCCCGGCTCATATTTTGGTCCTGGCGGTGCCCACTACCTGCGTCTCAGTTATGCCACCGGCATGGCAGAAATCAAGCGCGGCATGCAGTTATTAGAAAAATATGTTGCAAAACACCGCGCTGCAGTTCAAGCCTAAAAGAATAGCTGATCATTCAAATGAATAGTGTTACCAAGGCATAAGAAAGGAAGCTTTACCATGAAAATTTTGATCTTAAGTGTCCGTCCTGATGAACAAACCGCAATCAACGCCTGGAAAGACCGGCATCCTGATGTCTCAGTGACCTCAGCTGAGTGGGAACTGCACTCTGACACTGTTGATCAAGTCGAAGGTTATGCTGGCATTGTGATCCAGCAGCGCAGTCTGATCGAAGATGATGTTTACCCGCGGTTACATGAGTTAGGCATTAAACAGATCACGACCCGCACCGCTGGGTTCGACGTGATCAACTTAAAAGCTGCAGCAGCAAACGGCTTAGCTGTCAGCAATGTTCCAGCCTACTCGCCCCGCTCAGTCGCAGAACTTGCTTTGACCCACACCCTGCGCTTGATCAGAAAACAAGAATTAGTTGACCAACGTGTCCACAATCAGGATTTCCGCTGGAACGGACTTCAAGGTGCCGAGATCCATTCACTGACCATCGGGATCATTGGTGCCGGTCGGATCGGCGGGACCGCAGCTCGTTTGTTTGATGCCTTAGGTGCCAAAGTAATTGCCAACGATATCAAACCTAACCATGAATTAGACGATGTGTTAACTTTCAAGTCACTGGAAGAAGTCCTTAAGCAAGCCGATGTGATCTGCTTACACGTTGATTTGAACGAGACTTCCAAAAACTTGATCGACGCCCATGCCTTGTCGCTGATGAAACCAACAGCCTACTTAGTCAACGAATGCCGGGGACCAGTTGTTGATACTAAAGCTTTGTTGGCAGCATTAAAGGAAGGCCGTTTGGCGGGGGCAGCTCTTGACACGTTGGTTGGCGAAGAGAAATTCTTCAACTTCGATCTGCGGGGCAAAGAGTTGCCAAGTGCAGATTTGATTGGATTACGCAAATTAGACAATGTGATCATTACACCCCACGTTGGCTTTTACACCAATATCGCAGTCCAAAATATGATCGACATCAGTTTAGACGATACCTTAGCGATTATTTCTGGAGTAGAATGCGAACACGTCGTGCAACAAGCGGCTCAAGCTTAATAAATTTTCCTAACTTCACTAGGATCCTTGCTGATAATTCAAGCTCTGTTCCTCTGTAGATTGCACCGCAAATCAAATTAAGATAACCAAAATAATAGAGATCAAAGTTTCAGGACACTGGGACAAACCTAAGGGTTTATCTGATGGCTGGGATGTGGATACAAGTTTGTCAAAGTAGTATCCAGAAATCACCGTTGTGGATACAAGTCAGGCAAAGTAGTATCCAGAAATCACCGTTGTGGATACAAGTCGGGCAAAGTAGTATCCAGAAATCGGCATTGTGGATACAAGTCTGCCGAAGTTGTTCAAACATAAAAACACCACCAGATTTCCAAAAAAATGAAATGCTCCATAATTGTTAGGCATAGAAACTAACAATTATGGAGTATTTTGTAGGATCAAAGAATTTTTTGTTCCACTTGCAAAATTTTTTAAAAGATAGCCGTGCTCTTATCATCAACCTATTTTTCAATCTAACCTTGCCTGACCTCTTTAAATTAGAAATTCTACATTCAAATATGCTAAGATATTATGTTTGATAAATTTAAGAATTAGGGGTTTGTACTTTGAAATCACAGAACAAAACTAATACGGGGATCGTTACCTTTGCGCTATTCATTGCCACATTCATGAGCGCGGTTGAAGGGACGATTGTTTCGACCGCGATGCCAACGATTGTCGGCGACCTCCAGGGGATCTCGCTGATGAACTGGGTCTTTTCGATCTTCTTACTGACTAATACACTAGCAACTCCAGTCTACGGTAAATTAATCGATGACTTAGGCCGCAAACCAGTCTTTATTGCTGGTCTTTTGATTTTTTTGGCAGGCTCAATGCTTAGCGGACTTTCCACCAGTATGCCAGAATTGATCGTCTGGCGAGCCGTTCAAGGAATCGGAGCTGGTGCGATCTTACCGATCTCTAATACGATCATCGCGGACATTTATCCGCCGGACAAACGAGCTCAAATCATGGGACTCAATAACTCTGCCTGGGGGATCGCCTCAGTGGCAGCCCCCTTGCTGGGAGGACTGATCGTTGATAATTTTAGCTGGAAATGGGTCTTTTTCATCAATGTACCGATCGGCTTGATTTCAATTTTATTGATTTTTTTCTTCTTAAGGGAAGATCAACACTTTGCTCACGCTAAATTGGATGTTTGGGGAATTGTCTGGCTCTCGCTAACCATCGGCGGGCTTTTATACGGGATGGAAGTCCTCAATCAGCCGCAGATCAACTGGTTGGCCGCTTTAAGCATTTTTGCAATTGCACTTCTTGGCGGCTTGTTATTTGTCCGTCAGGAAAGACGGGCTGCAGACCCAATCATTCTCTTGGATCTCTTCAAAAATCGGACCTTTGTGATCCAGAACTTCGCCGCAGCAATGCTTTCGATTTTCTTGATCGCCTTTGATGTCTATGTTCCTTCCTGGACTCAAGGTTTGCTGGGACTGCCGGCGACGGTTGCCGGCTTTGCCACTACGCCTAGTTCGGTCCTGTGGATCTTTGGGTCCTTTATTGCCGGGATCTTGCTGAGCAAGCTGCCTCCCCGTCAAATCTTGATGATCGGAATGGGATTGCTGACCGTGGCTGGCTCTGTCTTTATCTTTTTGCCAGTCAACACACCGATTTTTGTCTTCCTAGCAGTCGGAGTCTTTCTAGGCACCGGTTTTGGGATTACCGTTACGAGCTCGACCATCGTTTCGCAAAGTATCGTTGCCCCTGAGAATGTCGGAATGGCAACCTCTTTTAATACCCTGGTCCGGACTCTTTCTCAGAGCATCTCGATCTCAGCTTTCGGGATCGTCATGAACCGCTCCTTGCTGGCAGGCATCGACGCTCATCCTACGGCTCACATTACGGTGGATATGTTTAACAAAATGATCAACCCGCATACGGTCGATGATTTGCCTGACAAATTGATCCCATTAATGCACCAGATCTACCACCAAGGTCTCCACAACATCTTCACGATCGCAGTCGGCTGCATGGCCCTGGCTTTCGTGTTCAACTTGGTAAAACAAAAAAATTACCGGATCAACAATCAATAGTGATCTTAACAAGGACTAGCTTAATCGCTGGTCCTTTTTATTAATCATTCATTAGTAACAGCTAATTTTCAACAATGATAGTTCACGCTAAAATTCAAATTTAACTATAAATATTTCGGTTTTTTTGCCAGAGCCAAACTTTTTTGCTTTAAATTAAAGCTAAATTATAATAGCTTTATTTACTGGAAATATCTTGTCAGATGTTTTATAGTCATAAACGTAACTATGGACAGCCAAACTCGTATTTTGGCAACATTTTTCAGTCCAGAAAGACCAGGTGAGAACAAACGACAATTAAGTAGAGTCAAGGAGCAAAGAATAGTTAGGCCAGTTAAATTCGCCTAGGCATTTTGCTGCTCTTTTCACAGTCGTCGTCGCTTCTCGAAAGTCAAAAAAGGTCTGTTTTTATAATATGCATAAAAAAGCTTCTCAGCTTTTAATCAGTTTACTATGTCTTGTTTTTCTGGTCAGTGGTTGCAGCCTTCCTGGATTACCGGATACCAAAACCAATGCCATCAGGATCGCTTCTGATTCAACCACTGAAACACAAATTTTAGCCAATATCATCGCTCAGTTGATCAAACACGAAACAAAATCTGACGCAACGATCCTCAATAACTTGGGGACCGGAACTATGCCGCATAAAGCCTTGCAGCGTGACAATGCAGATGTCATCGCAGCTAGTTATAGCGGAACCGATCTGACTGGGATCTTAGCTCAGCCAGCGGTCAAAAACCCGGCTCGGGCTACGAAGATCGTCAATACACAATTGGCTAAAAGGTTCGGTGAGATCCGTTTTCCGTCCTACGGCTTTTCGGACACTTACGCATTTATGGTCACTCAAGCGACCGCCAAAAAATACGGCTTGAAGAAGATCTCTGATCTTGCTAAAGTTGCACCCAAAATGAAAGCTGGGGTCGACACCTCCTGGATGAACCGGCCCGGGGATGGCTACCAAGATTTTACAAAGTTCTACCGGTTCAAATTTAAGCGGGTCTATCCAATGCAGATCGGACTCGTCTATGACGCTGTATCGGTTGGCAAGATGGCCTCTGTCCTCGGTTATTCAACCGATGGCAGGATCCGCAGCTACAACTTAAAAGTTTTACAGGATGATCAGCACTTCTTCCCGCCTTACAATGCGTCCCCAGTCGCAACTCGTAAGATTTTGCGGCAACATCCCGAGCTTAAACCGCTCCTGCATCGTTTGGATGGCAAAATCAACGTTAAAACAATGCAAAAATTAAACTATCAGGTCGATAATAATAACATTGAGCCTGAACTCGTCGCGAAAAGATTTTTACAACAGCACAATTATTTCCGCGAATAAGTAAAGACGCCTTCAGCAAATTATGGCTGAAGGTTTTTTATTAAGATTTTTTGAAAGCGCTTTATATACTTTTTGGTCTATTCTATAATAGATAGTGTAATACATCACAAGGAAAAGAGGATATTTTTATGGGACGTTTAGATAACAAAGTAGCAATCGTAACTGGTGCAGGTTCTGGTATGGGCAAGGCCATCGCTGCAGAATACGCTCAAGAAGGAGCCAAGGTCATTTTAGCTGATATTAACCAAGAGACGCTTGAGGCCGTGGCAGAGGAAATTAAGGCAGCCGGTGGAAAGGCAACGATCAGTGTCACCAACATTGCCAACGAAGACGACATCAATGCCATGGTCGCTTTAGCAACAGACACTTACGGCAGTCTCGATATTTTAGTCAATAATGCAGGGATCATGGATAACTTCACTACTGTGGGCAATGTCAGCAATGAATTATATGACAAAGTCATCGCCATCAACCTAACTGGCCCATTCAAAGCTGCCCGCGCAGCGATCAACGTCATGGAAAAACAAGAAAACGGCGGTGTGATCGTCAATAACGCTTCCGTTGGCGGTTTATTCGGCGCTCGCGGCGGTGCTGTCTATGCCATTTCTAAGCATGGCTTGATCGGTTTAACTAAAAATATCGCTGCCACCTATGGTCGATTTGGCAAGATCCGTGCCAATGCGATCGCACCAGGTGGTGTTAAGACTAATATCCAAAGCACGATCACAGCTGTTGATCCGTTGGGCGGACAAGCACTGCAAGCTGCCGGTGAGAGCCCGTTAGGCGAACCAAGTGATATTGCACATCTAGCAACATTCTTGGCCTCTGATGAATCTAGTTTCATCGACGGCGATGTGATCAAAGCCGATGGCGGCTGGACGGTTTAAACTACCTTTATAAAACATCAACCTAAATCGTAAAAATGCGTCGCCTCAGTGTTTTAGTCTTCTGGGGCGACGCATTTTCTGTCTGTTTTTATCAGGAAAATTCTTGCTTATTGCCTTTTAGCTGCCTGATACTTCTCCGCTAGTTTAGTTGTCTCCAAAATCAAGGCTGTCAAAATCAGGGAAAGAATGTTAGTTAACGCAAAAATTGCAAAGACATTTGCCACACCCCATGCACTCAGCATGATCGGGAAAATCAAACTGACAACAAAGTTAGTGACCCACGAAACCATTGTAGCAAGCGCCATGAAATTTGCTTTAACATGAGAGGGAAAAATTTCCGACATCATCAGCCAGGTGATCGGGCTAACAACGCCCTGTTGAGTAGCCAAAAATAGCATTAGCAAAAGCAGCACGACAATATTGACAAATGTCTGCTGGCCCCAGTTGACATGCATAACTGTAAACAGCAAAGTCAAACAGACCGCATTACCAGTCAAGCCCCCCAGCAAGAGCCGCTGGTGTTTAAATCTCGTACTGAGTCTCGTCCCTGCAATTGCAGCAATCGATGAAGCCAAACCGATCAGGATATTCCCGTAAAGTGAGGAATTCTGCCCCATCCCAACTTTTTCCAATAAAATCGTCCCATAATACATTGCCACATTGACTCCGGAGATCTGCTGAATAAAACCAATTAGTGCCCCCGCACCAAGTAAGTAAACGAGCGGCTTGTTGGCAAAAACTTCTCTCCAGGAAATTTTTGTGCCCCGCTCCTTAGTTTCATCTTGAACTTGCCGTTTCACTCTCCGCTGTTCTTCTACAGAAAATTCTAACGAGTGCAAAATCTGCTGTGCCTGCTCCTTTTTGCCTTGCAACAAAGACCAGATCGGACTATCAGGCAGCTTAGCAGTTCCAATCAGCAAAACAATTGCCGGGGCTGCTGCCATCAAGATCATTAGCCGCCACACCGGATGCCAGCCTGACAAAGTCGTGCCCAGAATAGCGTTAACGATGAAGGCCAGCAACTGGCCGACAACGATTGCGATCGCGTTCCGATTGACATTGCCTGTCCTTGATCCTACTGGGGAAAGTTCACTCAGATACATCGGCGATAAGTCAGAGGCACTGCCGACCGACAGCCCTAAAATGAAGCGAAATAAAACCAGCACAGATGCATTCGGTGCTGCCGCACAGCCTAGGGTCGTGACAACAAATAAAAGCGCGATCCATTGCAGCAAAGTACGCCGACCATACCGATCAGCTAATCTGCCGCTCAAAGCTGCACCTACAGTACAACCCAAAACCAGCGAGCTGGATACGACACCTTGCATCGTCGCTGACAGATCAAATTGATCCGGTAAGCTTAGAAATGACAGAGCTCCATTGATCACCCCGGTGTCATAACCAAAAAGAAAACCTCCCAATGCAATAATATAAGCACTAATATTTAAAGAAAAATATTTATTTTCCGCTTTGTCTCTCATTCAATCGCCTCCATTGACATTTCCGCTTCCCGACTGTTCAGCTGAATCTCAACGTTCTCGTGAATTTGAGGACTCCTTTCTCTTATTCAAATCTCCCAACTTAATGTTAATAATTTAATTTTAGAATAAGTGATAACTTATGTCTAATATAACGCTAACTACATTTGACACAACAAGCAAAATAGTTTACAGCTCAGACTTGCATTATTTAGTAAGTTCATATATTATGAATGAACAAAACAAAATATTCATTCATAAAGAGGTGATACTTTGGATCAAGAACAACTATTAGAAGCAGCTCGGACTACCTTTTCGCACCTTGGCTATAAGCAGACCAACGTCGCTAAAATCACTCAGACGGCTGGGATCGCGACCGGCTCGTTCTACAAATTTTTTCCTTCAAAAGAAGCCATCTTCCTTAAACTTTTTGATCAAGAAAACGAAGCCTTGCGCACGAACCTAATCAAGAAGCTCGGGCAAGAGGCTGATCTAGTCCATGGCACAGACTTAATTTTAAGTGTCATTTTTGAACGCGTCAGAGCTAACAAAATTTTACTGGAATGGTACAAACCGGCGATTGGCGCTAAACTGCACGCCATTTATGCGAAACGAATCGCTAACGATAATTACTTTTTTATGACTTTTACCACCGAATGGCTGGCTGCCCGAATTTCTGAGTTAAATCTAACTGCTCAGCAGCAAGAACAGATCCACGAATTGCTCGCTTTTATCGAGGTGATCGACAATCATTTGACAGTCGCAGAATTCGAGACTCATTCTAAAACTTTAAAAGCCATGGTCCGTGCTCAATTGCAAGCGATCTTGGCGAGTTAAACAGGAGGAAAAGGATGAAGAAAATGTTACTTTGGACCATTGGAATTGTCGTTGTTGTGTTACTCATAGCTGGAGGCTTTGCTGTTTTTCTCATGCAAACTGGCCGACGGTTCGACTTTAATACCCAAAAGATGCAGGATCTAACCACTCAAGAAATAGCAATCAAAGACACAACACAAAGCATCGACTTGAATTTACGCACAGCCAAGATCAATGTCCAAGCAGGAAAACATGCTTTATTAAAAATCAAGGATGCTGGCAAAAACGAATTAGAAGTCACTCAAAATACAAAAACACTCTCGCTCAGTCAAGCAAATGCTTTAAAACATCATTTGGAAATCGGCAAAACACCAGAGATTACACTGACCGTCCCAGCAAACCAATTGTCTAAAATCAGCGGCGAACTATTAAATGGCACTGTGAAGATCCAAGACCTCAGGCTCCAAAGCTTGCAGCTGCACCATCACAACGGTACTACAAGAATCAAGAATACAAGACTAGCTCAAAACAGCACCTTGACTAAGGATAACGGTGCCACTGACTTAGATGGTCTAGCAGTGCCAGGTCTAAATATCACTGTCAAAACCGGCCAGATCACAGTCCACGATAAGAAATTAGGCGGCAAAAAGGAATTCGTCTCCGGGCAGCGACCGCGCTTCAATATCCGTTCCGGTTCGGGCCAGGTCAAAATCAACTAATTCAGACCATGTTGCTTTTTCTCACCCGTTAATTCCAGTATACTGGCAGTAGGAATTATTAACTCACATTTAGGGAGGAATGTCGCATGCATTGGATCTGGGTCTTGATCGTTGGTGCCATCATTGGTGCGATTGCTGGTGCACTTACCAGTCATGGCAAATCTATGGGCTGTTTGGCTAACATTATCGCTGGTTTAGTCGGCTCTTCACTGGGGCAAGCATTATTAGGCAACTGGGGACCGCAACTTGCCGGCATGGCAATTATCCCTTCAATTGTCGGTGCGGTGATCATTGTCTGGATCGTCGCTTGGATCGTTGGCAAAACAAGCTGATTTGAGCTTTAATTTGTCAACCTAGCCAGGTTTAATCCGCCAACACTGACGGTTCCTTTCATTTTGGGAACCGTCTTTTTTTGCAACGTTGCCAATCTTTACTACGCAAAAAAGCCATTAAACCCCAGGCGACTAAGAAGTTTTCCTAATCGCTTGAAGGTTCAATAGCTTTTATTTGTTGTTTTTGGTTAAAACAAGGCTTAAGCTTGTTCTGCTGCCAAGTTAGCTTGTTCCTGTGCCAAAAGCTTGCGGTCATAGATACGAGCAAATGGGTAGTAGACCAAGCCTGCAGCAATCACGTTCACGAAAGCCAAGATAACAGAAGGAATATCGCCACCTGTACCAAGGAAAGCACCAATACCAACTGGTGATGGCCATGGCATCTGAGCGATGATCTGATGAGTGATACCAAGCTTAATTGACCAATATGTCAATGATGATGTTACAACTGGGGCCAACATAAATGGAATTGCCAGATATGGGTTGTAAACAACTGGTGCCCCAAAGATAATTGGTTCGTTAATATTGAAGAAGGCTGGTGCGATAGCCGCACGTCCCAGAACCTTCAATTGAGCTGATTTAGCCATGAAGGTCATGAAGAATACCAAGCCCAAAGTAGCACCGGAACCACCAATGATAACGAACATGTTGTTGAATTCACCGGCAAAGACCATGTGTGCACCTTGTGAGTTTAAGGTCAAGTTATTCAGGGTAATTGGTGTGATAAAAGCACCGATGATGTTGGCACCGTGAATACCCAAAACCCACAGCAAGGAGATCAGTAATTCGATCACAACGACACCTAACCAGCTATTGGTCAAGTTAGTAACAAAGCCAAACGGCAAAGCAATTACATTGTAAATATCTGTGTTTAAAGCAACCAAGATACCTTCGATAAGTAACACAACAAATGCGATCACGAATGTTGGGATCAAGGCCGTAAAGGACTTAGCAACACCAGCAGGAACTTGTTCTGGCATGCGGATAACCCAGTTCTTCTTAACGATCAGTTGGTAAATCTTAACAGCAAGCAAAGCCATGATGATCCCAGTAAAGATACCGGCTGTACCCAAGCGTGCTAAACCGCCGTCACCAGCTCTCCAGCCGTTAACAACTGTTTCAGTTGCGTTGCTGACACTCAATACTTTAACCATGCCGCCCTTGATAACTAATTCTGGAATAGTCATGAAGTAAGCAAAAACAGCTAATAAAGCACCGTTAACTGGATCAATGTTGAGTTTTTCTTCATCGCGGATGATCCGAGTATATTCATACCCGATCACGATCGTGAAGTACAGTGCCAAGATCCCCATCGTTGTCTTATTAGCAACCATGTACAAATCAGTAATTTTCACAAAAGTCGCATTAAAGAAACCTGTTAAGCCTGTAAAAACTGTTGGCAAAATGTTCAAAACCAAGAACATCGACCCAACGATCGTAAATGGAATTGATGCTAAACCAGCAGCCATGATTGCACGAACGATCCGAGTAGCAGCCAATTTACCCATTGGCCCCATAATTTTGCTATTCAAAAACGCCATGAACTTATTATCTTCGCCCATATTATTTTTCCCCTTTAGTAACGTCACTTGTACTGACGCTTTTTTTAAAGTTAAGCAACATAATTATTGTTTGCGATTACATTTCTAAAAATAAAAAATTGCAAGTTCTCAATAATCCATGTCCTCAATAACTTCAGTTGCTTAACTTATCAAACTAATAATTGCAATAAGTATTTCCGCGCTTCAAAATTAACCTCCTTCCCAACAAATTAAAGCGCTTTATTTCCTACAGACATAATTATAATATGTTGGTACCATTTTTACAAGTGCCTTTAAATTATTTTCTTGGTAAATTTGTTGACAGACAAGAAACATCGATTCAAAGCGTTTTTGAACAAGGAAACTTCATTATCCACTAAAAAGCAGAGCCAAAAATCCGTAGTCTGGATTCTTTACTCTGCTTTTTAAAATGCCCGGTAAAACTGTTTGATTGCCTGAAGACGCCAAGACAACCACCTTGTATTGGCCCGGCTGGGGTAGACCCGATTGGTTAGACAGACAAAAGCTGTTTTTTTGGTCAAGTTCAGGGCAATTGAAGTCCCTGTAAAGCCGGTATGCCACACCTTAAAATCTGGGTCATCCGGCTGACCCCAAAGTTTCCAGCCTAAGGTACGACCGTAAAGACAATGCTTCTTCAATAACTCAAAAATTGACGGAGACAAAACTTCTGATCCTTGATAACTTCCATTATTCAATAGCATTTGTACAAAATGAACTAAGTCATCCAGCGTCGAAAACAGCCCGGCATGTCCACTAACGCCTCCAAGTATATTGGCTTTTTCATCGTGAACCTGGCCGCGAATGATCCCGCCGCGTTCCGGCTGATACTCAGTTGGAACATATAAACGTTTCGGATATTGGGTCGGGTTAAACCCAGTATCTTGCATTTCTAACGGCTTAAAGATGTTTGTCTCAAGGCTCTGAGATAAGCTTCCATCAATTTGTTGGATGATCCAGCCCAGTAAAATAAAACCCAGGTCTGAATATACCATCCGCGTACTAGGCTGCGACTTTAGAGAAGCATTCTTAACTGCTTGGATCAAGCTTGTTTTGTCCAAGGCTGAAGCATTTGGCAAATCCGCCGGCAAGCCGCTGTCATGCAGCAAAAGCTGTTCGATCGTGATACGCGGGTACTTTAGTCCTGTTAGAAACTGACCTGCTTGATCATTTAGTGCCAGCTTTTTTTCTGCAAGCAGTTGAAAGATCCTCGTGGCAGTACCAACCACCTTGGTCAAAGAGGCTAAGTCATAAAGCATTCCAGGCTTCAAAGGAATGCTGTCGCTCCCGCTCCCTTGAACACCGTCATAAAAGGTTTGCACCTTGCCTTTGGCCGCCACTGCCAGCGAAACCCCATAAATAGCGTGATCCTCTTGGGCTTTTTGCATAATTTGTATCAGCTCATGCATTTTCATTCACTTCTTACGTTTCATCTTCGTCATCATCTGCGGCGACTTTCTCTTTAACATTAGTGATCCCTTGCACGCCCATCGAGAGGAGTTGATTCAAGTCCAGCTTATCACCCAACAGCTGCTGATTGCTAAATTCGATCACCATCGGCAGGTTGATTCCTGTCACAATTTCTATTTGCGGAAATTGTGACAGGAGTTGAACCGCTACATTGGAGGGAGTCCCCCCTAAAAGATCTAAAGCTAGCAGTACTTCTTGTTCGGGGGAGCTTTTCTTTAGTTCAACTTCCAATTTTTTTTGCAAGTCTGCCGGCCCCATTTCGGGAGTCAGTCCATAGGCACAAGCACCTGGGATCTTACCCACTATCAACTCGGCGCTCTCCAATAATTCTTTGGCAAATAAACCATGACTCACTAGGATCAGTCTCATTTGTACAGCTCCTTTGCTCAAATTTCAACTCAGACACACTCAATATTCTTAAGATGCCTTGCCCAAAATACCAAGGGCCGAACAGACCACAGCCACAACGATCACAATAAAAATTGCCTTGGTCGAAGTCATCTTCTTTTTGCCCAAAAGCCAATAAATCAAGGCGACGATCACCGCCGGGACCAGCTTCGGCAAAATCATGTCAATTTCATTTTGCAAGTCGACTGTTACTTTACCAATATGAGCGACGAATGGGACTTTAACGTTGACTAGAGTTGCCACCAATGCTCCAACGACATAAACTCCTAGTAAAATTGCTGCATCAGTCAAAGCGCTGAGCTGCCCGCGCATCCGCGTCACCAAGTTCGTTCCTTCTTTATATGCCAAAGGAAGCTGGATCCAACGAATATACATGACAATAAAGTTTACGATCAGCCATAAAAGAAGACCAAAAGGATTTTTTTGAATTGCCATATTAGCCGCGATCGCACCCATGATCGCAGGGATCAATGAAGCAAAAATAGAGTCGCCGATCGCCGCAAATGGACCCATCAACCCGGTTTTTAGACCAGAGACAGTTTCAAGCGAGCCGATCCCCTCTTTTTCTTCAAGTGCCAAGTCGATCCCAGTGATCATTGTATTCACATAGGGGTTAGTGTTAAAAAATTGATTATGTGCTTTCATCGCTGCCTTAAGTTCGGGGGTATGATCGCCATACAATTTTCGCAGCTGGGGCAAGATAATAAATAAGTACCCTGAACCTTGCATCTTTTCATAATTCCAGCCCAGCTGATTGCCAAAAAGATTCCGCCGATTAACCTGGCGAAAGTCCTTTTTCTTTAACTTATAATCAGTCTTCGTCGCCATAAATCTCGCCCTCCTCATCATCTTGCTGTTTCGGTGCAGCCGGCTGCTGCTTTTGCAGCTCGACTTGATGCTTGTACTCATTAATTGCAAAAGTCAGCCCGATCAAAGCAATTGCTAACATAGAAACCGTGTTAAATGACTGTGTGAATCCTTTTGAAACTTTAGCGACTGCTGTCCCTAGAGTCTGCACATTGGTAAATAGGGTGCTGAACAAGGCAGTGATCGTAAAGCCTAAAATGAGATAGCCCACATGCTTTCTGGCCGGCAGGTAACGCAGCAGGATCGCAAAGCCGACTGCGGGTAAAAGCGCCCCGGCAGTGGCTAAACCATTACTGAGCCACTGTAAATCAGTGTTCAAGACTTTTACGACTGACGAAACAAAACTGCCGCCAAATTGAAGAGCTAAGAAAACTGGGATCCCACGAGATAAAGCCCACGGGATCATTCCATATAAGTAGTTTCTTTCTATTCCGCGATAATTCTCAGCTTCGATCAAACGATCAATGCGATGCTGGAAATACGTATTAGTAAATCTGCCTAAAATATCGGTCTGAATCATCAATGAAGCCACCGGGACTCCTATGGCAGCCACCGCTGTTTGGGCATTCATACCAGCACTGATCGAGAAAGCCGTTGCCAAGATCGTGCCAGAATTAGCATCAATTTTGGAGGCTCCCCCAAAAGTTCCAACGCCCAGGACAGTCAGCTGCAGACTGCCGCCAATTACTAAACCGGTACCCAAATCACCCATGATCAAGCCAGTGATCAAGCCCGCCCAGACTGGTTGGGCCAAAGAAGAAACAATTGTAATATCATCGATGGTCTGGTACATCGAATAAAGCGTCAGCAGCAAGACCTGCCAAAATGCAATATCACTGTGCATAGAAATTACCCCTTTTCTTCTAATTTCGAGTTAGCTATTAATGCTTTAAAATCTTGAACCGGGTCGCTTGGCACCATTTGCGCAGTGACTTGGACACCGCGCTTAAATAAGTCCTTAAAAGCAGCAATATCAGCTGACACAACGTTGATCGACTTAGTCAAAGCCTTGGTGTGATCGGTTTGCGACATGTTGCCAACATTGACCGTTGGCAATTCTACCCCTGCTTCCAGCAGATCTATCAATGTCTGTGGACGTTTGACTAAAATAAAAACACGTTGGGAATCATACCGGTGACCAGTAATATTTCGTGCTGCTTTTTCCACGTTCAAAATACTCAAGTTAAGGCCAGCAGGCTTCGCTAGCTTGAGTCCCGTTTTAGCAACATCGGAAGCAGCCGCCTCGTCATCAACCACCATAATTCGGGTAGGGTTAATTACATTGACCCACATATTAGCGACCTGTCCGTGAAGCAGTCTGCCGTCGATCCTTACTGCAACAATTGCCATTTTTCTCGCTCCTTTAAATAAAATATCCTTAGAAAATTGCTTTCAATATAACTTGTCTTGCCACAATACGGTTAGACACATTCCCTCGGAAAATTTATGTTATATTTTATTACATACTACCCCTTTCATAGACAAATTTAAATGTTTTTTTCAAAATATTTCCACATATGCCTAGTTTAATTGTAAATTTTCATGTTTTTTGCCTACATATTTTAAGTAAAAAAAGATCTATATCGCCTTAAAATAGGCATTACTCACGAAATAAATCAAATGTTACATCTTTTTACATTTGGTTTTGTTGAAAATGCATTTCAATGTTTTGAGTAAATAAAAAAGTTGTCTCCCTCTTTCAAAGGCGACAACTTCGCTAAAAATAACTTCTGATTTAAATTCTATTTTCCAACTGCATCTTTATACTTTTGCATTGTATCCAAATACTTGTCACGATCGTGCTCGATCAACTTCACCCGCCGCTCTAGGAACATGCACAGCATCATCCCTAAGGCTAACATCGCAATGATCAAGGTCTTACCTTTTGCAGACATAAACGGATAAAAGGCTGTGAAAGCCGGTGTTGCGCACAAAACCAGCATCACGGTATCCACACCAAATTGCAGCCAGTAGTAGATCTTAGAGTAAGGCAGCTTATTGGAGGTATCATGCAGCTTTTTAAACTGCTCCCAAATTACCGGCAGACTGGCGAGCAATAAAAGCAGCGGCACCAAAAAGCCGGGTTTTCTCGCCATGATCAGTAGAACTAACCAGTAAATATTCAGGAAAAAGAAAAGCGCGATCATATACCTGAGTAATAGATACCGGTTAAAAGCCATCGTTTCTTTACTCTGCTTTTTTTGATTTGCTTCCGCTTTTTTTAAATCTGCTTGCTTTTTATCTGTCATTTGTTTCAACCTCTTCTAAGCAGTTTAACCTGCTAATCAATTTCTCTTTAGTCTAATTCTGCACCGTTAGTCTTGATCACATTTTGATACCAGAAGAAGGAATCTTTGCGTGAGCGAGCCAGTGTCCCTTTGCCTTCATCATCTTTATCCACATAGATAAACCCGTAACGTTTCGACATCTGACCCGTTCCGGCAGAAACTACATCAATGCAGCCCCATGGAGTATAGCCCATCAGGTCTACGCCGTCCAGAGTTACTGCTTTTTTAACTTCTTCTAAGTGCTTGCGCAGGTAGTCTACCCGGTATGGATCATGAATGCTGCCGTCTTCTTCGACCTGATCCACAGCGCCAAGTCCGTTTTCAACGATAAACAGCGGCAAGTGGTAACGATCTGTCAGTTCATTCAAACCATAACGCAAACCGATCGGATCAACTGACCAGCCCCAATCACTAGTCTCCAAGTACGGATTGTCAACAACTGCATCTGCTGGCGAAATCAGGTGATCTGCATCGCCGTTCTTAGCGCTAACTGTCATTGACTGGTAGTAGCTAAAGCCAATATAATCAACAGTACCTTCTTTAAGCACAACTTGATCTTCAGCTGTAAAGTCTGAACGGAAGCCTTTGCGTTCCAAGTATGCTTCAACTTCTTTAGGGTATTCCCCCCAAGCATGCACGTCTGAGAACCAGAAGCGACGCTGGTTGATCCGTTGAGCCAGTAAAATATCGGCTGGATCGGAAGTTGCTGGATAGAATGGTGTGTAGTTGATCATCGCACCGATCATGAAATCTGGATTGATCTTCTTACCTTCTTTAACGGCCAAGGCAGAGGCAACTAATTCATAGTGAGCAGCTTGGTACATGGCAGCTTCATTGTTGTCGCCTAATTTCAAACCAGAGTTGGTCATAACGGCAAAATCATTGTTAAAGTCAGCCTGATTGTCAATTTCATTGAAAGTCATCCAGTACTTAACTTTATCCTGATATCGTTTGAAACAGGTCGTTGCAAAATTCAAATAGAAGTCGATCACTTTACGGTTGCCAAAACCGCCGTATTCTTCAACCAAATGCCAAGGCATTTCAAAATGCGCCAAAGTCACGACGGGTTCGATCCCATATTCAAGGCATTCATCAAATAAGTCATCATAAAACTTTAAGCCCGCTTCATTGGGTTCAGTTTCATCGCCATTCGGGAAGATCCGAGTCCAGGCAATTGAGGTCCGGAAGCACTTAAAGCCCATTTCTGCGAACAAAGCCACGTCTTCTTTATAATGACCATAAAAATCGATCCCATCGTGGTTCGGATAATTTTTACCCGGTAAAACACCATCAGTAATCTCACGCGGTACCCCATGAGCACCAGCGGTCATCACGTCAGCGACTGACACGCCTTTGCCGCCGGATTGCCATGCCCCTTCTAATTGGTGAGCAGCAACCGCGCCGCCCCATAAAAAGCCTTCTGGAAATGAATTTGCAACCATTGTTTCTCGCTCCTCTTCTTAAATACTGATCAATAAAACGCTTTCCAAAATGATTATAACTTATTGGTACAACTACGTCAACACGGCACTTTTTCTTTATGTTGGGTAAACAGACGAACTAATGTCCAAAACACCCCTATAGAAAGAACGATTCGCTTTTTCTATAGGGGTGCGTGCCGTTATGTATTAGTCCTTGTCTTTTTGAGCAATGTATTTTTGCCGTAAAACTTCATCAGTCTGGTCATCATAATAGCGCGTAACTTGCCGTTTGCTTTCAGCAGTTGCTTCGATCCGTTGCTGCATCCGCCGCCGTCCTGCCTGAAATTCTTGGGTGACCCGACCGCTGGCCTGCTGAAATTCATTCCCGCCAGTGGAATTATACGCGTGATCAAAATGATAAAAACTATTCATTAGGTCATCAAACCTTTGTCCCATGTCAAAAACCATCTGCTGTTCATCATCCAAGATTCGATCAAGCTGTTTTTTAGCCTCAGTCTCTTCTTTCTCGAGTCGTGCCCGCTTTTGATCCCAAATATTCATTTGATACTGCCAACCCCTTGTCCGTAATTATCACGTTGGTCCAACTGCTTTAAAACTTGGTCAGCACCCTCTTGCACTTTTCCTTTCAAGCCTACATCTGTAGTCGCCTGCGCGGCTTTCTGGTTGAAAGAGGCGTTGATTTTTTCAGCTTTTATGCTGGCTTGCTTGGTGCTTTTTTCAATTATATAGCCGCCTTTAACCTCGGCCGGCAATGTCAGTTCAAGCATTGTTAAAGCAGCTCGTTTTAGGACCTTTTCACGTTCTCTTTCTAATTCTTCCAGTCCCTTTCGTGCCTCGCTGAGGACATCTTTTGCATCCATTTAGCCTTCCCCATTCTTGTTATTCCGCAGTAAACTTAACTGCCCAGTCCTTATCGTCTTGTTCAATATGTTCGGCGGCTTGTTTTAGCCCCTTGATCAAATTATCGATCCGTGCCAGATTCTGATCGACTAATTGATTGGAAGCTTCGATCTTGTCCAAATCAACGTGATACTTGGGCTCCAAATGATGTCGTTCCACGACCTCCGCCACGTCTTTAGGTGTAATGTAGGGTAAATCGCAGGCATCATCAATGATCTGCTGAAATCTCTTTTGCATGTCGGGATAGATCTGGTTGTTGATTTTCTTAATGTTTTTCAGGGGCTCTTCGGAAGCTTTCAACGAAGCAATGGCTGCGTCAACTGAATCTTTTTGCAAGGCAATCTTTTCAGCTACCACAAAGCCGGAAGCTTGACTTTCACCAACACTACTTGCTTTTTTGCCCTTGATTTGATGTACAACTTTAAGACCACCATCACTATCAAACTGGTAGCCGCCCCACATATGTTGACTCGTCAGGTTGTCAAGTAAACTCCCGCCGGTAACCTTCATGGAATCCACTCGGATCACAGTTCCCACGGATTTTTGTGTTTGCCGATAATCTAGACTTGCCAGCGTGATTTTGTCTTTAGGATCAATATAATTAAAGACCCGCTCTTTGAGCTGATCAGCTCGCTTTTTTTCTTGCTTATTCAATAATGCGTATGTATTAGGTCCTTCATATAAGTAGGCTGCCCGAACGCGTTTTGCTTGTTTTTCCGTAGTTGCCGCAAGTGCATACTGCCCGTTCATTGAACCCAGAGAATGACCATAAATATCAAACTGGGCATTGCAATAAACTTTCATAGCGCGAGACAAAGTATGCGCACTTGCTCGCATTTGCGGCGTGGGGCGATTCAGCATCTTAATAGCAGTATTGTAACTACTAAGAGGAAAGCCTCCACTGGTGGCCTGGCTAAACTTCCGTAGGGTAGAAGCTGGCTGGACATTGTTCAAAATATTAAAAGCAGCGGGAATGTCGTTTTGCGTCCAATCCTTTCTGGCATCATGCCCGAGAGAATTTTTTTCTGCGATATGATTCAGCCCAGACGAACCGCGATAAAGAATAGTCACATTTTTGACTTTTTTTGGATCATAGTTTGGGGCTTTGGGATTTTCTGATGTAATAATGTAGGCTTGTTCACCAGTATCAAGATCATTTATTTTTTTCGAAACGTAGCCTACTTTGCCTTTTCCCTTTATATTTACAACATCATTTTCTTTATAATCATGATACTCATTATTGGCAAAATAGATTCTCTCTTTCTCACTTAACTGTTCCCAGGTCATCAAAATTCACTCCCCTAGAATTTTCGCAAGTTCAGGGGAGGTTCCTCCTATACTCGCATCCATTTTATTTTGACCATTAACTGTTATTTTATCAAGATTAGCATAGAAGACTAAGGATTTGTTATCATTTACATATCCTTTAACATTGATCCCGCCCATAGGATTATGTTCTATGGTATTATATCTTAGGGTAATTTCATGTACGGAATTTCTTTTATCCATATCAATAACCTCATCTTCTATAAGTTTATGATATTTCTTCACATAACTAACCATTTCTTCATGCTGTCGTTCTTCTTTTTTATTCAAGTAATATTTTCCTCCTGCAAAAACCCCAATAATTAAAACAACACTCATTATGATACTGAATAAAATAATTTTTGTTTTCTTCTTCATCTGCTCACTCCATTGGTTTGCTTATGAATTAAGTATATCCCTATAGGAAATATTTTTGTATTAACAACCATTGAACAATGGTTCTAACTTTTATGTAAAAACGCGTAAGTTCGTATGTTACTGGGCTACAAAACTTATTGCCCAGTCCTTGTCGTCTTGTTCAATATGTTCGGCGGCTTGTTTTAGCCCCTTGATCAAATTATCGATCCGTGCCAGATTCTGATCGACTAATTGATTGGAAGCTTCGATCTTGTCCAAATCAACATGATACTTGGGCTCCAAATGATGTCGTTCCACGACCTCCGCCACGTCTTTAGGTGTAATGTAAGGCAGATTGCAGGTATCATCAATGATCTGCTGAAATCTCTTTTGCATGTCGGGATAAATTTGGTTGTTGATCTTCTTGATATTTTTCAGAGGCTCTTTGGAAGCTTTCAACGAAGCAATGGCTGCGTCAACCGAATCTTTTTGCAAGGCGATCTTTTCTACCTGAACTGAGCTGGTCGCAAGCGTCTCAACTTGCTTGGCAGTATCTGTAATGCCACTTTGCAACTTGGCTGCCAATCGTTTGCCTGTGCTGTACTCTTTTCGAACCAAATCAAAATAATTTACCGTCAGGTTGAGCCCCAGTCCCAGTGAATATCTGTTTGATTGAGCATGCAGGATTGCCCCTGGAAGTTCTGGTACCGCATTTGCTGCACCACTCTCATCAAAATTATGCGGTGAAAAAGTTTTGGTTAGATGGCCAGCCGCATTGATCATTGTGAAAGCAAGATCACTCAGACTAGAGGGAAGCGAATTTTTGTTAAATATGTAAACTTGTTTGCCGATCGGCGGTACCAGTCCTGGCAAATCAGGGACGATATCATTGGCATGCTTAATATTTTTGATTTTCTTGTTGAACTTTCCCTGCCGAACTTGAGCTCGTTGCTGAGGTGTCAATTCATTGTACGCACTCGGCGCCGAAAAAACAGTTGCTTTGGCATCATAATGGACCGCAGCATAAGTTGCTAACGCAGCTCCAAGCGAATGACCTGTATAGGTCGCTTTTTGCGGATCAAAATCTGGATGAAGCCGATGCATTTTTTCAATAAACTGCTGAAAATCCTTAAATTGAGACTCTTTCTGGTAGGCATTCGGATCAGTCAAATCAAAATCTTGCTTAGCATCACCTGCACCAGAAGTTCCCCGAGCTGCAACGACATACTGCCCATTGACCTTGATCAGGCTCGCTTGCAGACCGTGAGATTCGTAGGAAGGATGAGAGATTGTTTTATGGCTTGAATCTAATATTTGGGCATTTTTACCAATCAACTCTATGCTAAAACCATTTTGCTGATATCGTCTTGTATAAGAAATCTGTACAATTTGAAATAAGTTTCTATCTGATATTGCCACCTATTACTCCCCCTTTAACGTGCCATACCTTTCTGGGTACATTTTTTCTAAATACACTCTAATTTCATTAGCAGAGATGTTCTTGTCATAACCTTGTTTCTTCAGCAACCTAATATCTTTAGGCTGCAATAAAAAATTATCCGCTTTGTCATCATATTCCTCCGTTTCTTTTATTTTCGCTTGGGGTTTATCTTTAACGTTCTTGCTATAAGGAGCTAGCAGAATTTTCTTCTGTTTATCCCATTCCGCATCGAGTTCGGTTTTAGCACCATTTTTTAGATAAACAGTATAATCCAATTCAAGCTCACCACTCGCTGGATTTCTCCATAGTTTGCCAGTTGTTGTTTTTTCCACTCCGATATAATTCCACTTATAAAACTCGTCGATTTCTTTAGTACTTTTCTGAATCAGCTCTTGTTTTTCTTGCGCAACTTTTTGAACGTGATACCACACTCCTCCGCCAATCATTATTATTCCCAAGAAAATACAAGCTAAAATAATTTTTGTTTTCTTCTTCATCTGTTTACTCCATTGACTTTCATAACGTGGGACAAAGTATGCTTAAATTGACCGCATTTGCGGCTAGGGGCGATTCAACGTCTTAGCAATAATGTTAGAGGAAAGTCTGGCTAACCTTCCGCATGTTGGAAACTAGCTGGACATTATTTAAAATGGTAAAAGCAGCGGGAATTTCGTTTTGAGGCAAATCTTTTCTTGCATCATGTCCGAAAGAACTTATTTCTTCAATATGGTTCAACCCAGAGGAGGACTCACGATAAAGCATGGTCACATTTTCAACTTTTGTAGTATCAAAGTCTGACACTTTGGGATTTTCTGATGTAATCATAAACTTATTCATCAGTGTCAGAGTCATTTACTTTTTTCGAAACGTAGCCTATTTTGCCTGTCCCAGCAATTTTAAATGGTTCGTCCTCTTTTCGATTCAAATATTCACCCTTAGCAAAATGTACTCTCTGTCTTTCACTAAGATCATTCCAATCCATTCTTTACCAATCTCCTAACAAATCATCTAGTTTAGTTGATATACCCATATTTGTAGATTCAACTTTTATTTTTCCATCCACAGAAACCTTGTCAATATTTGTATCAAAACGTAGTGACTTATCACTATTTACGTATCCTTCGACATCGATACCGCCCATGGGATTATGTTCTACTGAACTATAGTCGATCGTTATTTTTTTGATGAAATTTTTCTTATCGGATTCCCTCAAATCATCTTCTATTACACTATGATACTTCTTCACATAACTGACCATTTCTTCATGCTGCTGTTCTTCTTTTTGATTCAAGTAATATTTCCCGCCTGCAATAACCCCGAAAATTAAAACAACAACCATTATGATGCTGGATAAAATAATTTTAGTTTTCTTCTTCATCTGTTTACCCCAATAATTTGATCTTATCTTAAGTATAGACTAATTTTGGAATCGGTTGCTGCAATAAGCATAAGAAAAACGACACAAATAAGGTACTCCATAACCAGAAAATCAAAACGATTACGAAGTACCTTACAAGTACCACAGAATATTTAAATGTAATTGCTATTCCACTGCGTGCTGTGCTTTCTTGCTTTTTGTTGCTAAATACGATTCGATCCCCGCCACTGCTAAGGAAAAGGCAACAAAAATTACACCTGCGATCAGTAAGGTTTGCTGCAGATTTAAAAGCTCACTCCATTTCAATTGGATCCCCATTTCCTGGGAAAACTGTTCACGAGCTGGGAGTGCTGGAAAAAACTGATTTAGGTCATCGTGTACGAGTAATTGGCGGTAGGCAGAAGCAATGTACGCCCCAGGAGTAAGTTTGACTACTGCTTGTGCTACATCCGGTAAAATTCCAATTGGAATATACGCTCCAACTAAAAAACCAGAGATCGTTCCAACCACACTGGCCAATGCACTAAGCGTATTCCGGTTTTTAACCATTAGCAAGATCACAGCATTAACCACCGAATTCAATAAAGATCCCAGGATCATCAGCGGCAGTAATGTTAGGATAGTTTCTCCCGTGATCCGTAAATCATCAACCAGGTAAAAATAGCCATACATCATGAAAAAAACAACCACTTGCATGATAAAACCGATCACGGCAGAACTTAAAATGTAGCCGAAGCTAAGTTGAAAGCGACTCGCACCAGTCAAAATCAGGTCAGCCTCAGCCTTTTTTTCATGGTCTTCTACTTTTTGGCTCATGGCAGACAGAGTCGTAGTAATTGCAGTTATTGCTAATGTACCGCTAATCAACCAGCTGTCCAAAAAACCTGCATGTGCTTGCGAACTTCCCCAATCTCCAGTCAGATTATCTTTCAAAAAGGCAACATATAAAATAAACGAGATCAGCGCACCTAATAAGGAAAAGAAAACTCCAGATCTATTCCGAAAGTATAATAGTAGATTCCGCCAGCATAAGGTCAGCATTTTAATGCATCTCCTTTCCAGTCAGAGCAATAAAGGCATCGTTCATCGTCCCCTGCCTGTATTCAAAATCTGTTACCAAAGGTGCAGCCAAGGCTAAGATCTTTAATGCATGCTGCGGATCTTGAGGGAAGACTTGTAAACTATCTTCTGTCATTCGTTCATATTCCGCTGCCGGTCCCAACAGATCCTCCAGCTGATCAAGCTGTTTGGACTGCAACACAAGCCGGCTTCTAGCGTACTTTTGCTTCAACTGGTCAGCTGACCCAGCAGCTACTGCTTTGCCCTGGTCGATCACATAGACCATGTCCGCATTATCTGCTTCTTCCAAATAATGGGTCGTTAAGATGATCGTTAGACTCTGTTGCTGTCTAAGTTGCGCCAGCGCTGACCAGATCGCGCGACGCGTCTGGATATCTAGACCCGTGGTCGGTTCGTCCAAAAACAAGATCTCAGGTTGTCCCAACAGAGCCCGAACAATATCAACACGTCGTCGTTGTCCGCCAGAAAGTTTACCATAACGTTTATTTAAAAAATCACTCACACCCAATTTTTCAGCGACAGAAACTAGGTCTTGCCGCTCAAATTTACCGCCCAATTTAGCACGGACCCGCAAGTTCTCACTTACTGTTAATTCGTTGTCCAAAACACTGTTCTGAAAAACGACTCCGATCCGAGGAGCTTTTTTAGCGTAGCTGATCTCCCCGCTCGTTGCTGGTAAAAGGCCTAATAACATTTCGACTGTGGTGGATTTTCCAGCCCCATTTGGTCCAAGCAAGGCTGTCAAGCTCCCTCTTTCCACTGTTAGATCCAAGTGGTCAACTGCAGTTTGTTTGCCAAAAACTTTGGTCAGATTTTTTGTTTGCAGATACATGAAATGCACCCCCCTTGTTAAGATTGGCTGCTTTACCTATTTTTCTTAATTTTGCGGTTGATCGCAGCAACATTTCTTCTAGTTCGCAACATACTCGAAAACCAAAAAACCAAGTAAATAACCACAAAAACTAGAACGTCACTGCTTAAGCTTGTAAGGTTTAAAGGATACCAACCCGCTAAATAGGCTAAAGCCATAAAACCAACTAGGGTCACACAAAAATGTGTCAGCGTCTGGCGTGCCAAGCTCCAATGATCCATCTCAAAAATCAAGACTGCAACTGCAAAAAGTGCTCCCATTAAAGCCCAAATTAGAATGGAGAAAGATAAAACATTCAGCGAGTTAGACGAAGCTGATACAAAAACCGGGGTAGAGGGAGAATAGACATGCGCTCCCCAGGCATAGGAATAGCCCAACATTACCAGGAGACCATATGTCACGCCCAACGGTAAACCAAATAAAAAGTGATTAATAAGTCGTCGTTTCATATACCCAGCCTCCTTTTGATGCGCGCAACATAACGTCGTGAGACAAATGATTCTTCTTGGGATTGGAAAATCAACTTAATGTTGCCATTTCCACTTAATTCCAGGTGATCTATGTAGTTAAAATTAACGATTTCACCACTTGAAATTTGGATAAAATCTTTCGGTAAGACCTCAGCAAACTGATAGATACCAGCCGTTATTTCCTCAAAAACCTCGGAAGTCTCAGTATAGACTCGAATAATTTTTTCTGGCAATAGTGGAGTAACCGTCTTTTCTTGGTAGCCCCACAATGGGACGCTATGTTTTTGCAGCTCATCGGCAATCATCTGCAGCTCTGGGGTAATTTCCTTAACATGAAAAAATTAACTTTCAAGCCTACCCCCCAATTTCACAACAATTTGATTCATTCATCTTTAAGTACAATTATAACTGACGTTTTCGTCCACAAAGCCACGTTTAAATAATCGGTAGAAAATCTTCCATAAACGGTCAAAATTAACCATCAAACGTGAGATTTTTACACTTCCCACGTCCGACTTTCATTGATCTTGGTCTTTGCTTTTACTAATTTAACTGGATCTAAATTCAGCTTGCCGCACATCAGAAAGGCGTAAGCTAAAACATCTGCCAGTTCTTCTTCCAGATGGATCTCCCGGTCGCGTGATAATTCTGCCTGCTCATCTTGCCACTGGAAGATCTCCAAGACTTCCGCTGCTTCCAGACTCAATGAAACAGCCAAGTCCTTGAGATTATGATAGAGACTCCAGCCCTTGTTTTCTCTAAACTTGATCATCATGTCCAGCACTTCTTGGTATTGCCGCGAAGTCAGCTGATCGACCTGTAAATTTTTGTTTGAACCATCTTTTTCTAAATTATGTACCTTCCCCACAAGATTCCCTCATTTCCTGATTTTCTAACTAAATTGTAACCTAGGATGCTTTTGAACTACCACCCTTTAAAAAGGGTGGATTCTGGGAACACAGCAAACTTGTCAGTTAGATTTCTCTAAAAAGATAGCGGTCACTGCTATTTACCACGGCACGTTCCATGCCTTATTTTTTACAGTCACTAGTTTAGACTAGTGCTTTATTTGGTGTGATTTGTGCTATTCCACGTTGGAGGATATTCTGACTAGCATTAATGTCACGGTCTAAGTGAGTGCCGCAAGTCGGGCATTGCCACTCACGGACGGCTAACCATTCATGTTGACTTAGACCGTCAAATTGGTGGTTTTTCTGACCACAAGCACTGCATATCCTGCTGGTGTATTTCGGGTCAACCATGATTAGTTGCTTGCCATACCAGTCGCATTTATATTGCAACATGGTAACTAATTTTCCCCAACCAGCGTTGGAAATTGCACGGGCAAGGTGGTGGTTTTTCAACATACCCTGCGTATTGAGTTTTTCCACGACAATCACGTCGAAATCTTGGACTAATTGCGTGGTCAACTTTTGCAGTTTATCGTTTCGACGATCACTGACCTGCCGTTTGAGTTTTGCCACCGTTCGTCGTGCCTGCTGGTAACGTGGAAACTGACGTAAGCTAGTGCGTGGAAACAGCACTTTGTCGTGCTTATCAAAGGCAATTTCCTTGAGTGCATTTCGTCGGCGACGTGCCATCTTGCGCTCCCACACTCTAATCTGTTTCCTTGCATCAGTGTCAAAATGTACCATGTTGACTTTCTGACCGTTGGACAAAATCATGAGGCTATCTAAACCAAGGTCAATACCGACAGCCTGCTTTGTTTTTGGTTTGAGAGCTTGTTTTTCGCCCTCAATCAAAATTGTGGCGTAATATTGACCTTGCGAGTTGATCCGGACGGTTGCCCGTCTAACTTTGCCGGTCAAAATACG
>NZ_BFFP01000028.1:0-1103 GCF_003864415.1 Ligilactobacillus salitolerans
CGACCCATACAGAAATGGATACAGCCGTGAGAACAATAACCAAGAATTACCTGGGGATTCAAAATGCCTGTATTTCTGAGTGTTCAAACGGCGGAATAGAGGGGGTTAACCGAAAAATCAAAGAGCTGAAACGCAGCTGTTACGGCTTTAGAAATTTGCGTCACTTCTTCATTCGTATCAAATTGATCCGAGCATAAAAAATCAAAAAAATAACTCTTTGTCAGGAAAGGCTTGCCTCCCTCGGCACAGCCTTTCCTGACAAAGAGGAAAAGAAAGACACTGACTTAACAATTGAGAAAAAAAGAAACCCTATCTAAAAGATAGAGTTTCAGAGACCATCAACACTATTTGACGTAGTCCCGTTTTTTGACAGCAAAAAAGCCTGCCGAAATTAAACGACAGACTTTCAAAAATCATTAGTAAACAAACGAGTTATATCATGCCGGCTGCAGGAGAGCTTAAAAGCAATTAGAAACCATATAAAGCTAGATAACAATGCTTTTTAAATTTAAAAGCCATATATAATAGTAAGAAACATTTAGCTTGTTGTCCAAATGTTGTCCAAACAGTCCGCTAGAAATAATTTTGGCGGCCTGTTTTTTGTATAAAAATAGCCCCGATCACTCGGGGCTGCATTTCAATCTTCAATTCCAAAGTTATTTCTTTCTGGTTCTTGGTACTCCATCTTTAGCATGATCTAGAAGCCAAACTCCGATGCGTTCTTCGTCTGCAATATTCTCGTCAGCACATCATCATTTAGCAAAAAAGACGATAATCTATACATTTTTTACATTTACAGAGTTGCAAATTTGGCCTCAAGGTTACTATTATATATTTCTCTTGCTTTTTTATTTAATTTCGTAGTTTTCGAAACATGATAAGGTTCACCTATAATTAGTTCTGAATGTCCCCATTTTTTATATTCAAATTTAGCCGGAACTATAGGCTTTCCACTATCTTTAGCAACTAATAAGTAACCTGATTTTAATTTGTCAGAATAGCGAGAACCTGTTGGAAATATTACAAACGACTGCTTATTTTCTGCCAATTTAGTTATCGGAATTTGAAGAGAATTTTTAGATGGTTTTTCCCTATCAACTGGG
>NZ_BFFP01000028.1:1185-38252 GCF_003864415.1 Ligilactobacillus salitolerans
CCTTCGATGCTCATTGATTGTACAACGAAATTAAGCAAGAAAGGATAAAATGTACGAATGTTAAGCCAAATTTAATTTGCAAATAAAAATAAGCCCACCTCAAGGAACAAGGTGGGACAACAGAACTTATAGGAAGCCTAGGGGGCTTCGTACAAAAATATAAACCAATATTTATAATTAATCAACCACAAAAAAGCCCACTTCAACAGAAATGGGCCTTAAACTAAACTACTTTATATTGAGGTGTCATTAGAGACTAAGGTTATAGTACCGGAAAAGTTTTCTTTTGTCAAAATAAAAAGCTCTCCAACATTTTTCAGAAGTTTGTTTGTAAAAAAATAAGCCTATCGGGAATAATCTCGACTGGCTATTTTACCCTTTAAGGAATATTTGAACAATTTAAGAGCTCTAACTTACCTTTCTGTAAAGCATGATTAAACCATCATCGCTTGCGTCCTCAGATATTCTATGAAAAGATTGCTCTTCATAGAATTTTTTAAACATTTTTCTTCTGCATTCCAGAACAATTAAATTTCCACCTATGATCATACGTGCTTTTTCTATCTGCTTGTAACACTCCTGTAAGATAATAGAACCAGGCAAGTCATCATGAGTATAATTACTATTTCTACCTAATTCACCAATCAAAAAACCAGATATACTTTTAAGCCTATCCCTTCCGGGAATACTAGATCCTATAACTTTTCTCTTCTTTTTTTGACTCATTTTGCTAATATCAATAGATTTTTGCCCAATTGTAAAAAAGGCAATTATATCAATAACACCATTTTGTATTTTCTGTGCATTTAGGATTAAAAAGGTCTTACCATATTCAATTTTTTCATAATGTATAGCACTGTTAACTAAAAAATCCTCCAGCTCTTTTTCTTTTGGGCAAGAGAATTCTTTAAAATAATCGTTTAATTTTTCTTCTTGTTCTTTAAAAAGATCTAAAATTTCTGCTAAAGAAAACACCTTATATTTTACCACTATTTAATTCCTAAAGCTTTCTTAAACTGATCCATATACTCTGTAGCATGAGCCATCTCAGATTTAAAATCTTTCTGTGATGCAGGTGAAACATTTTCATTCATGTATTTAACAAAAGAGTCACTATCTTTTTTTGAAATCTTAAAATTCTTGCTAAAAGTTGTAGTAGCCATACTGTTTTCCTCCTTTAGTGCAAGCGAAATGAAAATATCAAGTTCACATCTCCCTACACACTTTTATAATAACCGTTTTTACAACCAATAACAACAGATATACCAATATTTTTCACCCAGTTTTTAAAGCTTTCTAATACCATTTATTATGGTAATTTATTTTTATATGTGTCCATATGCTTTTATATACGTTCGTTATCATTGATTTTTCCGTTTTGAAAAAATATACCAATTTTTAAAAAACTGCAAAAAATAAAGCTCTAGCATCTCTGCCAGAGCTTCTAAGTGATTAATAGTAGATTCGTTGACCCACACAAATTTTATTCTTATTCGCAATTCCGTTCTTGCCTGCTAGATAATTGACAGAATATCCGGTCAGATAGCTAAGATATTGCAGCGTGTCCCCACGTTTGACAATTCGATAACGTGCTGCAGCTTGTTGCGTCTGCTTAACGCCTTTCTTAATTGCCAATCGTTGACCCGGGTAAATTGTTGAATTAATGCTCTTACCATTGATCATGGCCAAGCTATACATGCTCATACCATGCGATGTGGCAATACTCCACCAGCTATCACCCGACTTAACGATGTACTGAGCGTTAGAAGTCGCCTGAGAGGCATGTTTATTTGGTTTAGCATTATTCTTGAGTGTTCCTTTAATTTTCAGAACCTGCCCAGGATGGATAACACTATTGATCGTCTTACCATTCAATTTAGCCAAAGTGTACATATCCAATCCGATACGGTTAGCGATCCCCCACCAGCTATCACCAGCGACAACTTTATAAGTCGTGTTCTTAGCGTTAGTCTGGCTACTATTGTTTGGCTTAGTAGGTTTAATTGGGGTATTATTCTTGACATCACCCGAGCTCATAAAGCCAACTAGATCAACACTCCCATCAATACCATTGACGTTAGATCCATACTGCCACATTGCAATATATTTAAAGCTTGGGAACCAATTGAAATCTGGTGCGACTTGTGGGCTCATAGTCTTATAGTTGGCGATCCAAATTGATGTGCCAAAACGAGCACCGTACATGTTGATATCGATGTTATTTTGCAAATAAGATGAGCCGGTGTACAAAGCAAACTTATAGTTATGCTTTTGGATATAGTTTCCAAAAGTCAAGATTGCTACAGTGTTGCCATACTTGTTCGCAGATGCCCCCAACTCATAATCAAGCGCAATCACAGCCCCTGGTTTTAGCCCGCTCCGTTTTGCATCATTAACGGCCATTTGAGCAGATAACTGTGCATCAGCTTTGCTTTGGCCAAACTGACCCCAGAAATACGTGCCGACTTTCATGCCAACTTTAGAAGCACTAGCTAACTGAGCACTAGCTTTTGGGTTTTGATAATGATAACCTTCGCCACCACCGTGCCCGCCAGTCTTGACGATTGCGCCTTTCATGCCGAGATTTTTAAAGTGTTGCATATATGGGACCGTAGAATCTTGATAGCTGGAAAAATCACCAACATAATCGCGGGTAGTGCTGGCATTAGCAGTTTGAGCGCAAAATAAAAAGCCAGCCATAACGGCCAGCCCAGTTACTACTTTTTTATTCAAAAGATCACCCCTTCTTGTCAGTTGGTGCAACCAGCACACCAAACGATGTCAGTAACGAAATAACCGCTGTAATAACGCCTGTAATGGTAGTTGCTTGTGTTTGGTCAACTGTTACACCTAGAGCTGTTAAGATACCTACTCCAGCCGAGATAACAGTACCTGCAAGTGTTGTCCAAGCTGCTGCTGACTTGGTGTTGAAATTAAATTTAATTTTCTTCAATATGAGCATCTCCTTTTACTGGCAAGTTTTGACACTTGCTGTACAATATTTTTCCAGTTCCATTTCCGCCTAAATTCTGGTAACTACGAAATAAATACTCTAGGTCGTTCAATTCTCCAGTTGAGATATAACCATTGTCCAAATACATTTTGCAATTTTCATAAATCATATGATGAAGGACTGCAACATTGCCTGCTTTCAAGTTCTCATCGACTTGCTTCATGGCTTCAACATTCTTGTCGTGGTTTTCCAACCATTGTTGACGTTCTTTGTCTTTAGCCATTAGCTTTTCTTTTTCTAGCGCATGCTTATTCTGCATGTAACTCACACCTGTTTTACCCAGCCAAGCAAACACGCCAAAAAAGCCGGCTTGACTGAGGATACCAACCCACTGCTTTATTAGTTCTAAATCCACAAACTAATCACTTCTTTCTACACAAAATAGCCGTCCTTGCGTACTGTGGATTTCGTAGGCGACTAACTTAATTTTATCCTTAACATGTCTTAGCTTAATGCATTGATTGCTTCTATGACCTTGCGAGCATAGATATATTCTCCGGCTTGGTTTGGATGTAATCCGTCTCTGAAATATAAGCTACTTTGTGCGCTTGAAAAAGGTGACATGCCAGCATTGTTGTACAGATCAATAATTGGTAAACCATACTTGCTTGCAACCTTTTGCATAGCGTTAACATAATCTTCTTCTATAAGCCCTTGATTGTTTTCTGTGTAGCTATCTGGTAATTGATTATATCCTGTGGTCTTCATCGGAGTTATTACCATAATTCTGGCACTTGGATTGTTCTCTAAAACTGTTGAATATGTTGTTTCTAGCGCTCCATAGAAGGTCTTTGTGTCACTGTTACCAAACTCTCCCAAGGGAATATTTGAATGAAAATCGTTAATTCCATACGCAATTAGGATTAGATCACTATTAACGCCACTTATTTTCTCAACAGCACTGTCATCGTGGCCTTCCCTAACAGCATATGTTGAACCAGGTATCCCTTGGATATCCATGCTATTAAGGTTTAACATCTCGGATACAATGTTAGCCCACTTGGCAGAATTATATGACCACGTAATAGAATCGCCGATTGCTACTGCGTTAAGCCCACCTGTGCCAATCTTTGAAGGAGTGTTAACTACATCTGCAGTTAGACCGCTCAAATAATACTCGTTTCTACTCCCTGTCCATGTGATCCAACCGATTAATGTCTCGTTTTCTCCTGGAACTTGTGTACTTTTTCCGCTAATAATTCCATTTATTTCATTCACAAAAACAAATGTGCTGATTGTTTGTGCACCTGTAATCCCGGAAAAATCTATCGGATGTTTGTTATTGGAAGACAGTGTGATAGGTTTGCCGTTTGCAAAAAAAAGATTACAATATCCTTCTTGTGGAATTTGCAATGTTCTTTTTCCAATATCAATAATCGCTGGGTATTTGCTGGCAATCACAAAATTTGTAACAAAATTAGGCTTATTAGCAATATCTACATCGTTCGCATGGATATTGTAGGTTTTACTACTGAGGTCTATCCATCCCAAATAAATATCATCGCTCTTAAAGTCGGTAACATTGGTTTTAACTATAAAAGATGTGTTATTTGTGCTATACCCAATAAAAAAACCAACTTTGCCACTTGGCTCTAACTGGACTACAACATCTTTCCCAATTAAAAAACGATCAGTGTTAGCGTTTATTTGAATGCAATGTGTGATATCTACTCTCTTTTGATCAAAATCAACACTCACGTGACTACAAACAATCTCACCATATTGGGCTCTATATGCTATTTGAGCTTTATCAACACTATGATCAGCGATTCCTACAGATTGGTAGACCCCTGCATCAGTCCATACATTATTTTCCCAAATATACTTGTGACCATTGTCGGCCGCTACCATCAACCCGTTTTTGCCGCTTGGGTATTTAGCTTTAATCGCCGCTAAATTAGCAAAAGTCTCGGGCAGTGCTGTAATTGATTTCAAATACGATTCTGCTTGAGTAGCGTCAAATTTATTATTTGCAGTAGACTGTGCTTTTACAATCGCGTTATCTTGTGCATCCTCTCGGGAACCTAGGTTAGCGTATGTTCCCCGAGCGCCCTGCACTTCCAGTTCATTGTCGTCCAAACGCCCATTCAGCGAGCTATGCTTCGTGCCGTCTACTCCAATACGTGCCTGCGTTACTTCATTGGAGCCTTCATAGCTAGTATTGCCCATGTCAGCCATACGCTTTTTTTGCGCTTCAAGTTCCTTGTTGCCAGCGTTCCAATTACGATCCATGTGTTGCCGATAATTTCTATTCTGAAAAGCATCTGATTCATTCTCAAACACTGCCACTATTGACCACTTCCTATTAATTTTATTTCACCGTTCGAAACGGTGAGTTTATAGATAGAGCCTGTCGAACTATCAGTAATGTCGATAGAAGCAACAGGCTCCTGTTTTAAGCTATCCAATTTTAGTTTATCGGCTGGTGACATCAGCCCCGATTGCTCTTGTGTAGCGTCCACAATGCCATCAAGTTTAGTCTTATCTGTGGCTGACATCAGACCATCACTGGTCGGTGTAGCCAATCCATAGCTAACTTGTCCTGCAGCTATCTTCGCATCCAGTCCTTCAACACCACTAGCAGTAGTCTGTACCGCAAACCTATCACCTTTTTTCAGCCCAAAATCTTCGTTATCTTCGGCAACCTTTAAGGTATATAAAGGCAACGTGTCGTCATCTGCCATCGCCCTAAGCCCGACTGGTGCGGTTTCTACCCTAGTTCCGATGATACGTGCGCTAAAGGCCTTCTTAGCGTCATTGACCGCAGCCTTTGCTTGTGCTTTTGTGTCATTCAAAGCCTTGTTCAAAGCTTTTTGCTGACTAGATTTGTAGTTAAGAATCGTCTTAGCTCGGTTGTTAAGAACAACCGTAGAAGCCTTTCTGTTCAGTGGATAGTGTGTAAAGCCGACTACTTCAACGCTGGTCACAAAGCCGTCCTTGCGGTTCTCCAGCCGTCTTATCTCGCCCAACTTAGGTATAGCGTCCAAAGACTGTGTGACTTCGATGCTCAAAGTCGGCTCTGGTGTGAGTTGTGATAGCGCATAAGCCTTCATTGCATCCTTGTCAGTGAATCTCTCATCAGACACATCATCGCCCGGTCGCAAGCCCCACTCTTGAATGCTCTTATCGTCTTGCACAATAAAAGGGTCAAAGTAATATTCCGTTTTGTCAGAATCAATGCTCTCTTTAGTTTTGCCACTAGCTAGAACTTGATTAACGATGTTTGTAGAATCATAAGCAAGTTTGATCTCGGGCGTATCATGCAGATAGTCGATTCTCCGACCCAAGTCTTGTGCAAAAGCATCGTGCTGGTAGATTCTGACTATCCTTTTTTCGGGATAAAAAACAGCGTCAGGCCAAGTGGCCACGATCTTATCCAGCATATCCTTGCCAGAATCGCCTCCCAAATCAGTAATCTGTTGTTTGTCAAAGCTCCCGATTACTCGCCAAGTGTAGCCAAGAGAATTTCCGTCCAAATAAAAAGACAGGACATCTTGAACCGAGTAGGTCAAAGTACCTGCCTTAACTTGCCGCTGTCTAATTTTAGAAATATCGTAGCACGCTTGGATAGCTGTTACTTGGTAGGTGGTGAAGCCGTTAGTGTAATCAGGATTAAACTGTTTGATGATGTACTCGTCATTTCCCCAAAATACACTAGATTCAACCGACAGCATGTTGAACGCAACTGAACCGTCATCATATGCTGTGAACGATAATTGGAAACTGCTGTTTTGCTCCAATTGAACTGTCAGCGTGTCGAACAAAAAACTCCGTAAAGGTTCTACATAGGCGCTATGCAGTCCTTTTACCAGCAATTTGTCTTGAGTGTATGTCGTATCAGCCAAGATAGATGAACGGGAAACTGAACACAACATCAAGTTTGCTTGCGCCTTGAGCAATAATGTCATTCCAGCCTGTCTCTAGTGTGATATTGCCATAATCTGTATAGCTACTTGCAGGCGTTCCGTCAATCGTGGTATTAATGCCGTCCAGCACGATGTCATTATTGAAATCGCTATGCTTGGTAAGCTTCCACGATGTGCCGTTCGTGCGGCTCAGCAACTTCAAGCTATCGCCCTGGTACTTCATGACTATCTTTAGTTGGTGACGTTGAAAGTACGGATCTATCGCAATGTCAGAAGCGTTATACACTCGCATACTTGGAGCGGTGAAGTGATAGCTCAAGTCCTGACCGTTTGGCAAGTTCATACCAATCTGCCAGCCTTCTGTTGAGTACAGATACGGGTTATCTGATGTTAGGTAGCTGTACTTGTATCCGCTTGGGTTATCAAACGGGATAGTGAAGACAGCATCATTTGCGCCATTTTCGCTAGGCGTAATATCAAAGTTGCCAGCACGTACAAACTTAACGATCGCTGGCTCTGCGTCTGTACGAATGCGGAATAAGTCTTTTGTGCTGAACAGCCTGTATAGATCGTGCTTAACTAGCTTCAAGTCGTAATAATCGCCAAAGTGTAGCCAGAACTTAGCGTTGACAGTATTCTTGCCGTATGCAGAATAATCAAAGATACTGCCGTCAGTCCCAGCGTTGTCTTGGTAATTATTAGTAATTACAGGGCTAGAATCGTCTCCCAAAAATTTAAGACCAGGTATCATATCACAAACATCAACTTCATCTTTACCTTCTGGTTTAATCTTTATCCAACTTCCATTTAATTTGATTCTAGACACCTCCTATGCTTTGGATATCTGCAAGTGATTGGTCTTTAGCTTGCTGATTGTACATTTTTGTTTTGTCAAAAGCCCCATTTCTGATTGCTTCCAGCTGAGCTCCATTTAATCCCAATAATTGACCAAACATTGCTAACAATGTGTCGAATTTGTCATTTAGCTTCTTAAAGTCATCGTGAGAGACGCTTTCTAAGCTCGTTTCAGTCCCAACTTGTGGGTTATCATGCGCAAGCTTAGCTACAACTTGCGAGAGAAGCTGCATTGCTCGGCTCGATTTCATGCTGTCCATCGGGATCACCATTTCTGGCTTGTTTCCTTCGCCAATCTCATACATACCATGAGAATTGATAAGCCCACCATTAGCATAGCCATGACCGTTGCCTAAAAATGATAGGCTCTTGCCATAGCGGTGTTTAGCATAGTTTAATGCTGCCAGCAAATTATCATAACCATTAAAAATATTTCCATGACCAGCAAATTTGTACGCATTGAAAGTTGCACTTATTGTCTGCATCAGCCCTTTAGCTAGATCACCAGTCAAGTTGTTAATGTCACCGATATTGCCTTGGACAGCTTTGTTATTCCCACCAGATTCAGTGGCAATTTGTCGCAGAACTTTATTGACCATCGAATCAGAAGTAGAGAGATTGTTTGCAGCTAATGCTTTCTTAACAGTTGCTGTCCAGCGCTTGACACCAGTACCAGCTGGAGCGCCCATTGCACCACCAGCATCTCCCTCTTCTTTATCATGCTTAGATTTGAGTTTCTTGAGCAGTTTTCCAAAAGCATCAGAAATACTTGTGATAAGCCCATGTCCCAAAGCTGGTGTAAGTTTGGTTACGATCTCGCTACCGCTAACTTTTGCCATCGCTTTGTCCATGATTCCTGTCAATGACTTAAGTGGATGTTTGATAAAATCCTTTAAGCCATCCCATTTGTCTTTGACCCAACCAGTTAGCGAAGCAAACCAGCCTGTAGAGCCTTTAGCATAACGTTTGATTGCATCGCCAAACATAGCACGTGATTCTTCGTGTGGGATGACAGTTTCATCGCCATCGAAGTTGACCAAAGCATTCTTGCCTTTAACTTTGTAGGCTTTGCCATTCTTGATTATTGCTTCTTCACCAGCACCATCATTGACCATCGCCAAGCCTTTAGCAGTACCGCCTTTAGCAAGCTTAATTGGATTGATAGCTGTTTTACTGCCGCCAAATGTGTGGATGACTTTGTTAATTCCTCCAATACCACCATTAAGCCAGCCAACAACGCCTTTAATACCATCCTTAGCGTGCCCTTTAATCTTAGTCCAGACGGTGCCAAAGAAACTTGCCATACTATTCCAGGTCTTATGCCACTTATCAGAGATAGAACCCATGATATTCGACAAGCTACCTTTCAAACCATTAAAAGACTTTGAAACTGAGTGACTAATTGATTTAGACTTACTGCCCAAGAACTTGCCAATTGGATTCCAAATAGCTGATGTATTCTTTTTAATAGCGTTCCAAATGCCTGTTACACTGTTTTGCAATGAATGGAACCATTTGGTTACAGTATCCTTAATTGACTTAGCTATACCTGTTATAAACTTCTTAATTGGATTCCAAACGGCAGAAGTTACCTTCTTGATAGAATTCCAGATTGTGGTAATCGTATTCTTTAGTGCATTGAACCATTTAGATACAGTAGTTTTAACACTCTTTGCAATTCCACCAACAAAACCTTTGAGCCAATTCCAAACTTCCGTAGTCGGTTTCTTGATATGCTTCCAGATTGAAACAATAGTAGCAGCTAAGACGACTAAAGGCGCTAAAGCTACAACTTTGACTGCGGTTGCGCCAATCTTAACTACTTCCTTAATACCTTTCCACGCAGTAGAAGTGCCCTTGGTAACTGACTTCCACACTTTACTAATTCCTTTAGCTACTGGTGAGAAAGCTTTGCTGATTGACTTCCAGACACCAGAAACACCCTTCTTAATGCTCTTCCACGCATCAGAAGCGCCTTTCTTGATACCTTTCCAAAGATTACTAAAGAACTTGCTGATAGGCTTCCAATTATCCTTGACTACAATAGCCACACCAGCAATAGCGGTAATAGCGGCAATAGCAATCGTAACAGGACCGCCAATAGCAGTGAGAGCTAATGGAATACCGCCTAGCAATTCAACTAATGTACTGATACCTTTAAACAGCTTTGCTCCAGCAAAAGCAACTAACATCACTTTGCCAAAAGTCTCTACACCTTTCTGATGTTTTCCTATGAATGCCACTGCATTGCCGATCGCTTTCATAATACTTCCTAAGCCTTTGGCAATCGCTTTTAGTCCAGCCTGACCGTCTTTAGATGTTAGTGCCTTAGTCATCGCTTTACTAAACTTAGACATTGCTGGAAGCATCTCACCGCCAACAGTTGTCAGAATCATGTTACCAGCTTGTTTAAACTGTTTAATTTGATTTTGAGCGGACTTCATGTTTTTAGTTGACAATTTGCCGACATAATCATTTTTGTATGCTCCAGCAACTTGATCGTTGACTTTCTTTAATTCACTAGTATTCTGAGCTAAAACAGAAGCAGCATTTTGCCCAGTCGTACCAAACACGTTGTGGAAAAAGTTGGCTTGTTCGCCTTTCGGAACCTTCTTGCCAATCTCTTCGAAGATTGTTCCAATAGGTTTCAATTTGCCTGACTTAGTTTTGAAATCGTCGACAGATAAACCATATTGTTCCAGCGCATCGGCACCACTTTTAGTTGGCGACATCAAACTATTGATAGTTTTGCGCAAGCCAGTGCCTGCTTTATCTGCTTCAATTCCAGAATTAGATAAGACACCCATTGCACTAGCTGTATCTTCCAGCGACAGACCAGCTTGTTTTGCACTGGTACCAACATAGGACATGCCGACACCTAAATCACTAAAGTTTGTTGATGTTGCATCGGCAGCCATCGCCAAGCTATTGGCAACTTTAGCAGTGTTCTTCATCATTCCAGAAGTTGAGTTCGTCCGCATACCAAACGCTTCAAGTGTGGAAGTAGTAACTTGCATCGTGTCGCTGAAATCATCACCAGAAGCTTTAGACGCTTGCAGAATTGACTTCATAGCGCCAAGCGATTGCTCACCATCATAGCCACGCTTGACTAACTCTTGATAGCCTTTAGCGATATTGTGCTGGCTCTCACCGTATTGGACAGAATACTTCCGTCCGTCCTTTTGCATTTGAGCGATTTCTTTAGTTACATTTTTCTGTTTCTCGCCAGCAGTTACAAGCAAGTTAGTATTCTCATTGTAAGTATTCTGCAGTTCTGACGCTTGCTTAGCACCCTTGACCATTGAACTACCTAGAATGCCAACACCAATGCTTGCGGTAATAGCAGCGCTTTTGAATTTAGCAAAGTTAGCTTTAGCAGCAGCTCCCAATTTACCAGTGTGGTCTTTAACCTTAACTACCGCATTATCGACACGCTTAATGCCAGTCGGCTGTAGCTTGTTAAATTCACCACTCATAGCTTTAGTTTGGGCTTTAGCCTCAGCCATCGCTTTACCAGTCTGATCTAAGCGAATCTTTTGCTTTTTGTACGCATCGCTAGTCTTTCCACTGGCTTGCTCAACTTGCTTTAATTCTCGCTCTTGAATGTCATACTGAGACTTTAAATTCTTTAACGAACTCTGCAAGCCGTTATACTTAGCGACTGTTGATGAGGCTTCTTTACCTTCTGCTTTCAAACGTGAAACATTAGCTTCAACTGCTTTGTTATTAAGCTTGTAGGCAGATTGTAGAGAAGCAAGCCCAGATTTCTGGTACTGCATCTGTTTCTCAGCACGTGAAAGTTGTCCTTCCATTGATCTCATCTGTACGGTGGCAGAATCAATCTGCTTCTGATACTTTAGGAACTCGTTAGCACCGCTTTTAGTACTAACATCTAGTCCTTCTTGCTTCTTTTTCAGATTGTCAACAACAGTACCTTGTTCTTTAATAGACTGTCTTAAACCGTCTACACGTCTCTCAGATGCGCCCATGTAGTCACCTGCGGACTTCATCTGAGTTTCTTGAGCTTTCCATGCACGAGTTGTCGATTGGACTACTGTCTTTAAGTGGTTTAAGTTCTCGCTAGCCTTTAATGTATTCAGCGCGATCTCAGTCGACATTCTAGCTTGTACGTGAGCCAATTAGTTACCCCCTTTCAACAGTGTCATTGGATCTACTTCTTCATCTTTCTCATCTTTTGCAGACATAATATCCAGAAGCTCAAAATAATCGGCTTCATTTATCTCGTCAATCGTCCAGCCAAAGTTTACGAGAGCGCTCTTCTTAACTCTCTTCATGTCCTCAATGTTTCTTCTTAATTCAAAGACACGCTGAGCTGGACTTATTCTTCCCCCGAGCTTTCTTCATTCGCTTTCTTGATATCTTCATCCGACATGCCCATCAGCCGCATAGAGATGTAGTTAGCAAGCTCAACTGTTTCAGTAAACTCCATATCTTCCAGCGTCTCAAATTGCTTGTCAGTAAGCTTCAACACGTCTTTGATGTACTGAACAGTTGTTTGTGTAGCTTCTTTAGATAGTTTGATAACCGCAATACCATCTTGATTATCAATATCTTGTGACTTAGCAAGTGCTAACTGGAAGTCGTATGTTTTAGTCATATTTCTATTTGATGCTTTAACTGCGAATTTTTTCTTAAATTGCTTGATGTAAATTTCAACCATTATTCTGAACTCCTTTTTAAAAAGCCGCCCTCTTGCGAGTATTGTCTATTTCGTAGGCGACTATATGTCTATCTATTGAGAATGGCTTCCCCGACTACGCCTTGGTCAACGATCGGGGCAGTTATTTTCCCGCATCGCCACCAGCTGCATATCCAGGGAACACATCAGCCAACATTGCATCTTTATCGAAGTCAGTACCGTCAGAAACCCAATCCTTGAACGGCTGGCCATCATTCCATTCTGGTACACCTAAAGCTGTAAATGTCAGTGCATCGGTTGACATCGTAATAGCTTGGTCTGTATCAGTACCAACATTGACAGTTGCAGACGACATATTCGTCCGTCTGAAGCCAAAGTAGATATCGGCAGAACGATCAATCTTCTGAGTGTTGACTAACAAGCCAACTGTTGGCTTAGTGCCACTAAAGACATAGCCACCCTTGCCATCGCCCTTACGTCCCAAAAGTTTGTTCTTGATGTCAGTATCAAGATTGTTGACAATTACATCAACCTGCGGTGCAGCTGGATTAACATACGACCATTGCACCATGTTGTTACCAGATACTTTATTAACTGAGCCTTCAAGGTTAGTCATATTCGCTTGTGTTGAGCCAAAGTAACGGTTATCAATTTCAAGAATACCTGTTTCTGATAATCCGTCATCTCCAGTAATAATCTTGCCCGTTTTGTCGTCAAATAATGCGACAGTGAGCATCTTTAAGCCTACATTAGCCATTTGCTATTACCTCCATTTTTGTAAAATAAAACGTCCCCGTAACCTGGAATGTGTCCGGGTCGGGAACGTGTTCTCTTATTTGTGTTATATGCCAGTTATTAGCTTTGAAAAGCTTTAATAACGGCAGCTCTAGTTCTTCTGGATCGAAGTCTAATTTTAGTTTGTAAAAAATTTGAACTTCAATCTCTTTATTTGTTGCAAAGAAGTCATCATTGCCTTCTAGTTCGGTATCAGTACTGACATCAGTCACTAGAATCTGTGTCTTGTCCGTACTATCCATATATTTCTGCGGAATGTTCATAGAAAAGACATCATCGACCTTGTCGAAGTTGGCATCTTGGATAAGCTTCTTTGCTTGCGTAGTAGCTAGCATTAGACCTTCCTTTCTGCCCTATCGACTAACTTCTGATACTCAGTGGACTCAGCAAGTAGAACTTTCTCAATCTCACTATCACTCTTGCGTAAATTGTCAACAAAGTGGTCTGCCGTATACTTTCTGGTACCATCGTTCAAACGTTGCATATTCATAGCATGGTAACGGTTATCCCAGCCAGCAGTCGAAACACCTGTGCGCCTACCCTCTGAGTTGCTACGTTGCATAGTTACGTGGTCGGCGGCATGTCCATAGACTTTATCGTTATGGCTAGATCTATGTTTTCGATTAGTCTCAGCTTCTAAATCTTGTCTGAATACTTCTGCGCCAGCTCCAGTGATCTTACCTCTGTCAGAAACAGAAATGTTTGCTAGTGATTCAACTTGCTTGAGCCAACTATCTAGAATCTCGTCCATATCGCGTTCAGCCACGACTACCACCACCTTTTTTTACTTTCTTGATAGTCACAAAATCATATGCAATGTACATCTCATTATCTGGTGAAACTTCTTGGACATTGTAAGCAACATCATCAATCATGACCTGTTGCATTTCTTCCACACTATCATTATGGCGGACTGCAATGTCTATCGTGTCTGACAAGTCAGTTCCTTCTGCTAAATAACGTTGTGTGATTGAGTGTTTAACGCGTGCATAATGTAGTTTCATCTTAGGGACAAATACTGACACGTTTACACCTGCAGCATTCTCTTGTGATTCGACTATACCAAACTGAGCAACTCGATTGAGTTGATACGGCTGGAACCTATTCTTTTTCTGCGCCAGTCCAATCAACCCCTTTGAGCGTGTTAATCATCATTTGCAATCCCAAGCTTAATCCGTCTGGAAGTGTCCGATTGTAATACAAATCTGTTGCCAAAGTGATTACTGCTCGCTCATAGATGTCATTGTCTTCAAAAACATCTTGTGAGACGTCTTGAGAGATAGAATTGGCTACAATATGTGCAGACTGCTCCACTAATGACGTTACAGTTTGCATATTTTCGTCTGTTTCATCCAAATTAAGTTCAGTTAGAACCTTGCTCGGGTCAATCATGATTAATCACCTCCTTTTATAGCCGCTTGCATTCGCATACTGTTTATTTCAAAGCGACTGTGTTAATCTAGGCACCTGCTACGGTGACAGTAATTGCAGAAGTCTTGTTGTCCGTAGTTGTTAGAGTACCACCAGTGACTTTTCCGTCTGCATCAGTTGTTAGCGCAATAGACTTAACACCGACACCCGTTGCACCATCTTTACCAGCAGGGCCAGTTAAACCGGTGTCGCCTTTAGCACCATCCTTTACAGCTCCAACTCCAGTTTCTAAAGCGTTGAGTAAGTCCGCTGTAATGGTGTCTCCAACCTTCCATGTATGTGGTGTATATGCCATTTATCAATACTTCCTTTCTATTATTTAATTGCCGCACTGCCCACTTTAGCCGTGCCGACCACTGGGCTTGCTATTCCCCCGCCGTACCGATATAGACAATCAAGTCCTTACGGGCTTGGACAACATCAAGCCGTTCATAGATGCCCAACAAACGATAAAATACATCGTAATTATCCATGAATTTACCAGTGATTTCGTTATTCTTGAACTCAATAACGGCTTTCTGCATTGGCGCAACAACTGCATTGATGTCACCAGCTTTTGCTTCTGGGAACAATTCGTCAGCTACGACTACCAAAGTCTTTCCCAACAAGCGTTGAGAAGCTCCATTAGTCATGTCTGGCTGAATTAAGTCACGTCCTTCTTTATCCTGCAACTGATGCAAAGCATAGAATGCTGATTGCGACAAGACAATAGAAGCGTCACGTGCATCGTTCGGTTTCAAATCAACGTCCAAAGCGTGTTTGATTGCTTGGACTAAAGCATTCCCATCGGCAGCCGCTACCTTATCCACACCGTCAGTTAATGCTGTCATGATTTGAGTATCATCGGTGTTATCACGCAATTCAATCAAGCGCTGTTGCAATTCTGATTCCCAGTTGTACTGAGAGTCGTCCAGCAACTCCTGTGAGTATGCGTATGTGCTTGAGTATGACTTCAAATCCCAAGGTACTGGTTTGATTTCTGGTACTGCGTGACGATCACTTGCACCAAATTCTGTATGCGGAGCTAATACATCGTCAGATGTCATGAATACTGGCAACTTACCAGTTGTAGTCTTAACAGCAATCTTGCGTACCAAGCTGTTCAAGCGTGGGAATTGATGCTGTTCATGTTCTGCTGGCAGGATAGTTTCGGGGATGATAACTGAACCGTCTTGCAGAGCAATATGCGAGTTAGCATCTCGTTCGATTTTGCCTTTCTTTAAAAATTCTTCGAAATCTCGTTTCTGTTCATCTTCCACATTCGCTTGTGGAGTAATGTTTTGAGCCATATCTTTGGCCACCTCTCTTTTTTCTTCGTCGGGCTTAACTTCTCGTTTTTCTTCGCTAATTTTTTTAGCATTTTCATCATTATCATCAACAGGAATGTCTGAAACATCTGGAGCAACACCGCCGCTATCATCTGGTGTGTCTACATCTTCATCGTCCCGTTGCTGTTTTTTAGCTGGTACCACTGCTTCAGTAGTAACTCCAGGCAATGTCTGTTTCTTTGCAGCGCGATCATCTTCGCCTTCGTCCGCTTCGGGTTCTTCCTTAACTGGCTCTGGTTCAGTTGGCTCGTCTTTTTTAACCGCCTTAGGCTCTGGCTTGCTATCACCCAACTTATCAATTAGTTTTTCTAGCAAACCAGCTAAATCTACTTCATTTTCTGCCATATTTTCTCTTACAACTCCTTTCTTAAATTCTTCAAGTGAACGTTTAACTTGTGTACTTACTTGTGTCTCTTGATATGCAGGAATCGGTGTAATAGAAATCTCGCTCATGGACTCAATCTGATTAACAGTGTGGATGACTTTATCATCCTGCTTAGTCCATGAATCACCGCTTTCTGCAATCTTGAAACCAAATGACATACCGCTAACTCGTTTTGTTGCGATCAGTTCTGCCACATCATTGCCTAAAGATGTATTCGGCAATTGTGCGCTAAAGTGTAGTCCATCGTCCCTGTTATCTACTGATAAGGTCTTAGATGCTACACTGGCCAACACATTCTGGTAGCTATGACTGTAAAGTAAAAGGAGCTGACTCAAGTCAACTCCTTCCAATGCGCTAGGCGCTATATATTCATAAAAACCCATGTTTTGTGACGGCTTATTGTAGACAATTGCAACACCTTCGATTTGGTGGCTATCATTCTCACTAGCTCGTACCTGTAATTTGTTCACTCGTACTTCCATCGTTGCTTGTGTCGTTAGTCTCACCTCCTTTCATGTCCAGAATATTATCTGGAAAGACTTGCTTGTCTTTTAAAATTTCTCTAGCTTGCTCAGCCGATAAAACAGGAGTTGAGCCTTTGACACTTCCAGTTAGCTGCACGATGCGGTTAATCAGCCCGCTGTTATCAATATCAACTGCACTCTCAATATCCAGCTTAACTGGCACACCAAACTTCATTCTCATTTCTGATTCAACCGATTTGATGTAAGGATTAAGCGAATCAATAAACAAGCTGCGCATCATATTGACACTAGACTGTTGATCGCCTTGTCCGTTTAGATAACTGTCAGAAATACCAAATGCTTTAGCAATCTGCGTCTGAGAGAATGTAGTATTGCTAATCAACTTTGCAATATCTGGATTTATTTGCAATGGAGCAAGCTGCAGTCCCTGGTCTAATACAATAGCCTTGCCAGCGTTTTCGCCAGTATTGGCTTTCTCAAAGCTATTGCGAATGTTTTCCTTAGCTTCATCATCCAGAATGCCTTGCGGAATTGTCAGCGTGTAGCTTGGTGCAATCGCACTCTTGAGCATTGCCATCGACATCTTATGCGAGTAATCTTGAATGTTAAGCTCTGGAATTAGGCTATCAAGTGGAGACAGCCCAACAAGCTTAGATGTTTCTTGACCGCTAACGAATAAACGGAAATGTAGCATATCTTGTGACTTATAATCTTTCTGCCCCCGTTCATCATTCCAATTGACGGTGTAAGTAATATCCTTGCTATAATCTTCTAAAGTGATCGTTACTTGGCTATTGGTAACTTGTTCCAAACGTTCTGGAATGCCTTGAGAGTTGCGCTTAATTACAACATAGGCATTGCCCGCTAGACACATTTGAGAAATAACTGCCTGCCAAAAGTTATATCGGCTAATCAGATTATTGGGCTGGTCTACTACCGTTTTAAAAGGCTCTCCAATGCGAATATCACATGATGCAATATCGCTTGAGATACGGTTGATGACGGTAAAAATATCACTATTGCGCAAAGCTGTATCAGTGTTGACTACATTGGCAGTAATAACTTTCCCATCGCTAGACACAATAAAAGGGCTATAGCCACCGCTGTTTAGTGTTTGGCTACGAATTTGGGGCTTTGTAAACTTCTTAAATGGATTCGTTTATCTCACCCCCTTTCGTCTGGGCTAACAATATAAGCTAGAGCAATTAAGCATAGTCCGCCAACAATAAAAGTGGCTTTAAAAGTAAATAAAAAGGCTGCATACACGAATGAACACATCGCAAGTACAACCAGAATAAAACTGATATTTGAAATTATTAAATTGAGTAATTTCTGCAAATCATCACCACCCTAGAAACTGAAATCTTGTTTAAAATAATCGTTAATAGCATCATTATCCATTCCAGCAAACGGATTACTCTTATCAATCTTATCCAATGAAATATCATCAAAGAAATACATAGCTGCATAGTAGGCGTCCATTGTAGCGTCCACGAAGTCAATTTTGGATGTAGCTTTCTCTTTGTCAATCTTAACACCATTGTTATTACTGAATAGAACAGCATTCTTTAGACTATACTTGATAATCGGATCGTTGAGATATTTGATTTTCCCGCTCGCCATTTGCTTGCGAAAATCAATCGTAGGTTCGTTGAGTGACTGGATAACATTCTTAACTGGCATTGTATTCCAGTCTGTTTTCTGCTCAATCCAAGGGATAATCTTTGCTGTCCCCCATCGGTCATAACAAAAATACTGGACGCTCAAATTATGCTCATCTACAAAGTCCAGAAGCCACTCATAAACCGCTCCATCGTCAATATATCCAAATTGGTCTTTCGTGATTGAAGCATAGCCCAACTTCTCAACTTCTTGATAAGCGATTCCATCTTCTTTTTCTTTGATATTAATATTGCCTTGGCTTCGCGCCAAAGGAACCCATGAATGTTGATAGATGTACCACTTGTTAGTGCCGTCTGTGTCCGTATACGGGAACAGAAAGCTGATTGCAGTATCATCAGACATGTTTGACTTATCAAAGCCAATAAATACCTTTCTGCCGTCTATATCAACAGGTGGCTCATCCAGGGTTGCATTATTGATGTCGTCTAATTCAAGATAACTATTAACTTTAACTTGGAGCCACATGTTAAGGTTCTTATTCTGAAATTCAGTCAGCGAGCCATCTTGCATCTTAGTATTACGTTCAGAAACAAGGGACTTAATCATTAGATCGTGCTTTTGCTGGTCTAAATCAAGAATAGGATTTGACTTCCCCCATAATTCGGGCTTGTCAGTTTCCGATAGCTCATCTTGCTCGTATACAATACATAGATAATCGTCTAGCACACGCTCATAGTCTTTCATCATTACTTCTTCCAGCATCCGCTCATCGTGATAGAAATAGGAATTACTATCGGGATATGCAGTTGAAATCTGAAAAAATTGGTGATTTGCTGTCTGAATTTGTCCAGAAGTAATCTTACCGTTGTTTTCTTTAATTTTTCCAATACGTTGATCGTCGCCTTGCTCATCGGCTACTGCTAACAAGTAATGGTGACTATCGAACTTGCCAGATTCATGCGAGTTCCTAGACAGCTTATTCTGCGTTTTACGGCTAATAACATAGTCGTGGAGTGGAGTTATACCTTTGTCACGGAACTCTCGCTTAAAAGCCGGTATATCAGCCAATGCGTTGAATGTAGTCGTAATATATGCGAAACCCTTCTGCGACTGGTCAGTGATAGGAGCAATGTAAGCCATGTCCTGGTTGTATAGTCCGTCCGCTTCGATAATGTACGCATAGGCCAGTAGAATATTACTCAGATAAGTCTTGCCGTTAGTCCGAGCTACACTGAACAGCACACGTGAATATCGCTTCTCGCCTTTCTTATCTCGCCAGCCTTGAGCTAAGCATAAAATCGCTTGTTGCCAAAGCATTAAAGGAAGTGGCTTACCCATCGAAACATCGGGGACAAGTTTCGCAAAGTTTAATATTGCCCGACATTTAGTTAGATCGTAGACATATTTAAACTTATCATCTTCTTCCACACGTCTTAGGTCTTGCAGATGTCGGAATGCGTTCAGCTTAATCATATTGCCAGCAAGTATCTTTCCTTCCAGGACTGCAAAAGCATATCTCGTGGCAGGGTCCTTGTAATGCTTGAATGCTTTTTTATAACATCCTTTATCACGCTGTTCGGTATAAGCCTTATCAACGCTCATACCTTTTCTGGTTAAATCTATTTCGTCCACTAGAAGTCACCGCCTTTGTTAAGCAGATCGCTCATTGACTCTCCACCGTCGTCCTGCTCAACTGTCTCAAGCAATCTAGCACGAGCAGCAGGCGTTAAGCCCAAATCATCAGCGAGTGACTGAACCGACTTCGTAACATCATTTAAAGTCTTAATAAATGGATTTGGTTTCCCTTTAATACTGGCTCCTTCTTCAACAATATTTTCATATGAATCTTTGTAGTTCTGAACCTGCATACAGAATAGGGTCACCGTATCAATATCGGCTTGCGTAATAAAGCCAGACTCTCTTAATACAGGATAAAGTTGTGTATATGCGTAACGAGCCTTGCCCTTTAAGATTTTCGGCGGCGTACTCTGCAACTGTTTTTTGTCCTTAGCATCTTTCTTGAGTGCTTCTGTTCGCCGACGTTGATAGGGCCGAGCGTTTTTATCGGTCGTCAATTTCATTTTCTGTGGCATGTACCCACCTCCAATCTTAAAAAGTATCAAAAGCCCTTATGTGCGTAGGTACGGTATGTTATATGTACGATACTATATAACGTATAGTATCAAAAATGCTGTAAATCATTAGTGTATCAACATTCAGCGGCAGTGTATCACCCAGAAATAGCGAAGTTTTGAAAATGTTGCTCTGGAAAATCTGAGTTTATGTGCGTGTGCTTTATCATAACGTTGATAGGGCGGGGCTTGTTTAAACTAACTATAAATTTGTTTCATTCTTTTTATAACTTTTCGTTTATAGCTTTCTTCCACCAACTAAATTTAGCGTGTTGCAATATGTTTTCTTTCCCCTGCTCAACCATTCTCTTTTCCATTCTGGTCTTAATTCCGTGGCATCTATAACAGAGCGTATTTAGATTAGCTGTATCTAGTGGATTTCTGCAATACTCTAATCGAATGCAATGATCTACAATCTTTCTGTTAGTTACTGTGTTACCACACACTTGGCACATGTTCATGTCACGATTAACAACGTAGTTCCTTACCTGTTCCCATTGCTTGGTGCGATAGAAGCTGTTAGCTTTATCATCTCGCTGTGTTCGATTGTATTGTTTATAGTCAACCAGCTTCTGCTTATGTGATGTCACTTGGTATTGCTTATGCAATGGAGCATGTACATCACAATAGCGATGGTCGAAAGGTATCATGCGATGGCATCTCTGTTCTGAACATTGGTGTACCTTTGGCATAACTTAATCCTCTACCTTTCTAACAAACTCTGGATGTTTCTTGCTTAATTCGTCAAGTATGTCTTTAAGTGAACAACTCTGCAATTTTCTAATTCTCATCCTATTTAGCTCCTCTATATAACTGCTATAGCTGGCATCGAACCAACATCTCAAGATTCAAGGTCTTGTGTCCTACCATTAGACTATACAGAAATATGTAACTGGCAAAGGACTTCTCGGCATTACTACCTTACTCCCGTTCGGGAACCCAGCCAGTATATTTGGTTAACCGATTAGTTCAGCGCTTTGCTCTAGAACTATAGTTTGTTTGATTGCGCATGTATGTATGTATGTGCTTTTCGATTCTTCATCGGGATATGTTCGCACTAACCCAAGCAAGGTATTACTTCTCACTCCACTCTTTAATCTTGTCTATCTGATAATCACACCAAATGTCTTTGATCTCCTTACCTTTGGTAATCACTACAACAGGCATGGACTTAATTCCCATGTCAATGAACTTCTCTCTCAGTTCTGGATAGTCAGTTAATGCTCTGATCTCTTTAGACATCGCCAGTCTAATAGCCGTCTGTTTGCACTTGCTGCAATTTGGCTTGGTGTAGATGATAGCGTGATAGCCTTTGGTATTATTCAAATCGTTTAGAATATTTAGTTCAGCTTTGCCACTGATTACTCCCATGTTCCTATCCCTCCACATTCTAATCACCAGCCTTAGCGTCTAAATAGTAGACAGCGTGTAAATCATCTGGCGTAAACTCAAATGCTTCTTGCTTGTGATTCGCCATAGTATATCCATTCTTCAATTCGTAGTTATCATTTTTCTTTGGTGTCCCCACTTGATAAGTAACTACACCAGAATCATCTTTGACGTGTTCGTAATGATAGTGACCACTGAATATGAATCTATGCTTTGCTTTGCCCCACAGCTTACTGTACTCAGTGGCAAATAGCATCGGTGCTTTCTTAACTGCCACATCTCCATGCAACATCATGATTGCTACGTTATCCAGCATAAACGCTGATCGGTATTTGTTATTTAAATCAATGTCAACTTGTGGGAACATAGCTTTCAACACTTCAACGAACATATATTCTAAACTGAAAGAATGATTACCGCCCACAAACTTAATTTCAGTATTCTCAGAGTTCTCAACACACTTCTTAATTAGCAGATAGAAAAATGATTTAGCATCTTCAATCGCTTGTGGCATATTAACTGCGTCTAGCATGGTGCCATTGACTGTCTCAGACTTATTAACAAAGTCCGAGTGGAATGTGTCACCTAGCATAAGTATGTCGATGGTCTTGTATCCTTTAGCAACTAAATTAACTAACTGATCTAGAACGTGACGCATATCAGCAAATGTCATCACTCCAAAGTGCAAGTCAGCCAATGTAATCACTAGGTTATGTTCGCCAGTCTGGATAGTTTCAAATTGAACTGGCTTAACTTCTTTATTTACCAACTCAATCAATTCATCTAGTTCTATTCCTGTCTTAGGTTTGAGTGTAATTTTACTTTGATATAACGTACTCTCGGGCTTACTCTTCCAGTAATTAGATGTATTCCTAACTAATTCCCACTTTGTCGGATCGTAATGATGTGCCTTGAGAATATCTTCGGGTGTTAGCTCTTGCCCTTTCATTACTTCCAGAATAGTTGAACTAGACTGCGTACCATCATCGTTTTCAATAGACGTAGTATCTTCAATGCTTTCGCCAATACGATGGAGTTTTCTGCGGATAGATGCAGCAGACTTCACTCCATTCATGGCTTTAGAAATTTGAAAACTGGAATAGCCTTTATTTTTATACTCAACTGCTTTGTCAATTTGTTCTTGAGTCCACTTCACTTTTGCACCTTCCTACACAAAAAAGGACACGCTATGCGCATCCCTTGATAAATTTTCTATACTACCATTTTATAATTTTAAAGCCTTAAAAACGGCACTCTTTCGGAAGTTTAGCTTGTTTTTATACCTAGTTCTTTTGCTAGTTCTTCGAAGAAAGCTTCTCTCCGATTTCTAGCTTGTCTCACTGACAGATGGCACTCCATTGCAACTCCTTCTAGCGAATAGCGTTGAAGATCAGTAATATATAACTCGTAGATGATATCGTAAGTTATCTGATCAAGTAGCCCGACGCCTTCATAGGTTGCACATTTTTTCAAACACTTCTCTACTGCGTGAGCATGTTCTTCTAAAACTCTAAGCCTCTTATCCATAGCCAACGTTATAACCATTTTTTCGCCAGACTCATCTCTCTTTCCTTGCTGTCTGCCACCACCGATATTCTCATCAACTTCTTCTTGATGCCGATAGATGATTTCTTGTCGCCTGTCTGAAATGTACTTGCTTGTATTCGGATAATCTCTAATGATTTCTGCTAAGTAATTAAATACACTCCGTTTCACCTGCCGTTACCTCCCTTAAACTTTCTGCATCTCCCTGCGATAGTCGAAACCACTCAATATTCTCATTCCACGCCAGCCGTCCTTCTTTGCTTTGATTTTATGAATCTTACTCTTGGTAAAGTTGAGCGTGGCTGAACATTCGTCTGCGGTTCTATACTCTCTAGTCTTGCCTTGGTAGATGACAACATAGGTTAGTTTCTGCCTGCGCACGGTCTCCGCTAGATCGTCTAAACCGTATCGGGTAACCCAAGTGGCGATGGTCGTTCTCGATACTTCATATTTCTTAGCCAAGCTCTGATAGACTACTCCGCTAGCTATTAGAGATTCAATCTCATCACGTGGTGGCATTTCGATTTTAATGTTGAAGTTTCTCCGGTTGATTATCGGTGGCGCATCATCTAGCAGCTTGTTTCTCTTGAGATAATTCAGTCTGCCGTGAACCAAGCTCATGTTTATATCTAGCATTTCAGATATATATTTCTGTCCCTCTCCTGCCATACGTAGATCGTAGATTTTTCGATTAAGTTCACTTTCGAAGAATGCAGATACTGAACTGTCATCATGCTGCTTGATCCATAACTGGCAAAGCATAAGTTTCGGATCAGCACAAGCCTTCTTGTTTTGCCCCCAACCATATCCATACTTGCTATCCATGTATCTCATCGTTTTCTGTATTCTGTCTCTCATCTCAAATCTAATGCGATGGTCGTTTTCTCCGTGCCTAATCAACTGATTTCCTCCAATTCGATTTCAATTCGTGGATGTTCTGCATAACATTTATGAGCAACCAAATCAACGATTTGTGCATCATCTCGCCATAGAATGCCGTTTAATCCGTCTAGTGTTGATTTAATGTAATTGTCAACATCCGGTTTAACAATCGGTCTGATAATGCCTGTTATCCGTCTAGCATGTTCTTTCTTGCTAATGCTTTTCTGTACCGCCCGATAGAACCAGATTTCAATTCTCAAAGCATCTTGTAGTGGCTCGACATGCTCAGCTTGAGCTAACAGACGTAGCCCTTTCTTAAATTCGGCTGTTTTCTTTGGATCATACAAGCGGATACCCTGCCCCATCCTTGTTGCTCTAGGTCTTGCTTGAGCTACCGGACTAATATCAAACTGTAATTTCATCACTATGCCTCACTCGTCCTTTGACAAAACTAGCGGCATCATCGTGTTTAGCACCCAATAGAGCACGATGCTTAGCGCTACAACAGCGCCTGTCTTACCGCCTAAATCAATCAAGCTCCAAGCTACCCAAGACGCTAGCCCGACCAGCAATAAAGCTGGAATATATCTAATTAGTTTCATTCCTGTACCTCAACTTTCTCGAACAAATCCCCGTCCAAGCCGTATTGCTTGAACTCTGCGGCGGTGAATTGGCAATCTGGGTCATCATCGTCGGGTTCTGCTCCCCAGCCCAATGTGCCACCGTATTGTTTGAAATAAAACATTTCCTCATGTTCCAGCTTGTACACCTTCACATTCCATCTCGGCTCTGGCAGAACCTCAATCAGACTAGGATCAGCCCAAGCACGAGCAAACTCCAGCTCGAACTCTGGTGTGGATGCGTTTGTGTGGTCGTAGATGCGCTCGTATAAAGCTCCACATGTGTCTTGAATCTCAGTCAATGCATTATAAAGCGACATTTCTTTGTCCAATTTATCAAACTCCGCCTTTTCTGCTGTGGTCATGCGGACTTTCGGATAAAGCGGTGACTTGGGGATGCTTAGACTAGCTGGTAGAAATTGTTCATGGGCATATTTTTCACCATTTTTGTCATGGTAAATAAAACTAGTGCGTCCATAGTTTGTTTCCCAATGTACTTCTTCCAAATCTTCATCCTTGATCGTTACATAATCTTCGTTTTCCATTTTCTCATCCTCCATTAACTCGCTGACTTCGATAATTTCCTTGGTTTCAGTTGGGCCAATATACAAGCCGTAATCTTCTTCCAGGTCGTCATCTTCTTCATCGTAATAAACAATTTCTGGTTCATTTCTGACGTCCCACATAAAATCAATTCCTAGCTTATCTATCAGCCAGTCCCACTGCTCTTGCGTGCGTCCTCGGTAATATTTGGTCATTTAGTTCACGCTCCTTTAAAGTGCTAATAATGACATTTCCGCATGATTTAACATTTTTTCGTTAGCTAACTTGAATGTGTCTTTCTTAATTTCAAATCCATATGCACTGCGATTAAGCTCGCATGCAGCTCGCAAAGTTGAACCACTACCAGCAACAGGGTCAATTACTACGTCCCCCGGATCCGTAAATATTTCTATCAATCGTTTCAAGACTGGCACAGGTTTTTGCGTTGGGTGAATTTTCGGGTAGGTGTTATCAGTATCCCAATGGAACCAATTGCGAACCATCATGCCGTCATTGTTAAATTTAGGCAGTTTGTCTCGATACAAAACTAATGCGTACTCAGTTGCTCCTACAATCTTCATGTTTGCTTTAAGAACTTGCGCACTTGATTTCTTGATAAACACCAGCGGAATGTAGTGTTTAAAACCGTAACGCTCACCATATTCAATTACCATCTGTAATTGTTGAAAGGCGCAAAACACAATCATTGCCGGTGCTTTTCCTTTGCCTTTTGGTTCGTTAACCAACATACGAGAGCAAAAGTGCATATACTCAGCAATTCTAAAATCAACATCAGTGTCGAAGAAAGCTGCATTAGCTTTCTTACTTTCACCTTTCTCAATCTCGCCATCGTTGTACCATTCAGGCGAACTTGCATAAGCGTTATTAGCCAAGTTGTAGGGAATGTCTGCAATAACTAGTTGTGCTTTAGGTATTCCATATCGTTTAAAATTTTGGAAGTGATCGTTGAATAATTCTACTTTCATTGTTTTAGGCCTATACTTTTCTATATAGCTATCTTTTGTATTATCCAATTACAGCAGCCCCCTTTTCAGCAATTCGTTTCTGCAACTTAGCTCGCATAGCTGCGACATCAAACTCTTTGTGGCTCTTTCCTTTGCATTCTGGACACTGAACAGCTTTTGCAAATCCGCAATCAGTCTGTAGCCAGATGCTGCCGACATTCTCACATGTAGAACACTCAATCGACATTGCGTACATCTCCCATCTTGTTAAACGTGATACGGTGACTAGTCTTGCCAGGCTTAGGGAACAGTCTGCTGACAATCTTGCCATCGTACATCGTATTGATCTCTTGCTGATTGTTGTTAGTCGTGATAATAGTGATATGTCCAGCAGTGTTGCTGTTGAACTTGCACCGTGCATTGGCGATCCGATACATGAAGTCTTGCATATCTTTTCTGACCACTCTAGCCTTGCCTTCAACTTGTCCGCCTTCCGTACCAAAGTCATCTAGTAACAACACATCTACCTTCTTCATTGATTTTTCTATTCTCTGTAGTTTTGCTTTTACATCTGGAAAGTCGTATTGATTGCTAATCAATCCAGCCAACTCTGCAGTTGATACAAACATGATTGACTTGTCAGCTTTCTGTAGCTTATCCAGCATCGCCATCGCTAGTGATGTTTTGCCAACTCTAGGGTCGCCTAGCAAAATCACATTGAACTGTTTAATTTTAAGTTGCTCAGCGTAAATAAATGCTTGTTTGCCGATTTCTCTAGCCAGTTGACTATCTTTCTGCTTGCTAGGGTTCCATTGCTCAAAAGTAAAGTGCAGCTCGTCACCAGCCCAAACTGAATTGTTGTAGTAGAAAGTAGCTTGTTCTTCACGCAACTTTTGATGAGCATAATCAATAGTTCTACGCTCAAGGTCAGCTTTACTCGGCAAGCTATTTAGATCAACATTCTTTGCCTTAGCAAGCTCTACAATTTTTCTTTGGTCGAAAGCTTGCTTCAATGATTTAAACTCACTCATAGAATCTCTCCTGCGGTTTCTGTTCAACTTCTAGCTGGTCGTCAAACCTTCCGTTAAACCATGTAGCTCCATTCATTGGCTGTTTCCATGAATTAGCAGCTAGATGCTTTTTATACAGCTCAAGCTTTTCAAACAGATACTCATTTGTATTTTTTGAAGATTTCTTTCTCCAAGCTTTATAGTGATTAAACGCTTGTTGCTTACCCTTCTTATTTGGGTATTGATTCCAAATTTCTTCAAACTCACTTGCCAATGAGCGTGGTGCAATGACAATTGCACTATTCTCTTTTCTTTCTGTTAGTATTTCTTCTAGTTGATTATTCTTTAAGTTAGTATTTCTTAGTGTTGTATTAACCTGTGTAGGATTTTTCAACATAGGTTCATTCAACATAGGTTTGTCAGTCAGTATCCATTCTGAATCCGTTACTTGTCCCTTACCATTTCTGACTCGTTTTCTTTTAAGATAGCCAACAGTTTCAAGCTCTTTTAAGCCGCTTCTTAAAGAATCTCTTCCATCTGCAGAATGCTTAGCTATTTCTGTCTCATAAAAGTTCCAATCATCAGCTTGACTCCAGAGATAGGCGAATATTCCACGCGCTTTCCAGCTCAACTTGTCATCTCTGATTACTTTGTTATCAATTGTTGTGAAACCTTTCTGGCGCTGTTTAATAATCTTGGTCATTGTAATCACTCCTTAAATCAGAAGGGTAAATCGTCATCTTGAATATCAATCTGTTGCCCATCATTTTTTAATTGGTCATTATATCCGCCATCGTCAACGTCCTGCTGATTTTGCGGATCTGGTCTATCCTGTTTTGGTTCAAGTAGAGAAAAGTTTTCAGCCACAACCTCGGTGATATAGACACGCTGTCCTCGCTGATTCTCATAATTTCGCGTTTGAATTCGCCCATCAATGGCAACTAATGAACCTTTGTGAGTAAAATTAGCAAAGTTTTCAGCTGTCTTTCTCCAGATGACACAACGAATAAAATCTGTCTCTCTTTGCCCGTCATGGTTCGTAAACGGGCGATCAACCGCCAAATTGAATGTTGCAACTGCAGCTCCACTACCTGTATATCTCATATCTGCATCTTTCGTTAATCTTCCAACTAAAACTGTTCTATTAATCATCTTTATCTATCCTTCCTAAATGCAATTGTTTAGCTATTTCTTCGGTTACCTTTATCGGTTTGATATGGTAATACTCAGTGAACTTCTCAGCTCCCATCGAATGTTGAGTGACGTGGTGCAGTCGGCAAAGTGTGTTGATATACATGCCAACATGGTTGATGTGATTTCTATTTCTGCCGCTTCCGACTGCCGTGTAGTGAGCAATATCAGCAGGCTTACCGCAGATCACACATCGCTTGTTTTTCAGGCACAACATTTGTTTCGGAAAATCAGAAGGTATGCTGTCCCAGGTCTTAGATTTGAACGGAATATCTTCTTCGAACAGAAAATTAAGTATCTCCAGAATCATGTGATTTGCAATGGTGATACTGCAATCTGATAGGCTGAAACTGTCTATCCCAAAGTGCAGCTTGACCATATACTTAAATCGCTGTTCCCACTCATCGGGAATGTCGCCAGTGTAATCACAAAGATCGTTTATCAGCGCCCAAATCTTTTTCAGTTGGGCTGGACTTCTCCGCCTGTTGTCGGCTATTTCTAGCTTGATTGTGGGCTTTTGATTGTCTGCTAATCTACTTATACTCTGGGTGCTTAAAACGTCATCTAGCGCTATTTCTAGGCGATTACCGCTGACACTTTCAAGCGTGCCATAGACATCCATTAGATCATCCCTTTGACTGCAGCATATTCTTGAGTTCGGTAATCATGATGTCTTGCTTGCCAACCTCACTTGCCTTAACGTACTCAGGCTTTTGCTTGGTAATGTTAATCAAGCTTTTTTGAACTTCTTGCGTTGAAGCATTTAGTTTTTCAGCTACCTGTTTTAGCAACTTCTGGAATTCAAGCAATCTCCCTTTTGGACTGTTTTGTTGTTTAGGTGCTTGCTGCTTCTGGTAATTTTGATGTGGTTTGTTGCTTGGTGAAGCCTGGTTGCCGTCATCATCCTTATCACTTGAGATACCAAACAGCGCTGATAGTTGGTATCTTTTGGCGTAGGTGATAGCTGAACCGTACCCTTGCGGATTACTCTTTTCTGGCTTGAGTGATAGAAGCCCAGTCTCAAGATACTGCCCTGACTTGTGAGTTAGGATTGTCTTGACCCCGACATTACCATGTTCATCGTTAGCCACAACTTGGCTGTACGACAAGCCTGTCCCTTTAAGTCCCTGGTCAATCGACTTCATCACACCTTCTAAAGTTACGTATCCTTGCTTGAAAAATGGATTGTTAGCATCCTTTGTCGGCTGTTGCAATTGTGATCTAAACAACATCAACCCATTGAAAATTTCGTTTACTTCATCACTATGCATTTGATTACCCCTTTACAATTACAGTTTCACGTTCACTGTTATCCAGAATCTGAATACCCATTGCCATGATGTAACGAGCTAGGCCGTCAATCTGTTCTTTTGAACCTTGCAGTGTGAAAGAAACCTTCTGCTCTTCTCGGACAGTTTCGCCAGTTTCTTTGTCGAAAGCTTTGCCATTGACTTCAACCGTATTCTCTTTTTGTTTCTCAATCTCAGCTTGTTTAGCAGCCTTTTGTGCTTCTTTTCGATGCTCTTCATACTCAACATCAGCATCAATTTGTTTCATAACTTCCAGCGGATCGAATGTTTCTGCTAGACGTTTGTATGGTTCAAACGACAAGCCTTTGTCTTCGCAATATTTCTGGACCATTGCCAACTGCTCGTGGCGCCGCTTGACAAAGTTCATCTCTCCAGCGATTTCATCAAGCAGCTTTTTGTGTGAGATTGACTTCGTGGCCCATCGACTCTTCATTTCAATCTCGCCAGGCTCAACACCATAGTTAGGAGCCATTTCAGTGATAGTTTGTTCAACCTTCTTAGTACGTTCAGCCGTCTGCAGCTCTTCCATCTCATGGATGCCATCATCAATACCAGCCATTGCATCGTGTAAGTTGCTGTCCCACTGTTTGATCTTTGTTTCGAACTCTTTGAGTGGCTGATTGTAGCCCTTCTTGATTTCCTTGCGTCTGTCGTTGATTGCCTTGGATAACTTGTTGAGATCAGCGCGAGCCTTTTTTGCATCTGGCAGCGTCTCATCGGTTACCACCAGGCCGTTATATTTCTTGGAATACAGTTCAATTGCTTGAGCCAAATCTTGCTCATTTTCGACAGTGATTTTTGGAGCTTGATACTCAACAGAAAAATCTTTCAACATTAATTCGTTCATCTGCTACCTCCAGTGGTATACTAGCCTTGGCACTATATTTAGTACCTATTTGCCCTGTGAATTACTTCTACTGATAGTCACGAACCCCATTCGTGGCTATTTTTTTGCACTTAGATCTAAAAGTAAATCTGCTTCTTCTTGTTTTCCTTGCAGAAACAACAATGCTGCTAACTCCTTCATCGTTCTCACTCCTTTCTATCTGCATAATTCGATCAGCAGAATTAAGATAGTTCCCCAAATCGGTAATGTCAGAAATATCGCTGTAAAACAGCCTTTAAAGAAGTCCATTGCTCAACTTCCTTTCTTTATCAAGCATCGAAACAAGCTTCTGATACGCTTTCGGCTCTGCATAACGGTCGGTTTGCGATAACACATATTCCAGCAACTCAACCGTGCGATGCTCTGTTTTTGCTTTCTTGACGACAGCATTTAGATCACTCCCATTCATCTTGCTCATCCTGTTCTTTGAACGTTTTTAATGCAGCCTTTAAGCCAAATGCACAGCTGGTTAAAACTAGGACTAAAGCGACAATCTCAACAACAACTTGAATCACATAAGCCAATTTATTCATCCCTTCGGTAGTTGCTTGTTAAAGTCAATACGGTAAATGTTATCTGACATCCATTTACAGGCCTTGTCGGCAAAGATAATCGTCTTGTGTCCTTTGCCTTGCCCGATAATCGCCCAGCCTTTATTGCCTTTGACCTCAATCTCGTCTCTGAATTTGGTTAGCACATACAATCGAACCCAATCGGCAGACTTGCCACAACAGCATTGCTTGCGGAATGTTTCTAAGTTCCATGTCTTGCCTTGTATAGAGTTCGCTTTGAGCTCTTCCAGATAGGCTTTATCAACGATTACCTTGTCATCGGGTATCTGGATAGTTACTGTTGCAGATAACTGTTGTGGCATGCAATCAGCCCCTTTTTAAACTCCATCAAGATACATGTTTTCGGCTGTTTCAGCTTGCTCATCCATCAAATCGAACTGAAAGTTGTCAATATCGAATTTACTAAAATCAAAACGATCACATATTTTTTGCCACAATTTAGAACTGATTATTGACACGTTTGCTTTGGGATAACGATTGGTAAACAACTCAAGAGCTCCTTTGCTCGATGAAAAGAATTCAAGTTGCCCATTCCTAACATCTAAAGCTTGATAAACATTTCCTTTTGATTTCATTTTTATTTTTCCTTTCCGTGTTGCTTTTCATTCAGCTAAGCTTCTTTTTCAGCCAAAAACTTGTTGATAAAGTACTGCTGCCCTTTACCAGTAACCTTGGGTGTTTTATTTACAGTCACATGTCCATCCGAATGAGTGATTGATGTTTCTTTGATTCTGAATAGCCCTAATTCCATTGATCGTTGAGTTGGCATGTTATAACTGGTACCTTTGCGACTAATCAAGTAGCCCCCATCTCGTAGAATTTGGAACAGCCTATTCTGACCGATGTTCACTCCATTGCCACGCAGTACCTTTGCTAAGTCGCCAATTAAGATGGTCGTCTTGCTTGCTGAAACAGAATCAGCGAATAGTGCTTTAGGCTTCATTGATTCATTTTCTATTTTGAGTTGAGCATTCTCATCTTGGAGAATCGTATAGCCACGTTTAACAACTTCCATCGGATCGTTCCACTTGCGTTCAAGCTCGATAAAGTACTTGCGGTAAATTTTTCCTTGAGTTGTATGTGACATCATACAAAGCTGTTTTGCCATGTCGATAGTTAGTGCATAGTCCTTAACTGGCTTGATAGCGCCATTTCCAACAACTGCACCTGAAAGTGAAGTTGTAAAATCTTCACCTTCTTCGAAATCTCTAAAACTTTGCTTTACCCAATCAGTGAAATGCTTTTTTAATTCAAGCCCTTTATGCAACTCTCTTGCTGACACAAGTTGCTGATCATTTTGGACTGTTACTTGTATGAGTTCGTTCATTCAAATCTTCCTTTCTATATTTGCGGTATAATGATTTAAAAACGAGGTATGATTATGCTTTCTAAAGAGCAAGTTTCTTTGCTTCAAAAGATTAAAAATCAAGAAATAAAGTCGTTTAAAGATGAATACAATTCAAACGAAATGCTCCAAGATCTTGTAAAAGATAAATATGTTTCTTATAGAATGGGCGTTAAGGATGCCGCTTTTTATATAGAAGAATATTTTTTGACCCCTTTGGGAATTAATGAGTTGTCTTTGTCAACAGAAAAAAGAAATTATAATTCTGTAACGCTTGCTGTTAGTCTTGTTTCAGGAGCATTAGGGTCAATCATTGGTGCTTTAGTGACTTATTTACTCATGAAGCAATAAACAAGAAGGCTGCCTAATGTTCCACCTATAAATCCACAGAACAAATTTAAAATAAATAATTTCATGATAAATTTTATTTTTATTGTCATTACCGCCTTCCTATTCCATGCCTAAGATTAAATAGATTTTCTTGCGAATCTTCTTTGAGTTCGGTGTCGTGTCTCCAGAAATTGCACGATTAGTTTGCTGAACTCCTTCATGAAGAAGATTAGCTAGCTCTTTCTGAGACAGACCACGTTCAATCAATTTTGTCTTGATTGCTCGTTTAACATTCTCTGCTGCATCTTCTAACTGTTGCTCGACCATCTTTGTCACCACCTTTCTGTTATTTTTCTATCAAGTTATTGACTTTTTTACAGTTAGACTGTAAACTAAAAGCATACTTAATAAGCAAAAGAAAACCACTATTTTCAAGTTCTTGCTCGCCAAAGCCTATCTTGAATTAGTTATCTTTCTTGTTGCCTGAATTACTTGATGAGTTAATGATAACAGTCTATCTGTAAAAATACAAGTATTTTACAGAAAAAACTGTAATTTTAATTCGTCGTGTGGGAGGAATGCCTATATGACGGTCTATGAGAACATAAAAAAATATTCTAAAATGCGTGGATTAAACTTGCAGCAAGTTGCAGAAAAAGCTGGTTTGAGTAAAAACATGCTTTATCAGTATAAGAATATGAATCCAAAGGTTGAAACTTTAGACAAGATTGCTAAAGTGTTGAATGTTACTAAAGAAGATTTATTAGGGAGCGAGAATGGTAAACCTAAACACATTGATCTAGCGGATGACGATCTATTTATGACGTACCAGGGGAAACCTTTATCTGATGAAGATAAAGAATTGATTAAGCGGATTCTTCGGGGGAAGTAATTGATATATGAACGAACTCATTAAATATCTGTTGAATATCGCATTTGATAACGGCATCAGTATTGTTTGGACAGATCAACTGGCAGCAGACAAGCCTTCTTGTGCTATGCCTAATCAGAATGCAATTGTGATTAACGATAGGTGGCACAATCGGGATGAGATACCTTTTCAACTGGCTCACGAAATCGGGCACATGCTAAATGGAGATGAAGGAGCATTGTATTACTGCTCCCCTGCTGCTCACACTAAAGTTGAATGTGGAGCAAATGACAAGGCTATTGATCTTATGCTTGATTATTGTGCCGTGAATGATGAATCAACAGACAACTATGCAGACTTTATGTATTATTACGGTATACCTAGTTCATTGGAAGAAAACGTTAAACGAAGGTATACTATTTATTTTAATCTTTAAGGGAACAAATGTTTTGAAAATAAATTTTTTTGGGGGAAATACAATGGCAAAATCATGCGAGATTTGCGGTAAGCAACTAGGACTATTTAGTGTTAAGTATAAAATATTTGATGACAAGATAATTTGTTCTAATTGCAAAAAAGATAGTGGAGTAACGGAAAATTTAGATTGGGAAACCGCTGAAGTGCTTGCTACTGATATGAATAATGATGTTGGAGAACAATATCTTATAAAAATAGGCTCAGATTTATCTAAGAAACATAGGATGGAGGTTGAGGAACAGAAAGAAGTAGAAAAAAAGCAGCAAGAAGATCGTCTTAATGCTGCACGTGAAACACTTCAAAAAGCAAAGGAACGTGAAGAAAGGCAGTTAATTGCAGCTTTTAAAGTAGCAGGCATCTCAAACTACGATATAAATAAAGCAGTGAACTACGCAAAACGGCAAGACCTTTTTGAACCTTATGACGGATACACAGCGAGTGATATTAAAGAAATGCCTTATTCTGAATTTTATGAAGTAGATTTTTCTAATTGCGTGGATAAAGTTAATTTAGTTGCCGAGCCCGAAAACAAGTATGACAAGAATGCCATTAGAGTTGAAATAACAATTAAAGAAAAAAGATTTATGATTGGTTATGTTCCGAAAAAAAGGAATGAAGAAATTAAAAAAATTATTGATGAATATTCTTCTAAAGCCTCACAGCTTAGCGTTGATTATGAGTTGACAGGTGGAAAGTTCAAAATTGCTGAAGAAGATGATATGGACTTTTCTGATAATCCAAAATTAAAAATTGCGGTTAATAACCTGAACTATGGTTTCAACATTCGCTTGCTTGATTTAAGTAAATAAAAAACACATCCCCCACCGACCAAAGTTAAGGATGTGCATTGAATCTAATTGAGTGGACAAGTATGTCCTTTTGTTATCATAACATAGAAAGGAATGAATAGAATGGCTAGTTATAAAAAAGTTGGTAGTAAATGGAAAGCCACGATCTCTTGGCGATTATCTGATGGCAAGCTAAAGCAGAAGTCTAAGAATGGCTTTGACACGAAGGTAGCTGCTAAAGATTGGGCGACAGAACTAGAATACCAGCTGAAACATGGTGCGAACATGGAGCGTGAGATAACCTTCCCCGCTTACTTTGATGAGTGGTTTAAGCTGTACAAAGAAAGTAAGATTACAGCTACCACGGCCAGCAGATATAAAATGATTGCTAGAGAGCTACATCGACATTTTGAGCGTGTAGATATTAAAAAGATGGATCGTCGCAAGTATCAGAAGTTTATAAATGAATACGGTCAAGGTCACGCTCCAGATACGGTTAAAAAACTCAATTCAATTGTTAGATCTTGCGTTAAATCGGCTGTCTTTGATGATCTAATCTCTAAGGATTTCACTCAGAACGTTACTTTGACATGGAATGAAGATAGAGTTCGCAAAGTTGAGTATCTGAACTTAGCTGAGATTAAACAACTGCTAGATTGCGCTAAGTCAAATCTCAATCCTCACTTCACCAGTCGGTACATGATTGTGACAGCAATCTATACAGGTATGCGTATCGGAGAGATTGCTGCTCTCACGTGGAAAGACATCAACTTCAACTGGAAAACAATCACCATCAACAAAGCGTGGGATGAGCATACTAGAAAATTTAAGAAAGCTAAGACTGAATCATCTAATCGAATTATCCGAGTAAATGACGACCTGCTAAATTGTCTGGGACAACTAAAGGACAACAATACAGAAATGGTATTCAAGAACCAGTATGGTACTATCCCCACTTCTGGGGCCTCAAACAAGACGCTCAGACAACTTTTAGCTGAATGCCAAATAAATAGACGTGGCTTTCACTTCCATTCGCTACGACACTCACATGTGGCTTACCTGCTATCTCAAGGTGTAGACTTATATGCAATCAGCAAACGGCTTGGCCACTCTGATATGACAACTACATCCAAGAAGTACGCCTATCTAATTGACGAATACAAAGCCAAGTCTGACGATCATATTGAAGAGTTGCTGGAAAATCTTGGCAATAAAAAAAGCTCCTCAAACCTTGCAGAATGAGAAGCAATTTTCGTTATTTAATTTCTCTGTTGTCCAAATGTTGTCCAATGAACGCTGAAACCCTATTGGCATAAGCATCCTTAATGCCGGCTGCAGGAGTCGAACCTGTGACCCTCGGTTTACGATACCGATGCTCTACCAACTGAGCTAAGCCGGCAAAACTACTTTAGTTGAACTGACCCGTACGGGATTTGAACCCATGTTACCGCCGTGAAAGGGCGGTGTCTTAACCACTTGACCAACGGGTCAAAAAATAGTGCCTAACACTATTAAGTACTCCGGCAGGCGGACTCGAACCGTCGACACCCTGATTAACAGTCAGATGCTCTACCAACTGAGCTATGCCGGAATAAACTTAGCGCGGCAGCGCCCTACCCTCACAGGGGGCGATCCCCCAACTACTCGTGGCGTAACGAAGCTTAACTTCTGTGTTCGGCATGGGAACAGGTGTAGCCTTCGTGCAATCGCCACCGCACTATTTTTCTTTGAGAAGATCCATCCTCTCAAAACTGAACAACATTTCTTCTT
>NZ_BFFP01000029.1 GCF_003864415.1 Ligilactobacillus salitolerans
GAGTGCGGTAATACCGTCTAACATAGCTGATCTCCCCAAAGGCTGTCAAAATCGTCCTTTGTTTCTTTTGATGAATCTGGTTTTGACTTTTTTCTTGGGCAAGCTCATCATCGAGCTGTGTTAAAGCTAATGAAATTGCTTGCCGAGCCAGACTAACGAAAAAAGCATTAATTTGTTGGCCTTTTTTAAGAAGAGACGATTCACTCTTTAAAATTTTGACTAATTCAGCTACAATATTATTCATGGGGCTATTATCCTCTTTTCATGTTTTGTGATGATTACATGTATAAGGATAATAGTCCTTTTTGGTGTTAAGCAAGCACTATTTTTAGCCTGCACGACATTGTGAACTTTCAAACTAGAAGAAAAAGCCCTAATTTTTTAAAACCAACCAAAACTTTACACTTAGACTTTCATTTTAGAAGCAGAATTATACTTCTTTAAAGTTTCAAACTTTGACATTTGCGGGATCATTCTCTTAGAATTTACGTGGAGTTTCAAAACATAACCGATTTTAGAAAGGGTGGATCCAATGAAAGTCTTTGTGATTGGTGCTGGAGGTAATGTTGGCCGTTTGACTATTGAGCAACTAAAAGTGGCTGGGCAACAAGTGACAGCTGGCGTTCATCGCGCTGAACAAGCTGATGATTTACAGCAAGCAGGGTATCAGGCAGAGGTTTTTGACCTTTTAAGTCAACCGCAAGAAATGGCCCAGCAGTTGAAGGGTTATGACGCCGTGGTCTTTGCCGCTGGTTCGGGCGGTAAAACAGGAGCTGACATGACGATCCTAGTTGACCTGGACGGAGCTGTCAAAAGCATGCAGGCAGCAGAAAACGCCGGGATCGCGCGCTTCATCATGGTCAGTGCGCTCAACGCGGAAGACCGGACTAAGTGGTTTGCAATCAAGCCTTACTATGCTGCTAAATTTTACGCTGATGAATGGCTGATGCACCGGACAAATTTAGCTTATACCATTTTAGAACCCGGAGCTTTGACCTTTGATCCAGGGACTGGCAAAGTTTCGACTTCACCTTCAGATGATGGCAGCAAGTCTATTTCCCGGGCCGATGTCGCCGCAGCAATCGTTGCCAGCCTGAATGATCCTTCATCAATTGGCAAAGTGATCCCATTGGTCAGTGGAGAGCAACCCATTGTTGAGGCGATCAAGAATGCTAAATAATTGTCTCGCAATTCACTACAATGAAAATTATTAACACGACTGCTTTAAATCACTGTCAGAATAGTATAAAATAGTTTTAATCAGAATTTAATTTATATGCTGGGGCTAAGTTGCTGTGCCACCCGCCTAATTGAGGTCTGAAAACGTCAATTTAACGCTCAAATGTTACAGTTGGCGGGTGTACCAGTTTGGCTCCGGACTGTTTTCTTAGTCGGGCTGCGCATGGCAGCAGATTCCGCTTATCCAACTAGCACAGACAACGCTGAAACCCGCATTATCTCTGCTAGTCCGATAATGCTCATCTGCTAACCGCCATGTTCCGCTCTGTTATTCTTAGTCGAGCTTCGTGAGACAGAAAGCTCCGCCTATCCAGCCCTGAGACCATACTGCACAAACCGCAGTCTAGTCTCAGGGCCCGATAGTGCTCACTTTCTCCCGTCTCATTGCGCTCTGTTATTTTAGTCGAGCTCCACGATTCAGCTTCTTCCGCTTAACCAAGGCTAGAGCCATAGCGCTTAAAACCACGCTATATCTCTAGTCTCCGTTAATGCTCAGAAGCTCCCGAATCGCTTCGCTTTGTTATTCAATAGGAGGCTTTCTTTTGACCGATACACTTAATACCACTTTACTTAAAGATGATCTGTACCAAGCCGTCAACGGCGAATGGCTTAAAACTGCTAAAATTCCCGCCGATAAACCTACCACCGGCGGTTTTGCCGACCTAGCCGATAATATCGAAAAAACCTTGATGCATGACTTCGATGAAATGCTTGCGGGTGATTCTCCTGTTTCTGACCAGTACCTCCAAGAATTTATCAAATATTACCGCATCGTCGCCGATTACGCTGCTCGTGATGCCGCCGGTTTTTCTCCCGTCAAAGATTCCTTGGACCAGCTTGCCTCTCTCACAGACCTCAAAGACTGGGAAGCTCATTTGTATGAACTGACCTTAAACGGTAACGCCGCTCCTTTCCAACTCTATGTTGCTCCGGATATGAAGGATACTTCCCACTATGCCCTAAATGCCGAGGTTCCTTCTCTAATCTTGCCTGACAAGACTTATTACACCGAAGATAATGAGCAAGCCGCCGCTCTGCTGCAAGTCTACTCCAACATGGTCTTAAAACTCTTCAAATTAGCCGGCTACCCTGATGACTTCGCCAATGAAACTTTACAGGGCGCCCTGAAATTCGACCGCAGCCTGGCTCCGCATGAAAAAGACAGTACCGAGCGCGCCGATTATGCTAAAGACTACAATAAGTACTCCTTTGAAGATTTTTCCAAATTTAGTACCCACGTTGACCTGGCTGGTTATGCCAAACAACTGATCAAGACCACGCCTGATCAAGTGATCGTCAGTGAGCCGAAATTCTACGAAGCTTTAGACGAACTGGTCAATGACGACACCTTCCCTGATTTAAAAGCTTGGCTTTTTGTCAAACGCTTAGTTGGTGCCTCCAGCTTGTTGAGCGATGAAGCCCGCGTTGTCGGCGGTGAATATTCCCGTGCCTTGTCTGGTTCCAAGGAACCGATGAACCAGAAGAAAGCCGCTTATTACTTTGCTGCTGGTCAATTTGACCAAGTTGTCGGCCTCTACTACGCCCATAAATACTTTGGCGAAACTGCCAAAAATGATGTCCACCAGATGGTTGAAAAGATGGTCGCTGTCTACCAAGGCCGCCTCTCACACAATGACTGGCTGAGTCAAGCGACAAAGGAAAAGGCAGTCACTAAATTAGGCACACTGGGGATTCAAGTCGGCTATCCGGATAAACTCGATGACCTCTACAAAAAATTCACGATCGATCCTGAAGCCAGCCTGTATGAAAACGATGAGCGCCTGACCAAGATCACGCTTAAAGACCACTATGCAAAATTTGGGACTGACGTCGACCGGACACGCTGGGAAATGCCCGCTCACATGGTCAACGCCTATTACAACCCGTCTTTTAACGTCATCGTCTTTCCTGCTGCAATTTTGCAGGCACCATTTTATTCATTAGACCAGAGCTCCAGCCAAAATTATGGCGGGATCGGGGCCGTGATCGCGCATGAAATTTCACACGCCTTCGATAATAATGGCGCCCAGTTCGATGAACTTGGCAACTTGCACAACTGGTGGACTGAGGCCGACCTGAAACACTTTAAGGAACTGGCACAAGATGAGATCGACCAGTTTGACGGTTTGGAAACTCGAGCTGGCAAGGTCAATGGTAAACTTGTTGTCTCCGAAAATATCGCCGATGCAGGCGGCTTGAGCTGTGCCTTAGAAGCCGCAAAGGGTGACAACGATGTCGATATCCGTGCCTTCTTTATCAACTGGGCTCGTGTTTGGCGGATGAAGTCTTCCCTTGAAAGAGAAAAATTGCTCTTAAGTATCGACGTCCATGCGCCGCACGTTTTGCGAGCTAACGTTCAGCCGAAGAATCTCGCTGACTTCTATACAGCCTTTGACATTCAACCAGGAGATGGCATGTATTTGCCGGAAGACCAACGCGTCAACATCTGGTAAAAATAATGAATCTGACCGCAGGATCGAACCAAGATCTTGCGGTTTTTTTAACTATATCAAAATTTTTAATTGTAAAGCGATTTCATCCGATGTACAATGTTTGTGAAAATAAAAACATATTGGAGGATTTTAACATGACAAGAGTTGCAATGATCACAGGCGCTGCTCAAGGAATCGGGGCTGAAATCAGCCGTCACTTGGCTCAAGACGGCTTCGATCTCGCTTTGGCTGATTTATCCGCTCAAGAAACAAAAGCACAAGAAGTGATCAAAGAAATTGAAGCATTTGGACAACGGGCCGTTTTTGTCCCCGTTGACGTTACTGATCAAGAGGCAGTTTCAGGTGCTGTTGATGAAGCTGCAGAAAAGCTGGGCGGTTTTGACGTCATGATCAACAATGCCGGCGTGGCTAAGGTCGACAAAATCGACGACATCAAAACTAAAGACCTGGAATTCAGTTACAAGATCAACGTCTTTGGTGTTATTTACGGTATCCAAGCTGCTGCCCGCAAGTTCAGAGAACTCGGTGTCTCTGGACGCATTATTAATGCTTCTTCAATCGCCGGGATGCATGCTTTCCCAGTCTGGGCAACCTATTCTTCAACTAAGGCAGCTGTAATCAGCATCACCGAAGCAGCCGCTAACGAATATGCCCATGATCACATCACCGTCAATGCTTATGCACCGGGCGTAGTTGCAACCACCGGCATGTGGGATGAAATTGACCGGAAAATGTCAGATATCAACGGCAAACCACTTGGTCAAAACAAGCAAGATTATATTGGTACTATTCCATTAGGCCGAACAGTAGAGCCAAACGATATCGCTAATTTGGTTTCATTTTTGGTTGGACCAAAGGAAGAGTTCATTACTGGACAAGCATACGCTGTCGACGGTGGCGGCTTACTATAAAACTCATTTAAATCTCAAGATACTGGCTCACTTTTCAATCGAAGAAGTGAACCAGTTCTTTTATAATGTTGCAAGCAATTATTAAATTTCGTTAAATCAAAACCTTTTCATTGACTATTTTGCGTGCTTTCGTTATAGTGGACACGTAATAGCTATAATGAAAGGAGACATCATGATGTATTATTCCAACGGTAATTACGAAGCTTTTGCTAAACCGCGCAAACCAGCAGGTGTCGAAAATAAATCTGCCTATATCGTCGGCGGCGGTCTCGCCGGTCTGTCAGCAGCAGTTTTCTTGGTCCGCGATGGTCAGATGCCAGGAGACCACATTCATATTTTAGAAGAATTATCTGTCGCAGGCGGTTCGCTCGATGGCACCGAACGCCCCGATATCGGCTTTGTGACCCGCGGTGGCCGTGAAATGGAAAACCATTTTGAATGTATGTGGGATATGTATCGCTCGATCCCGTCACTTGAAATTGAGGGTGCATCCTACTTGGACGAGTACTACTGGCTCGACCAAGATGACCCGAACAGTTCCAATTGCCGCATGATCTATCAGCGCGGAAACGAGGTCCCTGATGACGGCCAATATACTCTGGGAAAATCGGCCAAGGAGATCGTCAGGCTGATCATGACTCCTGAAGAGGAGCTGGGCAAAAAAACGATCGGTGATTATTTTTCGGATGAATTCTTTGCCAGCAACTTCTGGTACTATTGGTGCACGATGTTTGCCTTTGAAAAATGGCATTCCGTGGTAGAAATGCGGCGTTACTGCATGCGTTTTATTCATCACATCGATGGTCTGCCGGACTTTACTGCCCTAAAATACAATAAATATAACCAATATGAATCAATGACTCTGCCCATTGTCAAATATCTAGAGAGCCATCACGTTGATTTCCAATTTGACACGATCGTCGATAACGTTGAAGTCGAAACCAATAATGGTGAAAAACATGCACGTCAATTAGATTTGACTGTCGGCGGGGCTCAAAAGGAGATCACTTTAAGTGACGATGACCTGGTCTTTGTCACCAATGGGTCGATCACCGAAAGCACAACTTATGGCAGTCACCATGAAGCTGCCCCAGCAACAACCGAACCTGGTCCAAGCTGGACTTTATGGGAGAATTTAGCCGCACAATCACCTGATTTCGGCCATCCCCAAGTCTTTTACAAAGGGATCCCGCAAAAAGCCTGGTATATCTCGGCAACTGCCACGATCAAAAATCCCAACGTTGAACCTTATATCGAACGTTTGACCAAACGTGAACTCCATGACGGCAAGGTCAATACCGGCGGGATCATTACGATCAAAGATTCAAATTGGTTCATGAGCTTTTGTGTCCACCGTCAGCCGCATTTCAAGGAACAAAAAGATAACGAAACGACGGTCTGGATCTACGCCTTATACTCTGATACACCCGGAAATTACATTCACAAGAAAATCGTCGACTGTACGGGTGAGGAGATCACGGAAGAATGGCTCTACCATCTTGGTGTACCTGAAGCGATGATCCCTAAATTAGCCCAGCAAGAGTCGATCAACACTAATCCGGTCTATATGCCGTTTATCACCGCTTATTTCATGCCGCGGGTCAAAGGCGACCGTCCGGCAGTCGTACCCGAAGGTTCAAAGAACCTCGCCTTTATCGGCAACTTTGCCGAATCGCCGACTCGCGATACAGTCTTTACGACCGAATACTCGGTGCGGACCGCGATGGAGGCCGTTTACAGCCTGTTAGGTGTTCAGCGCGGTGTACCTGAAGTCTTTAACTCCGTCTACGATATCCGCGAATTGCTCAAGGCACTTTACTATCTCAATGACAAAGAAAAATTAACCGACAGTAAACTCCCGCTTCCTGGCATCGTGAAAAACAAGGGTTTGAAAAAAATCGAACAGACTTGGATCGGAGAATTACTGGAAGATGCTCACTTGATTTAACAGCAAAACATAAAAGCCGTTTAGTTCCTGCAAGTATGCAGCGACTAAACGACTTTTTCTTTATTCTCATTGATCAGTCGTGATCACGATCTTGCCGTGAACATGACCGTTTTCACTCAATTTGTGAGCAGCTTGCAGTCCCGCAGCGGTCAACGGAAAACTGCTGTCGATCACGACTTGCAACTCACCAGCCTCGACTAGAGCTGCCAACTGCTTGAGTTGTGTCCCATTAGCTTGCAGCCACCAGTGTGAGGCTGAAGGATGGGCGACCTGTTGTGCTTCAGTCGGCTGCCCCGCAATCGTGACTAACCGTCCGGTGGGTTTTAAAATCGCTAACCCCGCTGGGATCTGATCGATCGTATCAAAAACCGCATCGTAGTCATGTAAAACGGCGGTAATTTCCTGCTGATGGTAATCGATCACTTCATCCGCACCCAGTTTGCGCAGCATCTCCGTGTTCTCTGGACTGGCTGTTGTTGCCACATACGCGCCCAGATGCTTAGCGATCTGAATCGCAAACATTCCAACTCCGCCGGCACCAGCCTGAACTAAGACCTTGTCGCCAGCTTTAACGTGCAAACGATCTACTAAGACCTGCCAAGCAGTCAATCCAGCTAATGGAATTGCCGCCGCTTGTGCGTAAGATAATTGGGCTGGTTTCAAGAGTAGCTGGTTTGCCTTAACTACTGCATATTCAGCGTAAGTCCCGCGTGTCCCGTCACCATTTAGATCCGGACCATCGGGGCGGGCAAAAACTTCATCACCAACCTGAAAGTCGTGGACGTTTTTTCCAACTTTAGTAATTACTCCAGCAAGATCCCAGCCTAAAACCACTGGAAACTTCCAGGAAGCCTGACTTTTCATAAATCCGCGCCTAACCTTCCAGTCGATCGGGTTGACGCTAGTAGCTTTGATTTGAACCAAGACTTCGTCTGCTGCCGGCCGCGGTACTGGTAAATCTCTTTCAACTAATTCAGCTGGTTCACCATAATTCTCGATCACAATTGCTTTCATTATTGAATCTCGCCTCCATTACATGGCATTGATGATAACAATCTCCGTTGTTTTAAGGCAAACATTTTGCTCATTATAAAAGCGCCACAGCCTGCTTTAAGTCAGAGATGATTTTGACCGCCAATTGCCGAGCCTGCAAGTCAAGCGGGACCCAATCAGGCACAACTATCACATCAATCCCGGCTGAGGCTGCAGCTTCGATTCCCGTCGGTGCGTCTTCAAAGACCTCGGTGTCACTTGCTGCAGCCTGCGTGATTGCTAAAGAATGTAAATAGATATCAGGTGCAGGCTTATTATGTGCAACCTCCTCGCCACTAATGAAATCAAGAAAGTATTGGTCGATACCGGTCGCCCGCGCCGTCTGAACGATTGTTTCTGTGGCAGCCGATGAGGTCACATAGCATTTTTCCCCTGATCATTCAGATATGTCAGCAGTTCGCGAGTGCCTTTTTTAAGCTGCACTTGACTCGCTGTGATCCGCTGTTGGTAAAGTTTCATCGCCTTCTCAAATACAACTTGCCCCAATTGTTTATCGCCAACCAGCTGCTGTAGTTTTTCGATCGTGTCCGCAAAACCGCGGGCAACGTACTGGGCATGGTCACTTTTTTCAAAGGGAAAACCGTACTGAGCCAAGACCTCTTTTCTGGTTTCATAATACAAGGTTTCCGTATCCAATAATAATCCATCCATGTCGAAAAATATGAAATTTTTACTGCTAAGATCCATTAATTTGCTTCCTTCCTATCATCGCCGAAATTGTTGCTAGTCAGATGATCGCGACTGCACCAGCTTTTGCTGCTAGGTAATACCTGAAAAAAATAAAATAAAAAGGAGTACGCACAAAACAAGCGTCTCCTAAAATTATTTCTGAGTTATCTGATCACCAGCACTGAACATGGTGCATATTTAGACATGTATGCTGCCTGACTTCCGAATCTCCGGGCGATCCCTGGTTTATCGAAGGATCCAACCACCAACAAGTCCGGCTCGACTTGCGGGATCACATCTTGGACGATCGTCTTACCTGCACTGCCTTCCCCAATCATCGTTGTGACGTGTTTAACACCGGAATCAAGCGCCTGCTGCTTAAAGTCTAGGATATGCTCCTCTAAGGCTCCGCGTTCGCCATGAACATAATCATCATCTAAAGCCTGGTAAACGTTCATCTCATCACTTTCAAGGATCGAAACGATAAACAGTTCAGCGTCGTTTTCTGCCGCGTAGCGCACAGCGTAATAAAAAGCCAACTGTGCGTCATGTGAATCATCGACCCCCACTAAGATCCGGTGAAATTTCATTTCTTTTGTTTTGTCAGCCATTTTATATCATTCCTTTTTCTCCACGAACTTTTATTCTTCAACTATTATGATAGCACGTTTGTTCTGATTACTAAAGTATTCGCAAAACGCGTCATTTAGATATTGGTAGCGCTTCACTAGATTGAAATTATTACTTGAAAAAGCTCACCCAAGTATCATTTTTTGTTTTTTCGTTTAAAGTAAATCCATTGTGAACTAAAATTTGCTCAAGTTCTGAGTATTTATCGTGTCTCACAAAAAGACGCTGGAAATCTACCGCTCCAGCGAGCATCTCTAAAACATGAGGAATGATTTCCCCTAAGACTCCCAGCTGGTCAGCTTTTTCTGGCAGTACATAATCCAATTGTGCAGAGTTGTCCTGAAAATCGATCTCGGTTAAAGCCAAGACTCCAATCAATTCCGCCGAGTGATTAACTTTGATCCCCCAGCGCAAAGTGGTCCCGCGCATCGTTTGGCTCATGGTCTGATTAACAAATTTCGCGGTCGCAAGCATTGAAACAGGAACAGTGCTGACCGTGCGATATAGAAAATTGACTTCCTTTAACTTGAACCTAGTCAGCCAATCCAAGGTATAACTAGTGGTCATTACCGGCCGGTAATTGCTTAAATCCACTTCCATTTCTCCCTCCAAGTATATATACGATTAATTTTAACTTTTTTGTTTTTTTTCTGCTAATAATTTCACTTTTTTTTGCGAGCCGGTCAGCAGTGACACTCACCCGTCTTTTGGTATAATGGAATCGGAATTAAAAAGTGCTCGTCAAGGAGGAATTCCCGTGAATAAAGTTTCATTAACTGAAATTATTGCAGCAGCTAACAAAATTATTGAAAAAGATGAAAAGGAAATCGTCAAAGAAGTCGCAGTCGAATATATCGGATCCGGTTTTGAAAAAGAAGGCATCAATGAAGTCTATCAACAATTACGTAAGTTTATTGATGATGGCGGAACTGGCTACGACGATGGTCTTTCGGGGATCCGGTTTGATTCCCGCAAACGGATCAATTCCGAAGACCCGCTGGTGATCTCACTTAACCAGGAGCTGGACAGCTACGCTAAAGAGGACAAGGCATTGCAGCAGCTCGCTGTTTTTGATAATGTTCGGATCGTCTCAATGGGCTACATGGGATGCGGCCTAACTTTTACCCTGCCTCACTTTGACTTAGATGTTAAGTCAGTCTTTATCCAAAGAACTCTTTATCATGGGATCATGGATCGAGTCGAGCTTGAACTGCCAGAAATCGAAGACCAATGGATCTTAAAAAGCCACCTTAAATAAGCAAAACAAGGGCCTTGCCAGGAAAGTAACATGTTTCTAGCAAAAGCCCTTGTTTTTTTGTCCCTTTTAAATTAGAATTTTCTTAATTGAAATCATTCAATATTAATATTTTACCCTACATAAAGGAGACTTTCGATGCATCCTGAATTAACTATCCGTGCCGCCATGAAAGAAGTTCTGCCCACCACCCTCGGCTACATCGGGATCGGGATCGCCTTCGGGATCGTGAGCCGAGCTTCTGGGTTGTCGGTGCTGCTCACTGCACTGATCTCAATTTTCGTTTACGCCGGTTCTGCCCAATTCGTACTGGTAACTATGCTGCTCAGCCACAGCCCGATACTGTCGATCATCTTCTCAGTTTTTTTAGTCAATGCACGGATGATGCTGCTCAGTACCACTTTAAGTCCATATTTCAAACAAGAAAAAACCTGGCGTAATATTTTGCTGGGCACGTTTTTAACCGATGAAAGCTTTGCTTTAGGGATGAACAAGCTCAACTATACCAACCGAACTTTGAATTTTACCTGGTTCAACACCGTCAACTTAACCTCTTATTTGACCTGGATAATCGGGACCGGCATTGGGGCAATGCTTGGCTCTTTACTTTCCAACCCAGAAAAATTTGGTTTTGGCTTTGCTATTACCGCCATGTTCATCGGTTTGTTATACTTACAGGTCATCGCCGATAAAACCATTCCAATCAAACAGCAGCTAATAGTGATCCTCTTTGTTTTACTGCTGACCTATTTTGGCATGGCGATAATTCCGGCCAAAGTACTGATCATCGTAGTCACACTTTTAGGCTGCACGTTAGGAGTGATTTTAAAACATGCCCACGCTTAACTTTATTCTTTGGACAATTTTTGGAGCCGGAGTCGTCACCTGGCTCTCACGGATCTTGCCGTTTGTCTTACTAAAAAAATTCAATTTAAGCCCAGCTGTGATCGAATTTCTAAGTTTTGTTCCGATCACGATCATGGCAGCTCTCTGGTTTCAAGAAATTTTCATTCCCCGTTCTGGTCAATTACCAGAGATCAACACTTTAAATTTACTGGCTTCGATTCCAACACTCTTAAGTGCTGTTATCTCTAAAAATCTGCCCGTGATCGTTATCGTCGGTGTGCTTTCGGCAGCAGTCTGCCAGCTGATCATCTGAAAAAAAAAATGGACCCCATTTTTCACGGGATCCATCTTTTTTATTAGATATTTATCGAATTACTTTTCAACTGAGCGTTTAAGCCATGGCATCTTTTCACGCAAGAATGGAACGACCCAACGATCCAAACCGATCTTACCAGCATTAAAACCAGCGATCATGATCAAGAAGCCCAGCAAAACATATGTCGGGTTAACTGAAACTGTACCTGCCATCAAGTAGCAGAAGTTCATCACAACACCAAAGAAAGCTGCAGCAGTTGTCAATGTTCCTAAAAGCAGGCCCAAGCCAACCAACAATTCACCCCAAGAAACCACGAAGCTGAAAAGGTTGATGTTAGGCATCACAAAACTCTTTAAGAATGGTGTATAACCAGGGAAAGATTGAGAACCTGTTGGTCCAACGACTGGGTGAGCGATGGCATTTGCGACAAAGCCCTTAGCACTAAAACCACCAGAAACCTTTTCAAAACCATCCATGAGCCATTGGTAACCAAGGTACAAACGAACGATCGTCATGACCCACATTCCACTGGTACTATTGCGTAACCATTTAACCATAATAAATTCCTCCCACATATAATATATAGATGTAAATTATTGCAACTCCATCTTATCACAATGCAAACTTTAAGAAAACTTAAATTGTTTTTTCAATTTTGCACAATAAAAAGCGGTTTATCTCATGTGAAATAAGCTGCTTTCAATTCAATGATAAGTTTTGCGCAATGAATAAATCTGATATGGGGAATTCTACACAAATTCACCTGATCCGCCAAAAAATTGACGATCAACCGAGATGACCAAAGTCTTCCTCCAAAGAATATTCGCCCACTTCATTTTCATAATTGATCCGGTCTTGTTGCGACCGCAACATTAATTTGCCAGAATCTATCCGTGCTTGTTCATAATCTGTGATGACCCCTAATTCATGCAATCCTGTTAGATCAAGCTGGTCTTTGAGCTGATCAACCACGTGCATTTCAGCGAAAATCTGCGCATGTTCCTCAAGATTACGCTGATCAAGCAGACCGCGGATCGCTGGTCTAGTCGCTTGGCGTAAGTCGGCCAGTGTCAATTGTTCTTTGGAATAAGCCTCCAACGCGGCACTTGCTTGGTCAACACGCCGCACTAAAATTTGGACATTTTGAAAATCTTTTTGCAATAACAAGTTTAATTCACGCGCATCAACTAAATCAGTATGCGGATCGAGCACACTGAGAGGAAATTCAAATTCCATCAAAACACCTCCGCTAAATAGTGTTCCTAATAATTTTAGGACCACCAGGCATAATTTGCCTTTATTTTAACTCAATTCAGTTTGGATACAAAGATTTTCGCATAGTTTATGAAAAAAAGCTATCCGTTGTCCGCCAACGGATAGCCTAATAAAATTAAGATCTTACTAAACTTTCTACTCTACATGTCCATTTTGGTAGCTGGTGATGAAGTGCTTTTGCCCATCGGTTGTGCTGCCACCATGATCATTGATCACATTGTCAATGCTACCATCGCCCGCAAAGGTTTTGGTAGCTGCATGAGTCACGATCACACCGGGAGTATTAGGAACTTCGATTGAATTTGCAGTTTGGATCTTGGCCCCATTCGTCTGGGTGAAGACACCATACACACCAGAGCCTGTGAATTCATGGCGTTTAACGTGATCGGCGACCTTGTATGAGGCGTAACCATTCACCTTTCCACCGTGACTCATCCAATCTGACTGTTTTTGCACATCATACGGAGTTTCACTCTGATAGAAGTAGGTCCGACCATTTTCACCGTTCCAGAGGACTTGTTCTTTTTGTCCGTGTTCTGAGAACAGCCCATACATTGTCACGTTATTGCCGTTAACTACCAAGCCGTTTTTCATCTCATTTTGCGTCCAGCCAATGTGTGAACCATGGTCTCCGCGCCAGATCCACATATCGTCACCAATGACATTATCATTATTGATTTCAACGGCTTTGTTAACTTTTGGCACTTGGGCGGTATTTGGCCCACCTACGCGAACAAAGACATCTGACAGCAGTGTCTGGTTGGCTGGTGAACTGAAATGACGTCCATATCGATGCCCAATTTGAATTAAGGTTTCTGATTGACTGCCCTGATCAACTATTAGTCCGGCTAAGGTGACACCAGCAACGTTGCCGACCTTGATCGCACCTTGATGGTTATCGTTTTGCAGCGTCGCCATCCCTGTCCCTAAAAGAATGGTATTGGAACGATCAACCCGCAAAGGCTGGTTCAGATGATATACACCGGGTGTGAAGAAGATATTCTTTCCCCGCCGAATCGCTGCATTCAGACTAGCAGCACTATCCCGGTCAGCCCGGGCAATATAGAAGCGGCTCAATAAATCTTGCGAGTATCCTGGTCCCATCGAATCTTTGGACCATGATGTTCCCTGAGAATTTTTTCTTTGCGCAGGAACGAAAACCTGATAGCGGTTATTTGATCCCATATAGAGAAATGGCTTTTCCTTGCTGACAGGTGTTTGTGCAACATTGGTCACAGAACCAGTCTGAGACCAATTCGTCGCAGGACCATTCAAATTGCCCTGCATCATGAAATTATAACTGCCATCGCCGTTATACCATTTGTTATTCAGATTGGTGTTCCGAACATAATATTGTTGCTGGCTCATGGAACCGATTTTTTGCTTGAAGTTAGAATCAGCAATATAACCGCCGCTAGCCCAGCCGGACTTCCAGTCTAACTGTGTGGCCCGGTCAACCTCCATTCTTCTTAGCGGAGTAGCCTGAGAGGTCGCATAATTAAACTGGCCGTTAACACCTGCCTGTGGTTTGAGGTTAGTCAGATGCACATTTTCGACCCCTGTCCAAAAGTTCTGAGTCGCATTGTTATTTTCATCCTTCAGATAATTTTCAACGAGGATATTTGGTAAAGCCGTGTCGCTAGGGACCTTGCCCAGACCATTGATCGTCGTGTAATAACCCATTTCATAGGCATGGTTAGGATCAGCCTGATCATACTTGCCCGGCATAAAATAGAAACTGTAGCGTGAGTTATTGAACTGCGAAGTCTCTGGACTCTTTTGCTTCTCAAATGTGCCTTTGATCGTACTATTGATCTGCTGGGGATCATCTTGTGGATTGAAGATCACCATGTTTTTACCAAAGATCTGTTGGTTTAAAGAAGTTTTGACCTCGCTGGTCTGACCCGTCCGTTTATTGACAGCCTTGACCGTATATGAATTTCCATAGACATTTTTGCCAGGAGAGCGATCAATAAATACCCCATGAGTCGTCGTTCCGATCAATTTTTTGTCTGTAGAATAGGCCCCATTTGCACGGTAGATCTGAAAATATTGTCCTAGTCGCAAAGATGTCTTCCAAGTTAAAATTACGCTTGAACCTCTTTGTTCCAAGCGGACAGCCTGGACACTTGGATTTTGCACCTTGCTTACTGTGTCGTTTGCCTGAACGCTTTTTGCACCTGTCCCCAAAGTAAAGGCTATCCCCATAGCTACTGCAGTTTTAACTAACTGTCCTTTTTTCATGAATCAGTTCACTCCTTTGTCCGCTCACTTCATCATCTAAAACGTGTTCACTTCTCCCAAAAAATCAAAAGTAATTTATTCATGCCAGCGGTAGGTCGCAACATTCTTCGCCGGTATCGTTGCCAAGAACTGTTTGCCATGATACTGAGCCTTGAACTGCTGTGTTTCTAAGGTTTGGTTGACAGCGACCATCACATAGTCATGTCTGAATTGATCATAAAAGACTGCATTAGTGATAGTATTTTCTGAGCCGTAAGTTGAACTGATCAAGCGCATGCCTGGGCGAATGTAGCGCCCAAATTGTCCCATAATATAGTACTCAGGCGTAGACCAGTAATTTTGGCTAGCTGGATCTTTGATCAAAAGAGTTGGATCGACTTTCCAAGGAAACTTAGTTGGACTAGTATTGCTGTCTAACATCGTTACCCAAGAATTATAGCTTTCAGCACCATTGCGGAAATACTTCAAGATTCGATCAGCACCTTTCGTCCCCCATACGGAACGCTCGGTCAAATTAACTGAAAAACCAGGGATCTGATTTTGATATTTCTGTAAAACAGTCTTCATTGCAGTCGGCTCACCGTCATAATCGTGGAAGGCAGTGCCGCTGATCGCTTTTCTAGCTTCGGGTACTTTGGCAAACATTTCGTCCATGTATGCTTCGCCCTTGCTGAAATTGTGGTCAAAGGCCCAGATCTTAGGCTGACTGATCCCCATGCGCCGCAAAATTGGGCTTTGGGCTGCGTATTGACGGATCTTGAGTGCGACCTTGCCATTCTGTTCCGCGTTAATCAACATACTTGGATAAACGGTTTCATTTTGCGGTTCATTTTGAACCGTCAACCCATAGATTTTGATACCTTTTTTAGCATATTCTTCTAAGAAACGAACTTCATAGCGGGCAAGGTTATCAACCATATCGTCGCGCAACTTTCCGCCTTTGATCAACAAGTTATTCGGTTGATAGCTAGCACTCGCTGTGTTAGCAGTCGGTTCCTTCATCCATCCTGGTGCACTCCAAGAAGATGCGAACAGCTTGATCTGATTCTTGACACCGACTACGCGAGCTTCCTGCAGCAATTCCTGGATCACATCGATCGTGCCATTCTGTTCATCTTTCTTAATTGAAAAGCCATGACCGGTCCGATTGTACCAGTCTGGGTGAATATCCTTAGCTGGAGTCTTGGTATCATAACCATCCTTATTAGCATAGCCAGCAGGCTTTTCATCGTAATAAGTATAGAAATCATCACCAGTAAAATCAGATGTTCCAATGCAGATCCTAAACATCGTCATCCCAGCACCATTGATAGGATCCACCAAGTTCCGCAAGATCCGTCTGCGCTGAAAAGCACTCATTTTCGTCAGGTTGGCAATAGATGAGCCTTCAATCGATGTCCCCATCCCCAAGAAAACTTGGCCCTTGTTAGCCGGGTCAATATAAATCGTCGGAACATCTGTCTGATCGGTCCGAGTCAGGTTTAAAGAAGCCTGGGGACTGATCTTATTTTCCAGCCGGGTATCTTGGTTGTACCAGATCTGACTTTGTGCTAACTCAGTCGACGTCATCGTACTTCGAACTCCGTGAAAACGCACAATTGGCGCATGCGATTTTTTGGTCACAGTCGATGGAGTATAGTTTCCTACTCGCTGCACACTGATTTTATCCAAATTAAAACCAGAAGTGGTTGCTTGGATCCCCAAACTATGAACACCTTTGGTCAGATCGACCTCCGTCGTAATATCCTGCCATTGATCGGCCTTATCGCCCCAACCACCGGTGTAAGTACCAGTCAGCGAATCAACCTTAGTGCCATCAACCGTGACATCGGCAATATCCTTGGTCGTCCCGCCTTTGCCGACAGCCCACCTGATGGTGACTTGATATTTGCCGTTTTTTTGCACCTTCAGCGGATAGCCAACTTGCGATGAATTATAAATTCCGCCAACGTTTTTTCCTGCACTGGCAGGAGCTTTGCTTTCGATCGTGACGTTGGTCTGGTCGATTGCATTTTCCGCTTCGAAAGTCGTGGCGTTCGTTGGATCAACATGCAGCAATTTATCGGTCCTGCCCGGTGAAGCAGCATTGGCACTCACTCCCAAAGCTAAAGCCGCACCTAAAGAAAATGTTGTTAAAAGTCTGAACTTGGTCTTCGTTTGCATAAACGATCTCCTCCTGATCGGTCTAAACTTTTTAAATCCCCCACTTTTTGTGTTGCCTGAGTACACTTTTTATCTCCTAGATCACCACCCGCCGTTATTTTGTTTTTCAAACCAAGTTTCATTGTGATAAGCCCGGTCCAAAGGATAACTGAACCAGCGATTATTCATCACATGTTTGAGCAAGTAATCTTTTGTTGCCGGTGCAAGCGAACGGTCAGAACGAATATCACGCAAAACGGACTGCGTGGTGTAATTCTTACGCGCCATCCAAGAATATGCCTTCGTCTTGTCTGCCGTTAAACGCAGTGTCTGTCCTGAGATATTATAAGCACGCCACAGTCTCTGCTGGTTAGGGGCATTAAATGGTACTCCGTTGATAAAGTTAGCTAGATAATCTTGGAAAACATCGGCCAACTGGGTCGCACCGACAGTTTTGTAAGCCCCATTATATGGATCCTGGAAACGGTCGAGCAGTCCAGTAAAGACACCATGGTAGGCGCCCAACATGCCCATTTCTTTGCCAACTACGCTAGAATCGTCGCCAAAACTCATCCGCAGCCCGTAGATCGGAGCACGATAACCATGAGCGAGCATCTTATTTGCAGAATCTTCAACGTTGAAACTGCTGTATAACTGGCTGCCGTATTTTTTGACAAAATTGAATTGTTCCTGCTTAGTTTGATCGGTATAAATCGAACCATCATTAAAGCTGCTTGAGAAATAAGGATCCCAGCTTGCAAAGGAGGCAAACTCATGGGTCCCAGTGAAGAGTATTACCGGAACATTATTATAGCGGTGAGTATCATAGCCGTTTTTTGGCAAAACGTAGCCGTCCCGATAGAGATGAGGGAATCCGTCCATTCGGATCGCAGCGTCGCCAATTGCTTTTTCGATTCGATCCGCGCTTAACTGATAGAAGTACTTTTTGACGGCTGGATCACTGGTCAAAAGCCATTTTTTGGCACTGTCCGTATCTTTTTTAACTCCATCCGCCACAACTAACGGTGCAAAAATTTCTGCGAACCGTTTTTGACTCGGAGCTACCTTAGATGTCGTCATACCGCCAGAAAAAACGATTGCCCGTTGGAACTGGCCGCGAAACAGCGGCGAAATCAGCGTAGCCATCACGTTGCGTCCGCCTGATGAAAAGCCGGAGAGGGTGATATTATGCCCATTTCCGCCAAAATTGCCGATATTTTGCTGGACCCAAGTCAGTGCTTGATGAATATCTAATAAGCCATAATTACCAGAATCATTTTCCGAATCACCGTCTTTTAAGGCTGGCAGCGGATTATACCCCAGAGCTCCTAACCGATGATTGATTGAAACAAAGATCACGTTATGTTTAGCAGCAAACGAGGCACCGCTAATTTCATCCGAGCTGCCCGTCTGATTATTGCCTCCATGAATATAAACCATGACCGGCAAATTTTTGCGCTCATTTGCCGGACGCCATATGTCTAAGGTCAAAGCATCATCTTCTTGACCATTGACAGTCCCGCCATTGTTTTGGATCGCTTTCTTGGAAACCGTTGTCTGCTTGATACCTGACCAAGGCGTCGGTGCGGTCGGCTTTTTCCAGCGTTTGGCACCAGAAACCGGTCCGCCGTATGGGACCCCCTTCCATTGTTCTGTATTATTTTTAGTCAAACCCTGGATCGTACCATAATTAGTATGGACGATCGGTCCTTCACTGGCAGCCGCATTCACCTTTGAAGGCATAAACAAAAGAGCCATGATGATCACCAAACCCAATCTGACAAAATTTCTAGCTATTTTAAATCCCATAAGTACCCTCACTCCCCCATATCTATACAAGAAAACTATCCACTAACTTAACGGCAGCTTATCATCATCTAAACATCAGCAAGCGCTTACATATTGTAGATTATACCTACCAATTTCATCTGTCAAGACATGTATCAGTGAGAAAGACCGCTCTGTTTGTGCATTTTAAGAGCCAGTTTCACCTGCAAGCGTGCCTAAGCCTATTGAAATAACTACTTTTGCCAACTATAATATTGATATAATGTGAAATTGCTTACATAATTTTCTAGCTAAAAATTTTGTGGGGCAGCAGGAAAAATGAGGGGATATTGTGAAGAAGTTCTATCAGAAGCACGAAAAGTTCTTGGTACTCAGCTTGATCGCAGTCATTTTGGTAATTATTGCCGTCTACGCGGTTTCGTTCAAAACCCAGCAGATCAACAATACATATCACGTTTACACCGTTAAAAAAGCAGCACCATACCAAGGTCAAGGTGTGATCAAGGCTAACTCTACCTATACCATGCGTATTCCTAAAAAAGCTCAACTCACAACGGAGCTTAAAACGGAGCAAGATGTAAAAAAAGGACAAGTTCTGGCAACTTTGCATTTTCCGGAAAAGGAAACTGAGTTAAAGCAGGTCCGAGCTCAGATCAGTGACTTGCAAGCGCAGATCCAAGATCAGCAAGGATCCCTCACGGATAATAGTTCAAACACTGCCGCAATTACAGACAATTCGACTGCAGCTGACTCTAACAATGATAGCGATCAAGCTCAGCAACAAGAGATCCAGGCTCTGCAAGATTCGCTTGCGCAGGTCTCAGAAAACCAGCAGACTGCCGCTCAACAACAAATTTCAGAGCTGCAAAGCCAGTTAAGTGAACAACAAGCTAAGGAAGCAGAACTTTCTGAGCAGGTTGAAAACCAAGTGAGCGCCCCTTTTGCCGGCACCTTTCACTTAAAACAGCGAAAAAACGGTCAGATAGAACTAAAAGTCTATGCTCAAAAACTAGTCTTGGAAGCCCGTGTCTCACAGGATGATTACACCAAGGTCAAGCCTAACGCCAAGATCAAAATTGACAACTCCGTGCAAGATAAAGTGAAAAAAAGCAAGGTTTCTTTTATTTCTAAGCTACCGCTAAAACAAAAGGGGACCGACCAGCCGGCTTACAAGTTTTCCGCACCAGTCAGCTCGAGCTTTTTACTGGGGCAAAGAGTCAACTTCAGTCTTCCGCAAAAAGGCTTAGAGCTGCCAGCCTCAGCTGTTAAAAACAAAAGAGTCTATGTATTAAAAGCAGACAACATCACCCAAGAAGTTAAACTCAAGGGTAAAAAAAGCGGTAAGTACTTCATTGTGACTTCTGGCGTCAAAGCTGGTGCCAAGGTCGTCAGTGATCCACATCAAGGCTTACAGAACGGAGACAAGATCCATCAAGCCAAATAAAATTTTTCCCCTCTAAAAAACGATGCTGATTCGCTCAGCATCGTTTTTTTGCTATTCTTTTTTCTGCATGATCTTGAGCAGTTGATCGTATTGTCCGACCATCCACTGCCGATAGTTTTGCTTGGCCGGCATTGTTTCAGTCACTTTTAAAATAGGAATGTTATTTTTTTGGGCCAATTCGACAAAATTGCTAACTGTCTTGCTGCTAGCTTGTTTATTATCCACAAAAAAGGCGATTTTTTTCTTCTTGAGCCCGTCTTGCATGGCTTTGATCGTGCTCGGAGCGGGGTCAGTCCCCTTCTCGGTATCATTTTCAAATTTTTTGTTGCCGACCGTAAAATTCATCGCTTGAATCGCATAATCAAAAACTGGTTCACTCACGTAAACTTCTTGTTTGCCCTGTTTTTGGGCCGTCTTTTTGACCTGATCCATCTTTTGCTGGACGGGCGCCAAAGATTTAATATATTTCTCAGCGTTTCTATTGAAATAGGCTTTATTTTTCGGCTGTAGTTTGCCAAAACGCTGGGCTAAATTACGGGCTAATTTGGGCATGGTCTGCGGGTCATACCAGATATGCGGGTTATCACCCTTTTTTTGCTTTAAGACTGTTTCTCCAACACGGACATACTGCAGGTCATCATTACCGTTTTTAACCAAATTGCCGACCCAAGCATCATAGCCCAGGCCATTAGCGATCACGACTTGTGACTTAGCGACCTCCTGAGCATCGGTCGGTGCCGGATCATAGTCGTGCGGGTCAGTATCTGGGTCATTAATGATCGACTTAACGTTACCCTTATTTCCCGCAACTGCTCGCGCAACTTCGCCATAGATATTCGTGGTCGCTGTGATGTTGATTTTTCCATTACTCTGAGAGTTTTCCTTTTGCCCACAGGCAGTCACCAAGACAGCCAGCAGCATGACAACAGCTGCAGTCCCAACTTTTTTCAATCTAAGTGTTGTGTTAGACATCATATAACCTTTCCATTAAATAGTAAATATTATCGTTTTCAAGAATAGCATAGAATCACCTTCAAGACAAGACGGCTCTATGAGTCAGCCGCCAATTCCCTTCAACCAATACTCAAGTTAATATTTTGCACAATTTGATTGCTATTGACAGTCTTTTAAGAAAGCGTTAAGTTAGATTTTAATTAGAAAACACACGTGGTTTTCTTAAAATGTTTCTCATTACATGCCAAAATATGAGTTTACTTGAAAGGGAGTTGTCTTATGGATCTAAATGAAGAAGTTCGTCCGGGCGCAAACCGCTATATCAGCGAAAAAGGTGCGGTCAATAACTTAGAAAAACTACTTACACAGTACCAGCAGCCAATCATTATTACCGGAGACAAATCATATGCTGTCTTCCAGCAAATCTACCAAAGACAACTTGATTACCCATTATTTCATTATGACGGTTCAGCCAGCGATGAAAACGGAGCAGAGATTGCCGCACAGGCCCCAAAGCAGACTGATGTCATCATTGGAATCGGTGGCGGTCGTTTGCTGGACACCGCTAAAGTAACCGCACAAGTCTTAGATGTTGATCTGATCAGTATCCCCACCTTGGCGTCTAATTGTGCTCCTTACACTCCGATCGGTGCGATCTATCATCAAGTCGGGCACACCTTTAAAGCGGTCGAATATTTCAGAAAGCCCCAACCGTCACTTTGGTCGACTGGGACATCATGCTAACGACGCCCCGTGAATATTTTGTCGCAGGGATCGGTGATACCCTGGCTAAATGGTATGAAATGGAAGGCATGACGCGCAACCGCTTAGATCAGCTGCCAGTCTACTCTCGTTTATCCTATGCGACTGCTAAAGTGATCAAAGACACTCTGGTAGCCTCTGCCAAACAAGCCTTGATCGACCTTGAAAAAGGCGTCGCCTCAGCTGATTTTACAGCCGTTGTTGATTGTATCATTGGCATCGCCAGCGAAGTTGGCGGCTTTGGTGTTGCTGACGGACGCATGGCTGGTGCACACGCAGTCCACAATGGACTTTCATATATCGATGAGACTCACGATATCATGCATGGAGCTAAAGTCGCCTACGGGATCTTGGTCCAGTTAGCACAGACCGGCGATCAGGAAGAAATCAAAACCCTGCTGCCCTTCTATCAAGAAATTGGTTTACCGACCAACCTTGCAGGGCTCAACATTACAACAGACATTGCAGATAAAACCCAAAAGGTTGCACAGTGGGCAGCCAGTCCAACTGAATCATTCAAGCTGATCAAGGCCGAACTAAAACCAGCTGAAGTCGTAGCCGATATGGCAACAGTCGAGCAGCTGAGTCAAGGGAATGAGGAAGCAGCCGGCTAATTATCCTAACATTTTTAATTTTCTAGCAGTAAATTAAAGCCAGGGAGGGTGTCTAACACACTTCACTGGCTTTTTATAATCGCAATCAAATCAACATAAATAGCCAAATAAAGTGCTCACTTATGCTAAAATTACAGATGACATGTTCCCCAAAACCAAATTAGTTAGGAGCGCCTTAACAATGACCATCAAAAACATTTATTTTGGTACACTTGGAACACAGCCTTCTTTATTTACCGCTGGCTTACTCAACGTGACCTCCAACTCGCAAAACACATTTTACGACTATAGCAAAATTAAAACTGGCTCTGCTAAAGATAGACCTAGTTCATATTTTCCCAAAAAAACTCACAGTTATTTTGTTGTTATTTTAGGCGAGGAAAAATATGACCAACCGGCAGCACAACGTTTACTGCGCTCTGTCTTATACGCAAAATACATTGGCATACCAATAGTTTGTTTTGCAGCCTCGCGAATAACCGTCAGATGTTTGTCATATGTAACGGAATTGGAGCAAAAACATAAACTGTATCGGTTAATGGAATTCCCCCAAAAGAATATTTTGATACATCATATACTTTTGGCTCATATCTTAGACGTTAAAACAGAAGGATACCCTTACTCAAACGATCAAGATATTTATAAGGAATTACGCAAATTACACCGGGAAAAGATTGGAGCATACGCACATGCTAAGTTATCGGCAAAATTGTTAGAGATGCCTCAAAAGGAATTAGATATCATTTTAGGGCAGCCAACATATTGGCAGCTGCGTTTCTTCGTTGCCATTTTATCTGAAAAACTAGCTACTCACCAAGCTGAGTTTCAAACATCATCCTCTCTTCCAAGTGAAAAGGTTGGCGGAGAAATTGAGATTTTGCAGGCCGAAGCAGCACGCTTATCAGAAATGTACGCTGAATTACTTTCACGTAAGGTAATCGGTAAGCTCAACCATCTTGAAAAAATTGATAGTCCACAAACCCTCGTAAATTTGGCCAAGAAATACTATCAAATCTATGGTGAATGCCTCGCACGAATTTCGTTTATGAAAAAGCAAAAATTTAGTCCATCAGCTGCAATTTTTGCCAATAAATTTATCTCAAAATATCGTGCTGTGACTGAATTTGTTGACAATTATTTGGCTGAAACCAAATCTCAATTAAAAGATATCCCCTGGTATGAGAAAGATGATGAGGATAAGGACTATGGTATGACTTATTATTTCTCTCTTTACCCCCCAGAAGATATCATTAGTGAATTTACTGAGTGGGTTGCTGCAAGTCAAACAAAGAAAACACAGGTCTCTTTAAAAGCAGAACCATCAGAAAGGACTGTCTATCGCTTCCGTGCAGACCTTGTTGACAGCAAACCTAAAATTTGGCGCCGCTTTGAAGTAGATGGTCAAAAAAATATGTTACAGCTAGCGCAAATTATCATGACTCTCTTCAATATGGACGGCTCCCACCTTTACTCGCTCACTAATCTTATTGGCGATCAAAAACGACGCGAAGCCATTTCGGAATTTAAGGAAAAAAGTAAGCTCGAATTAGACAACTATGCCAAAAATCCAGATATGAATACCGTTGAAGATCTCTTTTCTCTCATTAAATCCTTAGCCGATGGAGTTGGTCTTTCAGGTAATATCGAATATTTAATGCCAGGGGATGATGGAGAAAGGCTCATCGACAATGATGTTGAGATCCAACCTGGTGAAACTCTGCTAGAAGATTCCCAGGCCAAAGAAAAAACTAAATTCCTTTTTGAATACGACTTTGGTGATTACTGGTGTATTGATCTCAAAGTCGAAAAAATTGAGCAGATAACTAGCGCCGAACCAATTCCAACAACAGTCCTCAAGGGCAAAGGGTCTGGGATCATCGAGGATATTGGCGGAATTCCTGGGTTATTGGATTACCAAGAACATCCAGAGAATTATGATGTGTTTGGTGTCCGAGATGACTTTCAAAAGTTTGATTTAGAAGAAACAAATGCACTTCTTCGAGAATTAGGACTTTAAGTTGATAGTGTCGCTGATTTAAGCAAAGTGCAGAGCCTAGTTGCTGTCCATAACGGGTGTACCCTATAAAAAGAGTTTAGAAGTCAAAACTGATTTCTAAACTCTTTTTTTTAGCCTGAAAATACAATCAAGAATTGGGTCATCATTAAATGTAATTATAGATGTCACCCGCCTGAATATACGTACATTCTACCTGGGCTTTAAATACACCCTTCAAGCAAACCCAGGTATATCGTCAGTATCAGTAAATCAGCAGACCCGCCTAAGCTCAACTTGCGCTCAGTAAAGTCTGAGTTAAGCTGCAGTAAGATTTCTTGACCTTTCCTAGTTCCATATCCTCCGACCTCGAGGAATGAACGAGCTTGACTCTGAACTTCTGCCACAATCTCATCAGTTCCAGCACGTTTAATTAAGTTACTGTCCTCTGCAACAGAAACTATCTTCATCAGCGTATCAAGCAGACGCTCATTTCTAGTTCCTTGGGTCGAAAGCAAGAAGGGAAGACTTTCATCAAAAACAGTGGGGTAACCGGCCTCAGCTTCCCCCCTGATCCCAGCTTTGCCATACTGCAAAAATTGTAATTCTCCCGCAGAAAGAGCTACTTTATTTTTTTGAGAAATACGTTTAAAGTCATTTTTAGTCAAACCATTCAACATCTGAATGATAGTCTTTTGAATTATTGGCAGCGTTTGCTGTGATTCTACATTTTCTTTATCCACATATGCTGTGGCAGCAACGAAAATACCTAGTGAAAAAATCGCACCTTTATGGGTATTTACCCCATTCGTGGCGAGGTACATTTTTTTCTCGGCTCTGATCCCTAGAGGACGCAAACTGCTAAAAAGAATTTTTAAATCTTCTTGATCAAATAACCACCCTGCATCAAAGCATTCTTCAAAGTAAGTAGACAAACTCACAGCGCTATTTAAAAAATCAAATACATCCATATCAGGATGTGGTCCATTGTCCACCGGATCTACCAACCCTGGTTTAGGGTTCACCGTGACTTCGTATAGCAAAGCCTTAGTTGCGAAACCTATTACCGTATTTTTTTGTTCTTCAAATTTCATTCCATCTTTTTCCTTATAATTTATCTTGTACTCATATCCTACCATAAGAAACAAAACAAAAAGAGAGACAGCTTACTTCTACTATCTCTCTTAGTTGTTATTCTAATTGTCGGCCTTGAGCTGAGCCCAAGCCAAACTAATAGCTTGTTGCAAATCTTCTACACTATGGCGGCGAGAACGAGCACATTCCTTAGCTGGACGAGAACAGATAAAACACTTTCTGCTCGGCAAACCAAGGACGCTTCTCGAAACGGGCTTGTCCTGAGTTTGCTGACTCAAAACATCTGCATCAAAGAGTCTTCCCAATTCAAACTCTTCTTCAAATTTAGTTGTGAGCTGTTTGACCTTCATTAGATCTTGATCCAAGACTAAAAAGAGTTCGTCGCCTGTCGGCTCGTCCCAAGTATTTTGCCAAATCAAAGTATCTGCCCGACCCTCCAGCAGCCTGTTTAACAATTCTTGACTACCAAGGTTGAACATCTCCTGCAACTCTGGGTTATTCTTGATCGGTCCAGGAATATTGAGTTTCAAATTGACAATCGTTTGTTCCGGAAATCGGCTGCATAACTCACCTTGTCTAGCTGCACGCCGATCTTTATTGGCTAAAACATCTTGAATTGTCTGAGGTTGACCCGTTGCAAAAAGCCGGCTGACCATGATTCTTTCTCCCTTGCCTAATGATTATTACTTGACTTCTTTGATCGAATCAATGATTGTTCCATCACGGTATTCGATCAAAGCCACTGTCCGATCATTATACTCGATTGGAGCTGGAGTACCAACGATCTTTTCTGCTTTTTTCTGCAATTCTTCGATCGTATAGATCGGCAATCCCGGCAAATCCTTAAATGCTTCTTGGAGATCCTTGCGGGCAGGGTTGATTGCGATCCCATATTCGGTCACTAAAACATCGATCGAATCGCCTGGAGTAACAACGGTTGTTACTTCAGGAACAACTGTTGCTAATCTTCCACGTGTCAAAGGTGAACTAATAATAGTTAACTTAGCATTAGCAGCATCTTGATGCCCACCGATCGCACCACGGATCACACCATCGGAACCTGACATCACATTAACGTTAAAATGTGTGTCAATTTCTAAAGCACTTAAAATTGCAACGTCAAGCTGATCGACCATCGCACCTTTATTATACGGATCAGCATACCAAGATGCATCAATTTCTTGGTGCATTTGGTTAGAATGCATTGATTCAGCTGCGCCCTTATCGAAATCTTGCACATCCATTACTCGACCGACTAGCCCTTCTTCCAAGAGATCGGTTGTTGGTTTAGTAATTCCGCCCAAAGCAAATGATGCTTTGATCTGGTTATCCAGCATTGCTTGACGCAAGTAACGCGTGACAGCCAATGCAGCTCCGCCAGAACCTGTCTGGAAAGAGAAACCATCTTTGAAGTACGGTGAATTAACAATGACTTCATTAACGCTTTGTGCGATTTTAAGTTCTTTAGGGTCCTTAGTGAAACGAGTTGCACCTGAACCAATCTTATCTGGATCGCCAACTGCATCGACTTTTACAACATAGTCAACCTGTGTCTGCTTGATCGATGCTGGAGTGTTTGGATAAGGTACAACGTTATCTGTCAGTAAAACAACTTGCTGTGCGTATTGTGCGTCCATTAATGCATAGCCTAATGAACCAAAGACCGCCTTACCATACATCCCATTAGCGTTCCCCAGCTTATCGGCATTTGGTACCCCTAAAAAGGCGACATCAATTTTAATGGAGCCTTCTTCGATTGCACGAGCACGCCCACCATGAGATCTGAAAATAACTGGGTTTTCCATCCCACCGTGCGAGACAAATTCACCCAGACTCCCGCGCATCCCAGAACTGGTAATGTTTGTCACAGTACCCTTTTGGATCGCTTCGATCAAAATATCATTCATCGCACCAGTCAGTGAAGATGGAGCGATAGTTAGGTCTTTAATGCCATTATCAATGATCAAACGCATTACTTTATTAACGACGTAGTCACCATTTCTGAAATGATGATGGAAGGAGATCGTCATTCCATCTTTAACAGTTTTTTTGACTATTTCCGCCAATGATTCGCTGTATTTGTCATCACCCGTTGAAACTTTAACTTTGGGAGCAACCTTTTGATAGACCGGCTCCCCGATCTCAGTCGATTCATATGGTTGATAATTATATTGTTTCATCAAATCTTCCGGTAGTTCGCGTTGTACGTTATTTTTCAATGTATTCGCCCTCCTCGTTAACAATATGTGCTGCTTGTGCTAATTTCATAACCCTTTGCGCACGCAAAACTACAGGACGGTCGACCATTTGTCCGTTCATAGAAATAACACCGGAACCCTTTGATTCAGCATCCTTAATAGCTGCAATTACGTTCAAAGCATTTTCGATCTCAGGTTTTGTAGGTTGATAGACCTTGTTAACCATCTCGATTTGCCGAGGGTTAACTAGCGACTTGCCATCAAAGCCAAGCTGATGAATGTAGTTGGTTTCACGATAAAAGCCTTCTGTATCATCCATGTTAGTAAACACAGTATCAAAAGCAGCGATTCCCGCAGCGCGAGCGGCATGCAAAACCATGTTTCGTGCAAATTCTAATTCCGCACCATCAGGATAGCGGTGAGTTTTCATATCGGTAGTATAATCTTCAGCAGATAAAGCCAAACCAATCATTCGATCTGAAGCAGCAGCGATTGCAGGGGCATTCAAAACACCTTTAGCACTCTCAATTGCAGCCATTAAATGGATCGAACCAGCGGGAACATCAAATTCCTTTTCAGCCGCTGCGACTTTCTCTTCAAGTTCTTTAATCATTTCGGCCGTTTCAGCTTTGGGAAGTCTGATAACATCGATCTGCGCCTTGACCATTGCCTTGATGTCATTGTCAAAGTATGGAGTATCAAGGCCGTTAATTCTGACCACTAATTCTGCATCACCATAATCAACCGTCTTCAAGGCTTGATAAACCAAGGCACGAGCCGAGTCTTTTTCATTCATTGAAACAGCGTCTTCTAAATCAAACATAATTGAATCTGCGCCGTAGATCCCGGCATCCTTAACCATCGCAGGATTATTACCTGGCACAAACATCATGGTTCTTCTTAATCTTTCAGTTGTTTCCGTCATTCTTAAAACACCTCCCAAGCAGGTTGATCAGCAATTCCAAGTGCTCGTTGCGCTACTGTGATCGTCCGTGCTTTGATCACACAATCCAAAGCACCTTTATCAACTGCTTTGACCTTTGCATTTTCGATTTCGTATTGTTTTAAAGTTTCAGTGATCACAGCATTGATCTGTGCACCAAATTTTGCCTTAACCTCTGATTCCAATTCGATTTCGATCCCATTATTACCTTGGCTGAGCATAATTTGAATATCTGAAGATTCTAAAGTTCCAGCGATTGCAGTATTCTTAATTTCCACTGATTTTCATTCCTTTCTTGATCCTTTTTTCTAAATTATCAATATTATCCTTAATAAAAGTCATCGTTGTCTGTGGAATAAAATGACTGATATTTTCAACTTTTCTCTCTTTAATAGCCATTCTGACCTCAGTCGCGGTGATCAATTTCCCTTCTGCAGATTTCTTTCTTTCCAATACAATTGGTTGAACGGCAGGCGGCAGTTCGCGCAATAAGGTTTGATTATAGATCCCTGTAGTATGTGAAAACGGCTCAGTCCCCAAATATCTTTTCTTAATATTTAAAGCCGGTGCAATGAGATCCCGAAAGATCCGTGCATCCAGAGTAGTCTGATATTTAATTACATCATCTGGTGTCTTTAAAAAGTAGGCTGGGAAAGTGGCGTAGCTGACCAAATAATCCGCACCACTAACAACGAAGACATTTTTCCACTCTTTTGTACCCTCTTGCACCAACCGCATTCTTTCCTCGGTTGAAAATAGTGATGCATCATTCTTAACAACAAAGACATAAACTAAATCATTTTCTTGAGCTGCCTTTCTAACTAGAAATTGATGTCCCAAGGTGAATGGATTAGCATGCATCACGATCGCTGCTACAGACTTCTCAGCCTGATTTGGACTGTGCGGCAATGACATTAAATAATCGGTGATCGTTGTAGTCCCTTTTTCCAAAACAACGCCGAATCGTGAAGACGCTAATTCTTGAAAGCCAACAAATTTAAAGCTGTGTGAATATTCAGGCTTAGTAAAAACAAAAAAATGGGTAAAACCTCTCCTGACTAAGCGGTTTGTCAACTCTGTCACAATTTGATTAAAAATAGCCCCGTTCTCTTCGTGACCCGCTTTAATGGCAATATACTTTAAGACGTTACCCGCAATTGAACCTGTTGCAAGCAGATGCTGCTCATTGTCAAAGAGACCGATCGTTTCATCAATATTATTGACTTCCTCCACGCTAAAATTGGAAATGTCCCGAGAAATCAATAACTCTTGCCATTTTTTATAAACAGGCCGCCTATTTAAATTTAAATCTGCAAGTTCTGTGCTCACTTTGCACCATTCCTTTATTGTTCAGCTGGACGCTTCAAATCATAGGCTATAAGCTTGTTTCAACAGTCACATTCTGGACAGGAATGTCATAAAACGGATCTTGTCTTTTTCTGAGAAAATGTTCAGCGGACTGCGGGAAGAGCCCATAACTCAAGAAATCTTCATCAGAATGACAAAAGTCAGCCCCATCTTGATAGATTTGCGGCAGTTGCGGAGCTAACAGATCTGCAGGACGTACTTGAATCACTTCCGCATCACCAATAATCTTCTCTTTAATTGCTTGATCAATTGGGGCAGGTGACTTGCCATATGCACCTTTCACATATTCTTTGATTTCATTAGGGATCATCTTGTATCTCTCACCCGTCAAAACGTTCATCACCGACTGCGTACCCACCATCTGGCTCAAAGGTGTGACCAATGGTGGAAAGCCAAGGTCAGCCCGGACTTTGGGCACTTCGTTTAAAACTTCTTCGTATTTATCTGCTTGGCCCGCATCTGTTAGTTGCGACAACAGATTGCTCAGCATCCCACCAGGAACTTGATATTGCAGTGCTTTTGGTTCAACTTCAAGTACCTTAGGTTTAATCGTACCGTTTGCCAGAAACTCATCGCGTACCGGCTTAAAATGATCAGCAATTTCAGCTAAACGTTCCTGGTCTAAGCCCGTGTCATAACCCAGATCAGCAAAGGCAACTGCCATTGACTCAGTAGCTGGTTGACTAGTTCCACCAGCAAAAGGCGAAATCGCAGTATCAATAATGTCTGCACCTGCACGAACAGCCTCAAGATATGTCAAGGAAGCAATCCCGCTAGTTGCATGTGTATGGACCTCTAATGGCAGGTCCACTGCATCCTTAATTCCAGCAACCAATTCATATGCTTTTTGAGGTGTCAAGATTCCCGCCATATCTTTGATCGCAATTGAATCAGCGCCAATTTCTGCATATTTTTTAGCTAGCTCGATAAAATACTGTGTGGTATGAACTTCACTAGTTGTATAAGAAATTGCTGTCTGAGCCTGACCGCCAGCTTCTTTAGCGGCTTCAACAGCCGTTTTCAAATTTCTTGGGTCATTTAAGGCATCGAAGATCCTGATAATGTCGATCCCATTTTCAACCGACTTTTGTACAAATAACTTAACAAAATCATCTGCATAGTTCTTATAGCCGAGTAAGTTTTGGCCTCTTAATAACATTTGAAGCTTTGTATTCTTAACGTGTTTCCTGATCACACGCAATCGTTCCCAAGGATCTTCATTTAAATACCGCAAACAAGTATCAAAGGTGGCTCCACCCCAGACTTCAAGTGAATAATAGCCAGCTTGATCCATAGTATCTAAAATTGGTAACATTTGTTCAGTTTTCATCCGCGTTGCAGCCAAACTTTGGTGACCATCGCGCAATGCTGTTTCCATAAATCTAATTGATCGTCTTTCCATAAAAGCTACCCTCATTTGACTAATTTTGAATCATTTCTAAGTTCAAGAAAATATCATTTGTTACCTGGAAAAGCTTTATTTAGTATTAAAATCAGCAGGTAAATCATAAATAATACCGCAAAAATTCCGCCCATTCCAAAAAGCATTAATTCAAAGGCTTTGCCTAAAAGAGCTCCCATCTAAAACCACCTTATCCTTTCCCCAAAATCAGGACCTGCCTAACTAAAGAATCCCAACAACAATCCTCCAGCGATCACAGAACCGATCTGACCTGAAACATTGGCTCCAACAGCGTACATCAATAAGAAGTTTTGCTTATCTTCAGCTTGAGCCATTTGCTGGATCACGCGACTTGACATTGGAAATGCTGAAATACCAGCAGCACCAATCATAGGATTGATTTTTTCTTTTCTAAACAAGTTCAAGAATTTAGCGAATAAAACCCCGCCAATACTGTCCATTACGAATGCGACCAATCCGAAAGCAATGATCATCAGGGTCTGAACTTGTAAGAAAGATTCGGCTGTCATCTTAACAGCTATCGTCAACCCTAAAAGGATAGATACAATATTAACCAGCTCATTTTGCGCAGTATTACTCAACCGATCAAGAACCCCGCATTCACGTAACAAGTTACCGAACATTAAGAAACCGATCAAAGGAAGAGAAACTGGGGCAACCAAACCAGCAATCACCGTTATTACAATAGGAAACAGGATCCGGGTTGTCTTTGAAACCGAGTCAGCTTTGTATGTCATCCTAATTTTACGTTCTTTTTTAGTTGTCACTAACTTAATTGCCGGCGGCTGAATGATCGGCACCAGCGCCATATAGGAGTACGCCGCGACGGCTATCGGCCCTAATAGATCCGGAGCTAACTGAGAAGAAACAAAAATACTTGTTGGACCGTCTGCGGCTCCAATCACACCGATAGAGGCCGCTTGATCCAAATTGAAACCAGCTAACACTGCAACTACGACAACAAAGAAAATTCCAAATTGTGCGGCAGCGCCAAATAATAGCATAAACGGATTTGAAAGCAAGGGGCCAAAGTCGATCATGGCTCCGATCCCAATAAAAATCAGCAGTGGAAACAATTCAGTATTGATCCCAGCATTGAATAAAACATCTAAGACACCTGCTTGTTTTTGACCATTAGTAATTTGGTCTAAAACCCCTGTTGCTGGAAAGTTTACTAAAACCGTCCCTAGTCCCATTGGTACCAATAAAGTCGGCTCGTAATTTTTCTTGATCCCCAGATACATCAGCACAAATCCAATCAACATCATGACAATTTGTCCCATGGTAATGGAGGTAATATTTTGAATGATAGATTCCATTTGCTGTCATTTCCTCTTTCTCTTCTATTTTTAAAATGTTTCCTACTTAATTGTCAGCAGAATATCCCCGGCAGAAACATTTTCTCCCTTTGCAACTTGAATCCCTGTGACTTCACCGTCCTGTGGAGAAACAATCTCATTTTCAAGCTTCATAGCTTCTAAAACCAACAAAGGCTGGTTCTTTTGAACTTTGTCTCCTACCGCAACCTTGATGTCGACAATATTTCCTGGCATTGGTGCAGGCAGTTGATTTCCCTCTCCTGAACCTGCTGTAACTGGAGCTGATGGGGTCTCTGCAGGTTCAGGTTGTGCTGCTTGTTCCGCCTGTGCAGCTGGAGCGGGTTGGATCTGCTGATTTTGTGCTTGTGGATTCAAATCCTCCATTTCTACTAAATACTCATTGCCATCGATTTTAATTTTGAATTTTCTAAGCATCCTTGCTCTCTCCTTTAATTAACTATATTTTTAACTGAGCTTGACAACATCTTTAACTCTGAATTTAGAATCTGGGTTATTTCCAGCCAAAATAGCACTGGCAATCAAAATCACACGTTCCTTTTCTTCAAAAGAAAGGGGGAGTCCTTGCCGCTCTTTGATTTTAGTGATTTTTTTGACTTTAAAAGTCGATTCACTTCGATCGCCAGCCAAAATAGCTGAAACAACTAACGTCACGACTCGGCGCTCATCCTCTGATAATGACGCTTCATTAGAACTAACTGCTGCTTTCTTTTCTTCAGCAACTGGCTCTTTTGTCGCCTGATCGTCCTCTGACTCGCCTTTTCCAAATAAGTTCTTCAACCATCCCTGCAAAATATCACCCCCACCCGAATTTTCTTACAAATTCCATTATAATATTTTCAATAGTCAACATATGTTTTTTTGGTGTGCTTTTGCTTTAGCATTCACATTCA
>NZ_BFFP01000030.1 GCF_003864415.1 Ligilactobacillus salitolerans
CTCGCGTATTCGCCAGTATATCTGGAAGCAGTGGAAGAATATTGGGACCCGTTTCAAAGCACTGGTCAGATTAGGTATGAGCCGTAAAGAAGCTAAAATCTACGTGAATACACGGAAAGGGTACTGGCGCAATGCGCATAGTAAAACACTGTGTATATCCATAACAAACAAAAGACTGACACAGCGAGGACTATTAAACACGTCCCAGTTGTATCAGTCAATTCAAGCAAAAGCTTAAGTTGTTGAACCGCCGTATACGGTTCCGTACGTACGGTGGTGTGGGAGGTCGATAGTGTGAACTATCTCCTACCCGATTATCTAAAATGTTTTTTTTAAAAGAAATTTGATAAAGCAAAATTGCCTCTCAGGTTTTAAAGAATAAGACATTTATGTTACAGTTTTCAAAATTCAGAGTGGAATAAATGATTGCAGCCTAAAATTACGAAACGCTTACGCCAGTAATGTTTGTTCATGAATAATTTATGTTCCTTTTTTGTGTGTGAAACATTGTTGTGACATTTGGTCTAAAATGGGTAGGTTTTGCTTAAATTTGTAAATATGATGTAATGGTTATTGGGACAAGTCGGTGATAAGATTGTACATATCATAACAAGGTTCAGAATTATCTTACATAGGGGAAAACGTTCATGAAAAAAAATTTACTTAGTCAGTGTGCGATCTTTTTAGCCGCAGTTACTACATTGAGTGTTGCAGGGACAAGTGTGTCAGCAGATACAGTTTCGGATTTAAATCAAGTCAACGAACAGATCACCGCAGCTAAGCAAAAACTGGACGCTGCCCAGGATAAAATTGCTGCGAATACGCGCAAGCAGCTGAAGACTTCAGCAAAAATCGAGCAGTTGCAACAAAACATTGATAAACGAAGCAGCCAGTTGCGGGGCCAAGCTCGTTCTGCCCAGTTGCACGGTTCGGATTCACTGCTGAAATTTATCACTGATTCTGATGGTGCCGGTGATTTGGTCAACCGCACGATCACTGTGGTCACCGTGGTTCATGCCAGTAATGAGATCTTAAAGCAGCAAAACGACGACAAGGCACAGTTGAAGAAAGAACAAACTGCTTTAGATCAATCAGTTAAAAAGGATAAGGACCTTGAGATTCAATTGATGAGCCAAAGTGCTCAATTGGATTCAAAACGAGCAGAATTAAACGCTAAAAAACACAAGGAAGATGAGGCGGCTCAAGAGGCAGCGGCGCAAGCCCAAAAAGCAGCTGAAGACGCAGCCAAAGCTAAGACGGTCACTGCCGCATATCATGCAGCAGAAGCTGCCAAAAGTTCATTGGACGGACAAGAAAATCACAAAAAAGCCGAGTCTGTCCAACTGGCTAGCCAGACCAAGCAGACTCCAGCTAATACTAATACTAAAAGTGCTAGTCAAGCCAGCCAAGCAGCACCTGCAGCCTCGTCGTACGGCTCAGTTACTTCTTATGGGCTTGCATTTGTGAATAAGACACCATATAAATATGGCGGAACAACTCCTGCTGGTTTTGACTGTTCTGGTTTCGTCCAGTATGTCTTCGGTAAGAAAGGCAAGTCACTGCCGCGGACCACGACACAACAGGAAAATTCCGGCACGCAGATCCCTGTTGGCCAGGCACAGGCTGGAGATCTTTATTTCTGGGGTTCTAAAGGCGGCTCCTACCACGTCGCTATTGCTTTAGGCGGCGGCAGATATGTCCACGCTCCAGCCCCTGGACAAAGAGTTTCGGTGGGTTCGACAGCGTACTACAAGCCTTCATTCGCAGTTCGTCTCCATTAATCACGATAGCAGTTTAAAAGCACAAGTTAGCTTGTGCTTTTTTCGTACAAAAAACCAGCAAAATTATTAATTCTGGCTAGACACGAAAGACCTGGGCCATAATGAGTTGAAACCATCTCACTATGATCGAGGTCTTAGTTGTCTTTCTAGCTTTTTGCAAACTGGTATGATCCCAGTTGCAGAATGAAGTAATAATAGCAAATTATTCATGGTTCCAGCCAACTATGTCTTCGGCCTTGAAATCATAGTTGAGTTGAGTGTGGTAGGCAGCTTCGTAGGCGGCCTTTTTTTGCTGGTAATCTGTTGCAAGCATGATCCTGCTGTTTTCGTCGATGGACTTGTTAGGGTCAGGATAAATCGGCTTTAAAATATGCACCGTATAAATAACTTCCTTGAACTGTTCGTTGTCGTCTTTGTTGGTTGCCTGCATTTCAACGAAACATGAGATCACCGGAACGTTGAGTCGCGCCGCATAATAATAAGTCCCGCGTTTTAGCGGTCGCGGCTTGCAGTAATTAAACCACATCTCTTGTTCTGGGTAGATCAAGACATAATTGTTGGCTGCCAAGATGTCTTTTAACAGCAGCGGAAAAGTTTTTCTCATGTAATGCAATCCCCGACTGATGGGGATCGTATCTGCATACTTCAAAAAGAAACCGACCCAACCGGTCATTTTAAAATTCGTTGGCTGGCTGACTACGAAGAGCCGTTTCTTGTTAACTTGCTTCAATGCATAGCGCACCGCCGTGTTTTCCAACGGATTGAAATGGTTACTGGTGACGATCGCGCCGCCTACGACTCCCGTAATGTTTTGCGCACCGCTGACTTTGGTCTGCCGGTTCAAAACTTGCGTCGCCAGATCGATCCCCCGGCGCGCCAGTTGATTTTTGGCTAAATACTTGGGATCATTGCGCCTGGACAAAAAGTCATTTAAAAGGCGTTCTTCTTCCTCTGGAGCTAGGGTGGGATCGGCGACTTCGACCTTGTCATTCAAGCGTCGGTGCTTGGCTGCTTGTTCGATGTTAGCAACCACCGCGGTCTTATCTCCTCCGATGATCATAGGCTAATTTGAACTCCTTTCGCAGCCTCTTTTTTCATGTTGCTGCTTAAACCTGGAAATTCACCTAAACGTTGGACCAAAAGATCTTTATGTTGGGCGTCATGTTGAGCTAGTGCTGGATTTTGGACATAAGAATCTTTGATCTGGTTGATTTCTGGCAAAAAGGCGGAATCTTTGGCATACTTCCAGAAGAGGTAGCCATAAGGGACTTCGTCGTAGCACCAAGGCTTGCCAAACAAGTTATAGTGGATCACGACTGGTTCTTCGACCGGCAAGGGGAATTCAGTCTGGTAGTTCCACTTATTTTCTAAAAGCAGTAATTGCTGGCTGCAAATTGCGTTCAAATAGTCTTGGTCTGGCGCGATCAATTGAAAATGAAATTGATTCATTAACTTCAGAAAATGGGTACTGAAATTTGTCGTTCGCAATTTGGTCAGGTTTAACAACAAGACCCCAGAGTTAAAGTATTTTTCATGGTTAACTCCTACGGCTTGTTCTGCGTAGTTCGAAGCGACTGGATCGTGACTGATGAATGCATCTTGAACTACACCGACCAAGCGGTCCTCTAATGGTAAGCGGTAAAGTTCTGCGATGTCTTGGTTGACTACGATGTCAGCATCCAAGTAGATGCCTTTGTCATACTGCGGAAACATGTCAGCGATAAAGAGCCGGTAGTAGATAGTCAGGGTCTGGTAATCAGCACGCAGCGTATTTTGGTCCTTTCCCAAGCGTTCGTACAGGTCGTCTTTTAAGGAAATAAATACTAGGGAGATATTTGGCTGAAAAGCAACCAGTGCGCTGATCTTGTTGCGATTGGTTTCTGAGAGAGTTTGGTACAAAACGTGGATCTTGTATAAATTCTCCGGGCTGCTGTTGTCAATTAGCGAAAGCAAAGCAACCGATAAGTAGGGGGCATATTTATCATCAATACTAAAGAAAATCGGGACCTCGCGTTGCGGTGTTGTAGTCATAGTTTTTCTCCTTCTTATTGTTCTCTCTTAGTGGTTGGCAGTTAGTAATTTAGTAGATTCTTTTAGCAGGTCATCGTATTCATAGATTCCCAGCTCTTCATGCAGCAGCTTTTGCTGCCAGGGCTTGATCGTCCTGATCTTGAAACGCGGTAAGAACTTGAAGCTGGTAGTAAAGTGCTGAAAGACCGTATCCTGGTTTAAACGATGCTGCTCGTTATATTTAGTGTCAGTAATGATCTTCGTATGACACAGGCGGTTGAGCGCGGATTGATCCGGCATAAACATCCTGGTCCGCTGACACTTCTGGCGGCATTTGGCAAATAAACCGCTGCGTCTGATCTGCGCTAGATTCAGCAGTAAGACGCCGGAATTAATATAGTCAAATAACCGCAGCTGGCGGTGGAAGAACCATTTGCCGTAGTGATCTAGCGTGCCGGCAATTTCACCGTCTGACAGATCTTGGTGATAAAACTGGCTAAAATCTTGGCGGCATAAAACATCAGTATCCAGGTATAAAATTTTGTCCGGTAGTTCTGGGATCAGGTCAGCATAGAGTCGTAACATGCAGTTCGGTGTAAACGAAGTGTTAAGGTTGGCAACAGGCGGCTCAGCAGTGAATAAATCGGTGATCTCGAATTTAACCACAGAATTTTCCGGCGTAAATTGGCGCGCATAGTGGTCTAATCTGCCAACGAATTCATCAGAAAGCGGCAAGAATTGCTGTTTTTTATTGGTGATCTGTGCGGTTAGAATATAAAAATGAACTGGCTCTGTTGTGTTTTTTAAAACTGAGATCAGTGATAAGACTAATCCCTGTGCCATTTGCTGGTCCCCGCAATACATGATATTCACTTTGCTTCCCTCCTTTGATAATCAATATAAGAATAAGTACTTTTTTGACTCCGCTCTTGCATGCATTTTTGCACCTGTTCTTGGAGATTTTGACGTCGTTCTTGTAAGGTCAATTCTGCCGGAGCAAAAAAAGGGCCATCCAGATAACTGGTGATTTGCGGCTTTCTGCCGAATTTTTGCTTCTGGTATGTGTTAGTCAGGCAATAAACGGGTGCATTATCTTGGGCTGGATAATGGAACGCCCCGGCTGAAAAAGGCCTAATTTTGGTGTAGTAAGGCCAGACATGTGCTTCCGGATAAATTACGACACACCTGTTATGGGCAATATTGCGTGCAACAGTTTGATTAAATTTGCGCATTTGCCGGAGGTTATTGGGAATGGGCAGTCCACCGCCATAGGGTATCAAACTCCCGATTATCGGCAGACTGAGGTTAGCTGGGCTGACAATGATCGCTGGCCACTTTTTTTTGAGCAAATAGTAGGGGATCAAGGCGTCCCCCACAGTCTGCGTGTGGTTGACATAGAGGTAGCAGCCTTGGTCTGGCAGCCGTTTTTCCCGGGTATCTTTGGCTTTGTGCCAATGCAGATAAAAGGGACAAAAGAGTTTGGCTAGTCCTTTGACGCCATGTCTAGTCAGCCAGGATAAAAACTGGTTTTTTTCCCACAAATAATCAGTTGGCAAAACATAATCCTGCTGTGTAGCAGTTACTAGATCTTGCTCAAATGAAGTGTAGTAGATGGTCTTCTTTTTCATAACGGATCACACCTGAGCAGTTGGTTTTAATGAAAGATAAATATTACTTGCGATCTGCTCTAAGTCCTGTTCAGTGTGATACTTTTTTTCAGGGATCAGACGGGTCCGCAAGATAAAGTAGCCCAATAGTTGGGTGACAAAGTTAAAAAAGAGATTGTCTAGAGCTTTGTTATCCTTGATCTCCGGAAATTTCTTGAAAAATCTTTGCGTCTTCAAGATGATCGGCAAGTCGTTATGGAGCAGTAGTTTTTTGATCTGATCTTTAACCACCGTGTCGGTCAAAACTACATTAGTCAAAATAGTGACCAAGTCCTTGTTGCCCACCATGAATTCAAAGCGATCATGAACGACAAAAGAGATGACTGCATATAGTCCTTGGTCTTTTTGACTTTCCAAAATTTCGTCCAGCAATTTGACCGTAAAACGAGGAACAATATTTTTGAATAATGGATCTAAAATTTTTTCCAGCAGTTCGTGTTTACTGTGAAAGTACTTGAATAAAACGGCTTGACTGACCTGGGCAGCTTTAGCAATTTCATTGGTACTTGTTTGGTCATAGCCTTTTTTAGCAAATAAGGTAATCGCAGCGTCTAAGACTTTGATCTGGCTTGCTGGCATATTCTGTGTTTCATACCATTTGCTTAATTCGGCAGACATCACTTGGCTCAAGTATTTCGTGCCCCCTTTTGTTAAATGATTCTAAAGAATGGTGAGTGACTGATTACTAATGAAAATAAGTTTAGCATGAAAGCTGGTTTTAGCCAAGTTTTTAAACTTTTATTTTTTCCAAAGTGTAAATGTTTTGTTAGTCGGGCAGGAGAAAAAATGGTATTTTAGATTGAGTAGGGGACAAAAAACGTGTGTACAGATAATTGCCCAAGCGACAACGATTGTCTGTAGGAAATAGAGTTAAATAAAATGATCTTGCAACGCAGGAATATCTTAAATTTTGGTGAAATGCAGCAGCAGCTGGAGCAGTCGGGCATGAAAGGCCGCATTGATGATTTTCAAAAAATTACTCAAATTTATCTTTTGCGCCGCTTAGCTTTGAAAGAGGTTGGCACGAAACTTGAGAATTTGGATGATGAATATTCAACTTTGCATGCCCATAACCCGATCCATCATATGGAAGAACGAATGAAAAATCCCACCAGTTTAATTGAAAAGATGGAACGCAAAAATTACGGAGTGACGATCGAATCCGTCCAAAAGAACATCTACGATATTGCGGGGATCCGGGTCGTGACCAACTATATCGATGATATCCATCGTGTTGAAGATGCCTTGCTGGGCCAAGACGACATCACCTTGATCAAACGCAAAGACTACATTAACAAGCCTAATGGTTATCGAAGTTTGCACATTGTGGTGTCCGTCCCAGTATTCTTGGCAGAAGGTGCCCAACAAGCACCAGTTGAGATTCAAATTAGAACGATCGGGATGGATATGTGGGCTAGCTTAGAGCATAAATTACGCTATAAAAATCACTTGGATCCCGATAAAGCTGCCAAGTATGGAGATCAATTAAAAGATACTGCCCGCCAATTGAATCAAATCGAAGCTGGGATGCAGGGGATTTATCAGGATCTGTTGTAAAGTTTCACAAAAGGCTAATTTGATGGTCAAACAAATCAATCCTGCTTTGGCGAGCCGATGAAAAAATTGCTGACCTTGAACGTGCGATCAGCAAGTTAAGAGCCAGCAAAGCCGCAATTGATGGGACTAAAAGAAGCGGCTTAAAAACAGCAGGAACTAAACATTGGCGGGGAAAAAAGCAGAAGCAGTATACGGACGAGTACTCCAAATTCAACGATGATGTTTCCTCTGCAAAGCGGGCAATTAACACGGCAATTAGTGATTACCACGATAAGATTCGAGCTTTAGAGGCTAAAAAAGCTGCCATAACAGGCAATCCTTATATGACGTGACTTGGGCAAAGAAACCGCAAAACAGAGGGATACCAAGTGAAGCTATCGGAGACCAAGTGGTGTTTTTAGTTAGATTAAGTTTCATGCTTTAAAAAATAGCTCTAATCGTTATAAAGAAAGACTGGTGATGTGGCACAATTAAAAGTAGATGAAGCTGGTTACACTAGTGAGGTCAACAGTGCCAAAACAGCCGCTGATTCGTTGGCTGCTAAGAATGGTGTTGATAAACCGAGCGGCGGCTTGAAAGTAAGGACAGTCAGTCAGATGTGGGAATCATACGACCAGTTGACAAGTGCCATTAACAAGTATGCACATCTGGTCACTTATGATGTCGGTCGTTTCAAACAAGCTGGCAGAAATCAAGTTGAGCTGAATAGTTCATACGGCAAGAAAGAGGGAAAATAAATGAGTGAGATCGATTACGAAAAACTGGTCGATTACCAGCAAAGCATGCACAAGGGCATTGTGCGCCGCAAAGAAAAACTGCAAGCAACGCAAAAAGCTTTGGATGCAATTGCCAACTCTCTGAATTTTACCGGTAAGACAGCAGATAACATCAAAAGTTATATCGACGAAGTTCATACCAGCGGAATCATCCAGCAGCTTTTGACAGCCTTGGATACCTTTGACAGAGTGATTACCGCTTATGTCGCAAATTACCCCCGAGTAGATGCCGGTGGAAAGCTGTTTAAGTTGTATGACGAGGATTTCGATAAACATCAACAAGAACTCAAAACCGCTAGAGGAAAGTATGCAGAGATAATTTCTTCAGCTAACAAGGCGATGTCATCGGTCAGCCATATCAAGGAAACTTCCGGGCATTCTTCTTTGAAGAAAGCAGGCAGTGATTTAAAAGAGACCTTGGGCAAGATGGAGAAGATCGCCGAAAACCAGCAAAACGATTGGCACAGCTATGAGTCTGGTCATGCAGATGATTTTGGTGATGTTCAGAGCGTAGTCGACAAGGTCAACTCTTTGGTGGGCCAATATTCGGGCGGCAAGATGCCGGTGATGGGAGACTATGTTGCCGGTGGTTTCAATGCAGCAATGGGACAACAGTACACTAATGTTTTGCAAGGGATGCAGCAAAAAAATACGCAAGAGGCAAAGCAGACTGCGGCAAATAATCAGAAAATTGTGGCGGCTAATCAGGAACAGTATCTGTTTGAGAAGAATAAAAAGTTAAAACAATTAGAAAAAAAAAGCTAATCAGACAGAAGGAACTGCGGCAGCTATTGTTGATGGTGGTTTCTTCTTGCTTTCATTAATTGCAATTGGGGTTGAGATTGGTACAGTTGGCTTAGGAACACCTCTTGTTTTGGCAGCATTTGGTTCTCTTTTTTCAATTTTTGATTTACAGGGTGATTTTTCTAAAATGAGAACGGGTCGGTCAAAAGGAAATAATCTTGTCAAAGAAAAAATATTTGGAAGCAATGATATCGCTTACGATACTTCATCTATATTGACAGGAGCTTTGAGCGGGAAAGCTTTATATAAAGAATTAGCCGATAAAGGGATTACGGTAGCAGTTTCTAAAGAAGCCAGGACAATTGTTAAGCCAAAATTCACAGAAGGTGTTCTTAAGTCCAAGGAGACTAAAAAAGAGGCAGTTAGGGTTGTTAGCAGTGCCTTTGGAAAACAAGTTGTTAAAGACTACACCAAAAAGGAAGCAACTAAACCTTTTGGAATTTATTATAATCAAGTTACACGTGATACTGTGTATTCGTTGACTGGTAACCAGCTTGCTTCCGATATCGCAGGCGACACCGCAGGAAAGGTTGCGACAAAAGGGGCAGGGAAGGCCACTCAAACAGTTAGAAATCAATATGCCAACCAGAAAACTAGGATGGAGCTTGGAAATGAATATTTTCAAACAACTATTGGCATGCCCCAGTCAATTAACCAGGAGAACAACCAGCAGTTTAATGAAATTGCTAATTTTGTTGAAGGCTTAAGGAAGGAAAAAAGATAATGGACACATTGTATCGCGTAATTGGTTTTCAGATAAGCGATTCTAAAATTAGAACTAATGTAATGATTTTGTCGGTAGTTTTGATTTTAAATTTATCTCTATCGATTAAGTATGATCTTAATGATATCACCAAGAATGTTGAGAAAAACACTAGTACATTAAATAATCTAAAAGGATTTATTCTGCGTTTAGTTATTTGGGGGGTAGCAACGCTCATATTATCAGCAAACCTTTCTTTTTTATTTGCGTCATTTTTTGGAGATGATTACGTAACCGATGGTATGTCTGTTGCATTGATAAGTAGTGGATTCGTATATTATATAGTTTGTTACTCAGCTAGTATTTTAGCTGCTAAACACAGTACGATGACATTACAGCATAAAAAAGATTTTTATATTAATCATAATATGTGTTTTGCTTTGGGACAGACTGCTCTTGTAATCGCTTGGATGGGAGGTTATTCCCTAATCCTTCACCCAATTAATTCAATGTCACTTAGTTGGCTGGCTACAATTGTATATATAGCTTTTATAGTATGTTTCTATAAAATAACTAGAACACTCATGAATAAAAGTATTGAGAAATCTGGTAGTTAAAAAATGAATAACTTTTGAGGAAAGAAAAAATTGTTTTTTTAGAAACAAGCAAAACAGGTATAAGATGTCTTCGAGTCCGCTGTTTAGGATAAACTTCCATTGATCTGGAAAAGCTTGTTGAATCAAATCAAACAACCCTAAATGTTGCGTAATTTTAAAGACGGCAAAGCTGCCACCGTATTCAAGCACCTGTTTGGGCAATTCTGGTGAAGTTTCGGCAGCTGGGAAATATCCGAAGTACCGTTTATTAGGCAGTGGTTCTTTTGAAACTGGTTTTTTTCCAATTAAAAAACTTCATGAATAGTTGGTATTCCTGCGTTGCTTAGATAGGCTTTAGTAGTCAGATAAACATAACGTGTTCCAATTCGTTCTTTTTTAGGTTACTTTTTTAGCTGGCATTGGCACAAATTGCGGCAATTTTTTGTGATCATAGCTCTTCCGTATACTATACAATTATAGTATGTCAAAAAATTCAAAGGCTATTAATAAAAGTTCGAAGACCTGTATTTAAAGGCGAAAAAGGCGCATCTATCATCAATGAACGTACCTCAAAGCTGTATACTACAAGAGTTTACAACCCTTGGGTAACTCTAACTCAAGCAGCGATAAAAGTCTCTGAGGTTGACAGTTCATTTAACTGCAGCTTTCAGAGAATTTTGTTTTGGCTTTTTTCATTTAAGGGGCGGATCATATTATACCAAGCTTCATTTGCGTGGGTTGAAGAAGAAAGTCCCTCGTTTTTGTAGAAATTTTTTTCATAAAACGGGATCAATTCTTGCAAACAGGTGAGTGTCAATGCTTGCTGCCCATGCTTTTGTGCCTGCCCAGCTAGTTGAGCTAGCAGCTGTCCTCCCACGCCTTGACTGCGGTATTCTGGCGCGACGGCCAGGCTCAAAATTGTCTGGTAGGGCGCACTTGGCTTATTTGGAACGACTTGGGCGAAGAGATCATCGGTAATGTAACGGGAAGTCGAAACAGGGCCGACCACATACCCGACGGGCCGTCCGGCAATGTAAGCGACAATGAAAGTGTCAGGAATGACTTTGATCCGCTCAAGCATACTCTCTTTGCTGGCAGCTTCAGCCGGGGAAAAGCCGGTTTGCTCGATCTGCATAATAATGTCTAGATCTTGTTCTTGTGCTGGTCCAAATGTTAGTGACATGATTTTCATCTCCAAGCTGTTCGTTTTTAGTCAAATTTGGTCTGCCAGTCTTGTTTTTGGCGAGATTTAAAAGCTAACTGGATATCAGCCGGTAAGTTTCGATTGAGAGAAAGGTCTAAACTTAAAGCATCACTCAAACTAAAAAAGGCAGCACTACTGGTTTCGACCCCGCTATGCAGGACTTGTGTGAGCGGAGAACATTCAAAAAACAGCTTGTAAATGTAATTAAAACTTTTCTCCTGGTAAGGGTGTTTTGCCATATCATAAATTGCGATCAAGCGTTGCGGTTTGACCTTGATCCCGGCTTCTTCCCAGGTTTCTTTGGCTGCGATCTCACTGGGAGAATAACCGATGTCAGCCCAGCCGCCCGGCAGCGACCAAGTCCCAGTAGCCTTTTCTTGCACCAGCAAGATCTTATCCTCTTGGAATGTTACCGCACGCACATCGACTTTCGGGGTGACATAGCCGGTGTCATTGGCAAAGTAGAGTTTAAGCTGCTCGGGACTGGCAGTTGTTAGGCTGCTGAGCAGCTGCTTGGAAACCTCTTCCAGCTGCTCGTAGCGTTCCTGATCGTAAACATCTCTGGTGTAAAACTTCCCGGATTGCGCGATGGCTTGTAATTGGCTCAGCAGCAGCGTTAATTGTTCGTTTTCGTTTTTCAAGCGGTCTCTCCTCCTTATTAACTATATCAAATTTATTCTACAAGAAAACAGTTAAGCCAAATCGACTTTTGCTTTAAATTTAGTGAAACGTTAAGATTAGAGCTTCTTGGCCGCCACTGAAAATAATCGGTGGTTCAAATGGAATGTATCCAAAAAATTGGTTATAATTTGCGGTGAATCACCATAATATATTGAGGATGTGAATGGAAAATGTATCAAGGCAACAGTCATCGTTACGAACAAATGACATATAACAGGGCGGGCTACAGCGGCCTTAAGCTTTCAGCACTAGGTCTGGGCTTATGGCACAACTTTGGCAGTGTCGACCCGTTTGAAAAGCAAAAAAAGCTGATCCATCAAGCTTTTGACCTTGGGATCACCTACTACGATCTGGCTAATAATTACGGGCCGATCCCCGGCAGTGCTGAAGAAAACTTTGGCAAGATCATGCAAGATGACATGCGCGGACACCGCTATGAAATGGTCATCGCTACTAAGGCTGGCTATGAAATGTGGCCGGGACCTTACGGCAACTGGGCCTCGCGCAAAAGTATCATCGCCAGTGCCGACCAGAGTCTGCGACGCTTGCAGTTAGATTACGTGGACATTTTCTATTCCCATCGCCCAGATCCACACACGCCTGCCGAGGAGACAGCTTTAGCTTTAAACCAGCTCGTCTTGGAGGGTAAGGCGTTATACATCGGAATCTCGAATTATTCAGGCAGTCAGACCGCGCGGATGGTGCGGATCTTTCAGGAATTGAAGACGCCATTCATTGTCAATCAGGTGCGTTATAACATGTTCAACCGGGATGTTGAGCAAGGTCTTTTCCCTGTTCTCAAACGAGAAAAAAAGGCGGCCGTAGCTTTTAGCCCGCTCTCGCAAGGATTGCTGACGGATAAATATCTCAACGGGATTCCCGCAGATTCTCGCGCCAAAAAAACAACTAGTCCGTTTCTGCATCCAACCCAAGTTGAACAGACACTGGTCACGGTCCGTCAATTAAATGAAGTGGCCAAAAAACGGGGACAAACTCTGGCCGAAATGGCTCTGGCGTGGAACTTACGGCAAAACGCGGTTGCCAGCGTGATCGTCGGTGCCAGCCGCCCGGAACAGTTGGTGGATAATTGTCAGGCGCTAGAAAATTTAGAGTTTTCCACGAGCGAATTGAGTTTGATCGACAAGATCTTAGCTGAACAGGCAGACATTGCTTGGAAAGCAAAATAGGCAATTTGTTCAGGGTCAGGTTGATCGAAAAGTCACAAAATATGCTATGATATGTGTGAGATAAGAGAGGATGAACTCTGATGGCGTATTTGGTATTGTTACGACACGGGCAAAGTCTAGCCAATAAAGTTAATGAATATACAGGCTGGTCTGATTCCCCCTTGACAGAAAAGGGGGTCAAGCAAGCACATGCTGCGGGGCACGCGCTTTTTTTACAGCACTTAGAATTCACCGATGTCCATACATCCGTTTTAGTTCGTGCGATCAAAACCGCTGATATTGTGCAAGAAGAGCTCCACCAGGCCTACCTGCCTCTGCATAAAAGCTGGCGTTTAAACGAACGACATTACGGTGCCTTACGGGGCTGGAATAAAGATGATACGCGTCAGATCTTTGGCCCGAAACAAGTTGCCTTATGGCGTCGTTCATACTACGCGGTGCCGCCGAAGTTAAAGTTTCCCGTGAGTGACCGGCGCTATGCCAAGCTGCCGTTAAGTTCGTTGCCGTTAGCCGAAAGTTTGGCGATGGCCAGCGAGCGGATCATTCCCTACTGGGTCGACCAGATCGCTCCCCGGTTATTGCAAGGTCACAATCAGCTGGTCGTGGCTCATGGCAGTACCTTGCGGGCGATGATCAAGTTCATCGAGCAGATCAGCGATGAGAATATCGATGGAGTTGAAGTCGCCAACGGTGAGCCGATCATTTATGATTTTGACCAGCAGTTAAACGTTTTGCACAAAAAAATTATTCAATACTAAAAAGCTGTTTTCAGACCGATGCCATGTGGATGGTGCGGTCAGAAAACAGCTTTTTTTGTAAAAAAACACCGTCCTAGCTTGAGGGCGGTGTTTAGTATTTGAAAAATTAAGCCAAGGAACCCATTGGATCCCAAGGAGCAAGAACTTTAGGTTCTTCTTTCAAGACATCTTGCAGTTCTTGCGGCAAGAATTTCTTGTTAACAACTACTTGGTAGCAGTATTCATCCATCCAGCTGTCACTCATAACGAAGAAGCCTTTGGTTCCGACTTTATCTCCCCATGAGTTTTCAACTTTCCATTTGGTTGGCTGACCATCAACTAAATCGACACCAGTCAAGACCATAGCGTGAGTCATCAAGCTTTCGCCGTAATCTAAACGTTCTGCTTTAGACATTGAGAAGTCGATGTCAAACAGTTCGTCCTTGCGGTAAAGCTCAGTATCCATGATTCCTTTTTGACGGTCGGATGATTGGCCGACATCACAACCGAACCAAACACTTTCACCGGATTCCAACTGCTTAACAGCAACTTCGCGGAAGGTGCTCATATCAACGTTTAAATGACGAACTTGGCGGCCATCGACCACGTTGCCCAGCATTTCAACTGTGTACATGTGGTTGTATGGCTTGTCGTCAGTTGGTCCGTTGATGATCGAAACGTAATCATCAAGATCCCAGCCGATGTATTTGGCAAAGAAATCTTGTGGTGTTAAGTTCTGATCAAGGTGGTAGTTGTTGTCTTTATCACGATATTCGAAGTCAAAGCTTGCAGGCGGCTCGCCAAAGCTGTATGAGCACAGACGGTAAACTTCGTTGAGCATCTTGTCTTTGCGGGCAGCAATTTCATCTTCGCTGGCTTTGCTTGCAACTAATTCGCGTAATTCTACGGCATCCTTGCGCAATTTCAAGTTTAAGGTGCTGTTGAATTCACCAGAAGCTGAAGAACTCTTCGTTTCTGGCATCACGGATTGAGGAACGACACCGTATTTCTGGATCAATGCGATGACCATGTCCCATTGACCGCCGTCTTGCTGCGGTGTGGTCATCAACCAGGCAACTTTACGGTCGCTGGTTGGCAGGTCAGCAGTCTTCAGGACGTTTTCGTAGAAATAATTAGCTTTTTCTAATTTATCCCAGAAAAATGTATAACTTTGTGATAATTCAAAGTCGTCAGAAACTTTGAAGTTGTTATGAATATCATGACGCATCGTGTTGAGCGCGGCAAACATCCAACAACGGCCTGATTGTTTCTGATTGGCAACCTTACCTGTATCCAAGTCGATCGAGAAGACAGGGTTCATAGTAATTTCTGAGCGGTAATCCGCTGCGGTAGCTAAGATCCCATTTTTAGTTACGGCACGTTCAGCGAGCTGAGCTCCGGCGTGTTCCGCAAGATCTTGTTGATAATTTTTTAATTGGTCAGCAGAAATAGCTTTAGTCATTAAAAAAGTCACTCTCCTTTAACAGTGTATTAATATTTTACATTATTCTCTAATAATAGTAAAGAATGGCAAGACAATCAAGACGATAAATTTACTTTTACCGTAGTTTTACGTAAATTAGCTTTGTAACAGAAGATTTTGAAGACTGGGCTAAGAGAAAAGAGCTGAACTGATTTGCGATGGAACAAAGTCTGGAGAAGTATGTTCCAAAATGATTTGGCTTGGAACAAAGTCTGCGGAAGTATGTTCCAAAGTGATTTGGTTTGGAACAAAGTCTGTGGAAGTATGTTCCAAAGTGATCTGGTTTGGAACAAAGTCTGGAGAAGTATGTTCCAAGATGATTTGGTTTGGAACAAAGTCTGCGGAAGTATGTTCCAAAATGATTTGGTTTGGAACAAAGTATGGCGAAGATTGTTCCAAACCAGATGAGAATAGCAAAAGCGAACGAGGATAATTGTGCAAAAAAAAGAAGGGTGCACCCTTCCTTTTAAGCATTATTATGTTAACGGTTGGCTTCTAAAATTTCAGGACCGTTTGAACGCCCGACAATAACTGTATTGACCATGTCCAAAAATAAACCATGTTCAACGACACCGACTTCTTTGATCAGTTCGTCAGCGAGCCGATGCGGGTCTAAGATGTCGTGCAAGTGCAGGTCGATGATATAATTTTCCGAATCAGTCAAAAGCAGGCTGTTGCCGTCGGCGCTTTTGCGGAAACTTGGTTCATAACCCTGTTTTTCAAAACGTTCAAAGACTTTTTGACTGCCGTAAGGGATCACTTCAACCGGCAGCGGGAATGCGCCAAGATTTTTGACTAACTTGCTCTCATCTACGATCCACATCACTTGAGAAGAGTTAGTTGCCACGATCTTTTCATAGAGCAAAGCTGCTCCGCCGCCCTTGATCCCTTGAAAGTCATTGCTGATCTCATCGGCTCCGTCGATCGTCAAATCGATATGGTCAACTGCATCAACAGACTTTAATGTAATTCCGAGTTCTTCAGCTTGTTTGGCGGTAGCTTTAGAAGTTGTCACGGCAGTAATGTTTAAGCCTTCGCTTTTGACCCGGCGCCCCAGTGCGTCGACCATGAATTTGACGGTTGAACCGGTCCCTAAACCGACTGTCATTCCGTCTTCGATCCATTCGACAGATTTTTCGCCCACTAATTTCTTTAATTCATCTTGCTTCATTGTGAGGATCTCCTCCTTATGATTTGTTGGAATAACCACTTAATTAACTGGCAGATGTAGCTGGATATTCAGCTAGTATTTCGATCAAATAACCATGAGGTCGACATTATTATAACATATGAAATCTTTTCTTAAAAAATGAGATTCTCAAGCCGAACAGGAGCTGAAGTATGTTATTATGAAAATATCTGAAAATTTATGAAAGATGAGGACCAAGCGTGAAAAGAGGATTTAAAAAAGTCAGCAAATATGCAGACCAAGAGGTACGACTGCCGCAAAGATCGACCCAACAGGCAGCAGGCTATGATTTCTTTGCTTCCGAGGACTTTGTAGTCCCAAGCATCTGGAAGGGCAGCTTTCTTAAAGTTCTAGCTGCTATCGTCATCGGGCAAAAGGCAGATCCCCAATTACAAGAAAAGGCACAGAAAATCTTGAAACCTTCTTTGGTGCCCACCGGGATCAAAGCATATATGGCACCTGACGAGTATTTGTTGTTGGCGGATCGTTCCAGTGCACCGTTAAAACGCGGGCTGGTTTTGCCAAATGGAGTTGGGATCATCGATGCTGACTATTTCGATAACCCAAATAATGAGGGAGAAATTTTCTTTCAGCTGCTGAATTTTTCTTTGTTTGACCAAACGATCAAACGCGGAGAAAAAATCGGGCAGGGGATCTTTATGCCGTTTTTATTAGCGGATGGGGAAGAAAAACCGCAAACCAAACGCACAGGCGGTTTTGGTTCATCTGGTAGGTAAGCAGCTCACAAGTTGAATTTGCAAAAAAGTACGGATCCGGCACAAAACATTAACCAAGAACGGGTCAATAATGGTAAAATTATTTAGGTAAGACTTATGAGAAAAGAGGCGGCATTGTGGCCAAGGCAAAAATTAAATATGTCTGTCAGAATTGTGGTTACTCATCGTCGCGTTTTCTAGGCAGATGCCCGAACTGCGGCGAGTGGAACAGCCTAGTCGAAGAAGTGGAACAAAAAACACCGCGGGCGGTGGGAGTTTCAATGGCTGCAGGTGGGACCCAGACTAAACCGCAGCTGTTAAAGGACGTGTCTTTAAAGAAGACACCGCGTGTCCAGACTCAGATCGCCGAACTTAATCGGGTGTTGGGCGGCGGGATCGTCCCTGGTTCACTCGTTTTGATCGGTGGAGATCCTGGGATCGGCAAGTCGACCTTATTGTTGCAGGTCTCAGGACAATTAGCTCAGACTGGCGGTAAGGTCCTTTATGTGTCCGGGGAAGAAAGTGCAAATCAGATCAAAATGCGGGCAGACCGCTTGGCGGTTTCTAGTGACGATTTTTACCTCTACCCAGAAACGGACATGGGAGCCATCAAGGCTAATATCACGGAGCTCAAGCCGGATTATGTCGTGATCGACTCGGTGCAAACGATGCAGGAGCCGGAAATGGCTTCTGCGGTCGGGAGCGTCGCTCAGATCCGCGAAGTGACAGCCGATTTAATGCGACTGGCTAAGGGATCTGGGATCACGATCTTCGTTGTCGGTCATGTTACTAAAGGCGGCGCGATCGCTGGTCCGAAGATTTTGGAGCACATGGTTGATACGGTGCTCTATTTTGAAGGGGACCTGCATCATTCATACCGGATCCTTCGTTCCGTTAAAAACCGTTTTGGGTCGACCAATGAGATCGGGGTTTTTGAAATGCGGGCCGGCGGGTTAAAAGAAGTCAGCAACCCTTCGGAAATTTTCTTGGAAGAACGGCTCAAAGGAGCTGCTGGTTCGGCAGTCGTTGTTTCTTTAGAAGGAACTCGGCCGATCCTAGTCGAGATCCAAGCGTTGGTCACGCCGACTGCTTTTGGTAATGCCAAACGAACCACTGCTGGGTTGAATCAGAACCGTGTCTCCTTGATCATGGCTGTCTTGGAAAAAAGAGCAGGCTTGATGCTGCAAAATCAGGATGCTTATTTAAAAGCCGCTGGCGGCGTCAAACTAGACGAACCGGCGATCGATCTAGCCTTGGCTGTTAGTATCGCCTCCAGCTACCGGGACAAAGAGACTCCGCCGACCGATTGTTTTATCGGCGAAGTTGGCTTGACTGGTGAGATCAGACGGGTCACTGACATTGAGACCCGGGTCCGTGAAGCGCAAAAACTAGGTTTCAAACGGATCGTTGTGCCGCAAAACAATTTGTCTGAAGCGGAATTTCCCGCTGGGATCGAAGTTAAGGGTGTGCAGACCTTGCGACAGGCCCTGCACTTTGCGTTTGGTTAACTTTTTGAACGCAACGGACAGGTTTCATTCAAATATTTTCAGAAAAAATTAAGAATAGGAGTGATAAGATGCGAAAAAGAATGCTCCAGTTAATTTTCGCTCTTTTGGGGATCGGCGTTGGTTATTCCGCTATGCCCTTGATCTGGGACGCATGGGGAGTACAGACGCGCTGGCTAGATAATATCTTTATGGATATGATGATCGGCTTAGCTGTCTTTGTTTTATTGGGAGTGCTGTTAAGTGATCCGGTTGAAAGGCTGGTCAAAAAAATTGAAACATCACTGGCCGACCAGAAATTGGAGACCATTATTCCCGAAGTAGTTTCCACAGTAGTAGGACTCTTGATCGCAGTATTGATTTCACTATTATTTTCTAATTCGCAATTATTCTTTTTCAATACGATCTTGCCAATTATTTTACTAGTCCTATTTGCGTATCTTGGCTTTACCGTTGGTCACAGTCGACTCAATGACTTGCGCAAACTGTTGTTTCGGAGGAAAAAAGCTGTGCTGGAAGACTCCCCTGTTGAAAACAGTGAGATCTTGGAACGCAAAGCAGGCGATAACTTTCGCAAGTATAAACTGCTGGACACCAATATCCTGATCGATGGCCGGATCTACGACTTGGCTAAGACCGGCTTTTTAGAAGGGGTCTTGATCGTGCCTAACTTTGTCTTATATGAGCTGCAATATATTGCTGATTCTGCGGATAGTGTTAAGCGGGTCCGCGGTCGGCGCGGTTTAGATATGCTGAATAAATTGCAGCAGGAAAAAGTGATGCCGGTCCAGATGTATGACGGAGATTTCGATGATATCCAGGAAGTTGACAGCAAGCTTTTGCGGCTGGCTAAATTAATGGACGCTGTCGTGGTGACGAATGACTATAATTTAAACAAGGTCGCCGAATTTCAAAATGTGCAGGTCTTAAATGTCAATGCCTTGGCGCGTTCCCTCAAACCACGGGTGATCCCTGGTGAAACCTTAAATGTGATGGTCATCAAAAATGGGACTGAGCGGCAGCAAGGTGTAGCGTATCTGGATGACGGGACCATGATCGTCGTTGAAGATGGACGCTATTATATGAACAAACAGATCGAAGTTGAAGTTACCAGTGCTTTGCAGACAGATGCCGGCCGGATGATTTTTGCCAAGCCGACACACTCAAAGCGCGGGATCAAGGAGAAAAACTAGCTTAGTTTTTCCCTGAGTGTTTATTTTTAGTGGTAAGCATAGTACAATTTAACAGTGTGGCTGTGTGCAGCAGTCAAGAAATGATGAACAAGATAAAAGAGGAGTAATTTTAAATGGCTAGTGACAAAATTCGGGTCCGTTATGCCCCAAGTCCTACTGGACACTTGCATATCGGGAACGCTCGGACAGCTTTGTTTAATTATTTATTTGCACGGCATAACAACGGGACATTTGTGTTGCGGATCGAGGACACAGATACCAAGCGCAATGTTATTGACGGTGAAAAAAGTCAGATGGATAACCTGGAATGGCTCGGGATCGACTGGGATGAAGGTCCGGATAAACCAGGCGAATATGGTCCTTACCGCCAGTCTGAAAGACGCGATATCTACCAGCCTTTGATCCAAGAATTGCTGGACAAAGATCTGGCTTACGAATCATTTATGACTGAAGATGAGCTGGCTGCTCAGCGTGATGAACAGCGTGCCAAAGGCGAAGCTCCACGTTATGTCGATGAATATGCCGGCATGAGCCAAGATGAGATCAAGGCTGCAAAAGAAGCTGCGCGGGCCAAAGGATTGAAGCCGGTCATTCGTTTGCGTGTACCGCATGATCATGTTTATGCCTGGAAAGATATTGTTAAAGGCGATATCAGCTTCAAGTCAGACACGATCGGCGGCGACTTTGTCATCGCCAAGCGTGATGGCATGCCGACTTATAACTTTGCTGTAGTTGTGGATGATCATTTAATGGAGATCTCCCATGTTTTGCGCGGAGATGACCACGTGGCCAACACACCTAAGCAGCTGGCAGTTTATGATGCCTTTGGCTGGGAAGCTCCGGTCTTTGGTCATATGTCTTTGATCATTAATACTGAGACGGGTAAGAAGCTCAGCAAGCGTGATGAAACAGTTCTTCAATTCATTGAACAGTATCGGTCACTGGGCTACCTGCCTAATGCAATGTTCAACTTTATTACACTTCTGGGCTGGTCACCAGTGGGCGAGTCTGAGATCTTTACCAAGAAGCAATTTATTAAGATGTTTGATCCGAAACGTTTGAGCAAATCACCTGCAGCTTTTGACAACAAGAAACTTGAATGGGTCAATAACCAGTACGTGAAGGCCGGAAATGCCGATCAGATCACGTCCTTGGCCATTCAACAGTTGATCAAAGCTGGACGGATGCCAGCAGAGCCGACTAAAGAAAAGATCGAATGGGCACGACAATTGACCAACCTTTACAAGCAGCAAATGTCATACGCTGCTGAAATGATCGATTTATCCTCAGTCTTTTTTGAAGAGCCTGAATCTTTGGATGAAGATGCACGCCAAGAATTGGACCAAGAGAGTGCACCGATCGTCTTGCGGGAATTTGCCAGCAAGATCAAGGATTTGCCGGTCTTCGGGGCATTTGAGATCCAGTCAGTGATCATGCAGATCCAAAAAGAGACTGGGATCCGCGGACGAAAGCTCTATATGCCGATCCGCATCGCTACGACCCGTGAGATGCATGGACCTGACTTGGCACCTTCGATCGAATTGATCGGACGCGATAAGGTGCTGGCCCATATCGAAAAAACTTTTGCAGAATTAGGTCTGAAGTTCTAAACATTAACTTAGAAAAGAGTTCGGCACAAAACTGAGTTGTTTTGTTACCGAACTTTTTTGCTAAATTTCAGATAAAAAAGAAAAAATGCTGTATGATTGCAGTATATATTAGTAAAGGAAAATTTAACTGCTCCGGTGGATACACGGCTGGAGAGAGCAGGGGGAGGTTGTTTTATGATCCAGTTGTATAATACGTTAACCAAGACCAAAGAAAACTTTGTGCCAATGGAACCAGGCAAGGTCAGGATGTATGTCTGCGGTCCCACGGTCTACAATTACATTCACATTGGTAATGCCCGCAGCGCGATCGCCTTTGATACGATCAGGCGCTACTTTGAATACCGCGGTTATCAAGTCAATTACGTCTCTAATTTTACCGATGTTGATGATAAGATCATCAAGGCCAGCCAGGAAATGAAGCTGAGTGTCCAAGAAGTTACTGAGAAATTTATTGCAGCGTTTTACCATGATACGGATGCTTTGAACGTCAAACGAGCCGACTTGAATCCGCGCGTGATGGATAATATGGCTGATATCATTGAATTTGTGGCAGCGCTGGTCAAAAAAGGCTATGCTTACCAGTCGGATGGCGATGTTTATTACCGTGCCCGGAAGTTTGCGAATTATGGGCAGCTCTCCGGCCAATCGGTGGATGCTTTGGAACAGGGTGCCAGTGAGCGTTTGTCGGCTGAAGACCAAGCTAAAAAAGAAGACCCGTTAGATTTTGCGGTCTGGAAAGCTGCCAAACCGGGGGAGATCGCTTGGGATTCGCCTTTTGGCAAGGGCAGACCAGGCTGGCATATTGAATGCTCAGTCATGTCTACTAAGTATTTAGGAAACACGATCGATATCCACGGCGGCGGCCAGGACCTGGAATTTCCCCACCATGAAAATGAGATCGCGCAAAGCGAAGCCAAAACCGGGCAGAAGTTTGCGAATTACTGGCTGCACAATGGGTTCGTGACGATCGGTGAAGAAGACGAGAAGATGAGCAAGTCACTCGGCAACTTTGTGACTGTCCGCGATTTGATCTCAGAAGTTGATCCGCAGATCGTGCGTTTCTTTATGGCAACCACGCAATATCGCCGGCCGATCCGGTATACGCAAGCTAATTTGCAAGAAGCTAAGGCAAATTTGGAACGGATCCAAACCGCAGCCAGAAACGTTACTTATCGCCTGCAAAATGCCAGCGATGGACCAGTCGACCCTGAGGTCCAAGCAGAATTTCAGCAGCATGAAAGTTCCTTTGAAGCCGCGATGGATGATGATTTCAACGCTCAAAACGGGATCGCAGTTGTATATGAACTGGTCAAGCAGCTCAATATCTATGCCGAGCGCGCAGAAGTCAACGAAAACACGCTGCAGTATTTGCTGGATGGATTTACACGGATCGTGTCTGTCTTTGGGATCAAACTTGAGCAGGCGGGGATCTTAGACGAAGAGGTCGAAGCAAAGATCAAACAACGCAACGCCGCTCGGCAAAATAAGAATTTTGCCTTGAGTGATCAGATCCGTGACGAGCTTAAAGAACAAGGGATCCTGTTAGAAGATACACCGCAGGGGACCCGCTGGAAGAGAGAATAAGAATGACAAGAGCTAATTATCAATTGATCAATGGGATTGCCCTCGCCTATATTGGCGATGCTGTCTGGGAAGTTTTCGTCCGCGAACATTTGCTGGAAGTGGGCTTGACTAAACCCAATAAGCTGCAAAAAACTGCGACGCACTACGTGTCAGCTAAGGCCCAGGCCTTTTTGATCGAGCAAATGGAAGCACAAAAGAAGTTATCAGATGCCGAGTGGACTTATTTTAAGAAGGGGCGTAATGCCAAAAGTCGTACTTCTGCTAAAAATACGGCAGTCCTGACCTATCGGATCTCAACGGGCTTTGAAGCGCTGTTCGGCTACCTCTATACCAGCGAACAAGACCAACGGCTCAAAGAGTTAGCGCAGTGGTGCATTGAAACTGTCGAAGCACAGGCAAAATAAAGGACAAAGGGATCAATTATGGATAAAAACAAAAACAATGAACATAACGGGCTTGTGATCGGTCGGCATGCAGCGATGGCTGCTTTAAAGGGGACACAGGCGGTCAACAAAGTTTACGTGCAGGAAAAATTAAAATCCGACGCTGTTTCGGAGATCATTGCCTTAGCACGGCGCAAATCGATCGTGGTTTCTCGGGTCCCCAAAGCCAAACTTGATTTCTTAAGCGACCAGCAAAATCACCAAGGAGTAGCTGTTTCCGTTGCTCCTTTTCAATATGCTACGCTAGACGATCTTTTTAGTCGTGCCAAAGAGCAAGGCGAAGCGCCATTCTTTTTGATCTTAGACGAGATCGAAGACCCGCATAATTTAGGTTCGATCATTAGAACCGCGGATGCTGCCGGTGTGCACGGGGTGATCATCCCGAAACGTCGTGCGGTACAACTGACCGCCACAGTTTCCAAGACTTCGACTGGTGCCGTGGAATATGTTCCAGTCATGCGCGCGAATAATTTGACAGCAGTCGTTAAGGAACTAAAAAAACGCGGGGTCTGGATCTTCGGGACTGACATGGCCGGACAGGATTTCCGTCAATTTGACGGGAGTGCACCGACAGCGATCGTGATCGGCAACGAAGGCAAAGGGATCTCGCCGTTGTTGAAAAAGAATTGTGATGGTATGTTGACGATCCCAATGACGGGGCATGTTCAAAGCCTAAATGCCAGCGTGGCTGCCAGCCTTTTGATCTATCAAGTGTACACAAGCAGAGGAAAATGATGAACTAATGAAGAAAAATATCCTGATCGTCGATGCTTATAATATGATCGGCAACTGGCCTAAACTAAATAAACTTAAGAAAGATGACCGCCTAGAAGATGCGCGCGACCTCTTGCTGCAAGTCTTGTCGGATTACCACAAGCAAAGCGGTGCACAGATCATCGTAGTTTTTGATGCCATGTATGTTCCTGGGCTGTCTAAGAGTTATCGGCAGTATACCTTGCAGGTGATTTGGACTGACGAGGGACAGACGGCAGACAGCTACATTGAATCTTTAGCTGGAGAGCTGATGACGCCCTTAACGACGGTGACTGTGGCTACCAGTGATCAGGCAGAGCAGTGGACGATTTTTTCACAGGGCGCCTTGCGCAAACCTGCTTGGGAACTAGCTCAGGATATCAAACGAGCGCGGACTGAGGTCAAACGGACCGCGCGCCAGTATCAAGATCAGCATTCATTGCGGGGCAATCCTTGGGATGAAGATCAGTTGGAGGACCTAAAGCGGCTGCGGGATCACTTATCGAAGTGAGACGATTTAGCAATTTGAAAAACATAACGGCACCACTGCATGAAACGGGCTTGGACCTGGAACATGCAGTGGTGTTTTTTGTTATTATCAAGGTCACATCAATAAAATTTGATGATGTAGTTAATTAATTTGTTAAATAATGCAGTAATTCACAATTGGTAAATAGTGAAGTATTCCATTTTAGTAAACCCTTATATCTTTGCTTTGACAAGCCTTTTGGCTAATAGTAATTTAATAAGTGGAGTGAATGAAAAACGTTCAATATTTTTACTTGAAAGGAGGATTGGCAGTTTCAGCTCCAGAAATCAAAGAGGAAGGAATAAAGAATGAGAAAAACAAATTTGACGGTGCTCATAGGATTAGTTTGCTTATTCTTTTTTGGTGGCGAAATGAAAGTTCATGCAGATTCACTTTATCAAACCGATTTTTCCAACATAAAAGGCTGGGCGACGGTCGATGGCAGTTGGGATAATGCGGGGGCAAAACTGAACGCTAAAGGAGACGATGGGGGAAAAGCAGTCTTAAGTGAAAAGAAGTTCGCCGATTTTGAATATATTGCTGAAGTAAAAATCGAGCAGCCGGGATCGGCACAAGAAAGTGGAGTTTTGTTTAGAGTACAGTCCGCCAAGGCTGGCGCTAATGCCTACCAAGGCTATTATTTTGGGATCGACTTAGGCAAGCAGCAGGTTGTTTTGGAAAAGTCGGATGGGAGTAAAGTCGAACAGATCGCTACGAAAAAAATGACGCTTAAAAAGGACAAGACCTATCAGTTAAAAGTTAGAGCGTCTGGCGATCACATTCAAGGTTTTGTGGATTATGCACAAGATGACTATCCACGGATCGATGTTGTTGATAAGCAGTATGAAAAAGGGCAGATCGGGTTTCAAAACAAGACGCAGCAAACTGCTTTTGATAATGTTGCGGTCTCCTCATATGCAGATCAGCCTGTAACAGGACCGACTTACCAGAATCCGATCGTTCCAGATCTGGCTGACCCGGATGTCTTATACCATGGCGGTACATACTACCTTTATGGGACGACTACTAACGAAGAGGCAGGCGGGATCAAAGTTTATACCTCAACTGACCTGACCAATTGGACAGACAAAGGTCTAGCAATGAAGATGGGTCCTAAAAACTGGGGTGCCAGCGGTTTTTGGGCACCGGATATGATCGAACGCGATGGAAAATTCTATATGTATTATACGGCCAATGAACATCTCTGTGTCGCAGTCAGCGATTCGCCGCTTGGACCGTACGAACAAAAAGAAGTTGGCCCAATGCACTGGGACACCAAAGAGATCGACGCCCACGTTTTTAAAGACGATGATGGTCAATATTATCTGTACTTTGTTCGTTTCACCGATGGAAATGTTATTTGGGGAGCTAAGTTAAACGACGACATGCGCTCGATCGATGAAAGCACTTTGACACAATTGCTCGTTCCGTCGCAGCCGTGGGAACAAGATATGGCTCGCGTTAACGAAGGACCATACATGCTGAAGAAGGATGGAACTTATTTCCTGACTTATTCCGGGGCGCATTTCCAAAGTCAAATGTATGGTTCCGGGTATGCAACAAGCAAAAGCCCTCTTGGTCCTTACCAGAAATACAAGAATAACCCGATCATGCAGTCCAACAGCATCGTTCCTGGTACGGGCCACCACGGGATCGCGGTTTCTCCAGACGGGACCGAAATGTTCATGGTCTACCACCAGCATTTTAACCTGACTCAAGCTAACCCGCGCAAGTTTTCTATCGACCGCGTTCGTTTCGCTAAAGATGAAGACGGGCAGACCGTTTTAGAAGTGCACGGACCAACTGTCACACCGCAAGCCATCCCTTCCGGTGCAGTTGATGCGGACAATTTTATTGAATTTGCTGCCTTGAAGAATAAAGAAATTACTGTTGCTCAAGGCTCGGACCCAAATACCTGGGAGCTTCCACAGACGGTGGGCATTCGGACCTCTAAGAGTCAAACTGGTAAAGACCAGCAAGTGCCAATCAACTGGAATTTGCAGGAATATGATCCAAAGAAGACCGACCAGCAAGTTATTCATGGTTCAGTCTACCTGCCAAAGGGGATCAGTAATCTGGGCAAACAGTCTTTGACGGTAGCGATGGTTATTAAGACCCAAAAGAAAGAGACTTCAAGTTCCGGGGAAAAATCCGATCAAAATCAAGCAAACGGTTCTGCTCAAGGAAAAGATCAGTCGAGCCAGGAACCAAAAGCTGACCAAACTTCACCGGCTAAAGGAGCTGACTCTGCCAATCAAAATAGGAACCAGCAGCCCGCAAGCTCTGAACAAAATTCAGGACTTTTACCTCAGACCGGCCGCTTTATTAAACAAAATCAGAAGTCGCTTCTAACGGCAGCACTGGTTTTGATCATCGGAGGCAGCGTTCTTTTGTATCGCCGCAAACGGATCAGTAAATAATTACTCAACTAACTGCACGGTTCTTGCTTGAATGGTGGGGTTAGTTTTTTTGTCTGTCTAAGAGGATGTTAAAAATAGATCTGCTGATTCAAAGGGGCAACATCATGGCTTTAAAGCTGCTGTCATATTGACTTGCTTAAGTCAGCGTGATAAAGTTACAATGAATTAGTTTAAGGAGAGTACAAATGGCTGGGAAAAGAAAAATTGCTTTAGCCTGTTCAGTTTGCGGTTCGAGAAACTACACGCTGCAAGAAAATCCGGCACGTGTTGAACGGCTGGAAGTTAAAAAGTTTTGCAAGTACTGTGGGAAACACACAGTGCATCGTGAAACAAAATAAAGTGAGCTATGCCTACAGGCTGGAGGTCTATTGATGAAGTTTTTAAAAAATGTAATGCAAACGATGAAAGCTACTACGTGGCCAACTGCTCGTGAAAATAGGAAAGACACAACGACCGTTATTTTGATGACAGTGTTTTTCGCAGCGTTTTTTGCGATCGTTGATTATCTAGTGCAGCTTGGACTTAAGCTATTTGTGTAGCTTTTGGTGCTTAGCCTAGTAATTAGGCTGATAATTTGCTATAATCGTCGCTGTAAGGAAACTTCGCTTTGTCGGGGTTTTTTTATTTTGACAAAAATCGCTGAAGTTGAAATTTAAAAAAATTTATCTCATCCAGGTTGGGCAGACTTGTTCTGGCAGCCTGCAAAATTACAAGGAGAATAGCAATGGCAGAGAATTTAGAAAAGAAATGGTATGTTTTGCATACTTATTCTGGTTATGAAAATAAGGTCAAGACTAACCTGGAATCCCGGGCACAATCGATGGGGATGGAAAACAACATCTTCCGTGTAGTGGTCCCAGAAGAAGAAAAACATGAAACAACTAAGACTGGCAAGGACAAGGTCGATAAGTTAAAGACTTTCCCCGGCTATGTCTTGGTTGAAATGGTCATGTCTGACCAATCATGGTATGTTGTCCGGAATACCCCCGGTGTAACCGGGTTCGTTGGCTCGCACGGTGCCGGCAGCAAGCCTGCTCCATTGCTGGACGAAGAGATCGAGGGAATCTTGCATCACCTAGGACTCAGCTCCCGTCATGAACAATTCGACGCTGAGATCGGCGATTCTGTCACGATCATTGACGGTGCCTTCTCAGGAATGGTCGGCAAGATCACTGAGATCGATAATGAAAAGATGAAGCTGCGCGTTGCCATCGAGATGTTTGGCCGTGAGACCGGGGCCGAATTGAACTTCGATCAAGTGGATAAACTAGTTTAAAAGCAAAAGCACGCTCCTGTTGGAAAATGTAATTTGGTGAAAATTACTTGCAAAGCCAGCAGGGGCGTGCTATATTTTATAGGTATGCTTTGAGCGTACGCGTGGGAGGCCAAATTGACAGGCCATCCGTACCACACACGGAACATAAGGAGGAATACACCGTGGCAAAAAAAGTAACAAACATTGTTAAATTGCAGATCCCTGCTGGTAAAGCAACTCCTGCACCGCCAGTTGGTCCTGCATTGGGTCAAGCAGGTATCAATATCATGGGATTCACTAAGGAATTCAATGCTCGGACTGCTGACCAAGCAGGTATGATCATTCCAGTTGTGATCTCTGTTTACGAAGATCGTTCATTCGACTTCATCACAAAGACACCTCCTGCAGCAGTTCTGTTGAAGAAGGCTGCTGGTGTTGAACATGGTTCCGGCGAACCTAACACTAACAAAGTTGCCAGCGTTACAAAGGCACAAGTTCAGGAAATTGCCGAAACAAAAATGCAAGATCTAAACGCTGCAGACGTTGAAGCTGCTATGCGCATGATTGAAGGTACTGCACGGAGCATGGGCTTTACTGTCGAAGGTTAAGCGTTTGACCATGCTTCCCCAGTCGGATACTTCGCGAAAGTGAATGTATCAAGTGGGAGGTTTATCCGATAGACCACATATTGCAAGGAGGAAAATAATACTAATGGCAAAGAAAAGCAAGAAATATTTAGAAGCCGCTAAGCAGGTCGAAGCTGGTAAAGCTTACGACGTTAAAGAAGCGATCAGCTTGGTCAAGAAGATCGACTTTGCTAACTTTGATGCAAGTATCGAAGCAGCTTTCAAATTAAATCTCGATACAAAACAAGCAGACCAACAACTGCGTGGGGCAGTTGTGCTGCCTAATGGTACTGGTAAAGATCAAACTGTTATCGTGTTTGCTAAGGGTCCCAAGGCTCAAGAAGCTAAGGATGCTGGTGCAGACTTTGTTGGTGACGATGATTTGGTTGCCAAGATCCAAGATGGCTGGTTGGACTTTGACGTAGCGATCGCTACACCAGACATGATGGCACAGGTTGGTCGTTTGGGCCGTGTTCTTGGACCTAAAGGCTTAATGCCTAACCCTAAGACCGGTACAGTTACAATGGACGTTAATAAGGCCGTTTCAGAATCTAAAGCCGGCAAAGTGACATACAGAACTGACCGTGATGGTAACGTTCATGTTGCGCTGGGTAAAGTTTCATTTGCTGAGGATGCTATCTTGGGCAACTTCGAAACAATTTACAACGTGCTTGCTAAGGCTCGTCCAGCAGCTGTTAAGGGTGTTTACATCCAACACGTTTCCTTGGCTTCAACATTTGGCCCAAGTGTAACGCTTGATACAACTGCACTTTAATTTATAAAAGAGGGTTGACTTCTAATGGTGTCCATGATACATTATTAGAGGTCAATTTTTTTATATGATTCTACCTAAGACTCAGGTGGCGTAAGCCTCAATATCCTGCCGAGGAGTAAAGATATTTATTCTCTCTCTGTGTCTTGGTGGATGCGGGGTTTTTTTATACAAAAAACCCTTCACAACGACTGGGAGGTGAATCAAGTGAGTAAAGAACTTATTGCCAAAAAAGCCGAGATCGTTGAAAACGTCGTTGAAAAATTCAACGCTGCTTCATCGATCGTGGTAACTGACTACCGTGGCTTGACTGTTGAAGAAGTAACTGAATTACGTAAGGAATTACGTGAAGCAGGTGTTGAGATGCGTGTTATCAAGAACACATTCTTGAAACGTGCAGCTGATAAGACCGGCTATGAAGGCTTAGACGAAGTATTCTCTGGCCCAACAGCTGTTGCTTTTGGTGGTGAAGACGTTGCTGCTCCAGCACGGATCATCGCTAAATTTGCAGAAGACCATGAAGCATTAACAATCAAAGGCGGTATGATCGAAGGAAAGGTTTCTTCAGTCGAAGATATCCAAGCCCTTGCCAAATTGCCAGATCGCGACGGCTTGTTGTCAATGCTGCTTTCAGTATTGCAAGCACCAGTACGCAATGTTGCGTATGCTGTTAAGGCTGTTGCCGACAGCAAAGATGAAGATGCAGCCTAAGGTTGCGCTCATAAACTTATAAACAAAATTTTGGAGGAAAACAAAATGGCATTAGATACAGAAAAAATCATTGCTGACCTTAAAGAAGCCAGCATTCTTGAATTAAACGATTTAGTTAAAGCTATCGAAGACGAATTCGGTGTTTCTGCAGCTGCTCCAGTTGCTGCTGCAGGTGCTGCTGGTGGCGACGCTGCTGCAGAACAGACAGAATTTGACGTTGAATTGGCTAGCGAAGGCTCAGCTAAGGTTAAGACGATCAAAGTTGTTAAAGACATTACAGGTCTTGGCTTGAAAGACGCTAAGGGCTTGGTTGACAACGTTCCTTCAGTTATCAAGGAAGGCGTTTCTAAGGACGAAGCCGAAGACATCAAGGCTAAACTTGAAGAAGTCGGCGCATCAGTTAACCTTAAATAGTCATTCAGTTGAATGCAAGGACACTTCTCTTTTGAGAGGTGTCTTTTTTTGGATTCGTTTTGTCTGTGCAAATATGCTAAACTCGAAGAAGCGAATCGAAGACTGAAAGGAATACTAGAAATGAAACAGTTGATTTTGGCAGAAAAGCCAAGCGTTGCCCGTGATCTGAGTCAGATTTTAGGGGCACGCGAAAAACACAAAAATTATTTTGAAGGACCGCAAGTCGTTGTGACCTGGGCACTGGGTCATTTGCTGGGACTAGAGATGCCAGAAGACCTCCACAAGGATTGGGCGCAATGGCAGCTGACGACGCTGCCGATGCTGCCCAAAAAGATCGGGATCAAACCTTTGCCCAAAACACGGGGTCAGTTGAAAACGATCGCTGCTCTTGCCAAACGAAAAGATGTTGGCGAAGCAGTTATCGCAACTGATGCTGGCCGGGAAGGTGAGCTGGTTGCTCGCTGGATCTTGCAGTACGTTCGCTTTAATAAACCCGTCAAACGGCTCTGGATCTCCTCACAGACACAAAAAGCGGTCAAACAGGGCTTTAATGACCTCAGACCGGCAAAAGAGTACGATAACTTGTATTACTCAGCTCTGGCCCGGGCCAAAGCAGACTGGTTAGTCGGTTTAAATGTCACCCGTGCTTTAACAGTTAAATATGATGACAATCTTTCTGCTGGTCGGGTCCAAACGCCGACTTTAGCCCAAGTTGACCAGCAGGCGCAAAAAATCTCCCAGTTCAAACCGCGGCAATATTATGTAGTTTCGCTGGAAGCGAACGGTCAAACGGCACGCCGCCAGCAAAAAGATCAATTTGCTTTGCCAGATCAAGAGAGTGCTCAAAAATTGGTTGAGCGCTTACAACAAGAAACGGGACGAGTCGTCAAAATCACCCACAAAGATCAGAGCCAAGGCGCCCCATTACCCTATGATCTGACTGAGCTGCAGCGTGAAGCCAACCAGGCTTACGGTTATTCGGCTAAAAAGACTCTCTCTTTAGTCCAAAGCTTGTACGAGATCCATAAGATCGTGTCTTACCCTCGAACTGACAGCAAATACCTCAGTTCAGATCTAAAGGCAACGATGGCTGAACGTCTCCAGGCGATCACTGCGATCGTGCCGGAAGCAAAGAGCTATTTGAAAGCCGGCAGCAAAGTTGTCGCCCAAAAAGTCTTTAATGATCAAAAGGTCACCGATCACCATGCGCTGATCCCAACTGAACAAGTACCGAATTATGCTAAGTTGTCTCAAGATGAGCATCGGATCTACACCATGATCGTCCAACGCTTCGCTGGCTTGTTCGCACAGCCGTATCGGACCAAGCAAGAAAAAGTAACAGTCGCCTTTGGAAATGAACAGTTTATTTTCAAACATGAAACGGTCGTTGAGTCTGGCTGGAAGACGACTAGCGGCTCTGAAACTGCCACCCAGGAATGGCAGGAAGGTACAAAGATAGCGCCTAAATTCCGCATTTCTGCTGAGCAAACGACTCCACCAGCACCTCTAAACGAAGGCAGTTTGCTTGCTAAAATGGAGAAATATGGGTTAGGGACCCCGGCAACACGGGCTGAGATCATTGAAAAATTGGTCAAGACTGAGTTAATGGAACGCACGGGCAAGCATCTCCAGGTCACGCCAAAGGGCAAACAGCTCTTGGGACTAGTCAACCCAGCTTTGATCTCACCAGAACTGACGGCTAAATGGGAAGAACAGCTGGAGCAGATCTCCCATGGGCAGTACGACAGCCGAAAGTTTTTGTCAGAGATTGAAGCTGAAACTAAGAAGTTGGTTGCTGAAATTAAAAATAGTGATAAGAAATATCATGACCACTCGCTGACCAGCAAAAAGTGCCCGAAATGCGGAGCTGCCTTGAAAGAACGCCAGACCCGAGATGGTAAGATCCTGGTCTGCACCAATCCTGAGTGTGATTATCACCGTCGCGCTGAGGCCAAGGTGACTAATCATCGCTGCCCGCAGTGCCACCGTAAGATGCTCTTGGTTGAAGGGAAAAACGGGACTTATTTCCGTTGCAAATACGATGGGACAACGGAAAAACCAACTGGCGGCAAGAAGCGCAGTAAAAAGATGACTAAACACGAGGAAAAGCGGCTGTTAAAAAAAGTCAATCAAGACGAAGAACCAGCAGAAAGTGCTTTAGCACTGGCTTTGAAAAAAGCTATGGAAAAATAGTCGCATAGAAAAAAGTGCAATTTGGGCTAGAAAATTAGGCCAAATTGCACTTTTTGGTGCGCCCGGCATGGGCAGTAACTAGGCGGTGTGAGTCCGCTGTGAGCCGTAG
>NZ_BFFP01000031.1 GCF_003864415.1 Ligilactobacillus salitolerans
GATCTTGGCGGCAGTCACCTGTATGATCGAGTCTACCGGGGTCTATTTCGCACTTTCTGATGTGACTGGACAAGAATTATCTGAAGATGATCTGAAACGCGGTTATCGTTCTGAAGGTTTAGCCGCGATCTTAGGAGGGATCTTCAATACTTTCCCATACTCAACTTTCTCCCAAAATGTTGGGATCGTCCAACTTTCTGGCATTAAGACGATGCGCCCAGTCTATTATTCTGCCGGCTTGCTCTTATTCTTAGGGTTGATCCCCAAGTTTGGGGCAGTGGCAACCTTGATCCCAAGTTCTGTTCTCGGCGGGGCGATGCTGGTAATGTTCGGCATGGTCGGTGCCCAAGGGGTCAAGATGCTGGCCACAGTTGAAATGAACAATAAAAACCTGCTGATCATGGCGGTTTCGATCGGACTAGGTTTAGGCGTGACGACTCAGCCGGCACTGTTCCAGTATTTACCCGCTGAATTGCAAACGATCTTGGGTAATGGGATGGTTGTTGGGAGCTTTACAGCAGTGATCTTGAACTTACTGCTGAACCATACCGCGGTTAAAAAGCAAGTTGAAGAAGAACAACCCGCTAAATAACAGGGACGTCAATTTTGTCCAATAATTAACTAAAGGTTGCAAGTTAAAATCAGAAGGAACCAGACGGGTTTAGTCTGGTTCCAAGTTGATCCAAGAAGGCACCAGACCGGGTCAGTCTGGCTCCAAGTCGGTCCAAGAAGGCACCAAACTGGTTTAGTCTGGTTCCAAGTCGAACTAAATGGGAGCCGGTTGGCTGTATGTTTTCAAACTAACTACCAAGACACCGCACACCATCAAAGTTGCTTTCCTCGACAATAAAAGATCTGAGTCTTCCAACTTTTAGTAATTAATTTTAATTAGGAAAATGTCTTTCTGCCCAAACGAGCAGGGAGGCATTTTTTTGAGGAGCTGTTGGGGGTCATTGGGGGCGGAATTTTAGCTTTTGGGTCTGTGATACTACAGACGGCAAATGATGTGTGAGATAATGAAAACTGAAGAAGACTGTGTTTGGGGGTAAAAAAATGTTTAACTTGTTAGTGTTATTGGCTGAACGCTTAGGGATCATTATGCTGCTGGCGTTTCTTTTGGTCAACACGCGCTTTTTTAGGGGACTGTTGGAGAAACGGACCTTCAAAACTCAAATCTGGTTGACCTTGATCTTTTCCTTATTCGTTGTGATTGCAAATTTGACCGGGGTTGAGATCACGAATTCTAAAGAAGTGATCACACCGCTGATTTTGACGGGGTTGCCGCAATCGGATTCGATCGCCAACACGCGGATGCTCGTAATCACCTCTGCCAGTCTGACGGGCGGGCCTTATGTGGGGATGCTGGTTGGCTTGGTGGGCGGCTTGCACCGGGTCTTTTTTGGCGGATTTTCAGATTACTTCTACATTATCAGCTCAGTCTTAATTGGGTATTTGATCGGAGTGTGGGGTGATAAAGCCAAGGGCGACGGGCTTTATCCCAAGACATTTTGGGTGGCTCTTTTGGCTTTTTCAGCTGAAATGATCCAGATGAGCTTTATTTTTGCTTTCCGCGGTTTCGACTTAGTTAAGCTGATTTTTGTACCGATGGTTTTGCTGAATACGATCGGGGCCAGCTTGTTTATGGAAATTTTGAAAACATATTTATCAAATGAACGCCAGTTGCGGGCAGTTCAGACTAAAGACGTGCTGGAGCTGACTAATAAAACCTTGCCTTATTTTCGTAACGGGTTGAACTTTGATTCTGCCTTGCATGTCTGCCAGATCATTAAAGAATATACGAACTTCGATGCAGTCGGATTGACTGATACGGAGAACGTCTTAGCGCACGTTGGGGCGGGCGAGGACCACCATATCGCCGGCGAGCCGGTCATGACTGACCTGTCCAAAAGTGTGATCGCTAAAGGCGAGGAAAAATTGGCCTACAACAAAGAAGATATCGGCTGTCCTGTACCCGATTGCCCGTTAACTGCTGCGATCGTGATCCCTTTGCGCGTCAATGAAGAAACGATCGGTGCCTTGAAGCTGTATTCTACGGCACGCAGTAAGATGACAGTGGTTGAAGAGAATCTAGTCAATGGCTTGGCTTTGATTTTTTCCGGACAGTTAGCGATCGGGATCGCGGAAGAACAGACCAGTCTCCTGAATGAGGCTGAGATCAAGGCTTTGCAAGTTCAGATCAACCCGCACTTTTTCTTCAACGCGATCAATACGATCGGGGCGTTGATGCGGGTGGACGTTAACAAGGCTCATGAAGCACTAATGCAGCTGAGTGTCTTTTTCCGCTCCAGCTTGCAAAACGGGCAGGAAAAAGAAGTTACCTTAGAGCAGGAAAGACGCCACGTGGATGCTTATATGAGTATCGAAAAAATGCGCTTTCCGGATAAATTCCAAGTCGACTACCAAGTCGATGTGGCAGATAACGTTATGCTGCCGTCGTTTTGCCTGCAAATTTTTGTGGAAAACGCGGTTCGGCACGCTTTTGGGGGCAAAAAAAAGAATAATCAGATTTTGATCTCGCTTCAACCAGTTGACGCGGCTCATTTTGAAGTCAGTGTGAAGGATAACGGTAATGGGATCAGCCCTGAAGTACTCGAAACGGTCGGTCAACAGCCGGTCAAGGAGACTAAGGGCAGCGGAACTGCCCTTTACAATTTAAATCAACGCCTGCAAGGGTTGTATGGCTCGAAAAGTCAACTGCAGGTCATTACTGGAAAGCAAGGGACGGAATTTAAAACAATACTCCCACTAAAGTATAAGGAAGGGGCTAATTAAGGATGAAGATCTTATTAGTGGATGATGAACCGCTGGCACGCACCGAACTCGAATATCTGCTCAAGCAAAGCCGGGTCTTAGCTCAACTAGACTATCAAATTTTTCAGGCAGAGGATTTAAAAGAAGCCCAGACTGTTTTATTGAAAGATCGGATCGACCTGATTTTTCTAGATATTTCTTTGAATGAAGAAAACGGGTTCGAATTGGCGGATGAATTAAAGCAGCTTTCATATTCGCCGTTGATTATTTTTGCGACAGCTTATGATGAGTATGCCGTGCGGGCTTTTAATGTGGATGCACTGGATTATGTCCTCAAACCATTTGAACAGCAGCGGATCGACCAGGCTCTAAGCAAGGCGGTCAAGACACTGCATTTGGAAGCAGAACCAGAAAAACAGCCGCCGATCAGTGAGATGTTGAGTATTGAACTGGCTGACCGCAATGTTTTGATCAAAAAAGACGACCTCGTTGCCGCAGAGATCAGCGAAGGTGTTTTAACGATTTCCACCTTGAACACCGACTATACAACTAAAAAGACTCTAGCCTGGTTAAAAGAGAAGATGACCGATCCCAAATTTATGCAGGTGCATCGTAATGCCTTAGTCAACTTGGAAAGAGTCAAGGAGATCCAACCGTGGTTTAACCACACTTCCCTTTTAATTATGGCTAATGGTCAGAAAGTCCAGGTGGGCCGGTCTTTCCAAAAGGCACTGGGGCAAAAACTGGGGATCTAAAGTAAACTTCAGTGAGGTGTGGCTGAAGTTTTTTTAGTAGGGTGCTTTTGGGAGAAAACAGTCCGACATTCGGTCTGACTCTGGTGCATTTCAGCGTGTACTTTTTGCATTTCGGCTTAAAAACGACGCAAACTGCAATTTTTTGCATATGATATTCACGTAAGCAAGAGAGTGAAATAACATGTGAAGAAAGGGTGGCTTGCCATGAAAAAAAATCAAAGAGAAGGAAAGAAATCAGCACCGTTGTTGTTCCAAATGCTGATCTATGCAGCTATTTTGTTTGTCTCCCAGGTGATCTCAGGTCTGATGCCGGCGTCATTTCCATTGCCGACACCAGTGATCGGCTTGGTGTTGCTGTACATCTTGTTGACGACCCATGTCATTAAGCTCGAGTGGGTCGATTCCTTCAGCAGTGCTTTGATCTCGATCATCGGTTTCTTGTTCGTACCGTCAGGGATCTCATTGGCAGCCAACCTTGATATTATGAAGGCCCAAGGCATCCAGCTGGTTTTAGTGATCCTGCTGGCGACAGTGATTTTGTTAGTAGTGACAGCATATACGGCACGTGCCTTGACCTGGGTCAAAGAACGGGTTGCAGAACATAAGACGGCGGCGCGGCAAATCGCACAAAATGCAACGGGAGGGGACAAATAATGAGTTATCTAACTAATCCGCTCTTTGGAGTTTTCCTGTCCCTAGCAGTTTTCATGGTTGGACAGTGGCTGTTTAAGAAATCTAAAGGCTTCTTCTTGTTCCAGCCCCTTTTTGTTGCCATGGTCTTGGGGATCGCAGTCTTAGTCGTTTTAGGTAAGACTTTGAATGTCAGCACAGAACAAGTTTATACGCAAGCTTACAAGCCGGGCGGCAACATTATCTTTTGGTTCCTGACTCCAGCGACGATCGCCTTTGCGGTGCCATTGTATAAACGAAATGATGTTGTGAAGAAAAATTGGGCGATCATTGTAGGCAGTTTGGTGATCGGAACGATCGTGTCGCTTTTCGCCATCACGATCGTAGGTAAAGCATTCGGGTTAAATCAAATCGGGATCGCTTCGATGTTAAGTCAGTCGGCGACAACAGCGATTGCTTTGCCATTGACAGCAGCTGTCGGCGGCAATACTGCGGTGACTGCGATGGCCTGCATTTTAAACGCCGTGATCATCTATGCTTTAGGCAAGTATCTGGTCAAATGGTTCAAGCTTAAGGATGACCCGGTGGGTGCCGGGTTGGGACTTGGCACTGCCGGACATACGATCGGTTCAGCTTTTGCCCTAGAAATGGGTTCCGTTGAAGGTGCGATGGCAGCCGTGGCAGTGGTTGTGATCGGTCTGGTGGATAATTTAGTCGTGCCGGTTTTTGCTCACTTAGTTGGATTAGGGTAATGTCTAAATAAAATAATTTAACGCCAAGGGAGATGAGTGCCCTTGGCGTTTTTTTAGAAAACGTTTGACATCTGTTTAATAGTTATGTATATTGATAGCAATTCAATTCGGAGGTGTCATTATGGCTTCAGTTATTTTTAATGCGAATACATGTTGCTGTCGAACAACGCGTTTTTGGCGATGTTCGACCTGTTTGCATTGAAAATTTTTGAGGACAAATGACCTTAAAGAGTTCAATGACCAACTGGGTTGGAATTGGACTGAGGACGCGAGACTTTCTGGAAAACAGAAGCTTGCGTCCTTTTTTATTTGAAAAATTAATCATGATCTTCTAGGAGGAAAAGCGCATGACTATTAAATCTGTGACACAGTTGATCGGCAACACCCCCTTGCTGGACTTACAAATCGATGTTCCGCAGGGCAGCCATATTTATGCAAAATTGGAAATGTTCAATCCTGGCGGGAGCGTCAAGGATCGTTTAGGTCAATATTTGCTGCAAGATGCAAAAGTACGCGGCAAAATCAATGAGCAGACGACGATCATCGAACCAACGGCCGGCAATACTGGAATTGGGGTCGCTTTAGCCGCCCAACAGTTGGGGCTGCTGACGACCCTGGTGATCCCGGAAAAGTTCAGCTTTGAAAAACAGGTCTTGATGCAGGCTTTGGGAGCCAAATTGGTGCACACTCCCAGTGAAGCGGGGATCAAGGGCGCGATTCAAAAAGCCCGGGAACTTGAACAGGAGATCTCAAACAGCTACGTACCGATGCAATTTGAAAATCCGGCTAATCCTGCTGCTTATTACCATACTCTGGGACCAGAATTGGTTCAAGAATTGGATCGCCCGATCACTGCCTTTGTGGCTGGCGCCGGTTCCGGCGGGACATTCGCGGGGGTGGCCAAGTATTTGATTGACCACGATCCCGCTACCAAGACGATCGTAGTCGAACCGGAGGGTTCAATTTTAAATGGCGGTTCGGCTCATGCACATCGCACAGAAGGGATCGGCGTCGAATTTATTCCGCCGTTCTTTCAGGATGTGCGGATCGATCAGACACTGACGATCAGCGACCAGGCAGCATTTGCACAGGTCAAAGCAGCTGCGCGCAAGTTAGGCTTGTTTATCGGCAGTTCTAGCGGAGCAGCCTTGGCAGCCAGTCTGCAGGCAGCCCAAGAATTACCTGCTAACAGCACGATCGTCACGATCTTTCCAGACAGCAGCGAACGTTATCTCAGCGAAAAAATTTACGATTAAGAAAAAAGGGGTCAATTATTATGAAATTTGATACAAAATTATTGCACGCAGGCATTAGCGAAGACCAATATACCGGAGCAACTTCGATCCCGATCTACATGGCATCGACTTTCCACCAGCAAAAAATCGGTCAAAGTCAGTATGAATATTCCCGTTCAGGGAACCCGACCAGAGAAGCAGTTGAAAAATTGATTGCTGATTTAGAAGGCGGCGTTGCCGGTTTTGCCTTTTCTTCCGGCTCTGCGGCGATCAACACAGTGTTCTCGCTTTTTTCTGCTGGTGATCACATTATTGTCGGCAACGATGTTTATGGCGGGACTTTTCGTTTGATCGATTCGGTTTTGAAACGTTTCGGAATGACCTTTACGGTCGTTGATACTCGGGACTTGGCAGCAGTTGAAGATGTGGTTCAAGAAAATACTCAGGCGATCTACTTGGAAACACCGACTAATCCATTACTGCACGTGACCGATATTCAGGCGGTAGCTCAAATCGCAAAAAGACACGGGATTTTGAGTATTATCGACAATACCTTTGCTTCGCCGTACGTGCAGCGTCCGTTGGAATTGGGAGTCGATATTGTTTTGCATAGTGCCTCCAAGTATTTAGGCGGGCATAGCGATGTGATCGCCGGGCTAGTTGTGGCTGCGACTCCAGAGCTGGCCGAACGGATCGGCTACCTGCAAAATGCGATCGGCAGTATCTTGGCTCCCCAGGAAAGCTGGCTGCTGCAGCGCGGGATCAAGACTCTTGCTTTACGAATGCGGGCACATCTGGCAAATACAGAGAAGGTCTTCGAGTATTTGGCTAATCAGGAACTTGTCAGCAAGATCTATTATCCGGGCGATCCTGATAACCCTGACTACGAAGTTGCCCGCCAGCAAATGCATGGGTTTGGAGCAATGATCTCGTTTGAATTGCAGCCAGGATTAGATCCGCGGGAATTTGTCGAAGGGTTGAAATTAGTGACCTTGGCTGAAAGCCTGGGTGCCTTGGAATCATTGATCGAGATCCCGGCTCTGATGACGCATGGCGCGATCCCGCGCGAAATCAGGCTCGAAAATGGGATCAAGGATGAATTGATCCGCTTATCAGTTGGGGTGGAGGATAGCCAGGACTTATTGGCTGACCTGGAGCAAGGATTTGCCAATTTGAAAGGGAGCCAGACTCATGCTGCAAACGGCGCGCTCAATTCTTAAACGTGACCCAGCAGCGCACAGTTTGTGGGAAGTTGTGCTGACTTATCCCGGATTACACGCCTTATTCTGGTATCGGATCGCACATTGGTTAAGCAAGCATCATCATTACCTTTTGGCTGGGCTGGTGAGCCGGCATGCCGCTAATACGACTGGGATCTCAATTGCACCAGCAGCGCAGATCGGTCACCGGGTGTTTATTGATCATGGGATCGGGGTAGTGATCGGTGCTACGGCTGTAATTGAGGATGATGTTACTATTTTGCATGGGGTAACTTTAGGTTCCAGGTACCCCGGTCAAAATCAGCGTCGCCATCCCTGGATCAAGCGTGGCGCCTTTATTGGAGCACATGCCCAATTATTGGGCGCGATCACAGTCGGTGAGTTTAGCAAAGTTGGAGCCGGGGCGGTGGTCTTGGATAATGTGGCAGCTGAGGCAACGGTCGTAGGTGCACCGGCTCGGATCGTGCCTAAACAGAAACTGGCTAAAATTATTTGAAGGTGGTTTGCTGGTGTATTTGCTTAGTCATCTGAATCTTGCTGAGTCAACTGCCTCGCGGCTTGTAGTCGTTGGCACTCATCGAGTACCTGCTACAATTTCACTAGATACAGCACTGCGTCTTATTGACCGAAGTCGCTAAGCCGTCTGACTTGCTAATTACCAAGTGCATTGAGCCCCCAAGTTGCCAAGGGGCTGTTGTATTGTTTATGCTAATTGATCGATCCCTTTGGCTAAAATATTCTTAGCAGCATTAAGATCACGTTGATGTTTGGTCTGACATTGTGGGCACTGCCAACTACGATCACGCAAGGTCAATTTGTTGTCACCTGTCAACAGATAACCGCAAGTTGAGCATGTCTGCGTGGTATTGCGTGGATCGACTGCCATAAAGGTTTTTCCATAAAGCTCGGCTTTGGTTTGCAGTTGTTGTAAAAATAGCCGCCAGCCAGCATCACTGATCGACAAAGCAAGTGCGTGGTTTTTCAACAGATTTTTGCTTCTTAACTCTTGGCAACCAAGAAGTCGTGGTTCTTGACTAATTCAGTTGTCAAATTATGTAGAAAGTTCAGTCGTTGCTGTGCCACTTTGACTTGCATTTTAGCCACGAGCAGTCGTTGTTTTTGATAATTTTTAGCGTCGCACAAAGGACGGTGCTCTTTCTTGGCTCGTAGCTGTCGGCGTGAGAGTTTACGCTTTTGCCGGTTAAGTTGTTTGAGTATTTTACGATAATAACGAGGATTAGCGACAACTGCGCCATTACTGTCAGTCAAGAAATTTTCCGTATTCAGGTCAAGACCCAATTTTTCGTTGGTAAAGGTCACCGCCCCGATAAAAGGTTGGGTTGAACCTAATTGGAAACTCAAATAAAAACAGTCTGCACTATCTTTAGTTACTGTCACTGTGCCAATTCTGACCACTTCACGCATATTCCAAATTTTACTCCGGACTGTGCCAGTTCTGATGACACCAAGCTTGGGTAATTTAGCGTGATTGCGATCCAGAAACTTGACGGTGCCATTTAGCAAAGACGGTAGACTGACTTTGCTGCTGTATTGGGCATTGGTTTGATACTTCCAACAGTAACTTTTCTTATGAAAGACTGGAGTTCCGCTTCGATTAACTTTTCGAAACGCGTGCCAAGCTTTAGCGTAGTTTTGCTTGGCATTCGCTAAACACAAGCTATCAATATCCTTATGAAACAAAAACAAGTGCTCATTACAGATGTTCCTAGTCGTTTTTTTACGCTGTTCAAGTTGGTGAATTCGTTGTTGGACCGTATCGATTGGTAACTTAATTCGCTTTAACTCATATAACTCACGGCCGATCGCCACTAGTTCATTGTAAACAAACCGACTAGCATCACTGTTGCGCTTGATAATTGCTTTTTGTTGACTAGAAGGATAACAACGTACCTTTACACCGTAATGATACGGCAGTTTTTTCATGCTCAACTTTGCCACTATTTTCACCTGTTTCCATAAAATACTAAATATATTATATACGGATCAGGTATAAATATCAAAACATATGTTCCTTGATAACGATATCCAAAAGAAATCACGTCACAAAAAAATGCAATTTGAGAACTAACGATACAATGAAAAAATAAGCGTGTTTCTCCACCCAAAGGCCGCATTCATCTGACAACCATAAAGGGATTATCGCATTAAATTAATTGGTTGTGGTAACTATATTATAAGGGAAATCTGTTGATTTAACAGACTTTTTCTTTTTTTACGTTTAAATACCGTGAATTTTAAGAAAAAAGTTCTCAGAGCAAATCGGAATTCAGCAACCTTGTTAAAGCAGGCAACTGAACTCTGATTATTTTTTGATTAAAAGTTGTAAGTCACGTCAGTCATAGGATCCAGACTACGGAAATGATTCATAGTTTGTGCAAATTGAAATTTCCGTTCAAAATTTTCCAGCTATGCATGTCAATTCTGTAAAACCAACTTATAAAAAGCGAATTAAACAGCTTATCTTGCCGCAACTTGAATAAACATTGTTATTTCAACGTTTGTCAGTACAAATACCGCAATTAGCAACCTATCCGTGCGCACATGTAGATTGCTAATTGCGGTTTTTTAGTCTTAATTGCTACCCTTTTGTCCAGACATAGTAAATAATAAAAGCATCAAATTTATGGATTTCAAGGAGGACTTACCATGCAAATTCTATTTCCGCAACAGTTGAAAAAATATCGAACCAAAGCCAATCTTTCTCAAGAAGAAATTGCCGGAAAACTATATGTCTCTAGGCAAGCTGTTTCTCGGTGGGAAGCAGGCGATGCTACGCCGGATTTAACGAATATCATTAAGTTAGCTGAAATCTTTGACTGTTCATTAGACTCCTTAATTCTTGGGATAGAACCAGCCCAAGCACAAGAGCACGTTGATAACAGTGAATTTGTTTTTGATCCCAGAAAAGGCAAATACGTTCGGAGACGTGGTACAAATTTTTGGGATTTTTTAGCCGGATACTGGTGGGTATTTATTCCTCTTGGTGGGATAGTAATTGGGATCCTTAATGCGTTGGTCAATGCTTTTCATTAATTTTAGATCATTCCCAGCAATTGCTCAACTTAGTCCCAAGGATACCCGGTGCTCAGAGATTCGTTGAAAGCTTGTTGCGACTTTAAAGCCTGAAGACGCTGGGTCTGCCGTGCCTGATAACCTTGACAGATCATGATCTCTTCTGGGCTTTCAGGTGAAATCGTCCCGAGTGTAAAATTCTTATCGGTGACGACAAATGTCAGAAACGAAGTTAAACCAATATAGCGTTCGCCGGTCTGCAGGTGTTCACCGACAATTTTAGCGAAGACTTCGATCGAACGTTTACCGCAGCCGCTGACGTAAGTTTCGATGCAAAACGAGTCCTGTAAGCCAAAGGGCGCAATAAAGTTAGTCTGATCCATTGAAGCTGTGACGTTGATGCTTTTAGCTAAGCGTGCTGCTGAAATCGAGGCGGTCCCATCTAGCATTTCTAACAAGCGGCCGCCATAGACCGTTTCGTGTTCGTTCAAATCAGCTGCCAAGACACGATGGGTAGTGACTGCAAGAGTTTGCTTGCAGGTCATAATTTTCGACATAGAATTTCCTCCCGGTGATGAATGTTATTAATATTTTACCATGGAAGTACAGGGGCGGATTTTTTACAAAGTATTTCTCAAGCATGAAAAAGCATTTATGGAAATTGCTTGACAAGGTAAAATCCTTAGATTAAAATTAGCAACAATAAATTACAAAACGCTGTGAGAAAGTTAAGTATCATCTTTAAAACTAGAAGCGAGCTTCGTGTGGTGAGAGGAAGCAGGTCATAAGATGTGAAGATCCCTTTCGAGCGATGCACCGAAAATAAAGTAACGTGCATTGGTGACACCCATTATAGTGTTAGCGTATCGCCTTGCTGGCCGTACGTGAAGAAAGGCAGGTTTTTTCATGACTTGCAAAATAAGGTGGTACAGTGCGTCAAGCGCCCTTAATTCAGTTTTAAACTGGATTTAGGGCGCTTTTTTCGTTGGGTAGTTTATTTTTTGGCAAAATACATAACTTAGTGGAAGGAAGTGGTGCTCGTGGAATCTCCAAGCGACATTAGTCCGATTAAAATTTTACAGCAAAATTCACTAATAAAGGAGTTAATTATCGATGCACAATACACAAGATCTCAATCCAAATCCATTAACCAAGAAACAATATTTTGTTGTTAGTTCCATGCTGTTTGCGCTCTTTTTTGGGGCCGGCAACCTGATTTTTCCGATTCATTTGGGCCAATTAGCCGGTGCGCACTGGGTCACAGCCGGTCTGGGCTTTTTAGTGACCGCTGTCTTATTGCCGCTTTTGTCTGTGCTCGCGATCAGCACAACTCATTCTCAAGGAGTCTATGACATTGGAGCACCATTAGGCCGTTATTTTGCCCTAGCCTTTATGGTGCTGATCCACCTGACGATCGGGCCGCTCTTCGGGACGCCCCGGACAGCCACAGTTCCCTTTACGGTCGGGGTTCAGCCAATGTTGCCAAGCTCGTGGGCACATGGTGGTTTGCTTTTATTTTCAGCTCTTTTCTTCGGAACTGCCTTCTTAATTTCGTACAAACAGTCAAATATCATGGACATGTTGGGCAGAGTCTTGAATCCAGTCTTTTTGCTTTTGCTTTTCAGCGTGTTTTTCCTGGGCTTTTTACATCCGCTCGGCGCAGCCGGCAGCCAGGCTGTTACTGCAGATTACCAGTCGGCCAGCTTTTTTAACGGTTTTTTGCAAGGCTACAATACAATGGATGCCTTAGCGGGATTAGCCTTCGGTGTGACAGTTGTGACTGCTATCAAGCAGCTGGGGAAGACAACACCGCGCAGTAACGGAAAAGTGACCATGAAAGCTGGTTTCTTGGCAATGACGATGATCGGTTTGATCTATGCTGCTTTGATCTGGCTGGGAGCTACGACTTTGTCACAATTTAAGGTTTCGGCTGATGGCGGTGTCGCCTTCAATCAGATCGTAACTCATTATTTGGGCGGAGCCGGCCATGCCTTGCTGGCGGTTTTGATCACAGTGACCTGTTTGACGACGGCCGTTGGGCTAGTGGCAGCTTTTGCGCAAGATTTTCAGAAACATTTTCCTAAGGTCAGTTACCATACTTGGTTAGCAGTGACGTGTTTTGCTTCATTTCTGACTGCCAACTTTGGTTTGGACAAGATCATCAGCTGGTCGACTCCAATGTTGATGTTCCTGTATCCGTTTGCGATGGTCTTGATCGTCTTGTCAGTGGCTTCGCCTTTGTTCAAACGCGATCCTGTTGTTTACTTATTGTCCGTGGTCTTTACGACAGTCCCAGCTTTCTTGGACATGGTCGCTGCTTTTCCGCCGGTAGTCAGTCAAAGCACGTTCGGACAGAGCTTGGGAGCATTTCAACAGAACTTTTTGCCGCTCGCCTCGCTTGGACTAGATTGGCTTGTTCCAGCAGTAGTTGGGGCGATCCTCGGTTTAGCAGCCCACTTCTTACGGCCGGTTTTGGCAGGCAGGACAAGTACCAGCTCTAATCAGTAAAAATAATTCTGGACTCAAATAAACCACAGACTGGTCAATGGACCGCGCTGTGGTTTTTGTATTTGATGACATTAATCTTGCTTGGGTTTTCTTTGATAAATGATGTCCGCGACCATTTGAGCAGCGACGTAACCTAAGGCAATTGCCCCGGCGACCATCATAACGTGAACTGTTTTGGAAATTGCCAAGTCAGTTTGATGGTTAATGAAAGCAGCTAAAGCTTGATAACCGCTGGCTCCTGGAACGAGCGGGACGAGTCCGGTACTAAACATGGTGCTGGGCATTTTTTTGGTTAACGAGCAGACAATACCCAACAATCCGACTAGAAAAGCCGCTAAGAAATTACCGAGGATGGAACCAAGGCCGAATTTGAACATGAACCAGTAGAGCATCCAGCCGGCAGCTCCAATTATACTCGAAGCATTAAGTGCTTTTTTGGGCATGTTGATAAAGAGCCCAAAGGTCATAGTTCCCAGATAACTAAAGCTAATTTGAATTAAAAGATGATACAGTGACATGATTTCTTTCCTTCCACCTTACATGTAACGTAAAACGACACCCACACCGAATGCTATCGCGCTCAAAATAATCAGAGCTTCCATCATGCGTTCTAACCCTGAGAGCAGGTTTCCTTCGAAGATATCGCGCATGGCGTTGATCATGGGAACACCGGGCAAAGGAGGCATTATGGCACCGATGATAATGTTTTGAATGTTGTCGCCCAGATGTAATCGAACACCGATCACGGCGCACAGTCCAACTGTCAAGGCGCCTAGGAATTCGCTCATAAAACGGATCCGCAAGCGGGTACTGATGTAGTAGGTGACTAGGTAGCCAAGAGCTCCAGCAAAAAATGCCAGCGGGAAATCGGCCCAGTTATAGGTCTGCGTGAAAATGAACATAAAAAAGGCACCTTCAAAGCCGGCACCCACTGTTTGCAGCCAGAGCGGGTATTGCGGCTTGGCGTTGCGCAGCCGCAATAACTTTTCCTCGAGTTCATCCAAAGTGATTTTATCCTCGGTGTAACGGCGGGAAAGCAGGTTGACGGAATTGATATGATCCATATTGATCCCGCGTTTTTCAACCTGCATGAAACGTGTGTAGGGGGTGTCTTTTAGATTGACCAGTAGACCAGTCAAGCTCGTAAAGGCTTCGGTTTTATTATTAGTAGAAGCGTGGTCGATGATCCGTTTAGTGGTATCTTCGACCCGCCACATTTCGGAACCAGATTCGACTAAAATTTTGCCGGCCAAAACACCGACATCGATGGCTTTATTTTCCAAGAAAAGACCCCCAAAAGAATAACAGAGCGGAGGGAAACGGGAAGAAAGCGAGCATTATCGGACTTCGGCCGGATATTGCGGGTTGGGCAATATTTGGCAGGAGTTGGATAAGCGCAACTTTCTGTTTCCCGGAGCTCGACTAAGAATAAGAGAGCGAAGCAGGGCGGCTAGATCGATAGAACCTGCTGCCTGGCACAGCTCAATGAAAATATTTTTTTACTACAGCTGATCGGCGTTTGGTACTTAGATTGCAAAAGTAAGTACCAAGCGACAATCGTTTGGTACAAAGATTTGCAAAGTGTGTACCAAACTTTTCACGTGGCATAAACTTAAACCCCGACAAGGAGCACGTGGCCGTTCGCCGACACCAACATGTTCAACTTGTACCCAAGCATTTTTTTTCTTCAAAATTAAAGAAGACTGATAGGTAAATGACAAACGTTCGTCTTTTGTTTACATTATTAAAATGAATCGTTATACTGTATTTTAGCTTATTTTTTTCTAAAAAAACATAGGTAAAAGTTGTTAGCTCCAATCAAGTGTACTACATAAGAAAGAAGGATTTTTTTGTATCTTGCAGTAAATATTTGTGGTTTAGCTATTTTTTTACTTCTTGCTTGGTTGTTTTCTAAAGATAAAAAGAAGATCAACTGGCGTGCGGTTGTTGTCATGGTTGTAGTCAATTTGTTTTTGGCATGGTTTTTAACGAGCTTCTCAGTCGGCAGAACGATCGTGGAGGTGGCTGCAGACGGGTTCAATGAACTGGTCAAGGTTGCCTACACTGGGATCGCATTTGCTTTACCAAGTATGGTCAACGTCAAACAAATGGATTGGTTCGTCCAGGTCCTCTTGCCGATCTTGATGATCGTACCTTTATTTGATATTTTGACTTACATTGGTGTATTGCCATGGGTCATCAAATGGTTAGGCCGCGGCTTATCGAAATTGACTGGCCAGCCACGCTTTGAATCATTCTTTGCCGTTGAGATGATGTTTCTTGGCAACACGGAAGCCTTAGCCGTTTCCTCCTTACAAATGAAGCAGATGAATGCTCGGCGCAATTTAACGATCGCGATGATGTCAATGAGTTGTGTGACTGCATCAATTATCGGCTCCTATACTCAAATGATGCCGGCTCAGTTTATTTTGACGGCGATCCCGATCAATGTCATCAATGCTTTGATCGTGACAACACTCTTGAACCCATTGGTCGTCCCAGAAGAAGAGGATACGATCGCAACCATGAGCGGATCCGCTGCGGCTGCAGCTGGTGAGACGGAACCTTCCGGCAAAAAAGAACCGTTTTTCTCATTCTTGGGTGATTCTATTCTGGGTGCCGGCCGCTTGATCTTGATCATTGCAGCTAACGTAATTGCCTTTGTGGCACTGGCTGCGTTGATCGACAAGGTCTTAGGCTGGGTCAATCCATGGTTATCTTTGGAGCATATCCTAGGGATCGTGATGTTCCCGTTTGCTTGGCTGATGGGCTTGCCAGTCCACGACACCTTCCAATTTGCTCAGTATATGGGAGAAAAACTGGTTACTAATGAATTTGTCGTGATGGGCAAAGTCACGAATACCATCAATACGGCAGCCTTCTCTGCTCATTATCGCGCTGTGTTAACGGTCTTTGTAACATCCTTTGCCAACTTTTCAACCGTTGGGATGATCATTGGGGCGTTCAAAGGATTGGTCGACAAGGAAAAGAACGACCTGATCGCGGCTAATGTGGGATACATGCTTTTGTCAGGGATCCTAGTATCTCTGTTATCTGCTGCGATGGTTGGGATCTTTGTCTGGTAGTTGGTAGTTTGAAATGACAGAGAAAAAGAAATTTACCGGCAGTATCAAGCTTTCAACTGAATTGATCGCCGGGGCGACGAGCTTTTTTGCCATCGCCTATATCATTATTGTTAATCCAATTATCCTCAAAGATGCTGGGGTCCCACCGGATCTCAGCATTTTTGCGACAATTTTTGCCTCCGTGCTTGGTTGTGTTTTGATGTATTTCCTGGCTGATGCCCCGATCATCATTACCCCAGGCATGGGTGTCAACGCATTTTTCACCTATACTTTAGTCCAAACAATGAAATTTACGTGGCAGCAAGCACTTGCGGTCTGTACGGTCAGCGGCTTTTTCTACCTCCTAGTGGCTTTGACTCCGCTCAGTAAGTTTTTGGCAAATGCGATCCCGGCCAGCCTTAAGCATGGGATCACTGCTGGGATCGGCTTGTTTTTGGTCGTGCTTGGCTTAGAAAAAGCCCGGCTGATTCGCTCAGGCGGACAGCGTTCCTTGTTGGCAGTAGGCGACCTGACTAGTACACCGGTGCTGCTGGCATTATTTTGCTTAGTTTTGACGTTAGTTTTATATATGCGCAAGGTCCCTGGCGGCTTCGTGATCGGGATCATCGCGACCAGTCTACTGGCTTTCTTTTTAGGGGCAAGCGATCAGGGCGGGATGCCAAACGTAAATTTAGCTTCATTGGGTGATTTTATCCGTGTCGGGGATTTTAGCCAAGCTTTCACCGTCAAATTTGCGATAGCTGTCTTTTCGTTAACAATGATTTTAGTGTTTGAATCCATGGGGTTATTGCAGGGGCTGCTGACAGACCCTGGCAGTTTTGACCGTGCCTACAAGGCTAGTGCTTTAGCCGCATTGTGTTCTAGTTTTATGGGAACGAGCCCGACTGTCGCCGCGGCAGAAAGTGCAGCCGGGATCGAAAGCGGTGGCCGCACAGGGATTTCTGCCCTGACGGCAGGACTGCTGTTTTTGCTTTCCTTATTCTTTATCCCGTTTTTAGGATATGTCCCCAACGCAGCGGTTGCCCCAGTCATCATTATTACAGGAGCCTTAATGATGGAGCAGATCGGACAGATCGATCTGACTGATTTTTCAGAGTGGTTCCCAGCCTTTTTGATCATTGTCTTGATACCGCTGACTGGTTCGATTTCGACCGGATTAGCCTTTGGTTTTGCCTCATATCCGCTGGTTAAATTTGCGGCTAAAAAGACAGGCGAGCTTTCCTGGACAATGTTGATCTTAGCCGGTTTGTTCTTGTTGCAGCTGGTGGCTGGAGCGTTACTCTAACTGATTTGGTCTAACTACTAAAGGCTGCAAGGTAAAATATTTCAGGACATGGACAAATATAAGATATTTTCTAACTAATTTGAGTGCTGACTACAAGTCAATCGAAGACTAAGCATGTTGGCAGTAAGTTTGCCAGACTTTGTTCCAAACTTTGAATGTTTGGCAGTAAGTTCACCAAATTTTCGCAGGGCAAGAAAATTTGCTGGCGTTTTTCACAACTGATCATCGGAAATGTGCTTGGGAAGCGAACTAAATCTTTAGTTTTTACTTCCATCGGGAATAAAGGGCTTGGATCCTCCAGCATAATTTTTAATCTTTGGTCTATCTATATACAGTTTATTAAAAGATTGATTTCTAGTCAGGAATCGATCTTTTTTTATCTGCATAAAACTTTGAATATTTAACTTGTATTTGCAAATCTGGGTTAGTAGAATGTTTAGAATGTATACAAAATGTTGCGTGCAAAGGTATTAATGTAGGCTTTCTATCGAATTATTAACGGCTTAGGAATGATGAAAAATCTTAAACAAAAAATGTATTCGCAAAATAATAAATTAAAGATAAAAAAATTGCTATTAAGGGTCAGCTCACCGACTGCTTTGGGTATCATCTTCTGTGGTCTAGTTTTAAGCTTCCTGCTTTTAGGCCAGTTTCCCGCTGGTTATGCTGATAATGGCAATTTCAGCCAGGTCCTGTCTGCAAATGGTTTGTATCCTTTGAATTCAAGCGCACAGACAGTTGGGTTAAGATACGGTCTGCGTCAGCACTTTAATGAAACCACACCGAACTTTTTTTCCTCGCAAAGCTTGTTTATTCAAGCTGCCATTGGGCTCAATAAACTTTTTTTCAGTACCCATATTTTTGACATTCGTTTCCTTGGACTAGTTTATTTCATGAGTTATTTCAGCGCCATCGCATTGTTATTGTGCGCTTTGATCCATCATCAACGTGGTTGGAAAAATTATTTTTTAGCATTAGCTGTTTCTTTAGTCTTAACGGACGCAACTTATAGTCTCTATCTCAATTCCTTTTACGGCGAAGCTGTTACCTTGATCACGCTAGTCTTTACCTGTGCCAGTTTCTTATTGATGATCAGACCGCAGACAAAATACCCGCACTTGATTGCCGGGCTTTTCTGGGTCAATTTGCTGCTATTAGTGACGGCTCAGGTCCAGAATTTCTTTCTTTTACCAGGCTTGATCATAATCTGCTTGGGACTGATCATTGGGACAAAAAATAAGCAAAAAAAGACCTGGTACAGCATAGGCTTAGTTGGCGTTTTGCTGACCAGCGGATTGGTGTTTAGCAGCAGCATGCGCCAGCAGCAAGACATGTTGAAATTCACGACGCTTACACAAGGTATTTTGGAAACAGCGAATGATCCCGCAAAGACTCTGGCTAACAGCAAGATCAAACCGCAGTATGTTCTTTTAGCTGGTGAAGATTACTATCCGATCGGCTACACCGCCTTGGATCCACAAAGTAAGCAGATCAAAAGAGAAGTGATTGACCATTTGCATTATCCTTGGATCATTTACTGGTATTTGACTCATCCGCACCGGACGACCACGCTGCTGAATACGGCTGCCGCGGGTTTGACTGCACCGCAAGCGGGAACTAAAGAGTATTTGCAGCCCGCCTCAAAAAAACTGTCCTTGAAACTCTTCAGTCTTTTTAGCACAGGCTTTGCAAAACTCTATCCGCAAAAGTATTCTTTCAATTTGCTTTTGTCCATAGTCTTGCTCCTGGTTTATTCTGCAGGCTTCTATAATGATAGAAAAAAAGGTTTGCTGATCGGCGGGAGAAAATTAGCTTTGGTCGCTGGTATGCTGTTTAACCTGTTGTTTTTGCCGCTAGCTGTGATCATTTTGCAAGGCAGGCTGAATTTGACTTCGGGCTTGCTGCCGGCAACTTTAAGTATTCAGCTGGTGATCTTGCTGCTGCTCAGTGATGGGTTGAACAACGAGCTGTGGGGAACAAAAGAGGAGCAAAAGAATGAGAAATAAAAAGTTATTGGGCGTCGTTTTTTTGCTGACGGTTTTAGGTGCTTTTTTCAAGAACCCCACCGCTCAAATGCAGACCATAGCCAAGCCTGCTGCTCAGGTACTAGTCGTTTACGATTCCCAGGCTTTCAGCCAGCAAGGAACTAGTAAGGTGACCGTGCTGCAGCGGATGCTGACTTCACTGGGCTTGACCTCTGAAGCCGTGCAAGAGTCTGCCTATCAGCAAGGACAGTTACAGCGCGGAAAATATCTGGGTCTGATCACCCTTGAAAATAAGGAAGTTGATTCCGCAAGCGGTATTTCCTCTATTTTTGCCCATGACCGCCAGAATTTTACTGGAGTCAGGATCCACATTGGAGGAAAATTGACTTCCGCCGAATTATCCGCTCTGGGTGCAAAACAAAAGCAGCTTTACTCGCAGCAATTTACCATACGGACTAGCGGTTCCAGCCAGCAGCTGCCTTTTACCAATGCTGTGACAGTTTTATCAGACCTGCCCAAGCAAGCCCAGACTTTCGGCATGCTATCAGCTCAAGGTTCAGAAAACAAAATTCCCTTCGGAGTCAGTGTGGGTCACAATGCCTTTCTGCCGGTTCTGCCGGAAAATGGACTGGGCGTGCTGCAAAGCGCTGCACTGATTGGACACATGTTTGAAAAGAATACCAGTAGTCAGCCGCTTTTAACGATCACCGGCATTAACCCGTACACAGACACGCAGAAATTAAACCGGTTGACTAAAATGCTGCATGCAAACGGCTGGCCATTTGCCTTAAGTGTAACGAGTCTTGCGACGGGGACCCGCTCCCCAGAATTTTACAAATATACCAAGGCTTTACGGCAAGCACAACGGCGGGGCGGGATCATATTTTTACGTGTTCCCTACCTGAGACAAGATGATGATAATTCACGCCAGCTATTGTCTTCGACAATGCAAAGCACATTTGCCGGCTTGACGCAGGCTGGGGTATATCCAGTCGGCATGGCTAGTCCGCAGTTCTGGCAGCAGATCCCGTACTTGCAGCGGCATAGTACTCATGCGTCTAATACGCTGCTGCTTTTACCGGATCCTAGTCATGAAAAGCTGAGAGCGATCGTGGGAAAAAAGCAGCCGGCCACAACGTCTGCAGTCAATCCTCAGACATTTTTAGCGGTCAAGCTGGCACAGTTTAAAACTGCCTCAGGTTTAAAGCGGCTCAGCGCGCCTTTGCCTGTTGCATTCACGGTTAGTTTACCTGATTCAAGTCAACAGGTCCGGCACTTAGAAAAAGAACTGCAGCTGACTGGCCTGAAATGGTATGATCCGGTGCAAGATCAGCTCAGTACGAGGACCGAAATGGGTGCGATCAGGGTCGAATATCAGTCAGGACACTACCGCCTAAATGGTCGTCTAGTCCAGATTAAAGAAAAATTACCGGTTAGTTTAAAAGCTCCTAAGATCGGGACGCAACAATCCTATATCGACAAATTTTTCGCGCTGGGCTCGACCTTTTTGATCTTGATTTTTGTGATCATCTTCTTGATTTTGGCAGTCTTGCTCGTGCTGGGGCGCAAAATTTACCGGGAGATGTTTTTAAGGAAGTAACTTTTGGCAACAAAGGGGGGATTTGTGATGATGGATGTGCTGATTTTTATCTCAATTATTTCGATCTGGGGGATCTTGCTGGTCAACCTGGGTTTGACTTTGGCGGGTTATTTGTATTATTTGAAATGGCAAAAGACACCCAGACCGCAGCTGTCTGAGAAAGAGGAAGTTCCCTTTGTCTCGATCATGGTGCCTGCACATAATGAAGGCGTCGTGATCGTTAAGACGGTTCAAGCGCTTTTGGAATTTGATTATCCGGCAGATCGTTATGAAGTGATCGTGATCAACGACAATTCATCCGACAATTCGGCAGAACTCTTGGCTCGTCTGCAAAAAATCTATCAGGGCCGTAATTTGGTTGTGATCAACACCGACCAAACCAATGGGGGAAAGGGCAAGTCGAATGCTTTAAACATTGCTTTAAAGCAGGCCCGAGGCACTTTGATCTCTGTTTATGATGCAGATAACACCCCAGAAAAAGACGCACTCCGGGTCCTGGTCGCACAGATCCAGCAGGATCCAGAACTTGGTGCGGTGATCGGTAAATTTAGAACGCGGAATAAAAATGCCTCCTTACTCACTCGTTTTATTAACATTGAAACTCTCTCTTTTCAGTGGATGGCTCAAGCAGGCCGCAGGCGGCTGTTCAAATTAGTGACGATCCCCGGGACTAACTATGTTATCCGGCGAGATCTATTGGAAGAGATCGGGGGCTGGGATGTCAAAGCTTTAGCCGAAGATACTGAAATTAGTTTTCAAATCTATCGCCATGGTTATCGGATCGAGTTTCAGCCGCTGGCCGTTACCTGGGAACAAGAACCGCAGACGATGGATGTTTGGTTTCACCAACGGACGCGGTGGGTCAAGGGCAATATCTATGTTGTTTTAAAGAATATGAAGTTGTTGTTTGACAAAAAAGCTCGCCGGATCCGGTTTGACCTCTTGTACTTTGCTTCGATTTATTTTTTGCTGCTGACGTCGTTGATTTTATCCGATGTTGCTTTCATTCTTTCAGTGGCAGATGTTTTCCATTCGCAGTTAGCCGGTTTTAGCGGGATCGTCTGGGGTCTGGCAATTGTGATGTTTATGGTTTCAACTTTCGCGACGATCACGACCGAAAAAGGAGAAATGACACTCCAGAATTTCTTACTAATATTTTTAATGTATGTTGTATACAGCCAGATGTGGTTAGCTGTCGCCTTGAATGGAATGGTGGGTTATATCCGTGAACAGATTTTTCATAAAGAAGCTAAGTGGTATAAGACTAAGCGTTATCAGTAACTCTTTATTAGTGTTGGCAACGCTGGTCTGCGTGTTTTTGCTAAGTCCTGGCAAGCGAGTTAACGCTGCTGAGACTTATACCTTCGAGCTTAAAGATCAAGCACAAACTTTATCTGGGACGAGTGTCGATAGTCAGTTTAACTTTGAAAAGCCAAATTATTGGCAGGTCAAACAAGCGACAATTACCCTGAATTTTCAGCTCACCTCCCTAAGTTTGCGGCAAGATTCGACACTGACCCTAGCAATTAATGGGGTCAAGTTTACTTCTTTTCGACCAAAAAAAACTGACCAGCGGCAAACTTGGACAGTATCTTTGCCAGTTGATCTGCTTGAAGACAACAATGTCTTACAACTCAGCGGGCAGATCACAACGCAAGGTAAAACAGGCTTTAAAAATGAACAGACGCCGGCCGATTGGCTGACTCTTTATCCGGGGACTACCGTCAATTTTCGCTATACAGAGGTCCCACCAGATCCGACCCTGAGCTCTTTTTTCACTCGTTTTATGGGAATTGATAAAATTTCAATGAACCAATCAACCATTGTGATACCAGACAATGCGGACAACGAGACTTTGAGTGCGGCTCTGATCGCCTTGACCGCGCGGCCGGATCAAACGGCGATTTCTGCTAGCGGCCGAGTCGGATTGAGGACCTTTTCTGCGGCCAATCAGCAAGATAAATATCGAGTCGTGGTTGCCAGATATGATCAGTTGCCGGTTGCGCTCAAAAAAGCACTCCCTGGCTCAAGGCTAAAAAATCAAGGCTTACTACAAACGGTGTATAGTCAAGGACACTATGACTTGGTAGTGACCGCGCGTTCTAATAAAATGCTGCGTAAAGCGGCGGCTTATTTTGCCAACCATGAGTTAATGGCACAAACAAATAAAAGCATGCAGCAGGTGAGTGTTAAGACTGACACTTCTCAGAGTAATACTCTCCAGTTGGAGCAGCAGTTGACCACAAAGGAACAAACCTTTACCGGCCCGGGTGAGCAGCAAAAACTTTTTGCGGTCTCCTTGCCTGCAGGACAAACTCAAAGTTTGGGTTCGCAGATCACGCTGCATTACCAGTATTCAGCAAAGTTGAGCTTCAAAAAAGCGAAGATCAAAGTTTATGTCAACGATCAACTGGCTGGGCAAAAGAAATTGACCAGAAAAAAGGCGCAGGGGGATTCGTTAGTAATTAAGCTGCCCCAGAGATCGACCATCCAGAACGGATACTTGATCAAGGTTGCTTTCGTGTTAGCGGGTCAAAATAAGCAGCAAAAAGAGCAGACGGTGTGGGCGAAATTGCAGCCTGATTCTGTTGCGCGCATCAAGCAGCAACCGATAAATACCCTCCTGTTTGACAACTTTTTCGGGGCATTGATGCCAGATCAGACATTAAATTCCTTAGCGGTGGTGCGGCCAAGAGAATTGACGAGCGCTGATCTAGCAGCGTTGAGTGATTTATTTGCTCTGCTGGGTCAAAAAGCACAGGGTGCAGAAAAACTGCAGGTTTATTCAGATCCCAGCCGCAAGGACCTCAGGGCAAAGAACATCATTGCTCTGGGGACTCCACAGCAAAATCAGCTGGTCAAAAAATTAAATCCTCGCCTTTACTTCAAATTTGCTCCCGGGTACCGGTATTTTGAATCAAATGAAAAGATGAGTTTAGAAGAAGACTGGAGTCAGCAATTGGGGATCGCCCAGTTGTTGCGGTCGCCCTATAACTCAAATCATGCTTTGCTAGTCGTGACAGCTGCTTCACCCCGCTACCTGGAACAGGCGGCACAGCAATTTGCGACAGAGAAGAGCTTGCAGGCGCTAAATGGGAAGGATGCTGTTGTGGTCGCTCAAGATCAGGGAATTTCTAGTTTTCGTTTTATTAAAGATCCAGTTCTAAATAAAAAATTGAATCAACAGATCAAACGCCGGGAAAACCAACAACTATACTGGTACCTTGGGATTTTGGGCGCTGCGATAGTACTTCTCGGAGCAGCAGCCTGGCTGCTGGTTGTGCATAAGAATAGGGTGGCAGGAGGAAGTCAAAAATGAAAAAAAAGACACTTAAGAATTTAAGCTTACAAACGGACGTCTGGTTGCTGGTTTTTATGGCACTGTTTGCAGCAACTGCGATTTTGATGACAATGAGTGCCCATCTTTTAGTCAATACAGTTTTTATTGGCATTTTAGCCGCTTTGCTGCTTTTGACCTATTTTTACGGGATAGTTGCCGGGTTGATCGGCAACTTTGCCTTTATCTTTGTGCAAGCTGTCTTGATGATTTACTACAACACACAAGCTCACGTTTCCTTACCTTTGGAGCTTAGTTTTTGGCTGTTTCTTCCCTTGCTTTTGTGTGTCGCACTCTATTTCTTTACGCAGGATGTGTGTGCGCTGCAAGAACAGAACCGTGAATTAAAAACTTCTTTAGTTGAACATGGAGCCTTTGATTCGCAGACGAATTTGCGGACTACAAATGCGTATTTGCAAGATGCTCAGGTCGCGATCGAAAATAATTACCGTTTCGATCTGCCTGTTACCCTGATGGTTTTTAGGATCCGCTACTACGAAGAGATCAGAAGACTGCTGTCAGACCAACGGCTAGAAAAGCTCTTGCTGCAATTATCGCAAACGGTTGACGGAGCAACGCGGACTAATGATCTGGCATACTTTTTAGATGATCAGGTTCCAACCTGGGGCGTACTTTTGTACACGGATAAAGCCGGAGCACAGATCGCTGGCGAGCGTGTGAAACAGAAGCTGGATGAGAGTCTGAGCTCCGCCGCTGAAAACAAGCAGTTAAACATTACGTTGACGATGGGAGTCGTTTCTTGGGATGAACAGGAGATGAAGGAGCCTTACGACTTGGTTCGAGGTGCTTTGAAAGAGATGGAATATGATGTTTAAGCGGCTGTTTTAACTTCAGTGGAGAATTGAAATGAAAAATGCTAGGAAAATTATACTAGGGTCCTGTCTGCTGTTACTTGGCGGAGCGGTGCTGCACGGCTGCGGGACTAAAAAGGAAACGGTCAAGTTGACTCAGACAAAGTCAGGGCTAGTATCTGAGCTTTACCAGGTCAAAAAAAATAACGCCTATCACACGCAAAGTGAACAGTTGGCGGATTTTGTCAGCAGCAAGATGTTAACTAAAAAAGGAATTTATACGCGCTATTCGTCTAAGACTAAGCTGACCCAGCAAGGTAAGGACCACAGAAGTATTTTGAGCGAATCAGCTGGTTTATGGCTGCAATATCTGTTAGCCAGCAATCAAAAGGAACAGTTTGCGAAGTTTTACCGGCAGACTAAAAATACGCTTTACCAAGAAGTTGGCCAATTTAGTTATCGGTATGATCCACAAAAAAAGCAGCTGGCTTCCGTTAACGCGAGCTTGGATGATTTACGGATCATGCGGGCGCTGAGCGACTATGACGTCAAGTATCATTCAAAGAAGTACCAAAGCGAACTAGAAACATTGGTCCAAAGTTTTAATAAACATCTTCTCAAAAACAGCGGTGAGTTGCTGAGTTTTTATGATGCCAAAAGCAAGAAAAGATCTCAGGACAGCCCCTTGGCTTATTATGATTTTAAGACCTTGCGCTTATTTGAAGATAGTTCTGCTCAGGGAAAAAAGTTGTACCATAAACAGTTGAAACTTGTGCAAGGCGGCTATCTGGGTGATGCATTTCCACTGTATGCTGCGCAGTTCAACGGTGGGCAAAAAGCATACTCAACTAAGAATTTGAACACATCTGAAGCCCTAGAGGTGCTTTTGCATTTGGCGGAAGTTGGACAGCTAAAAACTCCAAGTCTGGCCTGGTTAAAAGACCAAGTTGACCGGCAGAATTTGCGCAATGCGTATACAGTTAACGGACAAATGGTTGATTCAGCAAATTCAGCTGGAAACTATGCGTTAGCGGCCTTGATCTTTGCCGTCAAAGGCAACAACGAATATTACAATAAGGCAATGAAGCTGGTTTTTGCCCAGCAGATCACAGAAAAGAGGTCGACTCTTTTTGGTGCCTTGAGTCAACCTCCGCTGGAAGTTTCTTATTCATTTAATAATTTGACCAGTCTCTTGGCTGCACAAGCTGCTGAAAACTGATCCGCCAGCCGAGTTATTCAAGGCGGTGCGGCTTGGAATAATAATAACCCTGCCGATAGGTGATCTTGAGCCGATCGAGCAGTTGGTCATCAGCTGCGTTTTCGATTCCTTCAACTATCAGGCGTAAGTGATTTTCTTGAGCGACCCTTTTCCAAAAAGTCAGGCTGGCTGGAATTTGGTCTTCATTTCCAGAGCGGCGGAAATTTTGCATCGCGAATTTGATCGCATTGGCAAAAGGCAGCAGAACTTTGATCTTTTCGTATGTATTGATGCCAGTACCAACGTCGTCTATGGTCAACTGGATACCATTGTGGTGGTAGAACATGATCTGCTCAACGACCTGGGCGAAGCTGATCTGCTTGTCAACGGGTTCCTCAGTCACTTCAATGATCAGTGCAACCGGGAAAATATTTTTTTGAGTATCTGCTAAAACCTGGGCAAAATCATGATCCATAAACTGGGTCCAGTTCATATTGACTGCGACAAATTCGATTTTGCGGGCGAGTTTGGCTGCAACTTCGACTAACAGCTGACCTTGGACCTCATTGGGGACTGAGGCAAAAGAAGGCGGCAATTTCCAAGCGTTGTCTTCACGTTTCCTGATCAAAAGTTCGTAACCGACCAAGGAATTTGCAAATTTGTTGAGGTAGGGCTGAATAAAGTAGCAGTACATAAATGTCTTCTTCCTATTCTTAGGTATATGATATTTAGCGTTCTTGTTATTATAGCCTGATTTAATTTAAAATTGCTAGTTGACTAATTTAGCTTTATTTTTTTTGTTTGTGGGGGGATTTAATGAAAATTATCATAATTGGCGGATCGCATGCAGGGATGTTCGCAGCTGAAGAATTGATCAGAACGGCGCCGCAAAGTGAAGTTATTGTCTATGATCGCAGCCAGGTGCCAACTTTTGCCAAGGAAAGTATTCCCAATTACCTGGCTGGAGAAATCGATTCGCTTGAGGAGATGCACTTCGATGCGGACTTGGCGGCTAAAAGTACTAACATCAAGGTTTGTCGTAACCATAGTGTCCTCAGTGTAGACAGTGCGGGGCATCAGCTTGAAGTGGTCGATATGGCTACCAGCAAAGTTTTTACGGAACACTATGATCGTTTGATCGTTGCTAGTGGGGCAGCTAATCGCCTGCCATTGATCCCAGGAGTTGAAGACGACAACATTCTCTTGGTGCGCAGTTTCTATCAAGTTCAAAATTTGCGTAAAAAAATTGCGGCCAAGCAACGGATCGTCATCGTTGGCGGAGGCCAGGCCGGCTTGGAATTTACTGTGATCGCTCGAGAGCTGGGTAAAGAAGTTCACTTGCTGGAACGCAGTCAATGTATTGGCGAAGGCAGTTTCAGTTCTAATACGTCTCAGTGGCTCGAAGAACAGTTGAAACAAAAAGGCGTTCTGCTGCATGATGTCTGTCACTTGAAGGGAGTTGAACATCAAGCTGACGGTTCCTTGCTGGTCAAGACTAACCAAGAAAATTTTGAAACTGATTTGATCATCATTGCTATGGGCTTTGTGCCCAATACAAGTTTTATTGAAAATGAACTTGAGACTGATCTAGAAGGTGCGATCCTAGTCAATGAATATTTACAGACTTCAAGTCAAGATATCTACGCGATCGGCGACTGTGCCACGGTCAAATTTAAAGATGGCAGAGGTTCATTGAATACACGGTTATCGACTAGAGCGACCCGGCAAGGATTTGTCGCTGCGCATAACATTTTGGGCAGCCATTACAAATTTATTCCACTTCAAGGCACAACTGGGCTCAGGATCTTTGATCACTGGCTGGCACAATGCGGGTATACATTGCTCGCAGCTAAAAGCAGGGGCTTTGATGTGGGCGAAGTTACATACAAGGGGCCTTGGATCCAAGAATACCAAGGAATTTCATCTTACGTTGATGTTCACGTTGTTTATGATCGCAGTACTCGGCAGCTGCTGGGAGTGCGCGTTATTTCCGCGGAGAATGTCCTCCAGTATATCAGCGTTGTTGCAGTGATGCTGCAAAATAAAAATACGATCGATGATTTAGCTCAGGCTGATATTTTATACGAGCAGGGCAATGGGATGCCGGTCAATTTCATGAACTTTGCAGCCCAGCGAGCAGTGACTTATGAACGGCTGCATGGGCGTGATAATGCTCGGATCACATTAAGATAGGCAAGCGAACCACAGTTAACAAATTAAATGAACGTGAGGAAATCGACTTAAAAGAAAGGGGTGATCGGAATGCTGGCTAGTTTTATTGTAGAACTTATTTTTGGATTTTTTTTCGAAGCGGGAACTTTATCAACTTTCCAAGTAATGAGAAGTTACATTAAGAGATTGTTGCAGTTTCGAGGCGGTGAACAACTTCAGAAACGAATGGTTGAGATCTTTACAGCGAGTTACTTTATTTGTATCTGCCTGCTAGTGCTGGTAGTTGCGATCATCATGCCTGATTTTTTGAGATATGACAACTTCCTGTTGCTTATTATGGTGATGCTGTTGTTGTCGGCCAATTCAGCCCGCGTTTTTCGTTTAGTAATGTGGGTCAACGGTTTTTTGTTAGTAGGATCAATGCTCTGGCAACAACCGTTGGAATTAAAAGAGGTCTTTATTTTTTATCTGAGTTCGGCCTTGATTTTTATTGTGAGCCGAGTTTTTCTGCGGTGTACCACGCATAGCAAGTGGATCGGGGCTGTTATTGGCGGACTCGCTTATTGGCTGCTTAATGGGTTAGTCTATCACACAAGCTTTTCAACTACGGCTTATTCGATCTTGCTTTACCTGATTTTGATCCTGCCAATTTATTTGGGACTGTATTATACCAGACAGTTGAAGAATACTTTTAGCCAAGAAAAGTATCTCGCGACTTATGACGAAATGACAGCCGCTAAGAATTATCGCACCTTCAAAAAGGATTTTGAGGGTGAAGTTGCTGCGGCTGCTAAAGGTCAACCGTTGACATTGATTATGATAGATATCGATTGTTTTAAGACGATCAATGATTCATATGGGCATCTGGTCGGCAACGATGTTTTGCGCAGTGTGAGTGAGCAGTTGATTAAAAATGCCGCGCAATACGGGGCAGAAAAGAACGTTTATCGTTTAGGCGGAGAAGAATTTGGAATCTTTTTGACTGACAAGACCTTCAAAGAGACCCAGGAAATTGCTCAGGACTGTCATGACACCATCGGGGCACTTGCGCGATCCCTGTGGAGCAAGGTGAAATTTCAGTGACGACCTCGGTTGGCTTTGAAATGTATCGTCCAGGTGATGACCCGACTATTTTGTACCAGCGTGCTGATCTCCTTTTATATGAAGCAAAAAATAGAGGTCGCAACCAGGTCGTCGGCGCGGATGACCCGAGAGTTTTGTCCAAATTTTTGAATGCTGACAATCACTTAAAAAATTAAAAAGAAAAAACCGTAAATTGAATTTACGGTTTTTTGTTTATTCCAGTAAGGCAGGTTTGCCGTAGTAGTAGCCTTGACGATAGGAAAGCTTCATTTGGTCCAGCAGCTGTTCGTCATGCAAGGTCTCGATCCCTTCAACGATCAGGGTCAAGCAGTAACGTTGTGCGATCTCGCGCCAAAAATACAGGTCGGTCAGGATCGCATAGTCTTGTTTATTTGCGCGGTAATTTTGCAAGGCGAATTTAATTTCAGTGGCGTGGGGCAAGAAAACCTTGATGTTTTCATAAGTATTCATACCTGTCCCGACATCATCAAAACTTAAGAGAATGCCATGTTGTTTGAAGTAAGTCATTTGCGCGAGAATGTCATCAGGATCTTGCTCCCAAGCAGCGGTTTCTTCTGTGATCTCAAGGATCAAAGTCAGCGGGGCGATCCTTTTTTGAGCTGCTGTTAGGAGAGCGGCAAAGTTTGCGTTCATGAATTGCGAGCGATTCAGATTGAAAGAAACGAATAAGATTTCTTGTTTGATCCTAGCTGCCTCGTTTTGCAGCAGTTGTGTTTGCAACTCAAATGGGATATTTTTCAAATTAGCGGGGAAAGACCAACGCTGCTCTGAAAATTCTCGGATCAAAAGTTCGTAGCCCACGATTGTGTTGGTGACCTTGTTGATGAATGGTTGCGTAAAATAACGATACATAGGGACCTCCAGTATTTGCAGTGATATTAATTTTTATTTTTTGAAACAAAATTTAATTAATTAAGATTGGTGCTCTTGTTTTTGTGAACGGAATTTCAAGTTGTTGGATCTTCGACCGTGAAGTGTAATGAACTAAGCTTCAGCAGAAAGATCTGACTAAACAAGTATCGGATGAAAGAGAAAAAATTTAAGTAATTAAGTTAAAAAAGTTTGCTCATTATGAAGATAGTCGCAGTTAAATATAAAATCAAAAGATGATCTAAATAAAAAAATATATTAAAGAGACTACATTAGTAGTACAATATCAATATAGTAGTTTGAAAATCGTTGATAGTTCAAACCACGGTCAAATTGAGGGAGTAATGCCTGTACTGGCATATTTCTTGTCGAATTTGTCTTTTTTGTTTAGATAGAGAAATTTCTATGTCAAAATCACTGAAGTCTGGGCACTTGCGAGAATTCAAGGGTGCTGGTCGTTGCCGTTGGATCGTAGATTAAGATAAGGTGGAATTGCCAAATGAAAAGTGATTTTTTGGTTGAGTTGATCGTTTCATGGTTTTTCGTGATCGGGATCGCGGCTATCTATCATCTGACAGCAGATGTTCTCGAACATGGGTTGAAAAAGCGGGCTTTAAAAACGAATTTGGTTTCAGCTCGCGAGGTGTATAAGCTGTTGTATTTTGCAAGTATCTTCATCATTTTGCTATTCGTGCAGAAGGCTTTGCACCTGCAGTTATTGGGGAATGTTCAGTTGGTTTGCTTAAGCATCTTTTTAAGCATTGATGCCGATGTGCAGGCTTATTTAGTTGTTGGCGGAGTCAATACCGGAGTTTTTCTGAGCAGGTGCATGTTTATGCCGCGGACTTACTTGCCATTTTCGCTGATTTTATGGTTCAGTTTGATGCTTTTACTGAGCTTAAGTTTTTGGGCTGCTCATCATGGGCGATGGCTGCAATGGCTGGCTGCATTAAGCGGCGGTGTCAGTTTTTGGGGCATGGCATGGTTTTTCTTAAAGCTGTCTTTAACAGATCTGCTAATTCAGCTGGGTACATATATTTTACTTGTTTCAGCCACCTTGCCTTTCGTGTTTTTGTTCGCTAAAGCTAAACAAAAATCGCTTCGGATCAAAAATGAAAATTGTATTGATGCTTTAACTGGTGCCAAAAACTACCGCTGTTTTACGCGTGACTTCAATCGAGCCGTAAAAGAGTCACAAGCTAAGCGACAAACTTTGGCATTTGTGATGCTGGATATTGACTACTTCAAGGATATTAATGATCGTTATGGTCATCCGGTCGGAAACTTAACTTTGCGCAAAATGACCACTGAAGTCAAACTGTGTATCAGCCAACTCTGTCCAACAGCAGAAATTTACCGCTTGGGTGGAGAAGAGTTTGGGATCCTTCTTTATGGGCAAAATTCAGCTGCCACACAAGCTTTTGCCACCGAATGCAGGACACGGATCACACGGTTAGCCATTCCAACGGAACAAGGCAGGATCTATATTACCGGCTCGATCGGATATGATTTCTTGACTGTGCAAGATAATGCTGACGAGTTCTACAGCAGGGTGGACCAATATTTATATCAGGCTAAAGCTAACGGGCGCAGTCGGGTCGTTGGGCCGCTGGAACGCTTGGGTGCTGATCTTGTTTCGAATTGAAGCAGAACTTAACCCAATAAAAGCGGGAAATTTTTTCTGAGTGACCGTGTTTAATAGACTGTTTTTTTGAAATTAAGGGATAAAATTAGTGAAATTTAGGATAGAGCCTAGGACTCAAGTTGACTTGAGGTGCGGGCTCTTTTTTTAGCTAACTTTGAACGATCTTGAGCCCC
>NZ_BFFP01000032.1 GCF_003864415.1 Ligilactobacillus salitolerans
AAGCTAATATTAAGTTGGGTCATATCATTTTCTCCTGTTCAATTTTTGTGTCTGCGAAACCACATTGATTGTATCATGGAAATGATATGATCTTTCTTTTTACACAATTATAAGGGCACAACTCCAAAGAAGGGGCCGAAGATCAGAGCTTGCGCTAATAAAAAAGGCTTCCGTTTAAATAAACGGAAACCTTTTTATTAGCCTGCGTGTTTGACAGGCTTTTTCGGTGGTAAAACAACTCCATCGTCTTCTGGGAAGAAGAGCTGGTACCACAAGATGAATGTGTAAATTGTAAAAATTTTTTGCATGCTTGATTTGCCATTGATATGGTCTTGCAAGATTTTCATTAACTCATCAGTGTTGAAGAATTTCTCAGCGACTGGTGAAGTGAATGCATCTTCGATCCGCTTACGATACTTGTCTTCTTTGATCCAAGAAGCGATCGGAGACGGAAAACCTAATTTTTCTTTATTCGCAACTTCGTGCGGCAATTCACCCTCAGCGGCAGTTCTAAGAGAGATCTTGGTCTCTTCCCCACGGATCCGTGTCTTAGTCGGCATTGTAGCGGCAAAAGCTGCAATTTCCTTATCAACGAGTGGTGTCCGGACTTCCAAGGAGTTAGCCATACTCATCCGGTCAGCCTTATGCAAAATGTCATAGGGCAGCCAGGTGTTAATATCAAAGTACTGCATCTGAGTGATCTCATTTTTACCTTTGACATCATCAAAAAGATGCTTGGTATAGGCTCCTGAATCAACGTTGTTTTCCGGATGTTTCATGACCAGATCGCGGTCATGCTTATTGAAGACATAGTTGACCCGGTAGTAGCGCTCAGAAAGCGGCTGTGCTCCCCGGACCAAAAAACGCTGGCCGTGAAAACGCGGACGGTTAATGACTGCTTTGCTTAACAGCTTGCGGATCGCGCCAGGGACGTATTTTTGGTAACGTTCAAATGGAACTGCTTCTAAATAAGTGTTGTAACCGCCGAAGAATTCGTCAGCTCCTTCACCTGATAAAGCAACTTTGACATGCTTGCTGGTTTCTTGAGACAAGTAGTACAGCTGCATCGCCGAAGGGTTGGACAATGGTTCATCCATGTAATACATGATGGTTGGCAGAATATCGAAATAATCGTCGCCGTCCATCGTAATAGGTGTATTTTGCTGGTTGATCCTCTTGGAAAACTTTTTGGCCCAATCGATCTCGCTGTATTTCGAATCGTTAAAGCCTAAAGTAAATGACTGGATCGGTTGCTTCTTAGCGGCTTCATTCAAAACGTAACTCGAATCGATCCCACTGGATAAGAAGCTGCCGACTTCAACGTCGGCGATCATATGAGCGTCAACAGATTCGTCGACCTTTTTTGCGATGGTTTTAGCATCGGCTTCGATCGTCTGGTTGTTGTCAATGTGGTCATAGTTGTATTTAAAGTAGCGTTTGATCGTGGTTTGACCGTCTTTATGAATGAAATAGTGGCCAGGGACCAGTTTATAAACGTTTTTGAACATCGTTTCCTTAGAAGGAATAAATTCAAAACTTAAATGAATCGGGAGTAGTTTTTCGTTGAATTCTTTGACGAAATTGGGGTGATCTAAGAATGCTTTGATCTCAGAGCCCCACATAAAGGTCTGATCATCGTCATAATAGTATAGAGGCTTAATACCAAAGTGATCACGTGCGCCAAAAATTTGGTTATTTTTCTTGTCGTAGATCACAAAGGCAAACATGCCGCGGATCTTTTGCAGCAATTCAGCACCCCAAGCATCATAGCCATGTAATAAAACTTCAGAATCAACGTTTGTCGTGAAGTGATAGCCTAAATTTTCCAGTTCCTGACGGACGATCTTATAGTTGTAAATTTCGCCGTTAAATGTGAGGACACTTGAATTTTCCTGATTCTTCATCGGTTGTTGTCCATGGTTCAAATCAATGATCGAAAGGCGACGAAAGCCTAGAGAAACTTGGTCATCGACATAATATCCTTCATCATCTGGCCCACGGTGTTTGATTCGGTTAGCCATGTTAACGATGGTATCTTTGTTTGTGTTTGCTTGGTTAATGAAGCCAACAAAGCCGCACATAGTCCCACTACCCTTACTTTAGTTTGATGAATATTTTGTAAAGAGGTTATTTTCTAAAATAAACTCTAAAATATTATTATACAATTATTGGGTGTGAAATACAAGACTTAGACTGATTCTTTTCAGAAAATCAAGTTTGTTTTACTGTGTCAGAGCGCGATTAATTCAATTCAAAGTTAAAATTTTTATTGTTATTCAGTAGTTCATTTTGAGAGATGCTCGATTTGTCATTTATTTAATTTAATGCCCATAAACATAAGACAAATGTTATACTGAAGGCGAAAAATATCAGTTATGAACCGAGCAAATGGCGAATGGCGGGAAGTGAAAATACGTTTGAAATTTTTGATTCACGTTTGAAGGAGGCTATTAAAATGCGTGATTATTGGAATTTAGTCAACGAGTGTGTTGACCTAGGAGACCAGATCAAGAATGAACATTTTTGCGATGCACGGATGCTGGCAAATAGGTTGAATATTTCCCTAAATACTTTTGCTAAGCGTTTTGTAAACTTACCCAAGTTCAAGTCTGGCGACATTGATCACCCGGAGAAATGGGGAGATGCTGTACTATGCAAGTATCAAGGGATCCTTTTCGTCCGGATGAATCAGACTGTCAAAAAGGCGCTGAATAACTACCTGCATGCCAAAGAATTTTAAGTGGTGAAACTAGTCGGTCTAAAAAGTGTCAAAGCAGCTGCCAGTTTGATTTTGGCAAGCATTTGCCGGAGTTAGTGAAAAGGTTTTGAACAATTTAACTTGAAATTTCCGGTCAAATCTCAGATAATTTCATTTGGATGGTCCAGAATTAAGACCCGTTCTGGACCAGCTTGATGTTTCAGAAAAAATTTGATTGGGAGTTTTCATAAATGAAAGAGACTATCTCCATCGGCCAAGAACGCAGCGGGTTATGGCAAGATACTAATGTGACTTATGCCCAAGTTCCTGGCTGGTTAGGACACGCAACACGTGATTTGAAGCTGACGGTTATCAGGCACTTTGAAGAGCAGGCCAAGCCAATGCCTTTGCTTGTTTGGTTTGCAGGCGGCGGGTGGATGGATGTTGACCATAATATCCACTTGCCCAATCTGGTCGATTTTGCGCGGGCTGGCTTTGTTGTGGCTAGTGTTGAGTACCGCCACAGCAACATTGCGAATTGGCCGGCACAGCTGGAAGATGCTAAAGCTGCAATTCGTTATCTAAAAGCACACGCCGACAAATATCAAATCAACAAAGAAAAAGTGATTGTCATGGGAGAATCTGCTGGTGGTCATTTGGCCAGCATGACAGCTTTAACCAGCGGGATGACTGAATATGACAAGGGTGCCTATTTAGAAGAAAGCAGTGCAGTTTGTGCTGCTGTTCCGTGGTATGGAGTAGTTGATCCCTTATCTGCCAAGCAGAATAGCGCTTCTAATGACTTCGACTTCGTTTATCGGAACCTGCTCGGGGCTGAACCGGAGGAAGACGCGCAATTAGACGCAAAGGCTGATCCATTAAGCTTTGTTGAACAAAATCAAGTTCCTTTTCTGATTTTACACGGAACGGAGGATGAAGTTGTTCCAGTGGCTGATTCAGAGCAGCTGTATCAAAAGCTCATTGAAAATCAGCATCCGGCCGACTTGATCGAACTGCAAGGGGCTCAGCATATGGATCCGGCATATTTACAACCTGAAGTGAGTCAATTGATCATCGATTTTATCAAAAAGCACGTCTGAATAGGCAGCTGCTGAGGTAATTTTGAGATGCGTGTGTTCACATAAAAATCCTGCTGCAAACCTTAATTTTGTTTGCAGCAGGATTTTTTCGTGGTTAGGTGAAGATCAAGAATACAGTTGGCCTTAAGTGCAATCAGATGAGGGCGTCGATATAGCTTAAGACGCCTTGCTCGTTATTACTTCCTGTTGTATGGTCAGCTATTTGCTTGATAGAGTCTGACGCGTTAGCGACCGCTACACCATCACCGACCGCGGTCAACATCTCTAGATCATTGCCGCCATCGCCAAATGCGCACATATGTGTCAGAGGAATGTTTAATGTTTTTGCCAAAACTTGTAGACCGTTGGCCTTGTGGAGTCCGGGCTGGATCAGATCGAAGTTGCCGTTCCCGCTGGTCGTTAGGTCAGCTATACCGTGGAGCTTTTTGGTCACTTCTTTTTGGAATTCTTCCACTTCGCCGCCAAAATAATTAAAAGAAAATTTCAAGATAGTGTCATCAACTGCGGCAAAAGTCGGGACTTGCTGGAGATGATGGTAATATTTTGGCGCATACTTAGCGAATTCAGGATCAGCAGAAGCTAAAATATAGGCACTCTTGACACCGCTGATGACAAGATTCTGCGGTATTTCTGGGTACCGGGAAAGCGCTTTTAAAATTTTGGCGAATGAGTTTTGTGAAAATGATGCGGTGCGATATTCTTCATGCTGATTGCAAATATAAGCTCCATTTTCTGCTATATAAATGATGTCTGGATATTCTGCAAAGAAAGACCGCAACTGATAATATTGATTGCCGCTGGCAACAACGAAAGGGATGTTTTTTTGAGACATCTTTTGATAAAGCTGGGCAAATTTTGTCCGGTCATAATCCATCTGATCATTTAAAAATGTGCCATCCATGTCGGTAGCGAATAATTGGTAGTTCTCTGGGGTCACAAGATCTCCGCCTTTCTTTGAGCTGTTTGGTTAGAATATACTGTACTCATTTTGTATTATACTGGACCATATTTGAAAAGATACTTTTATTTTTTTCTGTGCCTAAGTTCTGCGAAAAATGCAGACTACCTTAACACTAGCAGCGCGAAGAGAGAAAATATTGCTGCTCAGACGAAAAAGTGCGGCCTTTTTAACTTGACTTTCATCATTCCTTTGCTTATATTAAAATTATCTAAGAACGGGAGGTTATCATTGTGACACTTAAATCAGTTAATGTTCAAATGTGCTGTTGCTGTACGTTGCGTCTTGCGCGATGTTCGGCCTGTTAAGCGTTGACTTTTACTGTTGTTGCAATGATAAAAGTCCAAGTTTGACAAGTAAAATGGACGAAGCCTAGACGCGAGAATTCTAACCGAATTGATCGCGTCTTTTTTTATACCCAACTTCATCTATTTTACTAGCCGCCAAACAAGCTTTATTTCGTTAGAACTTTTTCTTTGTAATGGCACGTGCTGTTTTTAAATATTTGACCAGATTTTTGAGGGGGATTTTTTTGATGAAAAAGATACATAAATTGTTGCTGCTTGTTTTTTCTGCTGCTTTAGTCTTCGTTTTAGCTGCTTGCGGACAGAAAAAATCTAGTGACCAAAGTGACAAGCAGACGTTGAAGTTAAGTACAGATGCACCGCTGGATACGATCGATATTTCTAAGTCCACGGGTTACGGCCAGACGGGCAACGTTTTTGAAAGTTTTTACCGCTTAGGCAACAAAGGTAAAGTTACTGCCGGTTTAGCCAAGAGCAGTTCGGTTTCTGCCGATGGCTTGACCTGGACCTTCAAGCTGCGCTCAGCCAAATGGAGCAACGGCGACAAGATCACTGCCCAAGACTTTGTTTATTCTTGGCGGCGGACTCTAGATCCTAAAACCAAGTCACCATATGCTTACCTGTTCAGTGGTATCAAAAACGCCGATGCAATTGTCGATGGGAAGGCTAAACCAGAAACAGTCGGGATCTCAGCCCCCGACAAGCAGACTGTTAAAATTCAATTGGATAAGCCGATCGCGTATTTCCGGAACTTGATGGCTTACCCATTGTTTGGACCTCAGAATGAAAAAGTTGTCAATAAATACGGCAAAAAATACGGGACTCGCTCGCAGTACATGGTATATTCCGGACCATTTAAGATTCAAAATTGGACCGGGACCGGCAACAAGTGGCAATTTGTCAAGAATAATAAATATTGGGACAGCAAGGTCGTTAAGCTTAAAAAGATCAACTATACTGTGATCGCTAATCCGACAACCGGGCAGGAACTGTATGAACAAAATAAGCTTGACTTAACGCCGTTGACCAGTCAGCAGGTTAAAAACTTCAAGAATAAAAAGGAGTTCAAACAATACCCTTATTCTCTAGTCAATTACGTCAAGTACAATTTTGCTGATAAAGACGCTGCAAAACGCAAGGCAATGAATAACAAGAATATCCGCTTGGCTATTTCTCTGGCAATTGACCGTGATGTTTTGACCAAAAAAATCTTAGGCGACGGCTCAGCCACTCCTAAAGGTTTTGTAGCTTCTGAACTAGCCAAAGATCCAAAGACAGGCAAGGATTTTGCTGACCAGCAATACGTTAAGAATACCGTTGACGCTAATACTAAATTAGCTCAGCAGTACTGGCAAAAAGGCTTGAAGGAGATCGGACAAAAGAACTTGAAACTGACTTTATTAGCTGCCAATGACAGTTCCAACAGCAAGGTGATCACAGAATACTTGCAGTCACGCTTGCACAAGATCTTGCCAGAGTTGGATATTGAGGTCCGCAATATCCCGGGTCATTCAGCAACGCAAAGCGCGGATGACGGGAATTTTGACCTTTATCTCTCAGGCTGGGGCGGTGACTTCAACGATCCGATCACTTTCTTGCAGACGGCTATGAGCAATACTTCCTATAACCAAGGCAAGTATTCTAACGCAGAATATGATAAGCTGGTCAAACAGGCACAGGATCAGGATGCTAATGATCCAAACAAACGCTGGTCTGATTTGGTTCAAGCCACTCGGATCCTCAATGCGGAACAGGGGATCACTCCTATCTACCAGCAGGTCACAGCTTACTTGCAAAAATCAGATATTAAAGGGATCATTCACAACACCGCTGGTACCCAGTGGAACTACAAGTACACCTATAAAAAATAGTTTTGAAGCTGACTCAGATGAGCGGATGAATTATTAGCTGATGAAGCGGCCCGCAGTTATTAGAGCTCTATGTCTAATAACTGCGGGCTGCTTTATTTTTGGTTAGGTTACTGCCAACAACTACGATACCTAATTGTTTACTTTAGCAATTACTTCTGCTTCAATTGGTAAAATGGAGTAATCAGTTGGAGTTTAAGCAAAGACCAACCAAAAGGTGATTATCTGGTCGCATTTTTTGAATGTAGTTGAACTAAAAGAGTCGCAAGGCTTTACCAGTTAACCAAGACCAATGACAATTAGAGGTTATCATGTAGTGTTCGGCAAGGAAAGTAACGATAGTCGCTAAAACTTGGTTTAAAAGCCAATGTTTAATTTTATAATACGAGGAAGTGCTGATATGGCTGTCACAGCAAGAATACAAGGCAATGCCGTTGTAATTACTTTACCAAAATCCTTAAACGTTGAACCAGGCACAAAGTTTGATACAATTAACAACCCCGACGGCACGATCATTTTAAAACCAATTGCGGAAGTACCTGATACTTTGGAAGAGCTGCTGGCGGGCTGGAATGAAAAATATGCGACTCCCGCAGATCTGGAAGATTGGGACGATCTACACTGAACAAATTCGTTCAGTTGATTTTACCGTCAGACATTGGGAAAAAGTCGAAAAAATTCCAGCAGATTTGTTAGATGAAATAAGAAAAAAAGCAACCTTAGTTTTACAATAGAACCAGTTGCTTAATAGCTCGCTATTTCCAAAAAAGAAGATACACAAATGGCGGCCCGCAGTTATTAGAGCTCTCTGTCTAATAACTGCGGGCCGCTTTATTTATATCTGAGCGATTTTACTGTGCAATAAAGATGAGTTTGGCAGCCGTTGATCTCTGGGGGTCAAACGAATAAGTCGGTGACTGAAATTTGGCCAGCTGGTCGACTTTTGTCACATGTTCTTCGGCAATGAAACGAACCATCTGGCCCCGGGCAATTTTGGCAGGAGTGGCTCTGGTTTTCAACTTGCCTTCGACCAAGTGAGCAAAGGTGACCTCGATGAACTGATCGTTAGCCTTTAAGTAAGGAGTGAGCGCGCGTGAATACTCTTTAGAAGCCAGGTTGATAATTGGACCGTGACCAGCCAAAGCAGCATAAAGACGAGGACCCCAGAAGGCATAAAGATCAGCTGAGTCTTTGACTTGAAGCTTTGCTCCCATTTCTAATCGATAGGGAGCGATCCCGTCAAAGGGACGCAAAATTCCGTAGAAACCGGAGAGGATCCGCAGTGTTTCTTGCAAATAATCTAAGGCAGGGCCGCTCAGCACGTCGGGTGCCATATACTGATATTGGATCCCGGAGTAGCAAAATAACGCTGGAGTTAGTTGTTTTTTTAAATCGATCTGATGCAGCATTTGGTAATTGACTTGGGTCAGCTGCTCACTAGTCTTCCATAATTTTTGGGCTTCTTGATAAGACAACCGTTGCATTTTGTTAAGAAGCTGCTTGGTTTCATGCAAATATTGCGGTCGACTGCGGATGGAAAAATCATCTTGATCAACGACCATTTTTTTGGCTGGCGAAATTATTACGCGCACAATTGACACCTCGAATTGATTTCTGCTATTTTTCAAACTGCGAAAACGAAGCTGAGCTCAATGCTTCTGGCCAGCGCCGTTAGTGACTATTTATTTTTGGACCGTTTTTTTATCAGGCGATTCTTGGGTCGGCGGTAGGTGAAGCCTTCGCCCGCCGCTTCGTTGACACTAAAGGAAGTCATAAAGGCTGTCGGGTCGATCGAAGAGACGATCTCTTTTAGCACATGGAGTTCACTAGGTTCGACGGCTACGTAAAGTGTGGGGCGCGGATCATTAGAAAAAGCGCCCTCAGCATGTAAGATCGTCACACCGCGATCCATTTCCTGCATGATCGTATCGGCGATCTCACGGTGATGCTCGCTAATGATCAGATTGCCGCGAGCTTCGTAGGCACCATCGATCGCAGAGTTGATCAAGCGGGTCGCTACGTAAGAATAAAGCAGCGTATAGGCCATGTGCCGCAAGTCAACGTAGACCAGCGAGATCGTTAGGATCACAACATCCAGCCAAAGTAAGGTCTGCCCCATCGGGACACCTTTAAAGCGTTCAAACATCCGGGCAATAATATCCGTACCGCCGGTTGTACCGCCGAAACGGTAGACGATCCCTTGGCCGATACCGCCGCAGATCCCGGCTCCGATCGAAGCTAAGAAGAGGTCGTGGTCAATGTTGATGCTTAACGGGACTCGCTGCCAGATCCAAAGCATGATCGATAGTACGATCGTGCCATAAATCGTGTAGATCAAAGCTTGCCGTCCTAAGTAGCGGTAGCCCATCCAGATCAGCGGAATGTTGAGCAGCAATGTGGTATAGGCTGGATCAAAGTGGAAAACGGCTTTAATGATCAAAGTTACACCGCTCAAGCCGCCGTCTGCTAAGTTATTTGCAATATTGAAAAATACTAAAGAAAAAGCAAAAATCGAACAGCCAACCGCGATCATGATCAGGTCAAGAATGCGGATGGATTCTGATTTTTTTTCTGCCAAGAAAGCCACCCCCTTTCAAAAATTCTGCTTATATCAATTCTAGCAGATTCAGCCAGGGAAAAATATCTTTTGTTATCTAATCGACGGATAACAGCATGTCGGTATGAGGAATGCCGTCTTCCAAGTATGAAGGAGAAATCGCCTGAAAACCAAAGGAAGAGTAGAATTTTTTCAAATGAGTTTGAGCTTGGATCTGGACATCTTGGTGCGGGTAGAAGTGTTTGATCTGGTCCAATGCAGTTGAGACGATCTGGCGGCCAAAGCCTTGACCGCGAAACTTCTGGGCCACAAGCACTCTTCCGAAACTGATATGAACCTGATCATCATGCCAGACCACACGGCTATAAGCGATGAATTCATCCTTGTTTTTCAAAAAAACATGGAGGGCAGTTTGATCTTTCTGATCGACTTCCTGATAGGGACAGTTTTGTTCGACAACAAAGACTTTGACCCTTTCTTCCATGATCTGCAGTAATTCTTGCGGGGTCAGCTGGTTGGTAGATTTGACAATTAATTGGATATTTTCCATTGATGAGGTCCTCCTCTAAAAGCAATTGGCGCTTAAAGCAATTATAATACGAGCAGTCTATTTGCATAGGATCGGCCGCTAGAAGTAAGATTTAAATAGTTTTATAAGGGTAAACTTTGCAATCGCTTTATTTATATTGATATTGTACAATGAAAACGAAAGGTGTGAAGAATACATGAAGAAAATTATCAACGATCCAAGTAATGTTGTTCCTGAAATGGTAGATGGACTTGTTCGTTCTTACCCGCAGTATTTACGCCAGCTGCCTGATACACAAGCTGTTGTACGTGCGGATGAAGATTCAATGGCTGATAAGGTCGGCATAGTTTCTGGCGGCGGTTCCGGCCACGAACCGGCTCATGCTGGTTTTGTCGGTAAGGGCATGCTGTCCGGCGCAGTTTGCGGTCAGGTCTTTACATCACCAACACCCGACCAGATTTATGAAGCAATCAAAGCTGCGGACCATGGTAAAGGTGTCTTTTTAGTTGTGAAAAATTACTCTGGCGATGTGATGAACTTTGATATGGCTAAAGATTTAGCTGAAGTCGATGATATTGAGACGAAAACGATCGTCGTCGATGATGACATTGCCGTTGAAGATAGTTTGTACACCCAAGGCAAACGTGGTGTTGCCGGGACTATTCTGATGCACAAAATTTTGGGAGCTGCCGCAGACAAAGGGGCAAGCTTAGATGACCTGGAGAAGTTGGCGCAAGAAGTTTTGCCAAACTTGAAGACCATCGGGATCGCTTTGCACGCAGCAACGGTACCAGAGGTTGGTAAACCGGGCTTTGAGTTGAAAGATGATGAAATCGAGTATGGGGTCGGGATCCATAGTGAGCCGGGCTATAAACGCGAGAAAATCAAACCATCTAAAGAAATGGCTGAGGAATTGTTAGGACAAATCGACAAGACCTTGAATTTGGATGGCAGCAAAAAGTATGCGGTGCTGGTCAATGGAATGGGAGCAACACCATTGATGGAGCAGTATATCTTTGCGCATGATCTGTTAGATTTATTGAAGGAAAAGAAGATCGAACCGGCATTTATGAAGGTTGGCAACTATATGACATCGATAGAAATGGCAGGATTATCACTGACGATCTTGGAGCTAAAGGATGATCAGTGGTTAGATTACTTGAATTATCCGGTAGAAACGATAGGATGGTAAAAACAGAGCGGAAACAAACGGGAGAAAGTGAGCACTAGCAAGCTGCGACATTAGAGTGTGGGTTTGGCACTCTGATGTCACAGTAGGCTAGACGGAACTTTCTGTTTGTTTCTCGGAACCTGATTATAAACGACCAATTCGAATTTAAGAGAGGCGGATCAAGATGGCATTAACAGTAGAAAACTTAACAGAATGGATCAACTCATTTGCAGCAAAGATCGCAGAGCAAAAAGATTATTTAAGTGAGTTAGATACTCCGATCGGAGATGGGGACCATGGTAATAACATGGCTCGCGGCGTTAAAGCGGTACAAGAATCTTTGACTTCCAAAAAGCCGGCTGAGTTAACCGATGCTTTTAAGCAGATCGCGATGGCTTTGATCAGTAAAGTCGGTGGTGCCTCAGGTCCACTTTATGGGACGGCCTTTTTGGAAATGGCTAAGAAAAGTAAGGATACTAGTGATTTAACCGAGCTTTTTGCAGCGGCAGCAGCTGGGATCAAAAAACGCGGCGGTGCTCAGGTTGGTGATAAGACGATGGTCGATGTCTGGGATCCGTTAGCAGAGAAGATCAAAGCCGGCAACTTGGCGCAAGCAGACGTGGATGCAGCGGTCAATGCTACTAAAGATCTGGTTGCTAAGAAGGGACGGGCTTCATATTTAGGTGAACGTTCAGTTGGTCACCTGGATCCGGGAGCAGTCTCAAGCGGCTACCTCTTTGCGGCGTTAATTGAAACGGAGGGGATCTTATGAGTTTAGGTATTACAATCGTTTCTCACGTCCCAGATATCGCAGCTGGTCTGCCTAAATTACTGAAGCAGGTTGCAGCGGATGTTCCGATCACTTTTGCCGGCGGGACCGACGATGGTGATATCGGGACAAGTATGGAAAAAATCAGTCAGGCTTTCGAGGATAATGCTGCAGATGAGATCTTAGCCTTTTATGATTTGGGCAGTGCTAAGATGAACTTGGAGATGGCAGAAGAAATGTCTGACAAAACGATCCATCTTTATGATACGGCCTTGATTGAAAGTGCCTATACAGCAGCATCACTGCTTCAAGCGGATGTCCCTTTGAAAGACGTTGAAGAACAGCTAAAACCTTTAAAAGTTAAGTAAATAACCATTTTCGAATAATGCTCCTCCTTTTGTGTAAACTGCTGAAGGGAGGAGCATTTTATGTCCATGTTTAAATCAGCTGCGATAAGCTGTATGCTTTGTCAACTAAATCTGATTTCGCTATAATAATTTTGCAAGCGTTTTACAAGGCGACTGACTTTCAGAAAAAAGCAAGGTGAAAACCATGACATAAAAATCCAAACGATTATTTTGGCTACTGCTTGGCAACCTGATACTCGGCAATTTCACAAAGAGAAAAGAAAAATCAAAAAAATATTATGTGGGAATAAATGCCTCAAAATCAACAAATATAAACTATAGTTCGGTTAGCCTAAACAAATATTGTAAGCAATGCTATTGTCAAACTTCAAAATGAGTTTTATAATAACATAGTTAATTAAAGTAAACGGTTTCTTATCTAACTTAGAATATTTCAGGTATAAACCTAAAAATTAGGAGGAGTTCTAATGGCAGAAAAATATATCATGGCGATCGACGAAGGAACAACAAGTACACGTGCAATCATTTTTGATCACAATGGTAAAGAAGTTGCTGATGGGCAACGCGAATTTACTCAGTACTTCCCGCAATCAGGGTGGGTCGAGCATGATGCAAATGAAATCTGGAATGCAGTTCAAGCTACAATTGCGGATGCTTTTATCAACTCAGGCATTCAACCAGACCAAATCCAAGGGATCGGGATCACTAACCAACGTGAAACCACAGTGATCTGGGACAAGAAGACTGGCTTGCCGATCTACAATGCAATCGTTTGGCAGTCACGTCAAACCAGTGAGTTGGCTGCTAAGCTGATCGATGACGGCTATTCTGATTTAATTCATGAAAAAACCGGTCTTTTGATCGATCCATACTTCTCAGCAACTAAGATCCGTTGGATTTTAGATCACGTTAAAGGAGCTCAGGAACGTGCTGAAAAAGGCGAACTGCTCTTTGGAACGATCGATACTTGGCTGACTTGGAAACTGACTGGCGGAAAAGCCCACGTTACGGATTACTCCAACGCTTCTCGGACAATGCTCTTTAACATCCATGACCTGACGTGGGACAAGGATATCTTGAAGATCTTGAACATTCCAGAATCATTGCTGCCAGAACCAAAAGGCAACTCTGAAATTTACGGTTACACCATGGAATATCATTATTACGGCAGCCGTGTTCCTGTTGCCGGGATGGCCGGTGACCAGCAATCTGCTTTGTTTGGCCAATTAGCCTTAAAGAAGGGCATGGTCAAGAACACATACGGCACAGGTTCATTTATTCTGATGAACACAGGTGAAGAACCGATCATCTCCAAGAACAACTTGTTGACAACAATTGGCTACTCGATCAATGGCAAGGTCAACTACGTGCTTGAAGGTTCTGTCTTCGTCGCAGGTTCTGCTTTGCAATGGCTGCGTGACGGGATGAAACTGATCGAGTCCGCACCTCAATCAGAACAATTCGCCAATGAATCAGAAAACGACGATGAAGTTTACGTTGTGCCTGGCTTTACTGGTTTGGGTGCTCCTTACTGGGATCCAGAAGCTCGTGGGGCAGTCTTTGGCTTGACCCGTGGGACAACTAATAAAGACTTCATCAAAGCTACTTTGCAATCATTAGCCTACCAAACACGCGACGTGGTTGACACGATGAACAAAGATACTGGGATCGATATTCCTGCTTTACGTGTTGACGGCGGTGCTGCACGGAACAACTATCTGTTGCAATTCCAGGCAGACTTATTGGATACACCAGTTGAGCGTGCGGGCAACTTGGAAACAACAGCTATGGGTGCTGCCTTCTTGGCTGGCTTGGGCTGTGGTTTCTGGAAAGACACGGATGAATTGAAAGATATGTTCGAAGTCGGTAAGAGATTCGAACCTGAAATGGCTGCAGAACGGCGTGACCACTTGTATGCCGGCTGGCAAGAAGCTGTTAAAGCAACAAGAACATTTAAACCTGGCAAGTAAGATTTAGGCTGACTATGACCAGATAAGCAAGAGAGAGAAAAAAGTTATGAAGGTAAACAAGGCTTAATACCTTGCTTACTCCAATTAAAATAAGGAGGAAATTGAAGTGAAGTTTTCTTATAAGACAAGAAAAGAAACAATCGAGCAACTTAAGGACACACAGCTGGATCTATTGATCATCGGGGGCGGGATCACCGGTGCCGGTGTTGCGCTCCAGGCTGCCAAGGCAGGCGCTAAGGTCGGCTTGCTGGAAATGCAAGATTTCGCTGAAGGAACAAGTTCTCGCTCAACCAAGTTAGTACACGGCGGGATCCGTTACTTAAAGACCTTTGATGTCGGTGTTGTTTCCGACACAGTCAAGGAACGTGCTGTTGTTCAAGGGATTGCACCGCATATTCCTAAGCCGTTCCCAATGCTTTTGCCGATCTATGATTCACCAGATCAGACTTTTGATATGTTTAGTGTCAAAATCGCGATGGATCTCTACGATCGCCTAGCCGGTGTGGAAGCAAGTCAATATGCTAATTACACGATCGACCGGGACGAAGTATTGCAGCGTGAACCTGGCTTGAAGAGTGATAAGCTGCTCGGTGCCGGTGTTTACTTGGATTACGTCAATAACGATGCGCGTCTGGTAATTGAAAATATCAAGGAAGCTGCTGAATTAGGCGGTTTGATGGCGAGTCGTGTTAAAGTAGTTGGCGTTTCTCATAATGCTGACGGTAAAGTTGACGGCGTGACTGCACAAGATGTTTTAACTGGTGAAGAATTCAAAGTTAATGCTAAAGTGCTGATCAATACAACTGGACCATGGTCTTCCAAGTTCTTAGGCCTGGATGACAAGAATGGCAACAGCGGACAAACGATCCGCCCAACAAAAGGTGTTCATTTAGTTGTCGATGAATCAGTCCTCAGTGTTCCGCAGCCAACCTACTCTGATTCAGGTGCTGGTGATGGCCGGATGATCTTCGTTGTTCCGCGTGAAGGCAAGACTTACTTTGGAACGACCGATACCGACTTTACTGGTGATTACACTCACCCAACTGTTGAACAAGCTGACGTGGATTACCTCTTGAAGGCCATTAACAACCGTTTCCCAGAGGCTAATATCACTCTGGATGACATTGAAGCCTCATGGGCTGGGATCCGTCCTTTACTTGATTCCAATGCCGGTTCCGATTATAACGGCGGCGGGGCTAACACCGGCAAGGTTTCTGACGACAGCTTCAATAACTTGATCTCTGCCGTTGATAAATTCAACAAGGGTGAGGTCCAACGCGGGGACGTTGAAAGAGCGATCAGTGCGTTGAAGACAGCCAGCGGTGAAAAAGAAGTTTCAGCTTCACAAGTTTCTCGCGGTTCATCGCTTGACGTTGGTGAAGATGGTCTGATCACCTTATCTGGCGGTAAGATCACGGACTACCGTAAGATGGCAGCTGGCGCAATGGAATTGATCACTAAGACCTTGTCTGAAGAATTCGGCGTTGAGATTCGTGAGATCGATTCGAAGAAACTTCAAGTGTCTGGCGGTCATTTTGACCCAACTAATGTTGAGAAGACCATTGAATTTTATGCTAAGCTGGCTGTGGGTAAAGGCATCCCGCAAGAAGAAGCAGAAGATTTAGCTAACCGTTTTGGTTCTAACACTGGTCGTGTTGTTTCTTATGCTGCTGACCTTGAAGCCGCACCTGGCTTAAGCTTGGCTGACACACTCAGCTTGCATTATTCGATTGCTGAAGAAATGACGATGACACCAGTAGATTACTTGTTACGCCGTACAAACTATGTCTTGTTCCATGAAGATAAGCTGGCCGGCAAGCAAGATGCTTTTGTTGATGAAATGGCACGGGTCTTAGGGTGGACAGAAGAAGAAAAAGCCGCACAGGCTGCTAAATTAGCTGAAGTTGTGGCAGAAGCAAGACTGGATCATTTGAAAAAGTAATGTCTTAGATAGAAATCTGACAGAAATGAAAGTACTTTGCCAGATAAATAGGAGGAGAAAATATGGGAAGTATTGCAACTCAAGCGATGGGCGAATTTATCGGGACCCTCGTTTTGATCGTACTTGGTGACGGCGTCTGTGCCGCAGTTAACTTGAACAAGTCTAAAGCTCAAGGTTCTGATTGGGTCGTTATTGCACTCGGCTGGGGCTTAGCCGTAACTATGGGTGCTTATGTTGGCGGAATGATGGGCCCTGCTCATCTTAATCCAGCAGTGACTATTGGCTTTGCAGTTGTTGGTTTGACCAAATGGGCTGCAGTTGTGCCATTTATCATCGCGCAAATGTTAGGTGCGATCGTTGGTGCAATTATTGTCTGGTTGGCTTACCTGCCGCACTGGAAAGCAACAGAAGACCAGGATGCGATCCTGGGGACTTTTGCGACAGAACCTGCAATTCGCAGCCTTGGTGCTAACTTTATCACCGAGTTGATCGGGACAGCCGTTCTGGTACTTGGGTTGGCTAGTTTCGGTCATGGCTCAATGGCTGATGGGTTAAATCCTTTGGTCGCAGGGAGTCTGATCGTAAGTATCGGTCTTTCTCTTGGGGGCCCAACAGGTTATGCGATCAACCCTGCCCGTGACTTGGGACCTCGTTTGGCTCACGCAATGCTGCCGATTGCTAACAAAGGCGGCAACGATTGGGGCTATAGCTGGGTACCTGTTGCTGGTCCGCTTGTTGGCGGGATCATCGGCGCTTTGGTATTCGCTGTTTTACCTCTTTAAAATAAACTTATCTCGGCACTCTTCAGCAAAAAAGCTGGAGGGTGTTTTTTTATGTCAAGCTTTTTTGAAAAAACTTAAAAAATGAAAACGTTTCATTGAAATTGTTAAAGCTTACATATATAATAATTAGTGGGCACAAAAATTAAAAGCGCCGACACATTTTGTGCACCTGTCTATCAGGAAAATACTGCTAGAAAGGAGGTTAGTTTCTATGTATCACGAAGTGGCTGAGAGTATCATTCAAGCGATCCTAAAGAACCAGTATGAAGATAAATTGCCGACAGAAAAAGAGCTGGTCGAAGAATATGGAGTGAGCCGCAATACAGTCCGTAAGGCCTTAGATGTGGTTTTCGCCCATGGGATGCTGCGGCGAGTTCGAGGCAGCGGTTATTATGTCATTAAAAAACCGTTACAATCTGCCAAAGTTTTGAATATGTCGATCGGGTTTGATGAAAATTCAATGGTTTCCGGCGGTCCCTTGAAATCTAAAGTCGTTCAATTCGATACGATCGAAACCAATGAAGATCTTGCAGCGCGGGGAAATCTCCCACTGGGGACTAAAGTCTACCGGGTCATTCGCTTGCGTTATCTGGAAGAGCGGCTTTATTCTTTGGAAGAATCGTATTTCCCACGGGATGTAGTGCCGTATTTGTCGGATGAAAGTGTTCAGAACTCTATCTTTAGTTTCTTGCGTGAAACTTACCAGATGACAGGCGACACAACTGAAAACTATGTCCACGTTCAAGCTTTAGATGAAAGATACGCTGAGCTGGTAGGTAAAAAGGAAGGCGACCAGGCTTTAGGGTTGGATGCGATCAACTATCTGGCCAACGGCACGGTTTTTAACTTCTCGCGGACGATTTTTGTCTATGACAGTTTTGCTTTGTACTATCATACGCAAAATATTGATGTTAAGAAGTAGTTTTGGGGTTTGGGTTAGGTCAAGATTATTGAAAACAGAGCAAATTTCACTCTGCTTCAAGTCTTGATCAGCATTGTTTGTTTTAATTAGGTACTTATTAGATAGGAGTGGAGACAGTGAATGCCTTTATTAATTGGTTAAATAAACATATTGTTCCAGTTGCAGCTAAGATCGGTTCCGTTCGTTGGCTGATCGCCTTGCGTGATGCCTTTATCGCTATTATGCCTGCCATGATGGCCGGTGCGGTCGCTAATGTTTTGAATGCTTTAGTACGTGATATCCCAACTCAGCTGCACTGGATGGGGATCGTAACTTCAATGCAGTGGCTGATCGATTTGAATGCCATGGTCTGGACAGGAACTTTAGCAATTTTAGGTTTGATTTTTTCATTTACGTTCGGTTACCAGCTGGCAGTTCAATATAAAGTTGAACCGATCACAGGCGGGATCGTAACCTTAGGCGCCTTCATCATGAGTTTGCCGCAAAGTGCCAGCCTGCATTTGAGCTCAGCTTTGGGCAAAGGTGCAGCTAAAGCTCTGACCGACGCGGGAGCTGCAGTTACAGGCAAAGACATCTCAATGTGGGGCTACTTTAACTTCGGTTCATTCTTTGGTTCGACCGGCTTCTTTACCGTCATGATCATGGGTGCTATTTCAGCAACTGTGTATATCTGGCTGATGAAGAAAAACATCACTATTAAGATGCCAGATTCAGTGCCGCCTGCAGTTGCCAATGCCTTTACCGGGATCATCCCTGCTACGGCAGCTTTATATCTGGCAGGACTGATCGGCTATATCTTCAGCAAATTCAACACAACTGTGATTGAATTTATTGCCAAGACACTCCAAGATCCTTTGTTGAACTTAAGCCAAGGCTTTGGTGCAGTTCTGTTGATGACTGTCTTAGTTCAGGTCTTCTGGTTCTTCGGGATCCACGGGACTAACGTTTTGGGTCCTGTCATGGACAGTATCTGGTTGACAGCACAATTAGCCAATATCAATGCCTTCCAGCAAGGGAAAGCTTTGCCATATTTGTGGACACGAAACAGTTTTGACCTGTATGCTTGGATCGGCGGCGCCGGTTCAACTTTGATGCTGTTGATCGCGATCATGGTTTTCTCTAAACGGGATGATCAGCGGGCAGTCGCTAAGTTGTCACTTGCACCAGGCTTCTTTAACATTAACGAACCAGTGATGTTCGGGATGCCGATCGTTTTAGATCCGATCTACTTTATTCCATTTATCTTAGCTCCAGCTGTGATGGTTTCGATCGCTTATGGTGCCGTTTCACTGGGCTTAGTAGCTCCGATCAAGAATCAGATCATCTGGTCAATGCCGCCTGTGATCAACGTGCTGATCGCAACAATGGACTGGCGTGCTGTGGTCTTGCAGCTCTTTAATATGGTAATTGGATTCTTGATTTATGTTCCATTTGTTAAGGCAGCTAACAAGCTTAAACCAGTTGAAGAATAATGAAATTCGAAAAAAACTTTTTGACCCTCATGCTGGGGCTGGGCTTGCTGCTCGTCTTTTGCAGTTCATTTTTTCAGCTGCCGCTGCGTTTATGGGTGATTGGAATTGGACTAGTATTGACGATCGTGACAGTAATTTTGGAAGTTAAGGCTCGCAAAAAAGAGAGGACCAAGAGAAAATGAAAATCAATTTGACTTTGAACGTTCCAGTAGAATTTTTTTACCATGAATTAATGGAATCTGCTCTGGAGGATATCCGGGTACATGTCGGCAAAAAAATCTCCTGGCGGGAATTACCAGGCTATACCTATGACAAGAAATGGGCGAGCGGGCGTCAGGCGAAGATGCACATTGACACTGCGATCCCAAGCCAGGCCTATGGTTATACCATGGATATGCCTGACCAGAAGTTTATCGTTGAGTATCGGTTAGAGAAAAAAAGCGATAAGCAGACGGTGTTAATGTATACTGAAGAAAACATTCCGAAGAGCAGCAAAGTCAAGGCGAATAATAAGTTTGGGGAGCTGGCCCTTGGCTGGCTGCGCAAACGAAAGTTTAAAAAGATGGCTCAAAAAATGGCACAAGAGTATTATAAGTAGTGAATAGAATGCGATGGGCAGTAGTGTGCGATAGAGATAAAGAGATAAGAGGTTGAATAATGAGACAATTAGGAATTTCAATTTACCCAGAACAGAGTGATTTCAAACGAGATCAGCAATATTTGCAGTTAGCGAAAAAATACGGCTATCGCCGCATTTTCACTTCACTTTTACAGCTTAAAGGTGAGGGTGGAGATGATATTTTAGCCAAGTTTAAAAAGACGGTGGCCTACGCTAACGACCTTGGATTTAAGACAGTCGTTGACGTTAATCCGGCGCTCTTTAGCGAACTTGGGCTGGAGTATACTGACCTGCACGTTTTACATGATCTTGGCGTGTGGGGGATGCGGTTGGACGAAGGCTTTACTGGGATGGAAGAAGCCCAGATGACCCATAATCCATACGGCTTGAAGATCGAGTTGAATATGAGCCGGGGTACTAACTATCTTGATAGCATCCTGCCTTATGCACCTGAACTGAGTAATTTGATCGGCTGTCACAATTTTTACCCCCAAGAATACACTGCTTTAAGCGATGAGATCTTTATGGACTATTCGCAGAAGTATCGCCAGTATTCTTTACACACTGCAGCCTTTGTTTCGTCACATACTGCGACTTTTGGCCCGTGGCCAGTCAATGAAGGCTTACCAACCATGGAAAGCGACCGTGCCCGCAGCATCTATAGTCAAGTGACCCACTTGCGTCTCACCGGGATGATCGATGATGTGATCATTGGCAATGCTTATGCTTCCGAGGAAGAATTGGCCGCTGCCGCACAGGCTTTTAATGCGGATTATCCGACGCTACACGTTGAGTTTGCTGCAGAGGTTTCGGACTTGGAAAAAGAGATCGTGCTGACACCAAACCATCTGTATCGCGGTGATGCTTCTGCCTTTCTCTTAAGGGATACGCTGCCGCGGGTAGTGCACCAGAAGGAAGGCATCGCCGCTCGCCCTAGCGATCCAACGTTGAATCGTGGAGATGTCGTTGTTGTTAATGATCAGTATGCCCGCTACAAAGGGGAGCTGCAGATCGTTTTGACGACGATGCCTAATGACGGACGGAGAAATTACGTGGGGCACTTGACCCAAGATGACTTGGCTTTGCTTGATTTGATCAAGCCGTGGAACACATTTAATTTGAGCAAATAGATCTTAGGACCGTTGCATTTCAAAACGAGTGCAGCGGTCTTTTTTACCTTTATCATTAGGATAATGCCTATATATGAATTAGATTTATGGTAGATTAAATTTAAAAACCCTATGTTCTACAATGAAATTCTTCAATAAATATCCTACAAAAATAAAATTTTACATAAAAACAATAATACTTCTTAAAATTCCCAAAAAGTGTTATCCTGTACTTAAAATCAAAGATATTCTGCGGTCGTTTCTGATTGGCCAATAGACATATCTTTGATTTATTTATTAGGAGATAATTTCTTCTGTCGTTCGTACGTTTAAGATCTTGGACACCTAGCCGCAAGAACTTTGGTTATGGTAAGGCCAAAGTTTTAAAAATAGCGCTGGGAATTTGGGGATCAAGCTGCGAGCTGAATTCATGAAGGAGTTACTTGGTCTTAAAGGACCAGCAAAATTTTTGATAGGAGGTTTACAAGATGGTAGGTATTATCCTCGCGAGTCATGGGACTTTCGCGGAAGGCATTTACGAGTCAGCCGAAATGATTTTTGGCGAACAAGAAAATGTCCAGACTGTGATCTTGAAACGCAGCGAAGGACCAGACGACGTACATGCCAAGATGGAAAAAGCCATCGCTTCTTTTTCTGACCCAGAACAAGTTTTGTTCTTGGTAGATCTGTGGGGCGGGACACCTTTCAACCAAGCCAGCAAGGTCTATGAAGAGCATAAGGACACTTGGGCGATCGTTGCCGGGATGAATTTGCCGATGGTGATCGAAGCCTATGCTTCACGGATGTCGATGGACACCGCTCAAGAAATTGCGGCACACATCCTTGAAACGGCAAAAGATGGTATCAAGGTCAAGCCGGAAGATTTGCAGCCCAAAGAAGAAGAGACAGTTCCGAAGGCACAAGATGGTCAGCCTAAGGGCGGCTCACTGCCTGAGGGGACTGTTATCGGCGATGGTAAGATCAAGTATGTTTTGGCCCGGGTCGATTCGCGGCTTTTGCATGGGCAAGTAGCCACTTCCTGGACGAAGTCGACTGCTCCCAACCGGATCATCGTTGTTTCTGATACAGTTGCGCATGATAATCTGCGTAAGAGCATGATCATGCAGGCGGCTCCCCCTGGTGTTAAGGCAAATGTTATTCCAATTTCTAAAATGCAGGAAGTCGCTAATCACCCGCGTTTTGGCAATACGAAAGCTTTGATTTTATTTGAAAACCCGGAGGATGCTTTAAAGTCGATCCAAGGCGGCATGGATCTGCATGAGCTAAATATCGGTTCCATGTCACATTCGACTGGTAAAGTGGCGGTCAATAATGTGCTGTCAATGGGACCGCAAGATGTTAAAGCCTTTGATGAATTGAAGAAAATGGGGGTCAAATTTGATTTGCGGAAAGTGCCCGGAGATAAGCGCGGTAATTTTGACGAATTAGTTGAAAAAGCTCGTAAAGAGTTAGGTTTGTAAGTTTTAGAGCAAAGGAGGAAGATCCATGTCTGGTATATCGATGATTTTAGTAGTAATTGTGGCATTTTTCGCTGGAATGGAAGGCGTTTTGGATGAATGGCAATTCCATCAGCCGCTGGTTGCCTGTACCTTGATCGGTCTGGTTACGGGACACCTGACAGAAGGAGTGATGCTAGGCGGTTCGTTACAGATGATCGCCTTAGGCTGGGCTAATGTGGGTGCCGCAATTGCACCTGATGCTGCACTTGCCGCTGTTGCTTCAGCCATTATTCTGGTTCAAGGCGGGCAAGGGACAAAAGGGATCAGTTCAGCGATTGCGATCGCCATTCCTTTGGCTGTTGCGGGCTTGTTCTTGACTATGCTTGTTCGGACCATCACTGTCGCCTTGACTCATTTAATGGATAAGGCTGCTAAAGAAGGCAAAAGCAGAATGATCGATTTTTGGCAGTACGTCTCGATTGCATTGCAAGGCTTAAGAATTGCTTTGCCTGCGGCTTTGCTGTTAGTTATTCCGGCTTCATCTGTGCGGTCGATGTTGACGGCTATGCCCGATTGGTTAAATGACGGGATGACGATCGGCGGCGGGATGGTTGTTGCTGTCGGTTACGCGATGGTGATCAATATGATGGCTTCCCACGAAGTATGGCCATTCTTCATTATTGGTTTCGTAGTTGCTGCTTTGTCTGATTTGACCTTGATCGCTATTGGTGCTTTGGGTGTTGCTTTGGCCTTGATGTACTTGTCGCTTGATAAGAGCGGCGGTTCAAATAACGATAATGGCGGCGGCAGCAATACCGGCGACCCATTGGGCGATATTTTGGATGACTATTAAGACAAAAGGAGGAAGAAACAATGGCTGAACCAGCAGTAAAAGAAAAAGAAATTACTTTATCTAAACGCGATCGTTGGAGAGTTGCTTGGCGTTCACAATTCCTCCAAGGATCTTGGAACTATGAACGGATGCAAAATGGCGGCTGGTGCTACTCGATCATTCCAGCCTTGAACAAATTATATAAGACAAAAGAAGATCGGGCAGCTGCTTACCAGCGGCACTTAGAGTTCTTCAATACCCATCCCTATGTTGCCTCGCCAATTTTGGGTGTGACCTTGGCTTTGGAAGAAGAAAGAGCTAATGGTGCACCAATTGATGATGCGGCTGTTCAAGGTGTTAAAGTCGGAATGATGGGTCCGCTGGCTGGTGTCGGCGACCCGGTTTTCTGGTTCACAGTTCGTCCGATGGTAGGGGCGCTGGGAGCTTCATTAGCACTGGGCGGCAATATCGTTGGACCGATTTTGTTCTTCGTTGTCTGGAACATTATTCGTTTGGCAACACTCTGGTATACGCAAGAATTTGGCTATAAAGCAGGTAATGCCATTACTGAAGACCTTTCGGGCGGATTACTGCAAATGATCACTCGGGGCGCTTCGATGATGGGGATGTTCGTCTTAGGTGCCTTGATCCAACGCTGGGTCACGATCAAGTTTACCCCGACAGTTTCTAAGATCCCGCAGCAAAAGGGCGAATATATTGACTGGAGTAACTTGCCTTCCGGTGCTGCTGGGATCAAGCAAGCTTTGGCTGAAAAAGCGGCCGGCAAATCTTTGGACCGTGTCAAGGTCACGACTTTGCAGGATAACCTGGATCAACTGATCCCTGGCTTGGTACCGCTCTTATTGACCTTCTTATGCATGTGGCTCTTGAAGAAGAAGGTTTCTCCAATTGTTATTATCGTCGGGATCTTCGTTGTGGGGATCCTCGGCCATGTGATCGGGCTGTTGTAAAAGAATTTATTTCTTATTCCAGCAGGCTCTATTATATTAAAAAAAGCACCACCAAATTTGCTGAAATTTTGGTGGTGCTTTTGTCTATTGTGAAATACCTGGACCTGACTCTACTCTTTCGGTTGGAAACTAGTCAAAAGACCAACCGCAAATCATTCTTTTGGTTGGTCTTTCCCCAGTCTTGATTAACTTAAAAGTACTCTTGCTTTGCTCCAGCCTTTTTTGCGTCGTTAATTCTTACAGTGGGGTCGTTGTTAGAAATTGACCTTCCAAAGCCAAAAGCAAGGCTGAGACAGTATCTAGCGAGGTTAGTAAAAGTACGTTGTGTCTGATCGCAGTTTGTCTAATTAAGAAACCGTCGGAATTTTGGGCTTGGTCGTTGCCCATTGTGTTGATCACTAGATCTACCTTTTCACTGGAAATTAAATCAATGATCTTGGATTCTTTGCTTGCGGCAGCTTTTTCACCGACCTTGGTGACAGTCGTGGTGGGCAAATTGGCCTTGGCCAATAATTGCGCGGTTCCTGCTGTTGCGTACAAACGATAGCCGATGCGGGCAAAACGATGGGCGATCTCAGTCACCGCAGGTTTGTCAGAATCGCTGATCGTCAGCAAAATACTGCCGTTAGCCGGTAAGGAGAAGCCTGCACCCATGAAGGCTTTCAGCAAAGCGTTGGAATAACGCTCATCGCTGCCCATAACTTCCCCGGTCGACTTCATTTCTGGGCCTAAGAAGCTGTCGCTATCGTCGAGTTTACTGAAAGAGAAAACTGGTGCTTTGACGAATTTTTTGCTTGGTTCCGGCAGCAATCCAGCCTTCAAGCCTTGTTCTTGCAGGCTTTGCCCGAGAATGATCCGTGTAGCGACTTGCGCCATTTCCAAGCCGGTGATTTTGCTTAAAAACGGCACTGTGCGGCTTGCCCGCGGGTTGACTTCTAAGACATAAACTTTTTCAGCGGCAATGATGAACTGGATGTTCATGATGCCGATACAGTGCAATGCCACAGCGAGTTTTTGCGTGATTTCTACGATTTCTGCTTTAACGGCCGCGCTGAGATGCTGGGGCGGGTAAACAGCCATCGAATCGCCGGAGTGGATCCCTGCCCTCTCGATATGTTCCATGATCCCCGGCAACAAGACGTTTTGCCCATCGCAGAGTGCGTCGACTTCACATTCACGTCCTTGCAGATACTGGTCGACTAAAATCGGCTTGTTGCCGACTTCGGCGAGATTTTGTTCCAGATAGTTCTGTAACTCTTCATCATTATTGACGATCTGCATCGCGCGGCCGCCTAAAACGTAGCTGGGACGGACCAGGACTGGGTAGCCAAGTTCATTCGCGCCGTCTGCGGCTTCTTTGGCGTTAAGAGCAATCTTGCCGTCAGGCTGCCGAAGTTTTAACTGCTTGATCACCTGGTCAAATTCGTCGCGGTTTTCCGCGCGATTTAATGAATCCAGGTCAGTCCCTAAGATTTGGACACCGTTTTTTGCGAGGGTGTCAGCGAGATTGATCGCAGTTTGCCCGCCAAATTGTAAAATTACCCCGAGCGGTTGTTCCAGCTCGATCACATCCAAAACTTTTTCAGCGGTTAAGGGTTCAAAGTAGAGTTTGTCCGAAATCGAAAAATCAGTCGAAACAGTTTCCGGGTTGGAGTTCATTACGATCGCCTCGTAGCCTGCAGATTGGATCGCCTTCACACAGTGAACGGTTGCGTAATCAAATTCGACTCCTTGACCGATCCGAATGGGACCGGAACCGATAACTAGGACGGATGATTTAGCAGACGGGCGGCTCTCATTATGTTCGCCATAAGTACTATAAAAATAGGGCGTATCTGCGGCGAATTCAGCTGCACATGTATCGACCATTTTATAAGCAGGCAAAATTTTTTGTTCAGTCCGGAAGGCCCGGACTTTTTGCGGCTCGGTTTCCCATAAGCGTGCGAGGGTCTCGTCGCTTAAACCATAGTATTTGGCTTCCTTGAGTGCTTGACTTTCAAATGGGTGCTCTTGCGCGGTCTTTTCTAACTCGATCAAATGCAAGACAATATCCAAGAAATAGCGGTTGATCTTGGTCAATTCGGCCACATCATCTAAGGTCCAGCCGCGCCTTAAAGCCTCAGCCAGGTAAAATAGCCGTTCATCAGTGGCGTGGATCAGATTTTTCGCCAAAAGTTCATCATTTAGTGCGTGTGCTTTGGGCAAATACAGATCATGGGTGGAGATCTCTAAAGACTGGACGGCCTTGGATAAGGCTTCTTCGGCGTTTCTTCCCAAAGCCATCACTTCGCCGGTTGCTTTCATCTGTGTTTTGACTTGGCGGTCGGCTTGCGGGAACTTGTCAAAGGGCCAGCGGGGGATCTTAGCGACCACATAGTCAAGTGCTGGCTCAAATTCGGCATAAGTTGTTTTGGTGACCGGATTTTTAATTTCAGTCAAATTCAGTCCAACTGCGATTTTTGCGGCCATTTTGGCGATCGGGTAGCCCGTCGCTTTGGATGCCAGGGCGGATGAACGCGAGACCCGGGGATTAACCTCGATCACGTAGTAGTCCATCGAGGTCGCCGACATTGCCAATTGAACGTTGCAGCCGCCTTCGATTTTCAGCGCGCGGATCAGTTTCAGAGCGCAGTCGCGCAACATTTGATATTCACGGTCGCTTAAAGTCTGCGTTGGGGCAAAAACGATCGAGTCGCCGGTATGGATCCCGACTGGATCGAAGTTTTCCATCGAGCAGACGACTAGGGCATTGTCTGCTGCATCACGCATGACTTCGAATTCAACTTCGCGCATTCCCGCGATCGATTGTTCGATCAAGCACTGATTGACGGGGGACAACTCGAGCCCATTTTTGACGATCCTGGCTAAGTCTGCTTGAGACTGGCAGATCCCGCCGCCAGTCCCGCCCATCGTGTAGGCGGGACGGACGATGACAGGATAGCCGGTTTCTTCTGCAAAATTCAAGGCTTGGTCTACTGTGTTGACGGTTTGTGACGCCGGGACAGGCTCGCCTAAGTCTAACATCAACTGTTTGAATTTTTCGCGGTCTTCTGCTTGGGCGATCGACTTCAGACCGGTTCCCAAGAGTTTGACATCCATTTCTTCTAGAATGCCGTTTTCGGCTAACGCGACTGCCAAGTTCAAGGCGACTTGTCCGCCCAGAGTCGGCAGGAGCGCGTCCGGCGCTTCTTGCCGGATGATTTTCGTGACAACGTCAGCAGTCAGCGGTTCAAGATAGACTTGATCAGCGATCTCGTGGTCCGTCATGATCGTTGCCGGGTTGGAGTTGACCAAAACGACTTCGTAGCCTTCCTCACGCAAGGCTAGACATGCTTGCGTTCCCGAGTAATCGAATTCGGCTGCTTGACCAATGATGATCGGGCCGGAACCGAGGACTAAGATTTTATGAATGTCATTTCTTTTGGGCATATTTTTCCTCCTGTTGCGCTGTGATCATAGCGATGAAATCATCGAAAACTGCCACGGAATCGTGGGGTCCTGGGCTTGCATCCGGGTGAAATTGGACCGAAGCAGCAGGAAATTTTTTGTGACGCAATCCTTCAACGGTCTGGTCGTTGAGCTCCACGTAAGTTTTGGTCAGTAAGGTCTGATCCAGGGAAGCGGCATCGACTGCATAGCCATGATTTTGTGAAGTAAAGCGGGTCTCGCCGGTTGCTACTTCTTGGACAGGGTGGTTAAAGCCCCGGTGGCCAAATTTCATTTTGAAGGTTTGAGCACCATTGGCGCGGGCGAAGAGCTGATGACCAAGACAGATCCCGAAAATAACTGTTTTCTCCTGGATTTTTTGAATCATGGGCAGGGCGTCCGGGTAATTTTGCGGGTCGCCTGGTCCATTTGATAATAAAACACCGTCGGGCGCGAAACTAAGGATCTGTTCCGCAGTAGAGGAAGACGGAACGACCACAAGATTGCAGTCGCGCTTGATCAGTTCACGTAAAATGCTTTGCTTGGCCCCAAAATCAACGACCACGATCGTAAAGCCGCTGCCTGGGATGCGGTATGGCCGCTGCTGATTTTTTACTGCGGCAAAACTTGCAATCTGGTCTTGGATCAACTCTGCGGGCAGTTTTTCTGCGGGCAAAACCTCATCGGTGATAAGCGCGCGCATGCTGCCTTTTGTCCGGAGCTTTTGTGTTAGTTCGCGTGTGTCGATCCCGCTAATTCCGGGCAAGTTATGGCGTTGCATGAATGAATCTAGGCTTTCGCTAGCCCGCCAACTATCTGTGACTCGAGCTAGCTGCCGGCAGATCACACCAGCACAAGCGGGCTCTAAATCTTCATTATCGGCTAGAGAAACACCGTAGTTGCCAAGCAAAGGGTTGGTGAAGATCACCAATTGCCCAGCGTATGAATCATCGGTCATCGTTTCTTGGTAGCCAGTCATCCCAGTCGTGAAGACCAACTCCCCGGCGGAAGTGCTGCTGCCGCCAAAGGCTTGGCCTTCATAAACGGTCCCATCTTCCAAAGTTAAGTAACGTTTCATGAATTTTTTCACTCTCCAATATGTTATGCTTGCTGCTTGCGATAAACGACTTGTCCAGCGACCATTGTTAAGACGGTCTGGCCATAGACATTTTTGCCGACAAATGGGCTGTTGCTGCCTTTGGACAGGAAATTGCCTTGGGCTAGTTGATGTTTAGCATTTAAATCGAAGAATGCCAAGTCCGCTCTTTTTCCCGGCATGATCTGGCCGGCATCTGGGATCCGGAAAACTTCTGCCGGTTTGCTGCTCATCAATTCGATCAAGCGCGCCAAGGTGATGACCTTTGTTTTGACCAGCTCAGTGTAAAGCAGCCCAAAAGCCGTTTCACTGCCTGTGATCCCAAAAGCAGAGTGAGCAAAGCCGCCTGCTTTGTCTGCTTTGGTATGGGGAGCATGATCAGTAGCGATCACATCGATCGTGCCGTCTTGGATCCCGGTGATCAAGGCTGCTTTGTCTGCTTTAGTCCGTAAGGGCGGGTTCATCTTGTAGTTGGGATCATTAGTTTGAATATCATCTTGGGATAAAAGCAGGTGGTGCGGTGTGACCTCGCATGTGATCTGGATCCCTGCTGCCTTAGCCTGGCGGACTAACTCCACCGTCTCTTTGGTAGAAACATGGCAGATGTGATAGCGTACTTTAGTCTGGGCAGCTAAAAGCAGGTCGCGTGCGACTTGCGTGGTTTCGCTGACTGCTGGGATCCCGCGCAGGTCTAGTCTAGTTGCGACTGGGCCATCATTGATCACACCCTGGTTAAAGAGTCCATCGTCTTGAGCATGAACAGCTAGCAAAAGGTCGGCTAAAGCCGCTTGTTTGCTGGCTGCATACATGGTTTTGCCTAACTGGATCCCTTTGCCGTCATTGCTTAATGCAAAAGCGCCTGCTGCATGCAAAGCCTGAAAATCGGTCAGTTTTTCGCTGGTTAAATTTTCTGTGACAGGGGCATACTGTAAAATGCGCACATGACCGTGATCTGCGTTTAGCTGACATAGTGCCTGCATTTTCTCCGGTGTATCTGGGACCGGGGTGACGTTAGCCATCGCGCAAACTGTGGTGTAGCCGCCATGAGCTGCGGCCATTGTTCCTGATGAAATGTCTTCTTTAGCCGTTTGCCCAGGCTCCCTGAGGTGAACATGGCCGTCGATCAAGCCGGGAAAAATTGCTAGCCCGGAGGCATCTAGGACCTGATCACCGGACAAGTTTTGGCCAACGGCCGCGATCTGACCATTCTTGACCAGCAGATCATTGCTGGTCAACTTTCCGCCTAGCCACACTTGTCCGTTTTTGATGACTACTGTTTTCATGAATTTTGCCCTCCAAGTTTTCTGCCTAAGATTACTGCTTCCAACATTGCCATCCGCATAAAGACCCCATTTTGCATCTGAGCGACAAACCGGGAACGCGGCGCTTCCACTAACTCTCCGGCCAATTCAACGTCACGGTTGATCGGACCGGGATGCATGATGATCGCATGCGGCAGCATCTTTTGGTAGCGTTCCTTGGTCAGCCCGTAGCGGAGGTGATACTTCCTAGGTTCAAAGCTCGCTTCTTCTTTTATATCGGTATGGCGTTCATGCTGCACCCGCAGCAGCATCATGACATCGACTTGGGTCACTAGCTCGTCAACTGGCAGATACTGCCCATATTCGGCAAATTCTGCGGTAAACCACTCTTTGGGTCCGGAGAAAAAGATCTGTGCCCCGAGTTTTTTAAGCAGCTGCATATTGCTGCGGGCAACGCGTGAATTTTTGAGGTCGCCGACAATTGCGACCTTTAACCCGGCAAACTGGCCGAATTCTTCGTGGATCGTCATTAAGTCGAGCAGGCTTTGCGAAGGGTGTTGGCCCGAACCATCGCCGGCGTTTAAAATGCCGATGTCTAATTGGGAATCGCTTTGGTCCAAAAGGGGGGCATAATAGTCATTTTGCGGATGGCGGATCACAGCCAGGTCGATCCCGATTGCTGAGAGTGTCAGCAAGGTGTCATAGAGGGTCTCGCCTTTATTGACTGAGCTGTTGGCAGCCGTAAATGGGAAGACCTCTAAGCCGAGCTTTTTTTCAGCCATGATGAAACTCGTTTTAGTTCTGGTAGAATCTTCAAAAAAGAGGTTAGCAACGTTGATCTCTCGTCCAAATTCCGGCTTTTGTCCGTGGTTTTTAAAAAATTCTGCTCGTTTGATCAGACGCAAAACTTGCGTCGAGTCGAGAGCTTGAACTGAAACAAAGTGTGGTAATAAAATCTGAGTACTATTTAACATGCAATCAGTTCCTCCTTTTGGTTGGCAGTGCATTTTTAGCATTTGACAAGTATTTTTTTAATTCACATTAAGCATCTTCTTTCAGGTAAAAAGGCAGCAGCCAGACATAAAAAAAAGGAACTGGGCATTTTTAAATGCTCCAGTTCCTTGATTTGCTTACAGTTTGGCTTTGGCCTTTGTCTGCAAGTTTCGTAAACCGTTATGCCCTCTCTGGAGTCATTTAAATGGTTCTTTTTTTATTTACTTTATTTTTTGGCTCAAAAAAAGTCCACTTGCAGCCATCTATGTGGATACAAGCGGACGCTGAATTTAATATGCGTAACCGTTCTTTAGAGATGCTGCCTTTGCTAGCCTCACGGGACTAGGTATTAAAAGGACATTCAATTTCTACTATCATACTAAGTGATACGGAGTTTGTCAAACGAATCGGGTAGGAGATAGTTCACACTATCGACCTCCCACACCACCGTACGTACGGAACCGTATACGGCGGTTCAACAACTTAAGCTTTTGCTTGAATTGACTGATACAACTTGGACATGTTTAATAGTCCTCGC